>CAYYFE010000020.1:0-69193 GCA_964471115.1 uncultured Solibacteraceae bacterium
CGACAGGTCGGAGTACACGATCGTTGAGAGCAGATCATAGAGCGGCGCGAGGCTGACAATCCCGGCATCGTAGAGCAGGCTGAAGTTCTTCCCTTGGGCGCCGAACCCTCCGCCGAGGCGTTCGCGCGTGCGGTCAACGACCGGCTACGCAGCGTGTCGCCCGACGGCCATCTCCACGTCCTGCCGTCGAAACACCCCCGTGCCGTCGACGTGCACCGCGGACGGCTGGGCATTGCCGGCACGGCCGACGGCGCGCGTGAGCGTGACACCCGCGAACGCCGCGCCAATCACTTCTTCTCCGGCGTGCAGATTCTCGAGAGCAACGTCGCGGTCATCGCTCTCGATCAGTTCCCGGGGATGACCGCCGCGGCGCGCAGAACCGCCGAGGCCGTGATGGCCATGGTGGCGCACGCCGACGCGGTCATCATCGACCTGCGCGGCAACCCGGGTGGCTCGGACGGGATGAACCAGTTCATCTCGAGCCACTTTCTGCCCGAAGCGCCCGTGGTGATCACCGCTCGTGAGTATCGCGAGGGCGACGGACAACGACGAACCGACTACCCGAACGATCCCGCACGTGGTGGTGGCCGGTTGTCTCAGGTGCCGCTGTTCGTTCTCGTGGACGCCGCGACGGGCTCGGCCGCCGAGAACATGTCGTTCAGCCTCCAGGGTCTCGGGCGAGCGGTCATCGTCGGCGAGACGACGACGGGGGCCGCCCACTCGAGTCAGTTTCATCCCTTGCCGCATGGCTTTGCCGTTCAGGTGCCGGTGGCGCGTTCGTTCAACCCGCGGACCGGGAAAGACTGGGAAGGCGTCGGCGTCGTCCCCGACGTGCCTGCCGACTCGGTTGACGCGCTGCGGACAGCGCACCGGCTCGCGCTCGATCGCCTCGCCGAGGCCGCCTCGTCCGACGACGAACGACGCGCCCTTGGTGATGTGCGCGCCCGTCTGACCGCGCCTGCCGGGCCGCCGGCAGTCGACCTGCCGGCGTATGCCGGTGACTATGGGGAGCGGTACCGTGTGGCCTTTGACGAAGCCCGGGGGTATATGACGATCGCGCGCACGGAGCGACCTCGTGCGCTCGCGCCGCTCCGGTACCTGGGTGACGATCGATGGGCGATCGGCGACCGCAGTCGCGCACAGGTGCGATTCGAGCGGGATGCCGACGGCGCGGTCACGGGTCTCCGTGTGCGAGAGACCGCCACGGGATCCTGGGACACGACGATTCATTCGCGGCACAGGTAGCCGCACGCGCCTCTCCGGCGGGCGCCGCCATCACAGCCTCCGGCCCGATCCCCCCACGGACGTCCGGCAGGCGCCTCATCGTCTGTCATCGTCCGGACTTCCGAATGACGAGCCGCAGCCCCGACCACACGTCAGTCACGGCGCACACCTTCACATCCACGAGCCCCAGGGGCAGCGCGATGTCGCGCACGACGTCCTCGGTGATGTCGGTCGGCACCTTGGAGGCCTTCTTCGGCCACGACACCCAGATGGCCGCCGTGGGTGCGATGGCCCGGCGCAGTCGCTCGAGATGCAGGCGGAGCTTCGAGGCCCGGACGGCAAACACGTGCACGAGGCTCACGTCGGGCGTGAGCGACGTCAGGAACACCACGCCCTCGGGAAGATCGCCGACCCACTGAGGGTATTCCGGCGGGGCCTCCAGCAGCAGGGCGCGAGTCCCCGCCTTGAACCCGAGCTTCCGATGGAGCGGCGTTCCCGAATAACCTGCAGTCGCCATGCCGCGTCGCAGCTTACACCGCCACGTGGCGAAATGCTGCCGGATGGCCACGCTGGTCGGCGACGTGGCGGTCATCCTCGCTGCTGCTGACCACCGAAGCGATGGTGGCCGACATTCCCGAGCCGAAGACCGGTGACAGGTCGCAGGTAACAGGTCTCAGGGAACAGGTACGGAGGGGCCCGGTGGCGTCAACTGCCGGGCCCGTCTTCTTGGTGCGCACCCTAGCTGCGCTTGAACGTCCGGCCGAGCGCGGCCTTGGCCGCGAAGTAACCCGCCATGCCGTGCACGCCGACGCCCGGTGGCGTCGACGAGGAACACAGATACACGTCGGGGATCGGGGTGACGTAGGGAGAGAGACTCGCGACGGGCCGCATCAACACCTGACGCAGGTCGCCCGCGCCGCCGGCGATGTCGCCGCCGATCAGATTCGCGTTGCGCCGCTGCATGCCGGCCGGATCGAGGGCGTGCCGCTCGATGATGCAGTCGCGGAAGCCCGGCGCGAAGCGCTCGATCTGGGCCTCGATGCGCGCGGTCATGTCGGCGGTCGAGCCGTGCGGGACGTGGCAGTACGCCCACAGGGTCTGCCGCCCCGCCGGCGCGCGCGTCGGGTCCCACAGGCTCGGCTGCACCAGCAGCACGTACGGGCGATCGTGCACGCGGCCGGTCCACGCGGCGTGCTCCGAGTCCGCGATCTCCTCGAACGTACCGCCCAGATGCACGGTGCCCGCGCGGCGGCAGCCGTCAGCACGCCAGGGCACCGGCCGGCTCAGCGCCCAGTCCATCTTGAACACGCCGGGGCCGTGCCGAAAACGCGCGAGCCGGCGCGCATAACCGCGCGGGACACGTGCGCCGGCCAGCGCGAGAAGCTGCCGCGGCGAGACGTCGCACAACACCGCGCCCGCAGGCGGCAGGTCGTCGAGCGACGCGACCGGCGCGCCCGTCACAACCTCGCCGCCAAGCTGGGACAGGTACGACACCATCGCCGCGGCCAGGCGTTGCGATCCCCCACGTGCGACGGGCCAGCCGTAGGCGTGGGCCGCCAGACCCAGGCCCAGCGTGTAGCCCGCCGTGCCGAGAGAGTCGAGCGGCACCACGGCGTGCGCCGCCACACCGGCCAGCATCGCCCGCGTGCGCGCGTCGCCGAAGCGCCGCGCGAGTCCCTGCGCCGATCGCACGGCGGTCGGCCCGATCCGCGCCATCACCCACGGGTGCCTGCGGCCGGGCGGCGCGAGCAGGGCCTCCATCACGCGATCGGCGTCCTCCACCAGCGGTGCGAACAACGCGCGATAGGCGCGTCCGTCGGCCGGCACCAACCCGCGGGCCGTGGCGTCCACCGAGCGCTCGATGACCACGGCGGTTCCATCATCGAGCGGGTGCGCACACGGCGCCTCGGCGTGCACGGGCTCGAAGCCGTACGCCGCCAACGGAAGCGTCTTCAGGAACGGCGACGCCAGCGCGAGGGCATGCACGGTGGCGCACACGTCATTGATGAAGCCGGGGCCCGTGAGAGGCGCAGACCGCAGTCCCCCGCCGGGCTCGTCCTGCGCTTCGTATACACGCACGGACAGCCCGGCCTCCGCGAGCACGATCGCCGCAGCCAACCCGTTGGGCCCCGAGCCGACCACGATCGCGTCAAGCGCGGACGCGCCGGCCGGCCGCGTCATCGGTTGAACGGAAAGTCCTGGATCCAGCGGAACCGGTTGTTGAGCATCTGGAGCTGCTCGTGGGGGAAGCGCCGCGTCTCCAGCCGCATCGCGCGTCCGTCGAGCGTACCCTGGGCGATGAGCCGATCCGGCGTGGGCTGCTCGAACGTGAACGTCCCTATCTCAGCCGCCTGCGGTCCGGCGCCGCGCGTGAAGGTCATCGTCTTCGCCTCGGCATCCACGCGCACGGCGATGGACTGGAACGTGTCGTTCATGCGCTGGAACGACACCGCGGTCGACGATTGAATGACCATGCGGCGCCAGCGGTCGTAGTCGGTGACCAGGGGCGCGCGCTCGACGCCGTCGATCTCCATCCGCTCGATGTCCCAAATCCCGTACAGCGGCGGCTTCGGGGCGCCTGCGCCAAACGTGGCGTAGCTCTG
This sequence comes from uncultured Solibacteraceae bacterium, assembly GCA_964471115.1. Classification (GTDB taxonomy): domain Bacteria; phylum Acidobacteriota; class Vicinamibacteria; order Vicinamibacterales; family SCN-69-37; genus SYFT01. The sequence continues at coordinate 3,828 of CAYYFE010000020.1, forward strand.
CATGGTGCCCTGGTAGCTGCTGAAGATCAGCCACGCGCCGAAGACGACCTGCAACGCCGCCAGTCCGCGCCGCAGCCAGACGCGCCGCGCGAGCGGCGGTTCCGGCGCGTCCTCGACACCGCGGCGCAACACCATCACGCGGAACAGACGCCGCACGTCCGGCGCCAGCAGCACGAGCGACAGGATCATCAAGTGCAGCGAGAACAGCTTCACGGGCACGTCGTACATCATGTTCAGCGCGAAAATCTGCGTGGACGTGATGAACGACAACAGGGCGCCCACCGTGGTCAGCCCGGGAATGAACAGCAACACGGCGCAGGTCAACTCCATGACGCCCGTGAACGTCTCGTAGGCCGGCGACGCGCCAATCTTCGACCACATCACGCCCATCAACGAGAAGTTGCCGTAGGGCGTGAGCAGGCGCGTGAGCCCCGGGAACGGCATCTGCAGCGGAATGAACTTCACCATCCCGTACGACAACATCGTCGTGCCGAGACCAAACCGGAACCACAGGCGGAACCACTTCTGCGCGCCTGGATGCGCCTCACGGCGCCGGGCGATGACCGACCACACCACCGTTCCCACGGCTGAGACGATGCCGATCAGGACGATCAAGGTGAGGTCGAACGGCTTGTCGCCGCTGCCGCTCCGTGTGACGAGCGGTGACGAGAAGCCCAGCACAGTGGTCGCGAGCCACGTCACGGCTGTCTGCACCGTCCAGCTCGAAGCGGGCAACGTGACGCTGCCGGCCGGCAGCAGCGCCACCAGCGGGCCCACGATGCCGCCGAACATCTGTGTCAGCAGGATGTACAGCGCAAAGTAGATGCACGTGAATCTGAACGCGATGCGGGTGAGGACACTCCACCGCGCGTGAGGCGCCTGGAACGCCGTGGGAGCCACACCGGTGGGCGACTGTGCGGAATCGGTCACGGACTCGGGAACGGTGCTCATCAAGAGTGCTCGGGCGGTTTGGCGCAGTGTAGTCGAGCGTGTGTCGCAGCGCCAGCCGTTCACGAGCACACGTCAGTGGCGCCAGAGCGCGACCGCCAGGATCACGAGGAACTCCATGTGGCAGAAGGGAGAGGCGGCCATCAGTCCGACGGCCAGCAGCCGGTGCGTCATGATGGCGGGCCGCCGCTTACGAGGACGCGCGATCCGGCTCGGGCGAGACCACCGACCGGAAAGCCGAGCCCGTCACCGCGCGGCGTGGTAGACCTTGTTGGCAATCTTCCACTCGCCGTTGACCTTGAGCAGCACAAAATAGTCCGTGAACGTGGTGGCGCCGTGGACCAGCGTCGCCCTGGCCATCGCCGCCGTCCCGACGATGTCCACCCGGTCGATTGTGCGTTTTCTCTGGGCTTCGTCGGCTGCCGGCTGGCCCTTGAAATTCGCCACGTACTGGTCGACGGTCCACGAGGTAAAGGCGCCGTTGCGGTTCCCCTCGATGTGCGCGGTCGGCAGGAACGCCTTGCGCATCTCGTCGGCGAGCGCGGTCGAGTGGCCTTTGAAGTACTGCTCGATGACCGCGCGAACGGCCTTGTCATCCGGGCTCTGAGCGTCAGCCACGGCCCCGCTCACGGCGGCTGCCAGTACAGCCGCGCCAATCGCCTGCCAGACAATCTTCATGTCATTGCCTCCCTGTCCCCTGATCCTAAGCAATCACGCCGTTCGAAGGCGGACGAGACGTTAGCCGGGTTCATGGACGTCAGACGGCCAGGCAGTCACATCCTCAGAAGACCGAAGCCCCCGTGGGCGGCGGGCCTGGCAGCGGCATGGGCGGGATGTACTGGGACCGGTTCCAGGTCGCAGGGAACAGGTCTCAGGGAACAGGTACGGAGGGGCCCGGTGTCGTCAGCAGCCGAGCCCGTTCTTCTTGTGGGCCGTCGCCGATGGTCCGCTTTACGTGGGTCTTTGCCCGAACATCACGGGCCCTATCCGACGCTGGCGTGCCGGGGTCCTTTGTTGTCGCCATGCGTTGACCATAAGCCGCCGCGCCGGCTCGCTGCTCTCCCACCCACGATCGGCATGACCACCAGTGCCACCGTAAACAGCGCGTGACACCAGATCGGCACAAGCGACCAGGACATCATCGCCTTCATCAGGCCCATCACCAGCAGGACCAGCAACGACACCGACAAGGATTCGCATCGTCAGACCACCTGGCCCGCTACAGCAATATCCGCAGGACCACATTGGTGAACGCCGCCCACTGGGATGTTAACGCCAGTGGCTCGCTCCAGACACGAAAGGCAAACGCCGCCAGGCCGAGGAGGTACACGGGATGGATGCGGCGGGTGTGGCGCCAGTCGAACCCCACGGCCACCAGCATCGGCGACGACCAGAGCAGAAACATGCAGATCAGACCGAGTGGTGGGGCCGGCATGAACCACATGCGCGCCGACGCCGCGACGAGCAACGCCGTGGCGGCGACGGTCATGAGCTTCTTGTGGATGTCCGGCCGCCGCCTGAACCAGACGGCTGCGCCAAAAAAGCTCGCAAAAATGAGCATGTCGACCGAGATCACGTACAGCAGGCCTTCGGCGTGCCCGCCGCGCGGAAGGGCGGCGGCTCGCAGCACGCCCGTGGTGAGGCCGAGAACAATGAGCCCGACGCCGTAGGCAATACCGATGCGGCCGAACCGCACATGCCATCGCAGTCGTCCCGTCGCGGCAAACACCGCCTGCGCGGCGAATACGGCGAGCCACCCCGTGAACACCACCGCGTGCAGATGGATGAGTGGACTTTGCACGAGCGTACGCCGGGTCAGCGGGCCGTAGTACGTCGGCCAGAATCCCACGATCGCCATCAACGCCATCACCCCACTCAACCAGATGTAGAGCGGCGTGGCATTGGTGCGTCTGCTCATGCGGCGCGCTGCGAAGTCATCGCCCCCCCCCACCCTGGACCACTGGAAACTCGTGATCGCCGTGCGTGGCCACGACCGTGCCGCCCGCAGCCTCGAGACGCTATCGGGCGCCGTTCAACCCACGCTCGCGGCGGGTGGCGATCCACGTCGCGGCCAACGCCGCGCCGGCGATCGCCGAAATGACCACCGACCAGCCGATGCGCGGGAACGTCAGCGCCATGGCTGCCGCCACCACCATCAGACCCGCGCCCCCGACGCCGGCCACGCGCAACCGGCTGTAGTTGATCACGTCCGAATGTGAGTCCTGGAACGGGTCAGGCCGTGTGAGTGACGCCCCAAGGCCTCGCCGCCCACTCACAATCAGCACCAGCGCGGCCAGGACGCCGCCGGTGACCGGAATCGCGAGTATCCACCCGAGATCACGATCGGCCAGCGCGGCTACCACGAGCGCCACGACCAGGACCCAACCGCCGACCTGTCTGACACGCGCGGACCATCGCATGGTGCCCTCCCCAATTGAGTTCGTGTGTGACGGTAGTCTAGCACTCCGCTTGAACTGTTGACGTCACCGGGCTTCCCCCGGCGCGAGCGCGCGGACCGTCGCCCGTTGAATGACATCGAGCCTGGGATACACACGCGCAAAGAACGCGGCGCCCTCGGCGAATGCGGGATCTTGCCTGCCGGCGCGGATCCCGCCCAGCCCTTCCCCATACTCCGCATAAAACCGATCGGCCACGTCGAGGCCCTCGGTGACACGCCCGAACGGTACGAAGGGTTCGTTGTCGTGTGTGTCGCGGTTGTCGCGCAGGTTGATGAACACCTGGGTGGTCCGCCCGTTGGGGACGGCAAACGCAAACGCGACGGTGCCGCGCACATTGCTCTGCTGGAACGGATCGTCGGGGATGGTCCGGCCGCGCCAGGCCTGGGCCACCACCGGGTCGGCGGGAATCCCGAACTGCGCCCACGTCTTCGGACGAATCCGGAAGACCGGCGCTCCGTCATAGAACCCGTGCCGCGCGAGGGCCACGAAGCGATCCGCGCCGTGAGGCGCCCACGCGCGCACGACTCCGATCACGACGACCCCGGCGGTGGTCTCCAGGCGCACGTGTGACCGCGCGGGCGCCGGTTGCGCGAACACCGGGTCGTCGGGATGACGCAGTCGACTGCCCTCCTGCGCCGGCAGCGCAACCACAGCCACGACGACGGCAATGCAGAGTGGCCACCACGTCCCGGCGGCGTTCCGTGTGGCACAATCCCGATCGTCGACCTCGCGACGTACGCGCCGGTCGTTTCTTCTCGGAGCAGGCATGTTGAAAAGGCAGGGTCGTTCGTTCGTCATTCTCGCACTCGTGATTGTCTCCGCCGGACCGGCGGTCGTGTCAGGCCAGCAGGGCGACGGCGTTCGCACCGTGGCGCAGTTGTATCGCGACTACGCATGGGAAGCGGTCATGGAGGAACCGGGCGGGGCCGCGTTCGCCCTGGTCGCACAGCCACGCAACGTCCTGGCGAAGTATTTCGACGACGAACTGACGGCGCTGCTGCTCAAGGACCGGGAGTGCGCGCGCAGGACGAAGGGCATCTGCAACCTGGGGTTCTCGCCCCTCTGGGCATCCCAGGCTCCCGGCGCCAGCGCGTTGAAGGTGACCGGCACCAGCGATCCGGCCGTCGTCGCCGTCACCTTCCGTCATCCGGACGAAACGACGCCGACGACCCTGCAGTACCGGGTGCGCCGGACCCCGGCCGGCTGGCGCATCCAGGACATCGTGTATGCCGAAATCGGCTCGCTGGTGAAGCTGCTGAAACAGACACCCTGACGTCAGTCGTCGTCTTCGGGAATCGGCCGCCACAGGACGAGCACCTTGCCGACCTGCTGCACGTCCGCGGCGCCCGTCGCCGCGCACAAGGCCTCGGCCATGGTTGCCCGCGCGTCGCGATCGGCGCCGGCGAGTTTGACCTTGATCAGGCCATGGGCCGTCAGTGCGCGGTCGACTTCCGCCACCAGGGCGTCGGTCACGCCGGCCTGCCCGACCTGGACGACGGGTTCGAGGGCATGCGCCCTGGCCTTCAGCTGGGCGCGCTCGCGGGCGGTCAACACGACGGACATGGCTGAATTGTACCCGTGACCGTCGCACCGGCGCCGCAGCGCCATGCACTACGATGCGAATGGATGGACACCCACGCCGACCGCCTGCAACGCTGGCTCGAGGGTCACGCGCGGGTGTGTGTCCTGACCGGCGCCGGGTGTAGTACGGCGTCAGGGATTCCCGACTACCGAGACGAACAGGGCCGCTGGAAACGACGGCCGCCGGTGATGAGCCTGGCCTTCCGCACCCGGCCCGAGGTGTATCGACGGTACTGGGCGAGGGCCTTTGCGGGGTGGCCCGGATTCTCGTCCGCGCAGCCGGGCCCGGCTCACCTCGCGCTGGCGGCGCTGGAACACGCGGGCGTGGTGCATGGACTGGTCACCCAGAACGTCGACGGCCTGCACCAGCGCGCGGGCAGCCGCGCGGTCATCGATCTGCACGGCCGGCTCGATCTCGTCGTGTGCCTCGGCTGCGGGGCCCGCGTCACTCGCCACGACCTGCACACCTCGCTCGCCGAGGCCAATGCGGGCTGGGCCCCGGCCTTCGCCGCCGCGCCCGACGGCGACGCCGACATCGATCCGGCGTCGGTCGACGCGTTCGTGCCGCCGGCCTGCGCGCACTGCGGCGGCTGGATGAAACCCGACGTGGTCTTCTTCGGCGAAAACGTCCCGGCCCCGGTGTACGCGTCGGCGCGTGACGCGGTGGCCACCGCCGACGCGTTACTGGTCGTCGGCTCGTCGCTGATGGTGTACTCCGGCTTCCGCTTCGTGCTCCAGGCGCGCGACGCCGGACGGCCCATCGCGATCGTCAATCGCGGATACACCCGCGGTGACGCGCTCGCGACCCTGAAGATCGACGCCGACATCGGGCAGGTGCTGTCAGGACTGCGCGTATGATTTCCGCGTGAACGCACTCACCCCTGCCATCGAACACACGCGCCCGGGCGCCGGCGGATTCGCCGACTCCTTCAACGGCGCGCTCGAAGACGCGCGCCTGACGGCGGCCCGCGGCCACCAGCGGCGCGACGCGGCCCTGTGGACGATTCAACGCGGCCTGTAATGCTGTTTGCGCGCGTCCGGTCCGTCGTCTGGCACCCGTCCCAGGGGCTCTGGAACCGGCGGCTGATCGGCGCGCTGCGGCGCGTGCTGCGGTCGTCCTGGCTCGTGCGCACGGCGACCACGCTGGTGATCCACCTCGATACGGCCCTGCTCTGGACGCGGGTCGGCGCGCGTCGCGGCCGCCGGCTGGGGCCGGCATCCGTGTTCCACCTGCCGGCGCTGCCGGCCGGCATCCCCGTGTTGTACCTCGATCTCGGCACGCACACAGACGCGCAGGAACTCCTGTTCGCGGCGCGTGCCGTTCTGCCGCGCTGGTGTCGCGCGTTCACGGCCGTCGGCTTCGAGGCGCATCCCGACTCCTGCGCACGGGCCCGCGCGGCGATCGGCACGGCGGCCCACGTGCGCATGGTGCACGCCGCCGCCTGCCACGATGTCCCTGACGATGGGCACGTGCGTCTGTATGCCGCCGCCGGTGCAACCGAAGGCAAACGGGGGCGGAGCGACTCGCTGCATCGACCCGGTCCCACCAGCATCAGGGTCCCCGCAGTCCGCCTGTCCGACTGGCTGCGCGCCGAAGGCGCCGCCGGCGGGACGCACATCATCCTGCTGCGCATGAACATCGAAGGCGCCGAGCTCGACGTCCTTCGGGACCTCGACGACCACGGGCTGCCCGGGCACATCGACGGGTACTACGGGCTGTGGGATGACGCCGGCAAGATTGACGCGGCGGCCGACACCGCGTTGCGGGCGCTCACGGCGCGGCTCCGGATCGCCCCGGTGACATTCAACGGGCGGGACATGCGGTGGGCCGCGCGCCGGGCGGCGATCGCCTACGACCTGCGGACCGCCCTGCATGCGGGCGCCCGCCGGGTCACGAGGCGTGCCGCATGAGCACGTTCTGCGCGCTCGCCCGGTTCGACGGCGGCCCGGTCGACCTGGCCGAGATCGACGTCATGCTCGACGCGCTCGATTACTGGCGCGCGGATCGGCGCGGCGTCTGGTGCGGCGCCCACGCGGCTCTCGGGCACCTGCTGCTGCAGACCCAGGCGGATCCGTCACTCGAATCGCTCCCGGCCACCTCGCGCGGGGGCACGGTGACCCTCACCGGCGACCTCCGCCTCGACAATCGCGCGGCCCTGGCCGACGCCCTCGACATCGCGCCCCCGGCGCGGAGCCAGCTCTCCGACGGCGCGCTGGTCATTGCGGCCTACGAGAAGTGGGGCACACGATTCCCGACACACCTGCGCGGCGACTTTGCCCTGGCGCTGTGGGACGAGGCCCAGCAACACCTCGTCTGCGCCCGGGACCCGTTCGGCGTGCGCCCATTGTGTTACGCGCACCATGGCGCGGCCATCGCCGTCGCCAGCGAGATCAAGGGCGTGCTCCCGCTGCCCTTCGTCGACCGGCGCATCGACGAGGTGTGGGTCGCGGACCTGCTGCACCGCCTGTTCCTCGACGCCACGCGCACGCTGTTCAGGGGCATCCGTCAACTGGCGCCGGCCACCGTGCTGGTCGCCGATCACCGCGGCCTTCGCACCGAACGGTACTGGTCGCCTGACACCGTCCACGACACCTCCTACCCGCGGGAGGAGGACGCGATCGCGGCGTTTCGCGACCAGTTGTGGGTGGCCATCCGCAGTCGCCTCTCCACCTCCGGCAGCGTCGGCGCCGAGCTGAGCGGCGGTCTCGATTCCTCCGGCGTGGCGGCCATGGCTCAACGGGTGCTGGCCGAGCGCGGGCAGCCGCTGTACACGTTCTCTCAGGTGCGGCCGGACGTACTGCCCGACGCGCCTCTGCCGGAAGACGCCCGGGCGCAGATCGACGCGGTGTGCGCGTTCGCCGGCATCCGGCACAACTGCCGCCTCACCGGGGCGGACGGCAGCCTGACGGATCCGCTGGACGACGTCGGCCGCTTCTTCGACCAACCGCCGCCGAACGTGATCAGCCTGAACAACGACGACCTGTACGACGCGGCGGCTGCCACCGGCGTGCGCGTGTTGTTGTCGGGGTTCGGGGGCAACCAGTGCGTGTCCTCGGCCTTGGCCGCCGGGTCGGGCGTGGGCCGTCTGCTCCGATGGCTGGCACCGGGCCGCCTCTGGGTGGACGCGCTGCTGCGCCGGGGGCCGGAATGGCAGAAGTTTGCGCTGCGCGCGTCGCGTGACGACTTTGCTGCGCGCATGGGCATGTGGAAGCGCACGCTGCAGGCCAATCGCCAGCACGGCTGGGCGGTCTCGTCGCGCCAGGCGCTCGCTCAGGCGCTTGCGCGGCCGACGGTCGCGCTGCGATTTGAATCGGCGCACGTTTCGACCGCCGCGCGCCGCATGGAGTACCGGTACCCGCTTCTCGATCAGGATCTGATCGCCACCTACCTGGCGTTGCCCGCGCACCTGCATGCCGTGCCCGACCGGCCGCGCTACGTCTTCCGGATGAGCCTGGCGGGAGTCGTGCCCGATGAGGTGCGGTGGGACCAGGGCCCCCGGGCGTCGGCGAGTCCCGGCAGCGCCTGGCGGAAACACCGGGACGCCGGGATCTTCAGCCGGCGCCTCGCCGCCCTGCCTGCGGATGACCCTGTCTTCCAGTACGTCGACCGGGCGAAACTCGACGCCACATTGCCGGCACGCGGGGAAATCCCTCGCCACTGGCGCCGCGAAACGGAGATCCGCACCGTCCTGTTGCTGTCGCGGGTCCTGCGGGACGCCGCCCGGCTCCCCTGACTACGGGCGCCGCGGGGCGACGGTCTCGCGCCGGTCGTCGCGGCGTTCGTAGCGCTGCCAGGTCTGCTCCGTGAGACCGGACAACTCGTCCCCGAACGCCGTCATGCCTTCGGCATACCCCGGGTCCTCGAGTGCGGCGCGGGCATCCGCATCGATCGGCGTTGCCGGGTGGCGCGCGATCATGGCGCGGAAGGTGGCGTGATGGTCCCGGATGGGACAGGGCGTCAGCCAGTTCCCTCCGCCGTCGTACACCTGACCGGTCTCACGGTACCCGTAGCCGCGCTGCCACTCGCGGAACGCCCCGAACAGCGGCGAGGACCACACCTCATCAAGCGTCCCGCCGCGGGCGTACACGTCGAGGATGTTCACCGGTGAATACGGCACGAAGACACACGGACAGACATCGCCGTTCCAGTTGATGTACATGTAGCCGCCGGCGCGCCCGCCCGCGATACAGCCGTTGGTCACCGTGGCGCTGTTCCAGAAGTCCGCAATGAACAGCCGGCGGTCACGCACGAGCTGCCAGACCCGATCGTGCAGCGCCACCCGCTGCGCCGGCGTCATCATCAGGTCCAGGCTGGGCGCCCGCCCGATCGGCATGTAGTGGAAGACCCACGCATAAAGCACGCCCATGCGGTTCCAGAAGAGGTCGACCATCTCGTCCGAGAGAATCTCCTCGGCATTGTGCCGCGTCGCGGTCAGCGACAGGCCAAACAGGACCCGGGCCTGCCGCAGCCGGTCCATGGCGGCCAACACCTTGTCGAACACCCCCGCGCCTCGCCGGGCATCGGTCTTCTCGCGCAGGCCTTCCACCGAGAGGCTGGGGCTCAGGTTCCCCAGGGCACCGAGGCGCCTGGCCACGGTCTCGGTGATCAGCGTGCCGTTCGTATACGAGATGAAGAAGCAGTCCTGGTGCCGTTCGGCCAGATCGAGAATGCCCCGCCCGCTTTCGCGATAGGCAAACGGCTCCCCGCCCGAAATGACGAAGAACCGCGCGCCCCACTGCTCACGCGCGTCGTTGACGATGCGGTCGAGCGTCTCAAACGGCAGCCGCTCCGCCGTGGGCCCCGCATCGGCGTAACACCCCACACAGCGCAGGTTGCAGGTCTTGCCTGGGCTGAGCGTGAGGAAGGCCGGAGGACTGGCGCCGTGCCGTTCGCGGAACAGCTGCTTGGCGTGGTCGTCGCCCTTGCGGACGACCACGTCGTACAGCAGCCGGTCGAGCAGGCCGCGCAGGGACGCCTGCCCCAGCAGGCCCTCGGCCAGCGCGCGATCCGCCACGGTGAGCAACGCCAGCCCCATCGCCAGCTTGTCGTCACTGACCGCCGCGGGCTGCCGGGGGTCCGGGGTGGCCGCGCGGCGGCGCAGGCGGCGCTCGACGGCGGCCAGCACGGCGGGACGCAGGATCGGCGCATGGGTCAGCCCCATCGCGGTCAGCGCCACAGCCGTTGACGTGGCCCTGTGCATGATGCCGGATGCGCGCGCCATGCTGCCTCCTCTCCTCAGTGGACGTGGGCCCCCGACGTCCGCAGGAACCAGCGATCGAGGACGACATGCCGCACGAACGCGGGCGAACGCAGCAGCAGCCGGCCGATCGGCACCGACAGGCCCGCGGCCGCACCGGCCCGGCGCACCACCGGGGGATGCGCGTCCCGGATGGCGGCGGCGTACGGTTCGAGGTCGTCGACCTCCAGTCGTCCACCGGCGGCGATCAGTGTCTCGGCGGCCAGGCGCCCGGACCGGACCGCGGGGCCGATCCCCTCGCCGCTCTCGGGGTACGCCAGGCCGGCGGCATCCCCCACCAGCAGCAGCCCCCGATCCACCAGCGGGCGCGGGCCCGCACCCGAAGCCAGGTACGCGTGGCCCCGCCACTGCGCGCGCGCGTCGCCCGCCGGAATGCCCTGACGCTCGAGGAACGCGATGAACTCCCGCACATGCCTGGCGAAATCACGATGGTCACGACGGCCGATCCCGATGTTCAGGTAGTCGCCCTTGGGCACACACCAGCCGTACCCGTCCAGGTCACTGCAGAAATAAAGCGACGGCGGCATCGGGTCCGTGGTGTGCGACGGGGCGCGAAACTCCGCTTCGCGCGCGACGACGGGCCGCGTGGTATCGGGTCCGCCGCGCAGGTGCCTGGCGACCGGGCAGAAATGTCCGCCGGCGCCGATGAGCACGGGCGCCTCGAAGCGTTCATTGACGACCCACGTCGAGGCCGTCCGCCGCACGGTCTCGACGGGGGTGTCCTCCTGCACGCGCGCGTCCGCGCGCCTGAGCAGGACGTGATCGAACTCACGCCGCAGCACGCCGTAACTCACGACGGACGGGTACCGCGCCTCGACGAGCGCGCGCCCCATCGCTCCCGCGCGGAACGTGGTGATGGGCTGCAGGGTCGCGCCCGTGGCCGCGTAGTCCTCCGGGGACAACTCGAGCGCGCGGAACACATCGGGGGTCACCCAGCCGGCGCACACCTTGTCACGCGGAAAACGCGCGCGATCGACGACCAGCACGTCCCAGCCGGCACGGCGCAGTTGTCGCGCGCACGTCGAACCCGCAGGCCCGCCGCCCACCACCAGCGCGTCGGCGCGAATCATCGCCCGGCCTCCGGCGCGGATTCTGGGGGACGCGGCCGCGTCCACCAGGGGGGAGCGCCGTCGCGGGGCGCGAACACCACTTGAAACAACTGCATCCAGCCGGCCGCAAACGCGGCCTGCGAGCCGGCCAGGTACAGCTCCCACGCGCGCGCGAACGTCTCGCCGTACCGCGACGAGACCTCGCCGCGGCCGGCGGCAAACCGCTCGGCCCAGCACGCGAGGGTGCGCGCGTAGTGCAGGCGGAGGTTCTCGACGTCGACCACCGACATCCCGGCCGGCTGCAACACGCCGTCGGTGACCTGCGCCAGCGTCGGCGGATACGCTCCCGGAAAAATGCGCCGGCGCGTCCAGCTGTTGAGCGGACGCGGAGCGTCGCGCCCGATGAAGTGCAGCAGGCCGCGCCCGCCGTCGGGGCGCACCACGCGCGCCAGCACGGCGGCCAGTGAATGGAAGTGATGCAGGCCCACGTGTTCGAGCATGCCGACCGACACGAAGGCATCACATCGTCCGCTCACGTTGCGGTAGTCGTCCTCGATGAAGGTGACCCGCCCGGTCAGGCCGTCCCGCGCGGCGCGTTCGCGCGCGAACGCGATCTGCTCACGTGAGATGTTGAAGGCCTGCACCGACACACCGTAGCGGCGCGCCATGTACAGCGCCAGGCCACCCCAGCCGCACCCGGCTTCGATCACCGCGTCCCCGGGCCGCAGCTGCAGCTTGCGGCAGACGAGCTCGAACTTGGCGGTCTGTGCCGCGTCGAGCGGCATGTCGGGCGACGCAAAATACGCGCACGTGTACACCAGCTCCGGATCGAGCCACAACGCGTAGAAGTCGTTGCCGAGGTCGTAGTGGACGTGGACGTTGTGCTGCGCGCTGGTGAGTGAGTTGGGCCGCGCCGCCGCGGCGAGCAGCCGATGCCGCCACGTCGACACCGGCGCCGGAAGACGGGACAAGGCCTCGACGACCGGCTCGAGGCCGCCCCGAATCTGGAGGCGGCCGTCCATGTAGGCTTCGCCGAACATCAGCTCGGGATTGACGATGAGGCCCACCAGCGTGCGCCGATCGCGAATCACGAGATCGCCGACCGGATCGCGGCCCGGGAAGGGCGAACTGCCGTCCCAGAGTTCCACGCGGACATTCGCGGCCCGGATCGCCTGCTGCACACGCGCCGCCAGCCAGCGGTCCCACGCGGAGACTCGAGACCCCACCTGCCCGGTGCGAGCCCGGTAGGGTGAACCCGTGAGCCAGGTCCGTTGCAGCACTAGCTCGAGCGATGCAAGGCCCGTGCCGCAGCCCCGGTTCAGTCAGTCCAGAACCGCTCGACTTCGACGGTGTAACCCTTGCCGGTCCACTGTTCCTGAACGCAGGTCACCATGCCGGGATGCCCACAGGCATAGAAACACGTCTCTTTCGCCGGAAGAGCCTGGGCCCCCAGGTAGGGTTCGATGAGTGTGTGAATACGGCCGGTCGCGCCCGTCCAGCCGGCATTCCGCGCATCCCCGGGGCGGCTGACCGCCGGCATGTAGCGCACGAAGTCATACCGCGCCGCCGCGGCGCGAAATTCCGCGTCGTACCCGAATTCATCCGCGTAGCTGGCCCCGTGCAGCACATGGAAGCGCAGGTCGCCCGACGGCTCGTGGAGGTGCGTCCGGAGCATGGAGACAAACGGCGCGATGCCGGTGACCGTGGCGATGCAGACGTGGTGCCGGAACTCCGGGCGCAGGCGGAAGCGCCCCTTCGGCCTGGGCCTGAGTGTCACGGCCTCCCCCACTCGCAACTCACGCAGCAGCGGAGTGAGTCGTCCGTGCGGGGGCGGCACGCGTTCGAGGAACAACTCGAGGCCGGCTTCATGGGGCGCCGAGGCGATGGAGTACGGCCGCTCCAGTCCATGCGTGCCAATCGTGCAGTACTGCCCGGCGGTGAACGGGAAAGGCCCCTCTGGTGTGATCCACAACTTCCACAGGTCGTCGGTGACATCGACGCGCCTCGAGATGGTGGCCGTCATCACACGCTCACTCGGCGTCCTGGCCCGCGCGCCGCGCCGCCCGCAGTTCCCGGTACACGCCGACCAGCTCGTCGACATGCGCGGTGAGGTCATGGTCCGCAATGTGTCGTCCGGCCTCCTCGCCCATGTGGCGCACCAGGCCGCGGTCCCCCGCCAGCCACTGGAGCGCCGCCGTCAACGCCGGGGCGTGGCCGGGAGGCACGAGCAGCCCGGTCACACCAGGCCGGACCAGTTCGGGGATGCCTCCGACGTGCGAGGCCACGACTGGCCGGCGCGCCGCCATGGCTTCAACGATCGTGAGTGGCGCGTTCTCGGCGCAGACCGACGGCACGACGACGACGTCGGCGCCGGCCATCGCGCGCGGGACCGCGTCCGGCCGCAACGGGCCGCCGTGCACCACCCGATCCTGAATCCCGAGATCGCCCAAGCGGCGCTGCAGTGCCCTCCGCCCGTCCGGAGCGTCCCGGCCGTGGATGCGCAGCAGCGCGGCGCCCGGCGGCAACGCCGCGAAGGCGTCCAGCAGGACGTGCAGCCCCTTGTGCGGCCCCGACGACCCGAGGAAGAGCACGCGCAGCGGCGACGACGCATCCGGCTGCGGAGGGCGCGCCTCGCCGTAGGGCGCGAGATCGATCGGGTTCGCGAGCACCCGGCAGCGCGAGGCCGGATAACCGGCGCGTGTATACAGGTCGCGATGGTAGCCGCTCGGGAAGACGAATCGATCGAGCCCGGCCAACGCACGCCGGACCCTCAGGTTCCTGAACGGCATCAGCAGGCGGCGGCGCACGGACAACCGGCGGCCGCGCGCGCGCTCGAGGCACGGGACGCAGGCCACGGAGCGGAAGCCGGCGCAGCCCGCGCCATCCGGTGTGAACAGGATGTGATTGGGACACACACCAAACGCGTCGTGGAAGGTGGCGACCACCGGCACCCGTCGCCGCGCCGCGATCCGCGGCAGCCGCAACGTCAGGCCGGCCTGGTTGTGAAAGTGGACGACGTGCGGCGCCACGGCGGTGAGGACGCCCTCGAACGCACGCTCGGTTCGCGGCGCGCGACGGGTTTCGAGACCGGCCCGAAGACGGGGCGCCTCGTCGGCCGCCGCGCGCCGCACGTCCAGATCCTCGTCACCACCCGCGTGGGCTCCCTGGTCGAGCCAGTCGAGCGCGAAGCCCACCACCACATGACCTCGCGCCTGCAACGCGCGCATCTGCTGCGCGGCGACCAGTTCGGCGCCGCCGACGACCTGCGGCGGCAGCCGGTTCGACACCATCAGGATCCGCAGGCGGTCGCCGGTCATGATCCTGGGCATCATCCCACGGCTGCTAGAATCACCTGCGATGGTTCCCACGGCCGATCCGAGGCGCCTCGAGCACCTGCGGCTGTGCCGATGGGCCCGCAGCCATCCCCCGGCGGCTCCCCGTGCGGACCCCGCGATCGCCGGGCCCGTCGACTGGCCGCACCTGCTGACGACCGCCGAGAGGCACGGTGTGAAGGAACTGCTGATCGCCTCACTGCGGGCGCCGGTGTGGGCCGCGCCCCCGGAAGTGGTGGCCGCCCTCGAGCAACACCGCCTGGGCACCATTGCGGCGAATCTGGAGCGGACCACGCAACTGATCGCGCTGCTGCAACGCCTGCGGTCTCGCGGCATCCGGGCGCTCACCTTCAAGGGCCCGGCGATGACGTCGGCCATCCTTGGCGACCTGGGACACCGGCTGTCGAGCGACCTGGACCTGCTCGTCCATCCGCAGGACGTGGCGCGGGTGCGCCCCCTCCTGCTCGCCGAGGGGTACGAGCTGCTGCCCCGGCCGCGGCATCGGGGCGGGTCCCTGGTCTACGGCCTGTTCCCGGGCGCCGGCCGCAGCGACACGCTGGTCGCGCGGGACTCGCGGCTGGCAAGCGTGGACATCCATGTGGCGTTTGCGCACTGGACGCAGGGCATCCGACTGGATGTGGAGGGGCTGTTCGCCCGAGCCGTGACGGTGCATGTCGCCGGCGCGCCGATCCCAACGCTGTCGCCGGACGACCTGCTGCTGGTGCTGGCCATCCACGGCATGATGCACAACTGGGACGCCCTCCGGTTCGTGAGTGACATTCAGGCCGTCGCGCCGCACGTGGGTGACTGGCCTGCCGTCGTCACCCGCGCGCGCGCGGCGCGCATGCGCCGCATCCTGTGGGTCGCGCTCCTGCTCGCGCGCGATCTGCTGGAGGCCGGCATCCCGGCAACGGTGCTGGCCGAGGCACGGCGGGACTCGGGCGCCGTCGACCTGGCGCGTGACATCGCCAGCCGCCTCTTTGCGGCCCGGCCGACCACCCCCACGGCGTTTGATCCGGCGCAGTGGCAACTGTCGTTCCAGGACGGCCGGAGCGGCCGGATCCGGTTTCGCGCGCGGCGCCTGTGCTACGAGTGGGTGCTCAAGTGGCCGTGGGACGAGTGGCTGGGGCGGCGGACTGCCGCGCCGGGGTGCGCTCAGGCGGGACCCGCGCCGCGACCGTAGCTCTTCACCAGCGAGCGGCCGACGCGCCGCCAGTGCGCGACGGTCGTCGCGATCTCGCGCCGGGCTTCCTTGGGATCGGTCAGGCTCAACCTGACGATGCGGCCGTTCTTCCGCGCGTTGTCGCCGGCCTGGCGCAGCTGATCGCGCAGCCAGCGTCGCCAGGTCCAGACTTCGACGACCAGCGCGGCGCCGCGCTCGGCCGGCGCCAGCCCCCGGTAGGCCTCGAGCCGCTTGTGCCCATCGGCCACCAGATACCGGCGCCCCCAGCGGACGACGGCAATGGGCGGGAACCGCGCGCCATCGCGCATCGCGCGACGGTACCAGTCGATGCGCCGCTGATCGTGCGGACACCCGGCCAGCGGATCGACGACACGCGCCAACGGCAATCGCGCCGTCGTGGAGGCGGCCAACGACGGATCAAAAGGAGCCAGGGACACGCGGCGTACCGCGGATAGGATACGTCAGGATGACCGGGGCCGCCCACGGGCTGCGCGACGCGATCGACATCGCGATCGTCAGCTACAACACCGACGCCTACCTGCACCGCCTGCTCATGTCACTGAGCCTGGTGCCGCGTCCCGCGATCCGTGAGATTCACGTCTGGGACAACGCGTCGGATGACGCCACCCTCGCGGTGCTGGAGGCCTTCGGGCGCGACGACCGCCGGCTGCGCGTGTATCGATCAGCCAGCAACGTGCAGCATGGCCCGGCGCTCGACGGCCTGCTGCGGCGGCACTGCGGCGCGCCCTGGGTGCTGGTCCTCGACTCGGATACCGAGGTCATCGGCGATTTCCTGCCCCACCTGCCGATCCGTACCGAACCGCCTCCGGCCTTCGTGGGCCAGATCCATCCGCAGATGCCGCATCTGTACGCCTACCTCGCGCACCTGCTGATCCACCGCCCCACCTACCTGACGCTGCCCCCATTTCGAGACGACGGGGCGCCCGGCGTGGATTTGTTCCGCGCCATCCAGACCCGGCAGCTGCCGTGGGCCCGGTTCCGGTGGTGCGACTTCGTTTCGCACGCGGGCCAGGCATCCCTGCGCGCGTTACACGCCCGCCACGAAACGGGTCACCCGTTGTATCGATTCGCCGCGCAACAGGTCCGGGAGGCCCCCACGCCCGCCACCCGGGCGGCCGAGGAAACGCGGCTGCGCGCCGGCATGCACGACTGGCTCGCCAGGCGTCGCACCGCGGCGGCCGCCTCCCCCAGCGCCACGGTGGAGCCCGCGGCCGCTCCGCCTCCGGCTCCGCAAACCGAGGGCCCACCCGCGGAGCGCCACTGGCGCTCGATCCTGGCCGCGCCGACGACGATGCTGTCGCTCCGGCGCGCACGCCGGATCGGCCTGGTGCAGCGGCGCGCGGAGATTCTCCGGCTCTATCGGATCGTGCGACGCCTCCGGCCGCGCCGCGTCCTGGAGATCGGCACGGCCTACGGCGGCAGCCTGTTTCTCTGGACCCGCGCCGCCGCGCGCGATGCGCACCTCATCAGCGTCGACCTGCCGCCCTGGGAACTGGACGATCCCTGGGAGCCACGGCGGGTCGCCCAGTTCCAGGCGTTCGCGCGCCGCCGTCAGCGCCTCGACCTGATCCGCGGCGATTCCCACGCGCCCGCCACACGGGAGGCCGTGGGCCGGGCGCTCGGATCGGCGCCCCTCGACTTCCTGTTCATCGACGGCGATCACTCGTACGACGGCGTCACCCGGGACATCGCCGACTACGGCCGTCTGGTCAGACCCGGCGGCCTGATGGCGCTGCATGACATCCATCCGCACTCGCAGGGCTGGGGCGGCGACGTGCCGCGCGTGTGGCGCAACCTCCGCGCGAACCGTCGCGGCATCGAGATCATCGCCGACCCCACCAGTGACGGATTCGGAATCGGCCTGCTGTGGATGTAGCCGGCGGGTCAGACGCGAAGTGCCGGTCCTGAATCTGGCGCGTGGCCGCGGCCTCGTCACACGTCTTGCTCCTGTTCAGGCCGTGCTCCCGCCGGTAGAGGTGCGGCCCGGGCAGGCGCGCAATCCGGTAGCCGGCCTTCATTGCTCGAATCCAGAAGTCCCAGTCTTCGAATTCCAACTGCGGATCGTAGCCGCCGAGCGCCGTCACCATGTCGCGACGGATGAAGCTGGTCTGCACGATGCCGTTGCGCCGCGCCAGGTCACGCCACGTCCGGGGCGGACGCGCCCGGCGCCTGAACGGCCGTTCACCCTCCCGCACCACGACCATGTCGGTCGTCAACACATCCACCGGGCCGTACCGGTCGATCCAGGCTTCGCCCCGCTCGACGAAACGGGCGTCCAGCCAATCGTCCGCGTCCAGATAGATGAGCCACTCGGTGTCGACCAGGCGCACGGCCTCGTTGCGGGTGGCGGCCGGGCCCTGCGCGCGCGCGGATCGCCGGACCCGAATCGTGGGATAACGGCCTGACAGCGCTTCCAGGCGCGCCCCGGTGTCGTCGGTCGACCCGTCATCCATGATCAGTACCTGGGGCGCCACGGTCTGCT
This sequence comes from uncultured Solibacteraceae bacterium, assembly GCA_964471115.1. Lineage (GTDB taxonomy): Bacteria > Acidobacteriota > Vicinamibacteria > Vicinamibacterales > SCN-69-37 > SYFT01. The sequence goes on from CAYYFE010000020.1 coordinate 22,141, forward strand.
GGACGGCCGATGTCACCGCATCGTCCAGGTAGCGGCCGTAGTTGTGGGTGGTCACCACCACCGTCGTCCGGCTACTCGGCGGCATCGAGAGACCTCCGGTCATGACTCCGCCGGAGCGAGCGCCCGAGGGGCGGGCGCCAGCTGGCAGAGGGCCCGTGCCAGCGGGGCCGAGACATGCGACCAGTCTCGCTGCCGCAGCCAGGTCTGCCGCTGCTGGTCGTCATGCCCGGGCGGCGTCTGCAGCGCGGTGGCGATCGCCGCTGACAGGCGAGACACGGACGCCCGCGCGGCCACGGCGCCGAACCCGGCGGCGGCCACCAATGGGCTGTACACCGGATGCGGGTACACGACCGGCGTGACGCCGTATCCGATGGCATCCAGCACGGCCAGGCCGAAGCTCTCCGACCGGCTGGTGAACAGGAACAGATCCGCGTCGGCATGCAGCGCGGCCAGGTGGGTGTCGGCACAGTCGGGATACCACGCGACCGATCCGTCCAGACCGAGTCGGCGCGCCTGACGGATCAGCGCGTCGAAGACGGCGGGCTCCCGGCAGGAGCCCACCACCGAGAGGCGTGCGGCCATCCCCTGGCCGCGCAGTCGCGCGAGCGCCGCCAGTTGATGGTCGATCTGCTTGTGCGCGGCGAACGAACTGACCGTGAGGATCCGGCACGGATCCGCGGCCGGTCGCGGTGGTCGGGACACGATCGGTCCGGACCATCCCACGTCCAGCTGCAGCAGTCGGTCGGGCTTCACGCCGGCCGTCTCCGCGAGCCATCGCTGCTCCACGGGCGACTGACTGAGCACGAGATCCGCCGCTCGGTACAGCCGTCGCGCCTTTCGGTCGACGTGTCCTCGACAGTCAAGGTGGATGGCGGGCAACAGGACGAACGGCACGGCGAGTCGCCGAGCCGCGTCGGCCGCCTGCTCGGCGCACGGCGACGCGTGCGAAGTAAAGGCCAGGACGTCCGGACGCAGGCGCTCGGCCAGCGGCACGAGCCCTTCCAACTGCCAGCCACGACGGGCCGGAACCAGCGGCAGGCGATGTTCGCGCGCGGGCGCCTCCATCACCGCGCAGACGGGGCCGCCAGGCAGGCCGGAGCCTGCGGCGACGTGTACGTCGATCTGGTGGTGCGTACGCAGCGCCACGGCCAGCTCACGCGCCAGTCGCTGGCCGCCTCCATGCGACGTCAGCGGCCAGGGCACCACCAGCAGCAGTCTCATGCCGCCCTCATCGACGCACCCGCACCAGCGCGGAGCGAATGGCGCCGAGGCTCGCCACGAGCACAAGGAACTGGACGTACAGGGACAGCCCTCGAAACTCGAACGGCGCCCCGCTGAGCCGCAGCAGCGGCGAGACCACCAGCGGAACGAGCGCCAGACCGCGCGTCCGGGCATCCAGCCTCTCGTCGGCCACCACGACCAGGCAGAGCATGACGGCCACGACCACGGGAACCGCATGGTACGGCTCCAGCCAGGGGTTGAAGGGCAGCGGCGCGAGCAACAGCACCGTCCAGTCGGCGAGGGCAGCCCGCGACGGCGCCGGATCGCCGGGTTCGCGGAGCGCACGCCACCCATACCACCCCACCACCGCGGTCCAGATCACCTGCAGGGCCGTCACCCCCCACCCGACGGTCGACCCGCGGGGCCCTTCACCCGTGAGCGCCATGACGGCTCGTCGCACGGGGACCAGCGGCGGGCCGCCGCCGTCCGTGATCAGTTGATAGGCCGCCGGGTCGGCCACGATTCGAATCTGTTCGAACCATCCGGAATACAGCTGCGCGGCGCCCGTCACTCCGAACACCGCGACGGGCGCGACGCCCCAGAGCAACGCGACGGTCGCGGCTCCAGCGACGGCCGCGCGTGTCGCCCCGCGCACGGCCAGCCACACCAGCAACAACCCACTGAAGAGTTTGAGTGACACACTCAGACCGATCAGGGTCCCGGCCAGACCGGGAGCGCGGCGGATCAACGTATAGCCGGCCAGGATGAGCCCGAGGTACACGACGTTGCTGTTCGCGTTCCGCAGGTCCCACTCGACAGCCGAGCCGGCCAGGACCAGCGCCGCGGCTCCCACCCACACCCACCGCCGGCGGACCGGCGTCGCCTCCTGGACCAGCGGCCCCCTCAGGGTGAGCACCAGTCCGGCGACGATCAGCAGGACCCAGATGCCCATGAAACCCGCCGGGGACATCGCCAGGGCGCGAAACAGCAGGACGGCCGCGGGCGGGTACGGGAACACGGCGGCCATCGTGCCGTCGGCCATCCGCGCCGGATAGTCTCCCAGCTCGACGATGAGCCGGGACCGCTCGAACAGGATCGCCGCGTCGCCCCACGGCGCCAGCGGCCACCGTTCGGCGAAGCGGACACGGAACAGGAAATACGCCACGTACCCGCCGACGAGAATCAGCGGCGCCGCCGCACTGGCCATCACCGCGTCGACCAAGGCGCGGCGGCGGCCGGCACGGCCGTCAGTCTGGGCTTCGATCACGGCGGCTCATTCTACTCGCGGCTGGCGCGATGCGGCCGCGACGGGCGGCTATCGCAGCCGGAAGGTCAGCCCCGCCATCAGACGCAAATCACGAAGGTCATCGTCGGAGGTGTAGTCCACCACGGCGAGCGCCGACAGGTGCCGGCCGAGCGGGGCCGAGACGCCCCGGCCGTCCGATCGACGCGCGCGTGCGACGCCGTCACATCCACGCCGCTGCCCAGCACAGCCCCCAGCGAGGCGCCCGCGGTGACGCGCCCCGACGGGGCGTCGTCCCGGTTGTTGCGATCGACACCCGCTGCGGCCGGGTGTAGGTGCCGCCGTACCCGCGATGCTGCGGTGCTCCTTGTCGGCCTCGGTCCGCGAGCGTCACGCACGCAGTGTCGTCACGGCGGATTCAAGAATCGCGAGACCTTCGTCGAGAATCACATCAGACGCCGTGAGCGGCCAGAGCAGGCGCACGGTGTCGGCATACAGCCCACACGTCAAGACGATCAGGCCGCGATCAAGACAGGCGGCCGCCAGCGCCTTCGCGCCATCGGGATTGGGTTCGGTACCGCCGTGCGAGGTGACGATCTCGAACGCCACCATCGCGCCCAGTCCACGGACATCCCCGATCGGCAATCCAACGCGCGCGGCCTTGATCGCCTGCAGGCGCGCCAGGACACGCGCGCCCTGAACGGCCGCACGCTCGAGGAGGCGCTCCTGCTCGAACGCCTCGAACACCCCAAGGGCGGCGGCGCATGAGACGGGGTTGCCGGCGTAGGTGCCGCCCACTCGCGCGGGTTCGATCGCATCCATGATGGCCGCGCGCCCGACCACGCCCGCCAGCGGGAAGCCTCCGGCCAGCGACTTCGCCACGGTGATCAGGTCGGGTTCGACGCCGGCGTGTTCCACCGCGAACCACCGGCCGGTCCGCCCGAACCCGCTCTGAATCTCGTCGGCGATCAGCAGGATGCCGTGCGCGTCACACCGCTGCCGCAGCGCGGCCAGCCACTCCGGCGGCGCGATGTAGAAGCCGCCCTCCCCTTGCACCGGCTCGACGATGATCGCCGCCACGCGCGACGGCTCGACCTGGCACTTGAACACCAGATCGAGCGCCGCCAGCGACTCGGCCACGGTGTGGCCGCGATGCGCCACCGGGTACGGCGCGTGCCAGATGCCCGGCGCAAAGGGACCAAACCCCGCCTTGTAGGGCACCACCTTGCCCGTCAGCGCCATCGCCAGATTCGTGCGCCCGTGAAAGGCGCCGTGAAACGCGAGGATGTCGGACCGGCCGGTGTACGCCCGCGCGTACTTCACGGCGTTCTCCACCGCCTCGGCGCCGGTCGTGACCAGCAGCGACTTCTTCGCGCCCGCGATGGGCGCGATGGCATTGAGCCGCTCACACACTTCGATGTACGGCGCGTACGGCACGACCACGGCGCAGGTATGGGTGAAGGCCTCGAGCTGCGCCCGCACACGCGCCATCACACGCGGATGCCGATGGCCGGTGTTGAGCACGGCGATGCCGCCGGCAAAGTCGATGAACCGCCGTCCTTCCACGTCCCACAGTTCGGTGTTCTCGGCCCGCGCGGCGACGATGGCCGCGCCGGGAAACAGGCCCCGCGAGACCGCCGCCTCGCGCCTCGCCAGCCAGTGTGCGTTGTCTGCCGTCATGGTTCGCCTCCGCTTCTGCCGACTCCCGCCGCCCTCGGATTCCCGGCTACAATGCCGCCACAATGCGCATGCTGCTGCTGGCCGGGTTTGGCCCATACGAAATGGGCAGCAAAGCCCTTGATGGCACCCTCTTCGCGCCCGCCACCACCCCACACCTGCAGGACTCGTATCGACGGCTGGCCGGGCGCCCGGTCGATCTCGGACAGTTATGGTACCGCGGTTACCGCTCCGCACACGACCACACGCCCGAGTGGCGGCCGCTGCTGCGGCCCTACCGCGGCAGCGTGCCGCACCTGTCGCTGCAGACCGTCCGCGCGATCCTCGAGACCACCGACGTCGAACTGGAAGTCTTCGACCTCGACGATCTGTGGCTCGGCAAGTCGCCGCGCGGCTCGGACTTCGATGTCGTCGGCCTGTCGACGACGTTCATCTGCGACGCGTACACGCTGGGCCGGACGATTCAGTGGATCGCGGCGCGGTTTCCCGAGGCGACGCTGGTGCTGGGGGGCCAGTACAGCAACCTCAAGTACGCCTCGATCCTGGCCGCGCACCCGGAGGTCGACTACGTCGTCCGCGGTGACGCCGAACTGGTGTTGCCCCGGCTGCTGGCCGCCCTCGAGCGGGGCCTCAGTGTCGACGACATTCCGAACCTGGCGGCCCGTGATGGGCAGGGGCGGCCGGTGGCGACGCCGATCGAGTACATCGACTTCGATGCGCACCCCGCGCCGATCTTCCAGGGCCCGCAGGACATCGTGCCGTACGAATCGATGCGCGGCTGCCCGTTCTCGTGCAAGTTCTGTTCGTTTCCCGCGGCCTCGCCCAAGTGGCGGCACAAGTCGGCGGCGCACATCTGCCGCGACTGGCGCCACTACGCCGACGCCAACGGCGCGACGCTGGTGCGCGCCATGGATTCCACCTTCACGGTGCCGCGCACGCGCTTCCGCGAACTGCTCGCGATGCTGCCCGATCTCGGCATCGCCTGGGAAGCCTACAGCCGGGCCAACTGCATCGACACGCCGGCGCTGGTCGAGGGACTCGAGGCCGCGCACTGCCAGGGGCTGCGCATCGGCTTCGAGTCGATGAACGACGGCGTGCTGAAGGCGATGGACAAGAAGGTCACGGCGGCCGAAAACGTCCGCGCGGGCGATCTGCTCGCCGGGTCGCAGGTCGACCTCAAGGCCTCGTTCATCGTCGGCTACCCGGGCGAATCACTGCCCGCCTACGAAGACACGCACCGCTATCTCATCGAACGCTTCCGCGGCAAATACATCATGAGCGTCTTCACGCTCACCGACGAAACGATGCCCGTGCTCGAGGACCTGCCCCGTTTCCAGCTCGAGTACAGCAGCCCGGTCACCTGGAAACATGTGGGCATGGACTCCGAGACGGCGGGCGCGCTGCGCGAACGGACGATGCGCGAGGTGCGCTGGCAGAGCGAACACGCCGTGCTGCACCTGTGGCAGAACGCCTACAGCCGGCCGCTGGTGCCGGAGTTCGACCTCGCGCGGAACGAACGGGTCGAAAAACTCGTGGAGCGCCTGGCCTTCGCGGTCAAGGATCTCGGCGAAGGCGCCGCGGCCGCCGATCAATGCCAGCAGCTGCTGGCCAATCTGGACGACATGGGCATCGTGATGCGCGAGGCCCCGATGCCCGATTACGCCGGTGCGCCGGTGGCGTGAGCCCCGGCGGCCAACGCCGCCTCGATGACGGTGTGCCCCGACGGCAACGCCTCCACGCCGGTCACGAGGAAGCCAGCCTGCGTGGCCAGCGCCGACAGCGCGTCGGCGCTTCTCGGCGTGGCCCCGGGTTCACAAATCACGAGTTGCAGCAGATCGTCGAGCGCGCGATACAGACCGGACATGCCGCCTCCGATGACCGGCTCGATGATCAGCAGCCGCCCGTCCGCGACGCCCGCAAGCGCGGTGGCAATCGAGCGGAGGATGGCCACGGCGCGTTCATCGCCCCAGTTGTGCAGCACGTTCTTGAGCAGGTAGAGGTCCGCCCCCGCGGGTACGGCCTCGAAGAAGTCGCCGGGGCAGTACGTCAGACGGCCGCGCAAATCGGCATCGAGATCGCGTTGCGCGCGCGCGCAGACCGCCGGCCGATCGACACACTGACCGCGCAGGTGCGGCACGGCGCGCAGCAGCCCGCGCACGACCGTCCCGCGGCCGCCGCCCACGTCCACCACGGTCGAGACGCGGGAAAAGTCGCGGTGCGCCGCGAGCACGCCGCCGAGCGGGCGGGCCAGGTCCTCCATGGCGCGGTCGTAGACGTCGGCCGCCTCGGGCGTGTGCGCCAGGTAGTCGTACAACGACTCGCCCAGCACCGGACGGGCCGCGGGTTCTCCGGTCGCCACGGTGTGGCGCATCGCGTGGAACAGGCGCTGGTAATCGCCGGCCGCCAGCATGCACCAGGCGCGCACGGACCGCGGATGATCCGCGCGCAGCGTCTCGGACTCGGGCGTGTTGGCAAATGCGCCGTCGGGTGTTTCGGCGAACAGGCCGACCGCCGTCAGGACCCGCATCACACCGGCCAGCGGCGCCGCCTGCATCCCCGTCGCGCGCGCGAGATCGTCGGCCGACCGCGGCCCCTCGGCCAGCAGATCGGCGATGCCCAGTGAGGCCGCCAGCCCGACGGCCGACGCCACCCATCCGCCACACGCCAGGTACGCCGCCTTCATCTATCCGCTCACCAGGCACGACCGGTCGAGCGTCGCGCGCATGTGGGCCGCCACGGCCTGCACCGCCGGCGGCTGCAACATCGTGATGTGTGTGCCAGGCACCACATCCGCGGTCACCGCGGCGGTGGTCCAACGGGCCCATCCGAGGCTGGCGTCTCCCGAAGCGACGGCCGGCCCGAGCGCGACGTCACGATCGGCCGCCGTGAGGACCACCACCGGGATGTCCAGGGGGCCGTGTGCCGGCCTGTACGTCGCGGCGGCCATGACGTTTGCGCGATACACGTCGACGTAGCGCAGGAACGTGTCGCGGCGGGTATCACCCGGCAACGCGCCGGCGCGCAACAACCGATCGACCAGCCAGCCGGCGTCGGCCGGTCCTGCCCCCTCGTCGCCGGGCGTCGTCAGGCCAAGGTCGATGCCGTAGAGGCGCTCGACGCGCGTGGCAATGTGACGCACCCAGTCGCGGGACGTGAGCGACGCAGGATCCTCGGCGTCCACACCCGGAGCCGCGTTGTCAAGCACGATCAGGGCGGCGACGTCCCGGCCGCGCGCCCGCAGCCGCGCGGCCACCTCAAACGCCACGAGCGCGCCGAACGAATGTCCGGCGAGGACGAGCGGACCGTTGTCGCGATCCCACTGCGCCAGCGCGTCCTCATAGATCGCGGCCAGCGTGGCGATGTCGTCAGGCGCGGCGGCCGGCCCCGACAGGCCCACGGCCTGCGCGCCCCACACCGGCACGGCCGGGCCAAGCGCGGTCATGAGGTCCTGGAAGTACAGCAGACTGCCGCCGGCCCCGGGAAAGAGCACCAGCGGCGGGGTGCCGGGCTCACCAGCCTGCAGCGGCACGATCGGTTGCGTGTCGCCGGCCGGGGCCGACGCCCGCAGCAGCGACGCCAGACGCTCGAGCGTCCGGTGCGTGAACAACGCGGTCAGCGGCAGGTCCACGCCAAATTCCTCGTGGATGCGCCCGGCCAGGCGGACGGCCCGCAGGGAGTGTCCGCCCAGGTCGAAGAAATCATCCGCCGGGGCGACGTGCGGCACATCGAGCACGTCCATCCAGATGCGGCGGAGGCGAAGCTCGACGAGATCCCGCGCGGTGGTCACCACCGAACTCACGCGCGGTTCGGGCAGCCGCTGTCGCAGGGCCCGCACGTCCAGCTTGCCGTTGGGCGTGAGCGGCAGCGCGGACACACCGGTGATCGTCGACGGACGCATGTAGGCCGGCAACCGCTCCAGCACCCAGGCCTGCAGCGACGCCACGACGTCCGTCGTCGCGTCCGGCTCGGGCACCACCCAGGCGTACAGCGCCGTTGCGCCGGGGCCATCCCGATCCGGCAACACGACGGCCTGACGCACGTCCGGATGCGCCAACAGCACCTGCTCGACGTGCGCCAGTTCGATGCGGTACCCGCGCACCTTGACCTGCCGGTCTTCACGGCCCAGCAACAGCAGTCCACCCGCCGGCGTGAACCGGGCGACATCACCGGTCCGGTACGCGCGCGTCCCGTCAGGCAGACGTACAAACCGCTCGCCGGTCAGGGCCACGTCGTTGATGTAGCCCCGCGCCAGGGGCACCCCCGAGACGTACACTTCCCCGGGCATGCCGGCCGGCACCGGCCTCCTGGCGTCGTCGAGCAGCCAGATCGCGGCGTTGTCCACGGCGCGGTCGAGCGGGAGGGTGGCCGACGGCCACTGATGCCCGGGATCAAGCGCCAGCGTGAGCACGCCCACCGTCGTTTCGGTGGGCCCGTAGTGATTAAAGACGCGACAGGACGAGGTACGCGCCAGCGTGGTGGCCCACGCCGTGCCCGAGGACTCGCCGCCCAGGATCAACGCCCGGCGCGGCAGCGCCGGCGCGCCGGCATCGATCAGCGCGGCCAGGTGCGACGGCACGATCTTCAGGTAGTCGATGTCGTGCGCGCGCAGGTACGACGCGAAGCGCGCGGGCTCGGTCGCGTCCCGCGACGACAGCAGATGTAGCGTCCCGCCCGTCACGAGCGAGGGAATGAGCACCGTGTGGCCGAGATCGGCGCCGACGGTGGAGACCATCGCGTGCTGCCGGCCCGGCTCGAGCGCGAGAGTCGCGCTGATGCTGGCCACATAGTTGGCCAGCGCGCGATGCTGCACGGCCACGCCCTTGGGGGCGCCTGTGGAACCCGACGTGAAGATCACGTAGGCGAGATGGTCGAGACCGATCGGCGTGGCGGGCGCCGCCTTCCCGGCCACGCCGCTCACCTGGAGCGCTGCGCTCGCCTCAGTCACGACGACCGCGGCGCCGGCCTGGCGCCACATCGCCTCACGCGCCGGCGCCGGCACGTCCGGATCGATCGGGACGAACGCACCGCCTGCCCTGAGAATGCCCAGCATCCCGACGATGAAGCGGGTGGTGCGCGGCGCGCACAATCCCACGGGCACGTCCGCGCCGACACCGCGCGCGCGAAGGTCGGCCGCCAGTTCATCGGCGGCCGCCAGCAGTGCGCCGTAGGTCAGCCGGCCGTCCTCGGCCACCACGGCCGTCGCGCCGGGGGACTGCCGCGCCGCCGCCTCGATATCCATGGGCACGGGACGCAGCGCGGCCGTCCCGGACGGCCGTCCCTGCAACACCGGCCGCGCATCCTCGGCGGCCATCAGCGGTAATGCCGCAATCGGCTGATCGACGTCGCGGCCCACCGCGTCGAGCACCTGCACCCACGCGTCTCCGAGACGCGCGATCGTCTCGCGGTCGAAGAGGTCGGTGTTGAAACCCAGCGCCGCCTGCAGCCGATCGTCGTCTTCGATCACCGTGAGCGTCAGGTCGAACTTGCCGTCGGCCTGCGGCAGTTCGATCGTCTCCGGCAGACGCAGGCCGTCGCCGCGCGCGGCGGCCGATCGGCGGCTGAGGAAGTTGAACGTGATGTCGAAGATGGGATTCCGGCTCGGATCCCGCGCCACGCGCAGGCGCTCCACGAGCAGCGGGAACGGCAGATCGGCGTGGCTCAGCGCCGCGCGGCTGCGCCGGTTGACCTCGGCGAGGAACGCGCTGAAGGTCACTCCGTCCTCGACGTGCGCGCGAATCACCACCGGCTCGACGAAGTACCCGATGATGCCGGCCACCTCGGGCAACGCCCGGCCCGAGGTCGGCGTGCCAATCACCAGATCGCGTTCGCGCGTCCACCGGTGGAGCAACACGAGGAACGTTGTCAGCAGCAGGACGAACGGCGTGACGCCCCGGTCCTTCGCCAGGCGCTGCAGCGCCGTCGCCAGGGGCGCCGGCACGTCAAGCGTGACCGACTGCCCGTGATAGGTCTGCACCGCCGGCCTCGGGCGATCGGTCGGCAGGTCGAGACGGGCGCGCGGCTCGGCGAGAGCCTCGCGCCAGAACGCCCACGAGGCGGCGCCGGCCTCGCCCTCGATCCGCTCGCGCTGCCAGCGCGTGAAATCGTGGTACGTCCAGCCTCCGGGCGCGGCCTCCGGCGTCTGGCCGTCGGCCACCGCCTGTGCCTGAGCCGCAAGATCGCGTCGCAGCAACTCCAGCGACCACGCATCACACGCGATGTGGTGCATGGTCACCAGCAACGTGACGGCATCGGCGCCGGCGAACCAGTGAAAGCGGATGGGCGGATCCGCCTGGAGATCGAACGGACGGGAGTGCGCGCGCTGCATCGCGTCGGCGAGGCGGTCGGCGGACCAGTCCCGGACGTCGGTCTCCTCCCACACGACGACCGTCTGCGCGCTCACCTGCTGGCTCAACTCGCCGAGGTGTTCAACAAAACGCGTCCGCAGCATCGGGTGGCGGGCCACCACCCGCGACGCCGCCTCCCGCCACACCGCGGCGGGCTGGCCGGCGTCGATCCGCAGCGGCAGGGACTGGTTGTAGGCGGCGCTCTCGGGCGCCAGCCGCCAGAGGAACCAGAGCGCGCGCTGGCCGTACGACAAGGGCGCCCGCTCGGACGCCGCCGGCCGCGCGGCGGGCCCGGCCTCTCCGTGCTGCTCCAGCGACGTGACCACCGTCCGCGCCAACCATTCGACCGAGGCTTGATCGACGATTTCGGAGGCGGTCACCTGGATGTCGAGGTCCTGCTTCAGGGCGGCCGCCACCTGCAAGGCCATCAGCGAATCCAGGCCCGCATCACACAGCCGCTGCGTCACGTTCAGACGACGATCCTCGGGCACACCGAGAATGCCGCCCACGACCTGCTGGACGTAATCGGCCGCGGCCGACGCTCGCTCATCCGGCGGCGTGTTCCGCAAGCGGGCCGCCTGCGACGACGGAGCCGCCGGCCGGGCCGGCGCCGCAGTCGCCGCGGCGGGCGTGACCCGCGCCTCGGCGCCCTCGATCCAGTAGTCGTCACGCTCGAAGGGATAGGTCGGCAGCGCCGCGCGCGGTCCGGAGCGGTACTCGACGGGCCAGTCGACGTGTGTCCCGCGTTCGTACGCGGCAGCAAGGGGATGCGTGGCAGCACCGTGATCGCCGCGCGCCAGCGCGCGAAGTCCGGCCACCGCCTCGTCACGGCTCGACGCCACCACCGCCCGGCGATGGTCGAAATGCGCCCGGCCGATCGCCAACGTTCGCGCCACACCCGGCAGATCGCTGTCGGCGCGGCCGGCCAGATGATCGGCCAGCTGCTGCGCGCGCACGCGCAGCGCGCTCTCAGACCGTGCGGACACCGGCAGGACCCACGGACCGGCGCCGGACGAAGGCTCGGGAACCCGGACGGGCGCGCGGCCCATGACGACATGGACGTTGGTGCCGCTGATCCCGAAGCTGCTGACGCCCGACACCACGTCGCCGGACGTCACCCAGTCACTGTGTTCGGTCACCACGCGGGCGTCGAACCCCCGCCAGTCGGCGCGCGGATTCGGCGTCGAGAAATGCAGCGTGGGGGTCAGCGCGCGGTGCTCGTGCTGCAACACCACCTTGATCAGGCTGGCCACGCCGGCGGCCGCCTCGAGGTGACCGATGCTCGCCTTGACCGATCCCAGGTGCAGCGGACCGCGGCCCGGCCGCGGCTCGCCGAACACGCGTCGCAGCGCGTTGATCTCGATCGGATCACCCAGCGACGTCCCCGTCCCGTGCGCTTCCACGTAGCCCACCTGCGACGGCTCACATCCGGCATCGTCAAGCGCCTGGCGCACCACACGCTGCTGGGCCGGACCACTCGGCACAGTGAGCCCGCTGGTGCGCCCATCGTGGTTCATCGCCGATCCGTGGATCACGGCGAGTACGGTGTCGCCGGCGGCGAGCGCGTCGGCCAGCCGCTTGAGCACGACGATGCCGCAGCCTTCGCCGCGGACGTAGCCATCGGCCGCCGCGTCGAACGTCCGGCAGCGCCCCGAGGGCGACAGCGCCCGCGCGTGGCTGAGCAGGATCGTCGTCTCCGGATTGATCAACAGGTTGACGCCGCCGGCCAGGGCCGCGTCACTTTCGCCGAGCCGCAGACTCTGCACCGCCAGATGCACGGCGGCCAGTGACGAGGAACAGGCGGTGTCCACCGCCAGGCACGGCCCGTTCAGCCCGAGCGCAAACGACACCCGGCCGGCGGCCGTGCTGGCCATGTTGCCGGTGCCGAGGTGGCCGCCGATCGCCAGCCGCTCCCGCAGCGACAGGCGGGCCGCGTAATCGGCGTTGCTGATCCCGACGAAGACTCCGGTGCGCGACCCGGCGAGCGCGCGGGGGTCAATTGCCGCATGTTCGAGCGCTTCCCAGGCCACCTCGAGCAGGAGGCGCTGCTGCGGATCAAGCGTCAGGGCCTCGCGCGGTGAGATGCCGAAAAACGCGGCGTCGAAACCGCGGATGTCGTCGAGGAAGGCGCCGAAGGACGCGCGGCTTCGCACGAGGGGATCGTCACTGCCCTCAAACCACGCCGGCTGCCAGCGATCGGCCGGGACGGAGCCGACCGCGTCGCGGCCTTCGGCGAGCACCTGCCAGAACGCGGCCGGCGAGACCGCACCACCCGGAAATCGACAGCCCATGCCCACAATCGCGATCGGTTCGCGCTCGAGGGACGGCCCGCGGCCGCGACGCGTCTGCGCCGCCGGCGCGGACACCGCGGCGACTCCCCCGCCGCGAACACGCTCGACCGCCGCGGCCAGTGCGGCGATGGAGGGATGGTCGAACGGCAACGTCTGCGGCAACTCGATCGCCAACACTTGCGAGAGCCGTTCCACCAGTTCGAGGCAGCCAATCGAGCCGAGGCCCAAATCGAAGAACCCGGCCTCGGTGTCCAGATCCTCGGGCGACGACTGTCCGAGCACCGCCGCCACCTCGGCCGCCACCAACGACGACAGTGCCGGCGCCGGTACGGCCGGCGGCGGCACGCGGACCTCAGGTGTCTCGCCGGGTTCCGGCATCCGTGCGGCGGCCAGGCGCCGCAGGTCCAGGTCGTGCCCGTTGACGAACAACTGCGCGACTGCGGTGTGCAGCTGGCGCAGCGTATCTTTGCGTTCGACGTTGGTGGCAATCGTCACCGCGCCTGTGCCACGCAGGGTGTCGCGGTTGAAGCCCGAGAGGTGGTCGCCGGGTCCCACTTCGACAAACGTCGTGATCCCGTCGGCGGCGAGCCGTTCGATGACATCGCGGAACCGCACCGTCGACACCCACTGGCGCGCCAGGACGTCGCGCACCTGATCGGGGTGCTCGGGCAGCCGCTGAGCCGTGACCGCGCTCCAGACCGGCACACGCGGGGTGCCGATGGCGAGCCGCGCGTACCGCTCGCGCAGCGAGGCCAGCGAGGCGGGAAACAGCGGCGTGTGCACGGGCCGATCGAGCGCCGGCAACCGGAACACCACTTCCCGGCGCGCCCGCGCCTCTCGTTCGATCGCCGCCAGCTCGTGTCCGTCGGCCCAGACCACCAGTTGCTGGGGACAATTGTCGAGGGCGAGATACGCGCGCGGCGCGTCTCCGCCGAGGCGGGCGTCGAGCATGGGCCGCGACGCGGCCGACAGCGCCAACATGCCGATCGATCCGGCGGTCACCGCCTCATCGATTCCCGCCGAGGCCAGGATGTCGCTCACCACGCGCATCAGGGCGACGAAGTCCTCAACGGCGCCCGAGGCCAGCAACGCGGCGTTTTCCCCGAAGCTGTGGCCCACCAGCGCGTCACACTCGAAGCCCAGGTCGCGCAGCAGCACCCACATCGCCAGGTCGCCGACGAGCACGTCGCCCAGCGCGCGATACATGCGGTCGGCATCCGCGCGCGCGCCCGCCGGACCGGACGTCGACGGCCGGCTCGGCTTCGGCACGTGCGCCAGCGTGTCCATCCACGCGTCGACGACGGGAAACGCGCGATCCAGATCGCGCGCGAGCGTCGTGTGTTTGATACCCAGCCCGGGAAAGACGCAGGCGGTCCGGCTGCGCGACGCGGCCACGCCGGAAAACGCCGAGCCGCCGACCGCGAGGGGGCGCGCCGCGTGTTCGCTCTCGAGGTGCGCGAGGATTCGACGGCGCCCCGCCTCGAACTCGTCGGGCGTGGTGGCCACCAGCGCGACCCGATGGGGCGCCGGCCGCATGTGCACCGTGCGGCCGGCCAGATCGCTCAGCGGCACACCGGCGGCCTGCCGCAAATCACTCACGAGTTGTTCACGAGTCCGTCCCGCGAACGTCAGCAGGTAGATCCGGCCGTTCTGATCCATCAAACGCCCAAGGATACACCGGGCTCCTCGGCGAGGAGGCCGCGATAGAGGGCCAGCCAGTCGTCCCGTTCGCGCTCCGGACTCAACGCCGCGGCCATCACCCGCGCGCCGTCCGACAGCCGCTGCGCCAGCGCGTCGTCGGTCAGCACCCGATTGATGGCGCGGGCCATCGCGCCGGGGTCGCCGTGCGGCACCAGCAGCGCCGACTCGCCGTGCACGAACACTTCCTTCATGCCGCCGATCGCGGTGGCCACGACGGGCACGCCCAGCGCCGCGGCTTCCAGTACCGCGTTGGGCAACCCTTCACGCGCCGACGACTGCACGTACACATGCATCCGGCGCAACTGCGTTCCCACCTCCGCGTTGGGAAACCAGCCGGTGACCGTCATCTCACGGGTCAGCCCCAGTTCGGCGGCCAGTTCGGCGGACCATGACGCTTCGTCGTCGTCAGCGAATGCCCCGGCCAGCAGCAGACCGCGACGCCGATCCCGCGCCAGCGCGCCGTAGGCGCGGACCAGCAGCGGGATGTCCTTCACGGTGCGGAACTGGCCGACGGTACCGACCACACCGCGATTGACCTCCGTCAGCGACCAGGGCGCATCATCGGACCGCCGGATGATGCCGCTGCGAATCACCGAGTGCCGGCCGGTGAGCGGCACATCGGCGGCCACACGCGTGAGACATTCGTCGTTGACCGAGGTGATCCACGTCGCGCCGCGCAGGACCGGCAGGAGCAGCGCGCGGGTCGACGGTTGATCGAGCAGCGTCATCACATCCGACCCCCGGATGCTCGCGATGACCGGTCGCGCCGCGCCGCGCCGGGCGACGCCGAGGCAGGGATACGCCGCGGGCAGGAAAAAACCGTGAAACATGGCGAACCGCGCGTCCTCGTCGAGGCGCGCGATGTACTGGCGCAGCGCGAACAACCCGCGCTGGCCCCACGGCTGTTCGTGAAAGAACCGATGCACGCACACCCCATCGTCATCAACGACGTCGCCGTACCCGGTGGCGCCGGCGCGCTCGACCGGTGTGACCACGTGCACGGCGTAGCCGCCGTCGCGCAGATACCGGGCCAGCCGCGCGGAGGCCACGGCCACGCCACCGCCCTCGGGCGGATAACTGGTCGTGCTCAGACAGACACGGGGCTGGGCGGGAGACATCGGGTTCAGAACTGAGCGAGGACCGCGCCATCCACCACGGCCAGCCATCGGCCATCGTCGCGACGCACGGCATCGAGATGATGCATGCCGACGGCGTTCCAGCCGGCGCGGCTCGCGCGCAGGATCGGGCTGCCGGGCACTTCCTCTTCGTCGTACCCCGCGGGCGACAACTGCCGCACGTGGAAGGCGCGCAGGCTGTGCCCGTACCAGGGCCAGGCGTCCTGCGCCACGCGAATGAGCCGGCCATCCTCGATGAGCATCCGCCCGCCGGGCCGCGTGCGGCTGCGATTGCCGGGCCACAACGGGCTGGCCGGGTGCGGCGTCCAGCCCGTCTCCAGCCGATCGCTCGAGAACAGACACAGTTCGTCGAGCCCCCGCTGCGCGAACATCCACCAGCGATCCTCGAATCGCAGCAGCGTGGCGTCGGCGTACGCGCCGCGCAGCAAGGTGGACACGCGCCGCCATCCCCGCGGGAACCGATCCGCGACGTACAGGTGCACCGCGCGATCCTGCCGGCTCTCGGGCACCATGTAGATCGCGCCCTCCCACGCAAAGACGTGCGGATAGGACAGGTGGAACGGCTCGCGCAACACTGACGACTGATACACCCACGAGACACCGGCATCGAGGCTGGTCGCGCACGCGATCTCCCCGCGTTCGGTCTCCGCGTTCCAGACCTCGAAGAACAGCCACCAGGCGCCGTCGTGACGCAACAGGAACGGATCAGCCACCGCGCGGCCGGGCAGGTCGCTGACATCACGGGCGGTCAGCGCCGGACGGCCGCCCGCGCGCTCAGGCGCGAGGGTCGACAACGAGGAACCGGTGTAGACGCTGATCGACCATTGCTGGCGCAAACGAGGGGACGACATTACGGGAGGTTTGCGGTGGCCGAGATCCGGGCCTTAGTATACCCAGATGTCGGGCACCGACTTCTGGGGGATCACCGCGGTCTTCGTACCTGCCGACACGCCGCACGTTCTCGCCAACCTCCAGCGGTTCAGCGACGGTGTCCGGCGGCAGGGGCTGTCGCTGCTCGTCGTCGAGCTGGCCTTTGGTGACGCGCCCTTTCGCGTGCCCGACGCCGCGGCCGATCACATCGTCCGGCTGCGCACGACAACGGTGTTGTGGCACAAGGAACGTCTGATCAACCTCGGGTTGAAGCATCTGCCCGCCGCCTGCCGCTACGTGGCCTGGCTCGACGCGGACATCCTCTTCGAAAACGACGCGTGGGTCGCCGCCACACGCGCGCGCCTCGCCGACACCGTCGTGGCGCAGCCGTTTGCGACGGCCTGCTGGCTGCCGGAAGGCGCGACGGAAGCGCCCGACCGCCTGCCGGACGGCGACCTGGTCGACCTGGAGGGACGCGAGATGCCGGGTTTTGCCGCCGCGGTTGACCGGGCCGACGATCGGCGCCGCGCGCTGGCCCTCAACGATCGGTACTGGCACACCGGCTTCGCGTGGGCGGCGCGCCGCGACTTCCTCGACCGCCACGGACTGTACGACCGCGCGATCCTCGGCGGCGGCGATCTGATCGCGGCGCATGCCTTCGCCGCCGACATGGATTTCCTCCGCGGGCGGCACCTGTATCTGCGGTCGATCACCCCCGCCGAACGCCGTGCGATCGGCGCGTGGGGCGAAGCCGTGGCGCGCGACACGGGTGGCCAGGTCGGCTGGATTCCCGGCCGCGTGTGCCACCTGTACCACGGTCCCCTGGCCGCGCGCCGTTACGTGGAGCGGCAGCGCATTCTGCGCGACGCCGGGTTTGATCCCGCCACCGACGTGGCTGTCGACGAGCAGGGCTGCTGGCGCTGGAACAGCGCGAAACCCGGCCTGCACGCGCAGGTGCTGGAGTACTTCGTCTCGCGGGTCCCCGTCGGCTCGCCCACCGGTTGATGGCCGCCGACGATCCACAGCTGCTGCTGCTGGCGGCCGACCACCGGACGGCGCTGCTCGACGCGCTCGGGCGGTATCACGCGATGGCGCCGGATCAGTTGCGCGCCGCCCTGAACACCGCGGGCCCATCCCACGGCCGCGAGCGCCTGGCGATCGTGGCGCCGGCCGGCGAGATGCCCGCCAGCATCGCGCTCGCGCTGGCGCGCCTGCCGGCCCTCACGCGTCCCCGGTGGCTGGCGCGCGCCCAGGGCATTTCGTTCTCGCGCGATCACGCGCCGGGCCGCGTCGCCTTCCTGTTCCCCGGCCAGGGCTCCCAACACGTCGGCATGTTGCGCGAACTGCGCGGCCGCCTCGCGCTGGTGCGCGGGTGGTTCGAGGCGCTTGACGATGCGGCACGCGCGGCCGGGCACCCGCCCAGCACCCTCCTGCTCGACGACCCCGGCGACGATCGCGAGCGCGCGGCCCGCAGCGCGGCGCTGCACGACATGGAGCGCGGCGCGCAGCTCGGCACCGTGGCCGACCTCGCGCTCCACGATGTCCTGCGCGCCCTCGGCATCACCGGCGACGTCTACATCGGTCACAGCAACGGCGAACACCCCGCGATCATGGCCGCCGGGCGTGTCGCCCTCGACCGGGCCGCGTTGTGCGAGAGCTTCGTGCGTCTCGGCGCGGCCGGCGCCCGTCTGCCGCCGCCGCCTGAGCCGGAAGGCCTGCTGGCCGCCAGCGCCCTGCCGCGCGAGACACTCGAACGCCTCCTGCGGGCGCAGCCCACACCGGTCTGGTTCGCGATGGACAACTGTCCGCACCAGCTGGTGGCCGGCGGCCGCATCGCCGCGCTCGACAAGCTGGCCGGCGCCATCGTCGCCTCGGGCGGCGTCGCCGTCAGACTGCCGTTCGCGCGAGCCTTTCACACGCCGCTGTTCGGCGACTGGGCCCGTACGCTGGCCGGTTATTACCGGGAACTGCCGCTCGGCCCGGGCCGTGTCCCCGTGTATTCCTGTCACACCGCCGCGCCGCTGCCCGACGACGCTGACGCATGCCGCGCGGCGATGGCCGCCCAGTGGACGGACCTCATCCGGTTCCGCGACACGATTGAACGCGTGTACGCCGAGGGTGTGCGCACCTTCATCGAAGTCGGCCCCGGCAGCACGTTGACGGCCTTTGTCGAGGACGTGCTCCGCGGCCGGCCGCACCTGGCGGTCAGCACCTCGCCGGGCGCGCGCGGTGAAGTGGCCCAGCTGTGCCACATGCTCGGCGAACTGTTCCTGGCGGGCCTGCCGATCGAGCCGGCCCGGCTCCCGGCCCTGCTCGATGAAGTTGCGCCGAACCACGAGGCGGTGGCCCTCCATCGCCGCCTCATCGCCGACGCGCGCGCGCGTCTCGCGCGCGCCGCAGCGGCGGTGGTCGCCGTGTCGCAGCCCCTGCTGCTGGTGGGCACGGTGGTGGACGACGCGGCCGGCACGCGGACCACCCGCCGGCGGTTCTCACGCGCGACCGACCCGTTCGTCGACGACCATGCGCTGGGCCGCCGCCGCGCCGCGCACCCGGACGGCGGATTCCCCCTGCCGGTGTTGCCGTTCACGCTGAGCCTGGCGATCGTGGCTGAGGCCGCGCGCGCCTCCACCGGCCGTCGTCCCACGGAACTTCGCGATGCGCGGGCGAGCCGCTGGTTGGCGCTGGACCTCGGCGTTCTTGATCTGGAAGTGACCGCCGCCGTCAACGCGGCCGGCAGCGTGACGGTCGGCCTCCGCGAATCGGAGGCCCACGCCCCGGGGCCGGCGTTCGAGGCGACCGTCCCCATCAGCGGACCGGAGACGGAGCTGCCGGTCGTGCCCGCCGATCCGGAGGCGCGGGCGCCGGAGCAGTGGACGGCCGCGTCGTTCTACGAGCGGTATGCGTTCCACGGACCGGGGTTCCAGGGCCTGACGCAGATCCGCACGGTCGGCCCCCGCGGCATCGACGCCGACATCACGATCACCACGATCCCCGGACTGCCGCAGGCCTCGCTCGGTCTCGATCCCGCGATGCTCGACTGCGCGGGCCAGCTTGTCGCGTTCTGGCTGCTCGAGTTCGAAGGCCGGGCGCCCACGTTCGGCATCTTTCCGTTTGCCGCGCGCCGGGTCGTGCTGGCGGGTACTCCCCCGCCGGCCGGGACCCTCCTGCGCTGCCGCTGTACGGTGGCGCGGCGCGGCGCCATCACGGACGCCACGTGTGTCTTCGAGACCCCGGACGGCCGGCCGGTGGCGGCCATCGAAGGTTTCCTGCAGCGGCTGATCCCGTTTCCCGAGCCGCTGGCGCGCGCGATCTTCGGCGGCGAGCCGGTGACCGGCGCGAGCGGCCTCGGCGAGGTCGACCCCGAAGTGTTCACCGCGAGCTGGGGCATCTGGGAACGCGCGCTCGCGCACCTCGCGCTGGCGCCCGCCGAGCTCGCGCACTGGCAGGATCTTCCGGCGCAACGCGGCGAACGCCTGCGCTGGCTGCTCGGCCGCGTCACGCGGTCATGAGATGATGACGCACATGGGCACGTTCACGAGCGCGACAGTGTGGGCCGACATCCACGACGTCATCACGCAGATGCTGGCCGAGCGCGGCGAAGAGCCGGCCGCCATGACCACCGATACACGAATCAGCGCCGACCTGGGCATCTCGTCGGTCGACGCCATTCACATGATGATCATGCTGGAAGACCGGCTGGCCACGCCGCTCAACTTCCAGGAGATCGCCGTGCGCGACGGTGAATACGTGCAGGACATCTCGCTCGGCGAACTGCGCGGGTTCCTCTGCCGTTCGGTGGGCATTCCCGACGTCGCCTGACCGGATGCGGTGCACGATCTTCGCCCTGGGCACCAGGGGCGACGTCGAACCCCTCATCGCGCTCGGCACCGGCCTGCGCGCCGCCGGCGTGCAGGTGCGGGTGGCGGCGCAGCGTGACTTCGCCGCCACGGTCGAACGGCACGGGCTGGACTACGCGCCGGTCTCCGGCCACTCGTCGAGTTTCTTTCGCGGCCCCGCCGGCAACGCGCTGCGCGAACGCATGCAGTCGGATGCCGAGTTCCAGCGGTTCTTCGACAACTATCTCGCCGTCGGCTTCACACGCATCCTCAACGACTTCTGGGAGGCCAGCCGCGACGCCGACGTCGTGCTGGCGTGGATGAACGCCGGCGCCCCCATCGCCGAACGGCTGGGCGTGCCCGTCTTCGTCTGCGGCATCTGTCCGGTGCCGCACCAGCCCACCGGCGCGTTCGCCAATCCGTACCTCGGCGCGCCGCCCGAGCGGCCGGGGTGGCTGGCCAACCGCCGCTCCTGGCGCGTGAACGAAGACGCCGCGCGTGTGGGTGAGACCACGATGAACCGGTGGCGCACCCAGACGCTGGGCCTGCCCGCGATCGGCTGGCGCGAGGACTGGGCCCGCATGCGGCGCCTCCCCCACCTGCTCGGCTACAGCCCCGTCGTGCTGCCGCGGCCGCGCGACTGGAAGCCGTGGGTGCACGTCACCGGCTTCTGGTTCCTGCGCGACCCCGAGCCGTACCATCCGCCGGACGACCTGCAGGCGTTTCTCGACGCAGGACCGCCGCCGATCGGCGTGGGCTTCAGCAGCCTCGTCGGCCGGAATCCCGCGGGCGCGACACAGGTGGTCATCGACAGCGTGACGCAGGCCGGTCAACGCGCGGTGCTGCTGACCGGACTGGGGGGGTTGCGAGGCGTGACGTGTCCCCCGCACGTGTTTCCGATTGCCGCGGTGCCACACGCGTGGCTGTTCCCCCGCCTGCGCGCGATGGTGCACCACGGCGGCGCCGGCACGACCGGCATGGCCCTGCAGTCAGGGCTGCCGCAGATGGGCGCGCCCTTCGGCTACGACCAGATGTTGTGGGCGGGTCAGGTGCATCAGCTGGGTCTGGGCCCGGCGCCGATCCCGGCCGAGTCGATGACCGTCGAACGGCTCGTCCCCGCCCTGCGCGCGCTGGCCACCGATACACGCATGCGCGAACGGGCGGCCGAGGTGAGCGCGGCGATCCGCGCGGAGGACGGCATCGGATCGGCCGTCTCGATCATTCTGGACACCGTCGACCGCCGCGCGGCGCGCGTCAGCTCCTGACCGCCGCGTCCTCGCGGATCGGCGTCGGCGGCACCGGCTCGTCGGGGTGGCTCCAGGGGCCGGCGCCCGCAATGATCTCGACATCGGCGGCGGCGCCCGCGCGCAACTCCTCCACCACGAAGCGCCGGCCCGCCGCCGGATCGATCGCGTGGATGCCGCGCGCGGCCATGAGTGCCAGCATCGCGTCTGCGGCCATGCCGACGCCGCGCCACGGGCCCCAGTTGACCGCCATCACGTGGGTGTCCGGCCACTGCCGGCGCATGGACCAGGCCAGCCGGTTCAGGATTTCGTTGGCGGCCGCGTAGTCGGTCTGGCCGACGTTGCCGAATCGTCCGGACACCGAGCCGAAGAGAATCACCCAGCGCAGCCCATCGGCGCGCACGTGTTGCGCCAGCGTCAACGCCCCGCCCACCTTGGCGCGGAAGACCCGATCGAACTCGTCGGCCCGCTTCAGTTCGAACCGCTGGTCGTTGAGCGCGCCGGCCCCGTGCAACACGGCGTCGAGACGGCCGTACCGCTGGTAGATGCCTTCGAGGGCCGCGCCAAACGCGCGCTCGTCGCCGACATCCACGGCCAACACTTCCACCTCGGCGCCCGCCGCGCGGAGCCGCTCGATCGCGCGTTGCCGCTCGGCCGCGGCCGAAGGCTCGCCGTGGTGCGCGGGCCGGCCAATCAACACGAACCGCACGCCGGGCGCGGCGAGTTCGTGGCAGACCTCCGCGGTGATCCCCCGCGTCCCGCCCGTGGCCAGGACCACCCAGCCAGCCTGCGGCTTCCACACGCGGCCGGGCACGGCCGCCTCCGGCAGCGGCGCGGCCACCGGCCGGCGAATCCAGCGCCGGCGATCGCGGTACGCCACTTCGGGCGCGCCGGCCGACAGGTACTCACCCACCAGATGCGCGGCCAATTCGGACGCGGGCCGCGTCTCATCGACATCCACGACGGCCGTCGTCAGTGCCGGGTACTCCCGCGCGAGCGATCGCAACAACCCGTGGCAGCCGCCGGCCAGTTCGGCGCCCGCGCGGCACGAGTCGAGTCCCCACGAACCGCCCATCGCCGTGGCCGCCAGCACGACCGCCGGCGACGTGCCCCCCGTGAGATCGCCAAGCGCCGCCTGCAACACCACGACCAGGCTGAGCGTGGTGGCCTCGACTTCCGCGCGCCAGCCATCGGCACGAGCCAGCGGCGGCCGGCCGAGCGGCGTCAGGTGGATGACGCCGCGCACCGGCCCCCACTGCGCGCGCAACGCCGCGACGCGCGCCGTGAGCCGCGCGGCGTCGGCCAGATCGTGCGCGGTGAGTTCGCCGACGTCCGCTCCATGGCGCGCCAGTGCCTCCGCCACCACGCGGCTCACCGTTCCCTCGCCGGCCGTGACCAGGTGCAGACCCGACAGCCGCCGTGTCGACACGTCCGGCAGCGGGGCCTCGGCGACGTGCATCACCAGACGCGGGCACGTCTCCCCTGCCGCCGCCGGCGCGGCAGGCTCGGGCGCCCGCTCGGCCGCCAATGCCGCCGATGCGGCCGCACCAATGGCCGAAAGCGTACGCAGCCGGGTCAGCCGATCGAATTCCGCCTGCAGCAGCCGGGCCTGCGGCTCAGCCATGCCGGCCGCAAACGTAGCGATGATTTCGACACGTTTGATGGAATCGATCCCGAGGTCCGCCTCGAGATCCAGATCCACGCCGATCGCGTCGTTGGCGTACCCCGTGCGATCGCCGACGATGTGCACCAGGCGCGCCAGCAGGCTGTCGCGATCGACGGCGGCGGTCCCGGGTGGCGTCGGCGCGACCGGGGCTGCAGCCTCCTGAGGAGCGCGCGGCGGCGGCGCCGGCGACGGCCGTGACTCCCCTCGCGCCTGTCCGAGCGCATGGTCCAGCATGCGTTCCTGCTGATCGAGGAAACGACGCATCGTCTCCTCGTATTGCCGATAGACCTCGGTGATCGAGCCGGATCCGGGAGCCGTCACGGGTACAGGCGCGGGCGTGTCGGCATCGACCAGCGGCGCGAGGCCCGAGGGCAGATGACGTTGGCCTTCAGCCCAGACGCGTCCGCCATCGAGCCACCACCCGCGCGGATCAGCCGGACGATCGGGCAGCCGATCCAGGTCAATCCAGCGCACGGGCCGTCCGTCGAACAACCCGGAGAGTTCGGCCGCGTATCCCGCGGCATGCAGTTCGGCAACCGCCTCCAACAGGCCGCGCAGCCCGTTGTCGGTGGCAAGCGCGCGATGAGGACGATCGCCCAGCGTGCGGCGCACCAGACCGGTCAACACCCGGCCGGGGCCGACTTCGACGAACGTGCGCACACCGGCGGCGTACATCGCTTCGATCTGCGCGACGAAGTCCACCGGGTTTTCAAGGTGCGCGCGCAGCCGGGCGGCCAGCGCTGCGGGGTCAGCCGGGTAGGGTCGGCCATCCAGATTCGCGTACACCGGAGTGACCGGCGCGCTGAACGTGACCGCGCCGATCGCCTGATCAAGGGCGGCCCGCGCCGGCCGCATCAGGGGGGAGTGGAAGGCGCCGGCCACGGGCAGCCGGGTCGCGCCGTGGCCCTCGGACCGCAGGCGCTCGACCACCGCGCGCACACCGGACTCGGTCCCCGAGATCACGACCTGATCCGGCGCGTTGTGATTGGCAATCACCACATCGGCGATGCCCGCAAGAGAGGCGGCCACCTCTTCATGTGACCGCGCCACAGCGGCCATCGTCCCGGCGTCGGGTCCCACCGACGCCATCGCGCGCCCGCGCGCCGCGGTCAGGCGGAGCAGGGATTCGCGATCGAGAGCGCCCGCCACGTGCAGCGCGACGAACTCGCCGTAACTGTGACCGGCCAGGGCGGACGGCGACAGCCGCAGCCGTCGCAGCAGATCCACCAGGCCGCAGCTCATCGCACAGATCGCCGGCTGCGCGGCCGCGGTATTCGCCAATCGCTGCCGTTGCGCGTGGCGCGCGTCGTCGCTGTAGGCGGCGGGCGGCCACAGGAGATGGTCGAGCGGCGCGGCCAGTCCGGCCGTGTGCGCGGCGGCGGCGGACACAGCCGCGCGCACCTCAGGCAGGTACGCGGCCAGTTCGCGCGCCATGCCGGGATACTGCGAACCCTGCCCGGGGAAGAGCCACGCCATGGCGCCATCGGCGTCGCCGTGCCCGACATACACGCCAGGGTCGGACACCGTGTCGCCGGCCGCGGCCATCTTCGCCCGGGCGATGCCCCGCCGCAGGTCCTGGGCCGACGCGCTGACAATAGCGGCACGGACCCGTCCGCCCTGTCGCGCCTCGACGGCGGCGACGTACGCCAGGTCGCGCAAGGTCAGTGGGGCCGGCGCCTCACCGTGACGCGGCAGCGATTCCAGATACGCCGCCGCGCGATCCAGGCGGTCGAGCGCGCGCCGCAGGGCCTCGGCATCGTCGGCGGCCAGCACGAACACTTCCGAGGGCCAGTCATCGGCGCCGAGTGTGCCTTCGCCGACCTCGGACCGGTACTCCTCGACGACCACGTGATAGTTCGTGCCGCCGAAGCCGAACGCGCTGGCGCCGGCGCGCCGCGGCAGGCCGGACTCGGCGAGCCACGGCCGGGGTTCGTCGAGCAGATACACCGGACGATCGCCGCCGCCCACCGCGTCGAGGGGCGCGGTGACACCGCGATGCGGCGGCAACACGCGGTGGCGCAGCGACAACGCCACCTTGAGCAGCGCCACCATGCCGGCCGCGGTGCGTGTGTGCCCGAGCAGGCTCTTGGCCGACCCAATCGCGCAGGTCTCCGGACGGGCGTGCGCGTCCTCGAGGACGCCACTGATCGTTTCGGCCTCCGCGGCATCCCCCAGTTCGGTGCCCGTCGCGTGGGCTTCGTACAACCTCACGGTTGCCGGGTCGATGCCGGCGCGCTGATACGCCCGGGTCAGGGCCACCCGCTGCCCCTCCGGTTTGGGGGCCGTCATGCTCAGGCCTCGTCCATCACTGGACGCCGCCACTCCCTTGATCACGGCGTAGATGCGATCGCCGTCGCGCTCCGCGTCGGCCAGCCGCTTGAGCACGAGAATGACGCCGCCCTCGCTGATGACGATGCCGTCGGCGCTGCGATCGAAGACGGCCGCGCGCCCGCTCGGCGACAACGCGCGGGTCTGGCTGAAGCCGATGAACGCCTGCGGCGACATCTCGAACTCCAGGCCGCCGGTGACCACCAGATCGGATCGGCCGCTGGCCAGTTCCGTCACCGCGACATCAAGCGCCGCGAACGAGGACGCGCACGCGGCATCGATCGTGAGATTCGCGCCGCCGAAATCAAACCGGTTGGCCACCCGGCCGGCCGTCACGCTGGGGAGCAGGCCGGGGTAACTCTCTTCGGTCCACTCGGGCAGGCGGCGCCGCACGGTCTCATCGACCTGCCCCACCACCAGCGGCAGCGTGGCCCGCGTCATGTACATCTGTTCGATGTCGGCGGTATTGCCGATGGCGAAGATGACGGACGTGCGCGCGCGGACGTCCGCCGCGGGCCGCGCGTCCGGATATCCGGCGTCCTCCAGCGCGCGGCGGGTCAGCTCGAGCGCCAGCAGCTGCGGCGGCGTGATCGCGTGCAGCGACTTGGGCGGAATCCCGAAGCGCAACGGGTCGAAGGGAATCGGATCGAGGAACCCGCCCCATTTCGAGACCATGCGATCGCGGGCGCCGGGCCGGCTGTCGTAATAGAGCCGCCAGTCCCAGCGCGGCGCGGGAATCTCGGTGATGGCGTTGCGGCCTTCGAGCAGGTGGCGCCAGAAGCCCTCGACGTCGCTGGCGCCCGGCACCACACACGACGCGCCGACGATCGCGACGTCGACGGGCGCGGGCGGCGGCACCGCAGGCGTATCGTCGCGGGCCGGCCCGCACGCGGCCGACAGACGCCGGGTGCCGCCGGCAGACACCCGCTCGTGCAGTTGCGCGACGGTCGTCGCGCCTTCGCGCAGGGCCGCGACCTCGCCCAGCATGAAGAGGCCCTCGGCGCGCTGGCGCGCCTCGTCCACGCTGACGAGGCGGTCACCGTCGCGGGTGATGCCCTTGGAGGCCACACGCGACCGCCCGACGATCAACCGATCCAACGCCGCGCTGAGCGCGTCGCCGGTCAGACCCGACTGCGCCAGCGCGCGGCGCTCGGCGGCGAACGTCTCGACGAACGGCGTCGGCGCGCACCGGATCACATGGCCGGGTCCGGTTTCAATCGTGGCCGTGTGTGTGCTGGCGCGCACTTCGCGCTGAAACCGGTCGGTGATGGCGCCGCAGGTGACCGCTTCCTCGGTGAAGAGATAGGCGGTCCCCATCAACACGCCCCACGCCACGCCCGCGCGCGACAACGGCGCAGCCAGCGCCGCCACCATCGCCGCCGACACATCGTCGTGAATGCCGCCGGCGAACACGACCTGCGTGGCGGCGACATCGGCCGGAGCCGCCGTGGCGGCAATCGTGTCGACCGCGTACTCCCACAACGTGAAGCTGTGCAGCGGGCCGACGTGCCCGCCGCACTCGCGGCCCTCAAAGACCACCCGACGCACGCCCTGCCGCAGGAATGGCCGCAGCAGCGGCGCCGGCACGTGCACGAACGTCGCGATACCCAGCGATTCGAGCCGCGCCACCTGATCGGGACGGCCGCCGGCAATCAGCGCCGCCGGCGGACGCGCCTGCTCCACGGCTGTCAGTTGCTCCTGCCACAGGTCGGCCGGCACGAACCCCAGCAGACCGATGCCCCACGGCGCCGCGCCCAGTCGATCGCGCGCCGCCGTCAGCAGGTCGGCCACCTCCGTGCCGCGCATCAACGCCAACGCGAGCAGCGGCAATGCGCCGCCGGCGGACACGGCCGACGCAAACGCCACGGTGTCGGACACGCGGGTCATCGGCCCCTGCAGGATGGGGAACCGCGTGCCGAGCGATGCGGCCAGCGGCGCGCCCTCGGCCAGCGCCCGCGCGGCCGCCGCCGGGCGCACGTGGGTCGTCGCCACGGCTTCGACAGCCGCGACGAGCGCGCCCACCGTGCGGTACTTCGCCGCCGTGTCGCGCGCGAGGCCGATGCCCTCGCCCACCGGCCAGGCCGCCTGTTCGGGTTCGTCCCAGCCGACGTGCGCGTCCACGGCCGCCGCCCAGTCCGCGCGCGCCTGCGGCGTTGCGTCCAGCGACAGACGATCGGCGAGATCGATCAGCGTCCGCGCGCCTGGCGCGTCGGGCCGCTGCAGCACCCGGACCACGCGGCCGAGGCCTGCGCCGACAGCCGCCGAATCGGTCAGGCCCAGCCGTTCCACCAGATGCCGCCAGCGCGGCGGCAGCGCGGACTCGCGCAGCAGGTGCAGCACATCGTCAAGGACGACGGCGTGCGCGCCGGCCACCGCACACGCCGCGGCGGCGTGCACCCCGATGCCGCCGCGAATGAGGAACGGCCGATCGAGACGCGCGAGGCGCTGCGTCAGGACGAAGGACGACTCGGCGCCGGAGAGCCCGCCGGCGTCGGCGCCGCACCCGGCCCACCCATGGAACGGCAGATCGGCCGGCACGCGATCGAGATCCGCGGCGCCGCCCACCTCGAGCCACACCTGGCGCCGGTCGGCGGCGAGCGCCTCGAGCAGGCGCGGCAGATCCGCCGAGCCCCAGTCGGCCAGCAGCAGCCAGTGAGGACGGCCGGCCAGCGCCTCGAGCCAGTCGCCGCGTGCAACCGCCTGGCGCGCGGTCACACGCGCGCCGATGACGGGCGCGGTGCCGGCCGGCGCGCCGGCACAGAGCGCCTGCACGTGCGCGAACGCCCGTGCCGCCTGGTCGCGCCGCACGTGCACCAGGTCGAGCAGGCCCACGCCACCGGCCCGGGCCGTCGCCATCGCCAGTTGCGCGTGCGCCAGCGCGGCGGGCGTCAGCGTCGCGCAACGAAAGGCGGCGGGGGTGGCGGGCGCGTCGGTCGGTGGCACAGGGTCGTCCCAGAAGCGGAAAGCGCTTAGTGTAGTCGAACGCATCGGCCCGCCGCGCGGGCGTGCGTTATGATGCGGCGATGCCGCAGCCCACGTTGTCGCTGGAAGCCCAGGTCAGTTTCGTCCAAAGCCTGCTTCGAACGCGCTCGATGCTGCAATGGCAGACAGAACTGGATGGGTTCTGCGACTTCATGGCCACCCATCGCGTCCGCAGTTTCCTGGAAATCGGCGCGGCCACGGGGCGCCTGTCGCTCTACCTCCGCGAACGGCTCGGCCTGGAACGTGTGGCGGCCTGCGACCTGTGGCACTCGCCGCTGCTGAAGGCCGCGAAGGTGGAGTTTTTCCTGGGCGATCACCACGACCCGGCCTACCCCGCTTGGCGCGCGGCGCTCGGCCACGTGGACATGGTGTTCATCGACGCCGATCACGAAACGGGGTTCCGCCGCGACTACGAAATCGAACGCGCGTTCCCCCACAGCTTCATCGCCTTTCATGACATCGCCAACACGGCGTATCCCGCGCTGATGCGATTCTGGCAACACGACATCACCGGCGAGAAACACACGTTCATCAATACCGACACCTCGCTGCAGTTCGGCGTGCCCCCGGTGGTGTTTCCCTTTGCGACGTGGCCGACCGCGGACGCGTTGATCGCCGAGTGCGGTCATGCGTGCGGCATCGGTGTGGTGAAGGCGCCGGCCGCCACCCAGCCTTGACCGTCGGGCGGCCGGTCGTTATCATGCCCCCATCATGATTCTTCCGATCATCGGCCGCCTGAGTTGGAGTTCGTTCTGGGCCGGCACCGCGGCCGCGACCATCGGCGCGTCGCTGGCGCGCCCGCTGCTCGTGGGCACGGTGCGCGCGGGGTACGAGGTTGCCGACCTGGCCGGCGACGCGTGGGCCAAGGCCAAGGCCGAGGTCGATCAGATCAAGCACGAGGCGGTGTCGGCCCGCGAGGCCGGCGCCATGGCCAGCGAAATCCAGCAGCTGCGCGAGGAAGTGGCGTCGCTGCGCGCGCAACTGAAGAAGGCCTGAGCCGCGCCTCCGTCGCGGCGCTTGCACGGCGCCGCGCCGTGTCTGTCCCATGACCGGTCCCGCGACCCACGCTCCGGAGCTTCCTGGCGCCGCCGCTCCGCCGACCGGCCCCGGCCTGATCGGGCGCGCGAGCGCCGTCACCCACCGAATCGCCCGCCTCTTTGTCGAGATCTGGACCTTCCTCCGGTTCCTGGTGTTCGTCGTCTACCTGCTGATCGCGGTCCTCGTGTTCTGGCTGTGGGCGATTGCCGCCGCCATCGCGATGGTCCGCCTCGGGTGCCGGGCGCTGATGCTGGTGCTGCTGTCGCTGTCGGGCGGACGCGTGTCGCGGTCGGCGCCCAAACCCACGGCGCCGAGTACCAGCCTCGCGCTCAAGCGTGAACTCGTGGAGTTGTGGGACCTGCGGATGCAGGCCTACGAAGAAGTGGTGCGGCCGCTGGCCCGCCACCTGGTCGGCGCCCGCCGCGCCACGCGCACGTTCTGGCACTGGTCGCCGATCCGCAAGGCGTTCACGCTGCTGGTCACCGGCTGGCTCGTCGTGGTCCCCGGCCTGTATGTGGTGCCGCGCAGCCACGACGTGCAGATCACCGACGACAACGCCGTCGCGTACGACAAGAAGACCAACAAGACCACCTATCTCGTCCACGCGCTCGATCTGCGGGCCGAGAACAAGACGCGCGAATACCTGAACGAAGACGCGTGGTACCTCGGCAAGATCAACTCGCAGGGTCTGAAGAGCCAGCTGCAGATCGGCCGCATGTACCGGCTGCGCGTGGTGGGCATCCGGTGGTACTACCTGCCGACGCTGTATCCGAACATCATCTCGGCCACCGAGATTGACGCCGAGGGCAACCCGGTTTCGCGTCCGGGGCGGCTGGTCGCGCCGCGGTAGCCGCCGTTCGGCCGCCGGCTCAGGCGGTGCGGGGCGGGTCTGACGGCGGCGGCGTCGCCGGCGGCGGCGTGGCGGGCGGCGGCGCACTGGCCGCCTTCGCCGCCTGCTGCGCCTTGGCCTCGGCGGCCGCGTCCTCGATGCTCTCGCGCACCTGCGCGGTCAGTTTCTGCGCCTCGTCGATCGTCATCAACGACGCGCGGATCAATTCCACGAACAACGGGCGCAGGAGCGGCCGCACCACCGGCGCCAGGAAGACGCCGAGGAAAAACGTGATCAACGGAATGAGCAAGTCCGACACCGGGGCGACATGATGACAGGGACATTCGTCCGGCGTCAAACAGCCGGATGTGTCACCGCCCGCGCGGCGTCGCGGCGCGACACGCGGCCATCACGGCCCGCACCGCGCGGCCCACACCGTCTTCCGATCGGATGACGAGGGCTGCGGCCTGGGCGGCCTGCTGCATCGCGGCATCGCCGGTCAGTTGCCGCAGCGCCGCGGCGAGCCGCTCCGCGGTGAGCGCCGTGGCCGGCACCGGCGCGGGGCCCACCCCCATCGCGGCCAGCCGCGCCCCCCACAACGGCTGGTCGTAGCCGAACGGCACGGCCATGTTTGGCACCCCCGCGCGCAGGGCTTCCCCGGTCGACCCCGACCCGCCGTGGTGCACCACCGCGGCCACTCGCGGAAACAGCCACTCGTACGGCACCGAGGGCACCGGGCACAAGGCAGCGGAGGGCGTGACGCCGGCCAGCGCGCCGTACCCACCCACCACCACCGCGCGCACGCCCGAGTGCGCCACACCGTCCACGACGGCGCGGGCCAGCCGCTCGCCGTCGCGCACCACCTGGCTCGAAAATCCAATCGCCACCGGCGGCGGTCCGGCATCCAGAAACGCGCGCAACGCCGGCGGCGGTTCATACCCGGGCGCCGGGTCGCCGAACCAGAACCCGGTGACCTCCACCCACGCCGGCCAGTCATGTGGCCGCGGCAGCACGGTGGCACTGAACCCGAGCAGATGCGGAAGACGACGGAGCCGGCGGAGATCGGCGCGCCAGCCGATGGGCGGCAACCCCAGGGTGTCGCGTCGCCAGCGATTGAGCGACGTGTCCCCCATCTGCAGCGCCGGATAGGCCAGGCGCCAGCTGCGCCGGATGGCGGCCTCCCCCGCTGGCGTGCCCGGCGCGAAGGGATTGGGAAACGCGCGCGTCGGCAGGTGCAGCGGCGGGTACGGACACGCCACGAACACCGGGACCGCAAAGCGCTCGGCGATCGAGGTGAGGAACCGCGTCCACGGCCAGCCGATCACGACGTCGGCGTCCTCGCAGGCCTCGGCCACCTCGCGCAGCAGCGTGTCGTAAAACGGCAGCAGGTAGTGGTGGAAGAACTGGCGGAAGACGCGCGCGTCGGCCAGGCGATCGCGGAGGGCGACGCCGGCCGCCCCGCCGAAGAACCGGGCGGCATCGCCGCGCAGCACCCGCAGGTCCAGTCCGCGCGCGTGCACCTGCGCGGCGAAGTCCGCGTGGGTGGCGAACCGGACGCGCACACCGGCGCCGGTCAACCCGGCCGCCAGCGCGAGCATCGGCTGCACGTCACCCCGCGGCCCGATCGCCAGCAACGTACACCGCATGTCAGCGCCCACCCGTCTGCACGCGCGCGCGCTCCATGACTGACCGCACCGTCGCGACGGCCTGCGCGACGCCGCGCTCGGCACGCACCGTCCTGCCGGCCTCGGCGGCGCGCGCGCGCATGCCGGGGTCGGTGGTCAACTGGCGCAGGGCCGCGGCCAGCGCGTCGGCCGTCAGCGCCGACGCCGCAATCGGCGCCGGCCCGACGCCCAGCGCGGCCAGTCGCGCGCCCCACAACGGCTGGTCGTAGCCAAACGGCACCGCCATGTTCGGCACACCGGCGCGCAGCGCCTCGCCGGTCGATCCCGACCCGCCGTGATGCACGACCGCGGCCACCCGCGGGAACAACCACTCGTACGGGACCGAGGGCACCGGACACAGCGAGACGGACGATGCGACCCCGGTCAGCGCCCCGTACCCGCCCAGCACCACAGCCCGCACACCCGCCTGCGCCACGCCGTCGGCGACCGCGCGCGCCAGCCGCGCGCCGTCCCGCACGACCTGGCTGGAAAACCCGATCGCGACCGGCGGCGGCCCATCGGCCAGAAACGCGCGCAACGCCGGCGGCGGCTCATACCCGGGGGCCGGATCGCCAAACCAGAACCCGGTGACCTCCACCCACGCGGGCCAGTCGCCCGGCCGCGGCAGCACCGCGGGACTGAACCCGAGCAGGTGCGGCAGCCGGCGCAACCGCCGGAGATCGTCGCGCCACCCGATCGGCGGCAAACCCAGCGCATCGCGCCGCCAGCGATTGATCACCGCGTCGTTCATCTGGAACAGCGGAAGGTTGAGCCGCCAGCTGCGCCGGAGGGCGGCCCCGGCCGGCGTCCCGGGCACGTAGGGATTGGCAAACGCGCGCGTCGGCAGGTGCGTCGGCGGATAGGAACACGCCACGAACACCGGCACCCGCAGCGCCTCGGCCAGCGACGTCGCGCCGCGGCCAAACGGCCAGCACACCACGAGATCGCTGCCGCGGCACGCGTCACCGGCCGCGCGCAGGAGCTTTTCGTACGCCAGCGGCAGGTACGTGTCCACGAACCGGCGCAGCACACGCGGGTTGGCCGCGTACTCGCGCAGGGCCACACCGGCCGCGCCGCCGAAAAATGTCGCCGAGTCCCCGAGGATGACCGTCGTCTCCAGCCCGAGCGCGCGGGCCGGCGCCTCGAAGTCCGCATGCGTGGCGCAGCGCACGCGCACACCGGCGGCGCGCAGCCCCGCGCCGAGCGCGAGCAGCGGCTGCACGTCTCCGCGCGCGCCAATCGCCAGCAGGGTACAGAGCATGGGTGGCATGGAGGTGCCGCGCGTGACCGCCGGCGGCATCACTATAATACCGTCCGTATGCATCGTCCCTTCATCTGCCGCTCCTTTCGCGCGCGCCTGACCGGCGGCGCCCTGCTGTTGCTGTGCACCCTGGTCGTGCCGGCCCCCGCCGCCGCTCAAACCACCGACCCGGCCGGCACACTCGCGCAGGAGATGGCGAGCGCGCCCAAACCCGGCGAGTCGACGATCACCGTGACGATCGGCGGCCAGATTCAGGAGGGACGCACGGAAACCGCCGGCCTGACCGCCACCGGACTCGTGGCGCACACGACCAAACGCGACCAGATCCTGCGGTTCGAAGTCGACACCGCGTATGGACGCTACCGGGCGGCGCCGGGCACGCCGTCGTTTGTCGTCGAAAACAACCAGCGGGTGTCGCTGACCGCGATGCAGCCGCTGCATGAGCGCAAGCGGGTCTACCTGTTCGGCATGGGCGGCTGGCGCCGCGACACGATGCTGGGCCTGGAGTACCGCGCCTGGGTGGAAGCCGGCGCCGGTGTCTCGGCCATCGTCCACCCGAAGGTCAACGCGTTCATCGGCGCGTCGCTGTCGGTCGGCCGGCAGTCGCGGACGTTCACCTCGCTCGGCGAGTCGGTGGTCGACCCCGGCCTGCTCCAGACACTCACCATGCACCTGACGAATCTGCTGTCGTTCCAGCAGTCCTTCGTGGGCCACATCAATTCCACCGATGCCGGCGACGACAACAGTTACACGCTGAACGCGTCGTTGATGGCGCGGGTGTCCAAACACGTCGGCATGAAGATCTACTACTCGCGGCAACACGACACCTTGCGTCCGGCGTCGACGCCGGCCACCCAGTCGCAGATCGGGGCGGGCGTGCAGATTGGGTTCACGTCCAACCGGGCCGCCGCGCCGGGCCGTTGACTCGCGTGACTGCCCCACCTACAATTGCGGCCTTGGCTCAGGCTGTTGACGCGCGCCCGCGTGGCGCCTGGGCCGCCATACAACCCGGGCGCTTGACACAGAACGGATGGGATCTCGTATGACACTGCCGATCATTGGCCGCCTGAAGTGGAGTTCGTTCTGGGCCGGCACCGCCGCTGCCGTTGTCGGCAGCGCGCTGGCGCGGCCGCTGCTGGTGAGCGCCGTGCGCGCCGGCTACGAAGTGGTCGACGCCGCCAACGGCGTGTGGACCGACGCCAAGGCCGAAGCCGCGCGCGTCAAGAACGAAGCGCGGGCCGGATCCTCGAGCGAGATCCAGCAGTTGCGCGACGAAGTCGCGGCCCTGCGCGCGCAGCTGGCCAAGAAGGCCTGACACCCTCCTTCCGTGTCGCGAGACGCCGGCCTTCCGCTCGCACGAGCAGAAGGCCGGCGCGCCCGCCCGTAATCCATGACCGCTGATACCAGCAACGCAACGGGGCTGCCCGGCGGAGCCGCCGCCATGCCGGCCGGATCGGCCAACGCCGAACGGGCCGAGCAGGTGGTCAGGCGGCTCGAGCACGTGGCGAGGGAGGTGTGGACCTTCCTCCGGTTCCTGCTGTTCGGCCTGTACCTGATGGTGGCCGCCTTCGCGTTCTGGTTGTGGGTGGTGCTGGCGATCATCGGGCTGATCCGACTGGTGCTCAAGGCCGTGATGCTGATTCTGCTGTGGCTGTCGGGCGGGGTCGCCCCGCCCGAGGGGCCCCGGCCCGCCAACTGGCACGAACGTGTGCAACACACCCGGGCGCGTCTGCGGCACCTGCGGGTCGTCGCGTACGAGGACTTCGTCTGGCCGCTCGGCAAACACCTGCAGCGGTTCGGCGACGCGGTGCGGCAGTTCTGGCACTGGTCGCTGTTCCGGAAGGCCGCGGCGCTCGCGTCGGTCGGCGGGCTGGTCATCATCCCCGGGTTGTACGTGATTCCCCGGCCGCACGAGGTGCGGATTACCGACGACAACGCCGTCGTGTACGACCAGGCCGCCAACCGGACGAGTTACCTCGTCCACGCCGTCGACCTGCATGCCAGCAACAAGACGCGGGAATACATCAACGAGGATGCGTGGTACCTCGGCAAGATCAACGCGCAGGGCCTGAAGAGCCGGTTGCAGCAGGGCCGCACCTACCGGCTCTGGGTCGTCGGCATCCGTTGGTATTACCTGCCGCGGCTCTACCCCAACATCATCTCGGCCACCGAGATCGATGCCGGCGGCAAGGAGGTCGAACCCGCGGCCGCCCCTGCGGCCCCGGCGCCCGTGTCGCGATAGGCGCCGATGCAGCTGCTCTCGTCCCTCCCCGGTCGCGCCCGCTGGCATCTGCCGATCCTGTTCGGCCGCCCGGATCTGGCGCGTGACTTCGCCGCCCAGCTGAGCCGGGCGCGGCTGGTGTCGACGGCCAGTGCGAACGCGCTGACCGGCAACTTCCTCGTCACGTTTGCGCCCGACGTCCCCGCGTCGGCAATCGAAGCGCTGGTGCCCGACGCGCTCGCGCGCGCCATCGACGCGCGCACCACGCCGCCGACCACGGCCCTGGCGGAACGCCCCGCCGCGCCGCCGCCGCTCAAGCGGCTCATGGAACGCACGGCGCGACACCGGCCGCTCGTCAACAAACTGGTCGTCTCGGCGTTTTTCAACCGGCTCCTCGACTCGTCGCCGCCGCTGCTGATCGGCACCGGGCTGGACATCGTGACCCGGGGCCGGTCGACCGTGATGACCTGGCTGGGCTTCCGGTCGGTGACGTCCCAGCTGCTGGGCCTGGGCGGCGTGGGTCTGGCGGTGTGGGGCGCCAACGCGATGCTCCATTACATGCATCGCCGCGCCGCCGCCGATCTGGCCAACATCGTCCGCCACGAACTGCGCAACGACGTGTACGCCCAGCTGCAGCGCCTGGACGTCGCGCAGATCGAGGCGCGCGACGTCAGCGCGTGGATCTCGCTGATCGAAGGCGACCTGTCGCGCATCCATGGCTTCATCAAGGATGGCGGCGATCCCATCGTCACCATCGCGGCCAACTCCGTCGCGCTGGCCGGCACCGCGTTCACGGTCTCGCCGCGCTTCGCCCTGGCGCAGCTCGCGCTGGTCCCGCCGGTCATCGTGGCGTCGAAGGAACTGCTGGGCCCCCTGCGCGAGCGCCTGCTCATCGCCCATGACGACAGCGAGCGGCTGTCGGCCCTCATCCACGGCAACGTCTCGAATCTCACCACGATCAAGGGATTCGGCACCGCCGAGGACGAAACGGAGCGCGTGGCGCAGGCCGGTGAGCAGCACCTGAAGACGGCGACCTCGGCCGATGCGCTGGGCGCCAGCTACGTGCCCGTCCTGATGACGATCATCGGCAGCGGGTTCATGGCCACGCTCGTGTACGGCGGCATGCTGGTCAAACGCGGCGCGCTGGCGCCGGGCGCCTACAACGTGGTCGGCACGACCCAGCTGCGGATGCTAGCGTCCATCGGGCACTTCGGCGCGAGCCTTCAGGGCCTGCAGCGCACGAACGTGTCGCTCGAGCGCGTGTTCCGCGTCCTCGACATGGAGCCCACCATCAGCAGCCCGGCCGACGCGGTCCCGTTTTCGACGGTGGCGCGCGGCATCGAGTTCGACCGTGTGTCGTTCGGGTACGACGCGGACCGCCGGGTGCTGCACGACATCAGCCTGACGTTCCCCGCGGGCAAGACGGTGGGCATCGTTGGATCGAGCGGCGCCGGCAAGAGCACGATCCTCAAGCTGCTGCTGCGCTTCTACGACGTCAACGCCGGCGCCGTGCGGTACGACGGCGTGGACGTCCGCGACCTGCGGCTCGACGACCTGCATCACCACATCGCGATGGTGTCGCAGGAGCTGGCCGTGTTTGCCGGCACCGTCCGCGACAACATCGCCTACGCGCGGCCCGACGCCCCGGACGCCGACGTCCGGCGCGCCGCGGAGATCGCCGAAGCGCACGACTTCATCCAGGGGCTGCCCGACGGCTACGACACCCTCATCGGCCCCGGCGGCCATGGGCTGTCGGCCGGCCAGCGGCAGCGCCTGGCCATCGCGCGCGTCGTGCTCGCGGACCGGCCGATTCTGCTCTTCGACGAAGCCACCTCGTCGCTGGATTACCAGACGGAGGCGGCCGTCCGCCGCTCGCTGCAACAGGCCACCGCGGGACGCACGACGGTGATGGTGGCGCACCGGCTGTCCACCATCCGCCATTCCGACCTGATCTACGTGCTGGAGGAGGGCCGGGTCGTCGAGCGCGGACGGCACGACGACCTGCTGGCCGCCGACGGCGTGTACGCGGCGATGTGGAAGGTGCAGACCGGCGAGATCATTCATCCCCCGCGGCCCACGCCCAGGCGGATCGGACCGGCGTAAGACGCGCATGCACGGGACGAGCGGCGCGCACCCACGGGCCTCCGTTCTGGTGTACTGCCGCGTCTGGTTCGGCGCCGGCCACTGGTGCCGGATGGCCGCGCTCATGCAGTCGCTGTCGGCGCGCTGGCAGGTCACGTGTGTGGTGGACGGCGCGCTGTCGCCGGATCTGCGGGTCCCGGCCGGCGTGGCGATCGTGCCGCTGCCGGCGCCGGCGGCCGACGCGCCCGCCGGCGTCACCCACCTCACCACGCGAATCGACGCGCTGCTGGGCGTGCTCGACCGCGTGCGGCCCGACGCCGTGATCGTGGAGTATTTTCCCTTCGGCCGCCGCGAGGTCACGCTGGAACTGCTGCGGCTGCTGCACGCCGCGCGGCAGCAGCCGCAGCCGCCGCTGATCGTCTGCAGTCTGCGGGACATCCAGCAGCGGGCCCGACCCGATCAGCCGCGTTTCGATCGGGAAGTGGTGACCCTGGTGCAGCGGTACTTTGACGCGGTTCTGGTGCACGCCGACCCGCAGTTCGTCCGCTTCGACGAAACCTTCGCCGAAGCGGCGCGCCTCACCGTGCCCGTCTACCACACCGGTTTTGTCGTGCCGGCCGATCCCCCGGAGCCCCCGGCGTCGCGCGCGCGCCGTGTGGTGGTCTCGGCCGGCGGCGGGCGCGGCGGTGAGGCGCTGCTGTTCACCGCCGTCGAGGCCCAGCGGCAGACGGACCTGTCGCAGGAGTTTTCGATGCATGTCATCGCCGGCACCCTGCTGCCCGAGGCCGCCTGGCGACAGCTCCGGGAGGCCGCGCGTGACTGCCCCGGGCTCACGCTGCGGCGATGGGTGCCCAGCCTGCGCCATGAACTGGCGCGGGCGGCCGTCTCGGTCTCGCGATGCGGCTACAACACCAGTCTCGACCTGATCGCCAGCCGCGTCCCCGCGCTCGTCGTCCCGTACGAGACGCCGGACGAGGACGAACAGACCACCCGCGCCGAGCGCCTGGCGCGCGCCGGTCTGGCCCGCGTGCTCACGCCGGCGCGCGCCGGGGATCCCGCGCAGCTGGCGGCGGCCATTCGCGACACCGCCGGGTTCGTCCCGCAGCGCCACACGCTCGACTGCAACGGCGGCCCGTGCACGGTCACCCTGCTCGACACGCTGTTGCGCGCGCGGGCCCACTGACGCCGCCCCATGTTCATCGTCAACTATCACAACGTCGTCGACCGGCCGCTGGACGCCTTCGACCGGCGCTCGCTGCGCATCCCCGTGGAGGAGTTCCGCGCCGAGATGCGCCAGCTCCACGACCGGTTCCGCCCCGTGCCGCTGGAGACCCTGCTCGACATGGCGCGGCACGGCCACGCCGATCCGCGGGCGGTCGCCATCACGTTCGACGATGGGTATG
The DNA here is from genome assembly GCA_964471115.1 of uncultured Solibacteraceae bacterium. Classification (GTDB taxonomy): domain Bacteria; phylum Acidobacteriota; class Vicinamibacteria; order Vicinamibacterales; family SCN-69-37; genus SYFT01. Next base: position 61,178 of record CAYYFE010000020.1, read on the forward strand.
CGGGCGTGTGGCGGCACGGCCTCCCGGTCCTGCGCGAGTTCGGGCTGGCGGCCACCGTGTTCGTCATTGCCGACGCGCTGCGGGACGAGCCGGGCGCCCTGCGGCACCACGACGAACTCGAGATCGCGTTCCGACTGACCACGGCGCCGTCGTTGCGCCTGTCGTCGTTCGGATACCCCGATCAGCCGCTCGAGACCGAGGCCGATCGCGCGCGCTGCCTGCTGGGCGTCAAGCGCCGGCTCAAGAGCGTCCGGGACGACCTGCGGCGGCTGGCGCACCGGGTGATCCTCGAGCGGCTCGCGGTCACGCCGGCCGCGTGCCGCGCGGCCGCCGACGCCGGCAGACACCAGATGCTCGACGCCGCGGGCCTGCGGCGGCTGCTGGCCGCCGGCTGGACGATCGGATCCCACAGCTGCAGCCACCGCACGCTCAGCCAGCTCGACGACGCCGACCTGCGCGCGGAAGTGATGACGTCCCGCGACGTGATCGAGCGCGTCCTGGGCGTGGCCGTGACCCAGTTCGCCTATCCGTACGGCGGTCCGGAACACATCGGGGCCGACGCGCCGCGGGTGGTCGCCGCGGCGGGGTACCGGTACGCGCTGACGGCGCAGCCCGGCGCCGTGGGACCGGACACCGACTGGTTCCATGTGCCCCGGGTGTCGTTCGACGAGTTGATGGCGCTCGCCGGCTGACGCGGGTGCCGCGCGCATGGAAGGGCCGCACGCATGTGCGTTACACTGCGCGCCATGCGGACCCTGGCGGTCGTGAACATGAAAGGCGGCGTCGGCAAGACCACGACCGCGATCCACACAGCCGCCGGCCTGGCCGCGCGCGGGCACCGAACGCTGCTCATCGACGCGGATCCGCAGGGGAACGTGGGCCACAGCCTGGGCCTGCAGGCCGGCCTGACGATCCGCGAAGTCATCCTCGGTGAGACGACGGTGGCCGACGCGCTGCTGCCGGAGGTCCGGCCGGGCCTGTCGGTGGTCACGTCCACACCGGCCGCCTTTGCGCTCGACGCCGCGCTGGCCGGCACCATGCAGCGCGAGACCGTGCTGGCCCGGCGGCTGCGCGACCTCCGCGGCTTCGACGTGGTCGTCATCGACACGTCGCCCGCGATGAGTCTGCTGACCTACAACGCCCTGCTCGCGGCCACCGAACTGGTGGTGCCGGTGGGCATGGACTCGCTGGCGCTCACCGGCGCGCGGCAGACGCTGGACGGTGTCCGCGAGATTCGTGAGTTGTGGCCGGATCGATCCCTGACGCTGGCGGCGGTGGTCCCGACCGCGGTCAACGTGCAGACGTACGCGTCGCGCGCCGCCGTGGACGCGCTCGAACAGGACCCGGACATGGGCCCGCGCCTGTTCCGGCCCGGCATCCGGCAGTGTATCGATTTGACGTACGCGGCGGCCGCGCACCAGACAATCTGGGAGTACGCCCCCGGCAGCCGCGGGGCGGACGATTACTCGCGGCTGATCGCGTGGTTGGCCGGCGCGTCCGACGACCAAAGGATGGGTGATGGCGAAAAAGACACGTCCGACATTCAGCGCGCCGCGCGATAAGACCGCTCCGGCTCCGGCAAGCGCCCACTGGGTGTACCGGTCGGATGCGCCATCGCCGCCGCCTGCGGCGCCGCCTCAGGCCAAGCCCGCGGTCGTCGTGCCCCGCGTGGTCGCGCCCGTCGCCGCCGCGCCTGTCGCGGTCGCGCGGGCCACGCCGCCGGATGCCGCCGTCGTCCTGGCGTCGCGGCTGCTGTTCCCGATCGCGCTGGTCACCGAACTGATCGTGACGCCCCTCACCGCCTGCTGCCGTCGCAAGGCCTGACGCCGCGGCGCCCGCGCGTTACGTCTGCACGCCGAGCTGGCGCAGGTCGTCGAGCAGCGCGCGGCAGCGCGCGGCCGCGTCCTGATCATCGCCCTGGTCCTTGACGAGAAACGCCAGCTGCTCGAGACGCTTTTCAATCCGCAGGCTCTGGCTCAGCGACTGGCCCGGCACCAGCGGCCGCTCGTACGAGAGGTTCCAGATGTCGTGGACCGCCTGGTCGTTTTCCCAGCGGACGGCGCGCAGCACGCGCGAGCGCAGTTTCATGGCCGTCTGCGCGTCCATGCCCCGATGGGTCCAGTCGGCCGGCGACCGGACCTCGAGCTCGAACATCGCGGCATCGTCCCAGACGGGCATCGTCTCGTCCGAGAACATGAAGAAGTGGATGTTGAAGGGCCCGGCGTAGTCCTGCACGAGGAAGCGGTGCGTCAACGCGAAATCCTCGGGCGTCTCGCCCGGATAACCCACCATGAAGGCGCCGCGCACCTCCACGCGAGACCCGCGCATCGCCTCGACGGCGCGGTGGTTCTGCTCGACGGTCACCTTCTTGTCCATGTTGCGCAGCGCGGTGGCGTTCATCGCTTCGAACCCCACGAACAGCCGCTGACAATGGGCGGCCTCGAGTTGCTCGAAGATCTCGCGGGTGCCGAGAGTGTTGGCGCGTGAGTACGCCTCCCAGGGCACCCCGACCTCCGGGAGCCGCCGCAGGAGTTCGCGGAATCGCGGCGGCGGAATCGTGAACGTCGAATCGTAGGCCTTGATGACCGATGCGCCGTTGCGTTCGGCGTACATCGTCCAGTCGCGGCAGATCTTGTCGGCCGACTTGAACCGCCATTTCGGAGACGCGGCGGGAAACGAACAGAACTTGCAAGTGAACGGACACCCCCGCATCGACTCGTACGGGACGGCGCGATGTGTGCCGCGAAACGCCGGCGAGGGGTGCGTCTCGAGGTCGATGTACTCGATCGGCGGCGCCTGAACCGATCCGTCGTCGCCGCGCCAGGCCAGGTTCGGCACGTCAGCCAAGGGGGCGCGTCCCGCCAGGGCCTGCAGCAGCCTTGGCAGCGCGATCTCGGCGTCGCCGCGGATGATGTAGTCCACCTCGGGGTGCGCCGCGAAGATCGCGGCGTACTTGAGATTGCTGTACTGCCCGCCGAGGACGACGGTCGCGGCGGGATACCGCTCGGTGATCCAGCGCAGCGCAGCCGCCAGTGACGCCTGATCCCAGATGAACGTCGTCGACAGGCCGACGACGTCGAAATCGCCGCGCGGGGGCTCGAGGCCCCCGTGCCAGACGCCTTCGGCGTCGAACCATTCGTGCTCGACGTCGGCCGCGTCCAGGATCGACCGCACGGCGGCCGTGGGCAGATGAGGCGCCGTGCCGTTGAGGCGCCGCAGCAGGGGCTGCCCGGTGCCGGCCACCGTGAACGTCCACAGGTTCACCGGATGTCCGGCCAGGCGCGTGTACGTCTCGGCCAGCGGACGCGGCACTTCGGGCTGCAGCAACGTGCCCTCGAGCATTCCGAGTGTGTTGAGCACCATCGGCCCGAGGCCGGAAACCAGGAGGAAGCGCATGGCGTGTGTGCGCCAATTGTTCCGCATTTGGGTGGGCCGGGGCCAGCCGGTTGTGGCGGCGCGGCTATACTCGCAGTCGCCCCCTGCACGAACCCATGCCGACCATCCACCACGAAGTCATCGTTGAGGCCGCCGCCGACCGGATCTATGCCGCGCTGATGAACGCCGCCGAACACGCCGAGTTCACGGGTCTGCCGGCCGAGATCGGACGCGCCGAGGGCGAGGCGTTTGCGCTGTTCGGAGGCCGCGTCGTCGGCCGTCACCTCGAACTGGTGCCCAACCGGCGCATCGTGCAGGCGTGGCGCGCCACGCACTGGCCGGATGGCGTGTACACCGTCGTGCGGCTCGAACTGCACGGCGAGGGCGCGCGCACCCGCGTGGTGCTCGATCATGACGCCGTCCCCGAGGCGTTCGCGGCGCTGGTCGACCGCCACTGGCAGACCCGCTACTGGGAAGTCCTGCCGCAGTACCTCGAACCCTGGTGACGCGGCCGGCATGTTGACGGAGCACTTTCGGCGGCAGTACCCGTGGCCCGAGGTCCCCGAGGGCACCCCGAGGTACGTCGCGGACATCGATGGTGGCGGACGTTTTCTGGTGGACCGCCTCCTCATCAGGCATCCGCAGCCGACACTGCTCGAGATCGGCGCCTTCCTCGGCGGCAGCACCCTGCGGTGGCTGAAGGCCTCGCCGCGCGTCGAGATCGTGACGGTTGATCCCTGGCCCGACGGCATCGCGGCCGACTTTCTCACCCGCGACGATCCGTGGCGCACGTGGGCGGCGCCCGGCGAGGACGTGGTGCGGGCGCTCGAGGCCCCCGACGGGCTGTATCACACGTTCCTGGCCAACCTCGCCCCCTACCGGGATCGCGTCGTTCCGGTGCGCGGGCCGTCCGAGCAGGTGCTGGACCAGCTGGCGGCGCACGGGTTGTCGCCCGACATCATCTACATCGACGCCGACAAGAAACGGTCGGACCTCGACGACTGTTTCCGGCTGTGGCCCCACGCGCAACTCACCGGTGACGACTATCAGTGGGCGCCGGAACGCGGGTACCCGATGCAACAACACGTCAACGCCTTCGCGGCGGCCCACGGCTACACGGTGCGGCATGTCCTCCACACCTGGGTGCTCGCGCCTGACGGGCGGCTGACGCGACCGGGGGCCGGTCCCGCATGAACGGCGGCGCGGCATATGATCCCAACGGCGGACACGGAGCACCCGGAGCGATGAACGTACAGGCGGGCGAACGGATTCAGGTGGTGACCACGAGCGCGATCCGGCTGGAAGCCTCGTCGGCCTGCCAGCTGCGTTGTCCGTCGTGTCCCACGACGCTGGGGCTGACCGAAGCGGTCATCGGCAAAGCCAGCCTGCGGCTGGCGGACTTCGTGTCGCTCATCGACGGCAACCCGTGGGTCGGCCAGGTGGAACTGTCCAACTACGGCGAGGTGTTCCTCAACCCGGAGCTGCCGGGCATTCTCCGCCACGCGTTCGCGCGCAACGTCACGGTGACGATGGCCAACGGCGTCAACCTCAATCACGTGCGTGAGGACGTGCTGGAAGACCTCGTGCGCTGGCAGGTCGCGGCGATCACGTGTTCCATCGACGGCGCCAGCCAGGCGACGTACGCCGCGTATCGTGTCCGGGGCGATTTCGATCGCGTGATCGGCCACATCCGCCGGCTCAACGCGTTCAAGCAGGCCCACCGCAGCGAGCGGCCCCGGCTCACCTGGCAGTTCGTCGCGTTCGGCCACAACGAACACGAGGTCGAACGCGCGCGGGCGCTCGCGGCGGAGCTGGGCATGGCGTTTTCCGTCAAGCTCAACTGGGATCCGGAGATGTCACCGGTGACCGACGAAGAGCTGATTCGCCGCGAGACCGGCACCGGCGCGGCCACACGCCAGGAGTACCTCGAAAAAAGCGGCGAGGCGTACATGGCAGGGATCTGCGAACAGTTGTGGGTCGCGCCGCAGGTGAACTGGGACGGCACGGTGCTGGGCTGCTGCCGGAACTTCTGGGGGGACTTCGGCGGCAACGCCTTCCGCGACGGCCTCACCGCCGCGCTCAACCACGACAAGATCGTGTACGCCCGGCAGATGCTGGAGGGACAGCAGCCGCCCCGCGAGGGCATTCCGTGCAGCACGTGCGAGCTGTACGCCGCCCGTCAGGCGAGCGGACGATGGCGCCGCCCGCGCGCGCCCATCGCGCGCGACGACGAACGGTTCATCAGTCTGACGATCGGCCGCGCGCTCGCGATGGCCGGACGCGAACGCTTCGAGGAGGCCGCCGCGCTGGCGCGGATGGTGCTTCAGCTGCAGCCCCGCCATCGTGAGGCGCTGGGTGTCCTGGCCGGCGCCGCGGCGCACGCGGGGCGGACCGAGGCCGCGCAGTACTACCGGCATCTCGCGACGTAGGACGGCGCGCACCGCCGTTACAACTCTGGGATCGCCCGACGAATCTCGTCCGGCGCGGGCGGCGCCATCGGCGGACGGCCGAGGCACCCCGGCGACATCCCCTTGCATTTGCGGGACTTGAACCCGCGGCAGCCGGAGCCGTCAGTCGGCGCGAGCCTTGCCTTGCATTGGCGTCACCAGACCCGTGATGTCCACCACAGAGGCGCTGATTCGTTTTTTGTACGTCCGGCTCCCCAGGGGCCTGGCGCCCCTCCTTCCGCGCATCGCCGCCGGCATCGGCGACGGCGGCTGGATGGCCGTGTGGGGCCCGGCCGCCGCGTGGACACCGCTGCTGGTCTTCGGGATAGGACTGGTGGTGCCGCGGACGTGGCCTGGCACAGAAATCGTGTACACGGAGGCCCCTGTGTTCCTGGCGCTCGCCCCGGCGCTCGGCATCCTCAACGGCACATGGGGGGTGGCGTTGTTGCTGGCCAACGGACTGCGCGAGGGACTCAGTCACGACATGGCGAGCGGTCTGGATGCGGTCCTCCACGTGGGCGCCGGACAATTCGTCGCATGGCTGCTGCTCGGTGTGCTGGTCGTGCAGCTGCCGCAGTTCGCGCACCTGGTGACCGAGGCCATCATCGTGCGGCTGCCATGGCTGCGGCAGCGTGACATGCGCGCGGTCTGCAGAGCGCTGGTGCTGGCGCTGATCTTCCCCGGCCTGGTCCTCGTGTGGTGTCAGGCGATGACCCTGCTGGCGCCGCCGGTGTTCACCTGGTCGGGCCAGGCGGCGCCGGCCGGAGCCATCCCGGCGCCCGGCGACGGGTGGCTGTGGCTGGCGGGCGTCGTCGCGGGCGCCGCCCTGGCGCGTGGCCTGCTGGAGGGTCTCGTGGCGCCGCGCCTGGACCGCGCCGCGGACGCCGCGGCGCTGGCGCGCGACCGTGACGCCCCCGCGCCGCGCGCCGCCTGGCGCGGGATGCCGGAGGCCTTGCGTACCGCCGGCGGCGCCGCCGTCATGTTGTTGCTGCTGGCCGGGCTCTTCGACGATCCCGTGGTCTGGCTGATCGCGGGCCTCGTGCTCGGGCTGCTCACGGCGCTCTCCCAGGGACTCGGCGGATGGCTCACAGGAACGTGGGGCAGCCGCATGCGCCTGATCCCGGGCGCCCTGCGTGTGGCGGCGGCGCTGGGTGCCGGCGTCGTGGTGACCGCGCTCGTGGCGGCCTCCGGCGGGAGCGGTCAGGCGACCCGTGCGCCGATGTGGGGCTCGCTGCTCGCGCTCGCGCTGTTCTTCGTCTTCTTCCCGGCGGTCGCCGCGCGCTCACCGCGGCCCGCCGCCCGCCGGGTGTGACCATGGGCGAATCCACTGGCGCGTGGTTGTGGTCCTGGGCTGACGGCCTCGTGCCGCTCGCCCTCGCCGCGATCTCGGCCGCGGCCATCGCCGTCCTGGCAGGCGCGCCGGCGCTGGGCCGCCACGTGTATCAGGAACTGCAGCGGGACATCCGCACTCGCACGCGCCTCAATGGATGGGAGGACGCCATCGCCCCGGCCGTGATCGACGATGCCGCCGGCGCCGACGCGGGTGCCGCCACCGACGCCCTTCTCGAGGCCGAACGCGAGATGGCGCGCGCGGCGCTCGAAGAGGCCGAGGCGCTCGCCGAGCATCGTCTGCACGAAGCGGTCGAGGCGGCCGTCAACGAGGCCCGAACGATGGCGGCCTCGCAGCTGGCGGAGATTCGGCGGGAGGCTGAGCAGACGCTGGCGGCCCGCCTGCAGGAGGAACGGACGCAGGCGCAGATCCGGCTGGAGGCGGCCGTGCGCGACGCCACCGCCGGCGCCCAGGCCGAGGTGGCGCGCGCCCGCGCGGCCGCCGAGGCGGCCACCGGCGCGGACAAGTCACGGGCGCAGGCAGTCGCTGAGTCAGTCGCTGAGGCGCGCGCGGAGGCGGCGCGTGAGCGCGACGCCGCCGTGCGCGAGGCCGAGGCCGCCGCGGCCGCCCGCATCAGACAAGCGGCCGACGCGGCCGAGCAGACGCTGGCCGCGCGGCTCGCCGAAGCGCGCGCGGAGGCGGCGCGTGAACGCGACGCCGCCGTGCGCCAGGCCGAAGCCGACGCGGCCGCCCGCGTCAAGCAAGCGGCCGACGCGGCCGAGCAGACGCTGGCCGCGCGGCTCGCTGAGGCGCGCGCGGAGGCGGCGCGTGAGCGCGACGCCGCCGTGCGCCAGGCCGAGGCCG
>CAYYFE010000021.1:0-14552 GCA_964471115.1 uncultured Solibacteraceae bacterium
CCGCGGCACGGCGCGGCCCTCGGCGCGACGCCGGGCCGCGACGCGCGCGTACGCCTCGAGCAGGCCGCCGACGTTCTTGCGCGGTTCGAGCGTGCCGAAGAACAGGATCACCCCGCCGGCGGGTTCCTCCCGCCGCCGGGGCCAGTCGGGCCGGCCCAGGGGCGCCACGACGATCCGATCGACGCCGCGCCCGGTGAGCGACTCGACCTCGCGCGCCGTGTGATGCGACACGGTAATCACGGCGTCGGCCTCGCGGATGTGCGGGGGCGCGAGCGCGGGGTAGTCGCGGCGGATTTCGGCGCGGGTGCGTTCGGGGTGGCGCAGAAAGTCGAGGTCATGCACGGTGATGACCTGCGCGGCGCGCCGGCTGGGCAGCCGGATGGGATGCGCGGCATGCACCACATCGTAGCCGCCGCCGGCGATCCACTCGACCGGCGGCCACTGCCACCGGTGCCACGCGTAGTTGAGCAGGCGCACCGGGACGCGGCGATCCACGAGGACCGCGCCGGCCAACGCGTCGCGATCGAGGCGGTCCCGCCAGGAGGCCGAAAACAGCGTGAGCGTCTCGGGATGGGAGGGGCCGGACAGCAGCGCGCGCGCCAGCTCGTGCACGTATTCGCCGACGCCGGTGCGTTGCCGCAGCGCCGGCCGATAATCGAGCAGGATCCGCACGGGTTGCGCCGCGGATGATCGACCATAACTCCTTGTCTGTCAATTGATTGACTGACCTCAGGGGCGCATGGTACCGTGTGGAGTTTCAGACGGGCGTCGAGAGAGTGAACATGCGAATTGCTGTGGTGGGTACGGGGTACGTGGGGTTGGTCGTGGGAGCCTGCTTTGCCGAAACCGGCAACCAGGTGACGTGCGTCGACAAGGATGACGCCAAGGTGCGCGCGTTGCGGCGCGGCCGGATCCCGATTTACGAGCCCGGCCTCGAAGAACTGGTGCGCCGCAACTTCAGCGAGAAGCGGCTGGCGTTCACCAAGGACCTGGCCAGCGCGGTGAAGAAGGCCGATGTCGTGTTCATTGCCGTCGGCACCCCGATGGGGGAGGACGGGTCGGCCGACCTGCAGCACGTGCTCGGCGCCGCGCGCGAGATTGCGCGCGCGATGAACGGGTACAAGGTCATCGTCGACAAGAGCACCGTGCCGGTGGGGACGTCCGAGAAGGTGCGCGACGTCATCCGGCGCGAAACGACACACCCGTTTTCGGTCGTGTCCAACCCGGAGTTCCTCAAGCAGGGCGCGGCGGTGGACGACTTCCTCAAACCGGATCGCGTGGTGATCGGGGCCAACGACCCGCGCGCGGCGGAGATCATGGTGGAGTTGTACCGGCCGTTCACACGCACCGGGGCGCCCATCATGGTGATGGACTGCGCCAGCGCCGAGTTGTGCAAGTACGCCGCCAACGCCATGCTCGCCACGCGCATCTCGTTCATGAACGAGATCGCGAACGTCTGCGAACTGTTCGGCGCCGACGTCGATCAGGTGCGGCAGGCGGTGGCCACCGACAAACGCATCGGCCCGGCGTTCCTGTTCCCGGGCGTCGGGTACGGCGGCAGTTGTTTCCCGAAGGACGTGCAGGCCATCGTCAAGTTCTCGGCCGACAAGAAGTACCGCTTCCGCGTGCTGGAGGCCGTCGAGCAGGTGAACAAGCTGCAGAAGCAGCGGCTGCTGCAGAAGCTCGACGCGAAGTACGGCAAGGGGCCCAAGGCCCTGGCCGGCAAGACCGTGGCCGTGTGGGGCCTGGCCTTCAAGCCGCGCACCGATGACATGCGGGAAGCGCCGGCGATTCCGATCGTCGAGGGGTTGCTGGCGCGGGGCGCCAAGGTGCAGGCCTACGATCCGGAGGCGATGGAGGTGGCGAAGAAGCTGTTCGGCACCCGCATCACCTACGCGAAGAACGCGTACCGCGCGCTGGTCGGCGCCGACCTGCTGCTCATCGTGACCGAGTGGAACGAGTTCCGGGAGCCGGACTTCACCCGGATGAAGAAGACGATGAAGCAGCCGGTGATCTTCGACGGCCGCAATCTCTATCAGCCGGCGCAGGTGCGCGGGCTCGGGTTCACCTACAGCTCCATTGGGCGCGTCTAGCGAGTCCAGGCCGGCCGGCGCCGTGCTGCTGACGGGCGGCGCCGGGTACATCGGCAGTCACGCGGCCAAACGGCTCGCGGCCGAGGGCCGCGACGTGTGTGTGTTCGACGACCTGTCGGCCGGACACGCCGAGGCCGTCCGGCGGATTGCGCGCGCGTACCCGCAGACGCGCGTCACGCTGGTGGAAGGCGACATCACCGATCGGGCCGCGGTGGCGCAGGCGTTGCGCGCCTCGGGCGCGTCGGCCGTCATGCATTTCGCCGCGCGGCTCTCGGTGGGCGAGTCGCTGCGCGAGCCCGCCCTGTACTACCAGACCAACGTGATCGGCGGCCTGCGGGTGCTCGAGGCGATGGCCGAGTGCGGCGTCCGCCACTTCGTGTTTTCGTCGACGGCCGCGACGTTCGGCGAGCCCGTGACGACGCCCATCGACGAGATGCATCCGCAGCAGCCGATCAATCCGTACGGGGACACCAAGCTGGCCGTCGAACGCGCCCTGGCGCACTTCGCGCGGGCCACGCCGCTGCGGTACGTCATCTTCCGGTATTTCAACGCGGCGGGCGCCGACCCGGACGGCTGGCTGGGCGAAGATCACGTGCCGGAGGAGCACCTCATTCCGCGCGCGCTGGCCGCGGCGGCCGGCGGCGAGCCGCTGCAGGTGTTTGGCGACGACTACCCGACGCCGGACGGCACCTGCGTCCGCGATTTCGTGCACGTGACCGACCTGGCCGACGCGCATCTGGCCGGCCTGCGCCGGCTGGAAGACGGCGGGTCGCCGGGCGCCTACAATCTCGGCATGGGCGACGGGGTCTCGGTGCGCGCGGTCATCGAGACCGTGGCGCGGGTCACCGGCCGGGACGTGCCGCACACGGTGACGGGGCGGCGGGCGGGGGACCCGTCGCAGCTGGTGGCGTCCAACGCCCGCGCGCGCGCCGACCTGGGCTGGGCGCCGCGGTGGAGCGGCCTCGACGACATCGTGCGCACGGCCTGGCACTGGCACCAGTCACACCCGAAGGGGTACGGGACGCGCGCGTGAATGAACTGCGCCGGCTCCTGACGTACGCGCGGCCGTACCGGGGCCGGATGACGCTGGCGCTGGCCGCCATGCTGCTGTACGCCGCCGGGTCGTTGGGCCTGGCCGAACTGGTGCGGCGCATCTTCGACCAGGTGCTCGTCCCCACGCCGAGCAACGTCGGAACGGTCATCGCCGCGCTGCTGGGCGTCTACTTCGTCAAGGGCCTGGGCGCGTATCTGTCCACGTACCTGATGACGGACATCGGGCAGCGCGTGGTGCGGGATCTTCGCAATCGCCTGTACGGGCACCTGCTGAACCAGTCCGCGGCCTTTTATGCGAAGTGGCCGGCCGGCCAGCTGATGTCCCGCCTGACCAATGACGTGGCGCAGGTGCAGACCGCGGCGTCCGAGACGCTGGCGGACATGGCGCGGGAGTCACTCACCGTCGTGGGCCTGGCGGCGTACCTGTTCACCCTCGACGCCGACCTCGCGCTGATCTGCGTGGCCGTCATCCCGCTGGTGGTCTATCCGCTGCTGCGCCTCGGACAACGCGTGCGAAGTACGACGCGGCGCGGCCAGGAACACCTGGCCCACCTGACGCACCTGGCGCACGAAGGCCTGGCGGGCCACCGTATCGTGAAGGCCTTCCAGGCCGAGGACCGGGAAGTGCGCCGGTTTGCGGACGCCGGGCAGGCGTTGTATCGCACGGTCATGCGCATCACCAGCGCGATGGCCGCCCTGCCGCCGCTCATGGAATTCATCGGGGGCCTGGCCATTGCCGGGTTGCTGGTCTACGCCGCGCAGCGCATCGAGGCCGGGGTGCTGCAGACGAGCGCGTTCGTCGCGTTCCTGACCGCCGCGCTCACGATGTACACGCCGATCAAGAAACTCAGCCGCGTGAATGCCTCGCTGCAGCAGGCGATTGCCGCGTCGCAGCGGATTTTTGCGATGCTCGACACCCACACCGAGGTGCTCGAGAAGCCCGGCGCGGCCGCGTTGCCCCGGGTGGAGCGGGGCGTGGAGTTCCGCGACGTCGGCTTCGCCTACGACGATCGGCCCGACACGTTCATCCTGCGCCACGTCTCGTTTGCCGTGCAGGCCGGGCAGGTCGCCGCGATTGTCGGCCTGAGCGGGGCCGGCAAGACGACCCTGGTCAACCTGATTCCGCGGTTTTACGACGTCACCGAGGGCGCGCTGCTCATCGACGGCCGCGACGTGCGCGACGTGACGCTGGCGTCGCTGCGCAGCCAGATCGCGCTCGTGACGCAGGAAACGGTGTTGTTCGACGACACGATCGCGGCCAACATCGCGTACGGCGCGCCGGGCGCGTCGCGCGAAGCCATCGAGGCGGCCGCGCGCGCCGCGCATGCGCACGAGTTCATCATGCAGCTGGCCGGCGGGTACGACGCGCGCATCGGCGAACGCGGTCAGCGTCTGTCGGGCGGCCAGCGCCAGCGGATTGCGATTGCGCGCGCCCTGTTGACCAACTCGCCGCTGCTGGTGCTCGATGAAGCGACCTCGGCGCTCGATTCCGAGTCGGAGCAGCTGGTGCAGGACGCGCTGGCCAACCTGATGCGCAACCGCACGACGTTTGTCATCGCGCACCGCCTGTCGACCGTGCGCAACGCGGATCTCATCGTGGCGCTCAATCAGGGGGTGGTGGCCGAGGTGGGCACCCACGACGCCCTGGTCAACCGGCCGGGCGGCGTCTACGCCCGCCTGCACGCGCTCCAGATGCGCGACGACCGGACGGAGGAGGCGGACGCGTGATTCGATCGATGACGGGGTTTGCCTCGGTGACGCGCGAGCAGGACGGCGCGCAGGTGTCGGTCACGCTCAAGTCGGTGAACCACCGGTTCCTCGACGTCCAGATCAAGGCGCCGTCGGCGCTGGCCGGGCTCGAGGCGCGGCTCAAGGCCGCAGTGCAGCAGCGGCTGGCCCGCGGCCGCGTCGAAGTCGGCCTGACGTGTGAGACGACCGCCGAACCGGTGCGCGAGGTGGTGCTCAACGAGGGGCTGGTGCGACAGGTGCGGTCCGTCCTCGAGTCGGCGCGCGCCTCGGGGCTGGTGCAGGGCGACCTCACCGCGTCGGACCTGCTGCGCATTCCGCACGCGCTCGACATCCGGCTGGCGCCGCCGCCCGAGGTGCCCGACGCGTCGGCCGCGCTGGTCGAGGGCGCGCTGGCCGAGGCGCTCGACTCGCTGGTGGCGATGCGCGAGACCGAGGGCGGCTTCCTTGCCGCCGACCTCGATCGGCGCGTGGCGACGATGGCCGCCTTCGTCGACACGGTGGAACGGGACGCCGCGGCCGGGCAGGCCGCGCTCGAGGCGCGCCTGCGCGAGCGGCTCGCGGCGTTGCCGCCCGACATCGCCACCGACCCGGCCGCCGTCGCGCAGGAACTGGTGCGCTGGGTGGCCGGGTCCGACATTCACGAAGAGGTCGCGCGGATGCGCGGGCATGTGGAACACTGGCGCGCACTGGCGCGCGGGCCCGAGCCCTGCGGCCGGAAGCTGGACTTTCTCGTGCAGGAGATGAACCGCGAGATCAATACGATCGGGTCGAAGGCCGAGGGCCTGTCGGTGACCGAGCAGGTCGTGGCCGCCAAGGCGGAGCTCGAGCGGATCCGCGAACAGGTGCAGAATGTCGAATAGTCCGGCCCCCGGGCTGCTGTTTGTCGTGTCCGCGCCCAGCGCGACGGGCAAGACGACCGTCATCGAACAGCTGGTGCGGCTGGTGCCCGGGCTGAAGATGTCCCGGTCCTACACGTCCCGGGCGTGCCGGCCCGGCGAGACCGACGGGGTCGACTATAATTTTGTGAGCCGGGAGGCCTTCGAGGCCCAGGTGGCCGCCGGCGGCTTCCTCGAATGGGCCGACGTGTTCGGCGACTACTACGGCACCGGCCGCGCGGAGACCGAGGCGCGGCTGGCCAGCGGCGACGATCTGGTGCTGGTCATCGACGTGCAGGGCGCGCGGCAGGTGCGGGCGCGCCGGCCGGAGACGGTGGCCGTGTTCATGTTGCCGCCGTCGTTTGCCGTGCTCGAGGAACGGCTGCGGAAACGCAGCGCGGATTCGGAAGCCGCCATGGCCCGGCGGCTGGCGACGGCCCGGCGCGAGGTGAGCGCCGTCGACGCCTACGACTACGTCGTCATCAACGACCAGCTCGAGCGGTGCGTGGGTGAACTGGCGGGCATTGTGATGGCGGAGCGGGCGCGACTGGCCCGGCGCCGCGCGCTGATTGCGCCGATCATCGCGTCGTTTGAGGACTGAGGAGACCGACATGACAGAAGTGCCGAAGATCAACAACCCGGAGAGCCGCTTCGAATTCGTGGCCGTGGCGTCCGCGCGCGCGCATCAGTTGCTGCGCGGCTGCCTGCCGAAGATCGAAGGGTCGGCGCAGCCGGCCCGCCGCGCGCAGCAGGAAGTGGCCGCCGGGTTCGTCAACCGCGTCGACGCGGACACGCCCGCCGACGACACGCCGGCCGACGCGCAGTAAGCCTCCCGTTCGCGACATGGCGCAGGCCCAGGATCGGGCGCCGCTGATTGCCCTCGGCGTGACCGGGGGCATCGGTGCGTACAAGGCGGTGGAAGTGGCGCGCCTGCTGCAGCAGCGCGGGTACGACGTGCAGGCGATCCTCACGCGCCACGCACAGAAGTTCATCGGCGCGCTGACCTTCGAGGCGATCACCCGCCGGCCCGTCATCACGTCGCAGTTCGCCCGCGGCCTGAACGCCAACATCGAACACATCGCGCTCGCCACCGAGATGCGGGCGCTGGTCGTCGCGCCCGCGACGGCCAACGTGCTGGCCCGCTTCGCGCACGGGCTGGCCGACGACTTCCTGTCCGCGCTGCACCTGGCGACCCGCGCGCCGCTGGTCCTGGCGCCGGCGATGAACACCGTGATGTGGGAACATCCCGCCGTGCGCGAGAACCTCGCGACCCTGACGGCGCGGGGCGCGACCATCGTGGAGCCCGGCGAGGGGTATCTCGCGTGCGGGTGGGTGGGCAAGGGACGCCTGGCCGAACCCGCCGACATTGCCGAGGCGGCTGACCGCGTGGCTCGCGCCGCTGACGCCTCATCGTCACTGGCCGGGGTTCGTGTGGTGGTGACCGCCGGCCCGACCCGCGAAGATCTCGATCCGGTCAGGTATCTGGGCAACCGATCGAGCGGCCGCATGGGGTTTGCGGTGGCGCGCGAGGCGCGCCGCCGGGGCGCAATCGTGCATCTGGTGGCCGGGCCCACCTCGGTGCCGGCGCCGGCGGTCGACACGATCACGCGCGTGCGCAGCGCGGCCGAGATGCACGAGGCCGTCACCCGCGCCGCGGCCGATGCCGACGTCGTGGTGATGGCCGCCGCGGTCGCCGACTACACGCCGGCGGGCGGGCCGGCGGCCGCCAAGATGGAGAAGGGCGGCGCGTTGACGCTGACGCTCGAGCGCACCGTGGACGTGCTGGCTGCACTGGGCGAACGCCGCGGCGCCGCGGATCGGCCCGTCCTCGTGGGCTTTGCCGCCGAGACCGGCGACCCCGTGCCCCGCGCGCAGGAGAAGCTGCGCCGCAAGCGGGTGGATCTGATCGTCGCCAACGACGTCAGCGCGGACGGATCCGGATTCGACGTCGACACCAATCAGGTCACGCTCGTGGACGCCCAGGGCGCCGAGCCGTTGCCGCTGCTCACCAAGGATCAGGTGGCGTCAGCCATTCTCGACCGCGTCGAACGCCGGCTCGCCCGGGCCGCCGCGGCGGTGTCGCGCGCATGAACGACGCGATTCGCGAGCATCTGAAGTTTTATCGCGAGCTCGGCGTGGCGGGGGTCTCGACCGACGCCGCCTGGCGGACCCGCGACGGCGACGCGCCCCGGCCCGCGGCCGCTGCGCCGGTCGCGCCGGCGGCGGCCGACGCCGATCTGGCCGCCATTCGACACGACATCGGCGACTGCACACGCTGCAAGCTGCACACACTGGGCCGCACGCAGGTGGTGTTCGGCGTGGGCAACCCGAAGGCCGAACTGATGTTCGTGGGCGAGGCGCCGGGCGCCGATGAAGACGAACAGGGCATTCCGTTCGTCGGGCGCGCCGGCCAGCTGCTGACGAAGATCATCGAGGCCATCGGCCTGACGCGCGACGATGTGTACATCGCCAACGTGATCAAGTGCCGTCCGCCCAACAACCGCAATCCCGAGCCGGACGAAGTGGCCACGTGTGAACCATTCCTCTTCCGGCAGATCGATCTGATTCAGCCGAAGGTGATCGTGGCGCTCGGCACGTTTGCCGCGCACACGCTGCTGCGGACCGACGTGCCGATCTCGCGGATTCGCGGCAAACGTCACGATTACCGCGGCGCGCAGCTCATCCCGACCTTCCACCCGGCGTACCTGCTGCGCAGTCCCGAGCGGAAGCGCGAGGTGTGGGAAGACATGAAACTGGTGCGCGCCCTGCTGCAGGACGCGTCAGGAACGCCGGAGACGCGGTGACGCCCCGGTGCGTGTCGGTGGGCGTGCCCGTGCCCGGGCTCGGCCGCCTGACGTATGTGGTGCCCGCGGGACAGCCGTGGCCCGTGCGCGGCGCGCGTGTGTCGGTGCCCCTGGGCTCGCGCGTGGTGACGGGGGTCGTGATCGAGTCCCCGGCCGTGCCGCCGGAGAGCGGCACGCTGCGCGACCTGATCGAAGTCATCGACGACCACGCCTTTCTGCCGGAAGCCGTGGTGGCGCTTGCGTTGTGGGTCGCCGAGTACTACGCCGCCGGTCCCGGTGATGCGCTGATCAACGCGTTGCCCCCGAAGGCGCGATCAGGAGAAGCCGAGTCGTTCCGGCGCGCCACGTTCGTGGACTGGAACGGCGGCGACGCGGCGCAGGTCACCCTTCGCGGAGAGAAACAGCGGGCCGCGGCGGCGCGTCTGGCCGGTGCGGCGGCCGGCGCCGCGCTGAGCGATCTGCGCCGGGACGGCATCAGCACCGCCACGGTGCGTGCGCTGGCGAAGGCCGGCCTGGTCACCATGCGCGAGGAGATCGTCGAGCGGGATCCGTTCGAGGTGCAGACCGACGGCGGGTCGCGGTGGACGTTGGGCCGCGCGCCCGAGGCCGACCGGCCGCTGACGCCCGAACAGGCGCACGCGTTCCGGCATCTGGAAGAGGCCGTGCTGGCCGGACAGTTCCGCACGGTGTTGCTGCAGGGCGTGACCGGCAGCGGCAAGACCGAACTGTATCTGCGGCTCGCCGCGCTGACGCTCGACCGTGGCCGGCGCGTGCTCGTGCTCGTGCCGGAGATTGCGCTGACGCCGTCGCTGGCCGGCCAGTTCCGCGCGCGCTTCGGGCGCCGCGTCACCATCCAGCACAGCGGGTTGTCCGACGGGGAACGCCACGATCAGTGGCACCGCATCCGCCGCGGCGAAGTGGATGTCGTCATCGGCACGCGGTCCGCGGTGTTTGCGCCGCTCGACCAGATCGGCCTGATCATCGTCGACGAAGAACACGACCACGCGTACAAACAGGAGGAGGCACCGCGGTACCAGGGCCGCGACGTGGCGGTGGTGCGCGGGAAGATGGAGCGCGCCGTGGTCGTCCTGGGCAGCGCGACGCCGTCGATGGAGTCGGCGTTCAACGCGGACGCCGGCCGCTACGATCGCGTCCAGTTGACGCAACGGGTCTGGAACCGGCCGCTGGCCGCCGTCCGGCTGGTGGACATGCGCGAGGAACTGGCGCGCGAGGGCCCCGACGTCATTCTGAGCGCGGACCTGTGGCGCGCGCTCGAGCACCGCCTGTCGCTGGGCGAGCAGTCGATGGTGCTGCTCAACCGGCGCGGGTTCGCCACCGTCGTGTTCTGCCGCGAATGCGGCGCCACGCTCGAGTGTCCGCACTGTTCGGTGACGCTGACGTTTCATCGCGCGCAGCGGCGGGTGCGCTGCCACTACTGCGACTACGCGACGGCGGTGCCGCGCGCCTGCGGCACCTGCGGCGGATCGTTCCTGGAACAGTCGGGCTTCGGCACCGAACGCATCGAGGCCGATGTGCGCGCGCGTTTCCCCGGCGCGCGTGTGGCCCGTGTCGATCGCGACACCATCCGGCGCCGCGGTGCCATCGCGCGTGTGCTGAACGCCGTGGCGCGCGGCGACGTGGACATCCTCGTCGGGACGCAGATGATTGCCAAGGGGCACGACTTTCCCGCGGTGACGCTGGTGGGCGTGGTGTCGGCCGACGTGGGGCTGGGCGTCTCCGACTTTCGCGCGGCGGAGCGGACGTTCCAGCTGCTCACCCAGGTCGTCGGCCGCGCCGGCCGCGGGGAGACGCCCGGCGAGGCGATCATCCAGACGCTGCATCCGCAGCACTACAGCGTGCTGGCCGCCGCCGCGCAGGACTACGCCGCGTTCTACGCGCAGGAACTCGACTTCCGGACGCGGATGAAGTACCCGCCCACGCTCGGGATGATCAACGTGGTCGTCCGCGGCGCGTCACTCGGCGCGGCGATGGACGACGCGCAGGCGCTGGCGAACCTGACGCGCCATCAGGGCCCGAGGGCCACGCTGCTCGGCCCGGCGCCCGCGCCGCTCTCGAAGATCAAGGACGAATACCGCGCGCAGTTCTTCCTCAAAGGCACGCATCGCCGCGCCATGCGCGACGCCCTGCTGCGCGCGCTCGACCACCGGCCCGACCTGCGGCGCAAGACGACGGTGGACGTGGACCCGTACAGTACGGGGTGAAGGGGATAGGGGACAGGGGACAGGGCATAGGTAATAGGGAAGGTTCTCCCTTCCTACCTAGTCCCTAATCCCTATTCCCTGCTCAGAACCAGACTCTGATCGGTTCCGGCGTGAAGCAGGCGATGAGCATCGCCAGCGCGAGGAGCGCGATCAGGCGGCGGCCGGGGGAGATCGGCGTCCAGTCGTCGAGCGGGGCTGGATGGCGGAAGCCCATGAACCACGACATGGCCGTCAGCATCACGGCCATGACGATCCAGCTCTCCGAGAACCAGGCGAGCACGAGCACCGTGGCCAGCGTGAGCATCGAGAGATACCGCGCGCGGGGCCCGAGCGCGGCGTAGGCGATGTGGCCGCCGTCGAGCTGGCCGAAGGGCAGCAGGTTGAGCGCCGTGGCCAGCATGCCGAACCACGCCGCGTAGCCGAGCGGGTGGATGAACAGGTCGGTCCCTTCCGGCAGCGGTCCATGCACGAGTCCGGCGATCCACTGGAACAGCAGCGGCTCACCGAGACGGATGACCAGATCCCCCGGCGGCGGCAGCACGTCAATCGTCGACAGGTAGATACCGACGATGAGAAAGGGGATGAGGGTGATGAACCCGGCGATGGGACCCGCCACGCCGATGTCGAACAACGCGCCGCGCGATGGGAACGGCTCGCGGATGCGGATCACCGCGCCGAGCGTCCCCGTGAGCGGCAGGGGCGCCGGCAGGAAAAAGGGCAGCGTGCAGTCGACGTTGTGCCAGCGGCACGCGAAGTAGTGCCCGAATTCGTGCGCGCCGAGGATCAGGAGGATGCCGGCGCCGTACACGGGCCCGACGAACACCGAGGTGCTGAGCGCGGTGAGGACGAACAGCAGCGTCGGCCACGCCCAGCCATGCTGGAACTTCGGCGGGTGCTCACTCACCGGAGATGTTCTGCAGGTCCTTGCCGGGCTTGAAACGGATGGTGCGGCCAGGCGGGATCTTCACTTCCTTGCCCGTCCGCGGATTCCGGCCGATGCCGCGTTTGCGGGGCTTCACCTGGAAGACCCCGAAGCCGCGCAGTTCGATGCGGTCGCCCTTCATCATCGACGCCCGCATGGCGTCAAACACCGCGTCAACGGCCACTTCGGCCTTGACCTTGGTGATCTCCGCGATACGCGAGACCTCGTTGACGATGTCGACTTTGATCATGTACTTCCGGGCGCGGCGATGTCCGTAAGTCACTATAAAGACGGCCACTTACGGAGTCAAGTCTCCCCGTAACTGATACACTGGCTCGATGGCTGTCGGGCGTACTGGTCCCACCGTCGTGCTGGTCGGCCGGCCCAACGTCGGCAAATCGACCCTGTTCAACCGCATCACCGGGACCCGGAGGTCCATCGTGGCGCCGGTGGCGGGGACGACCAGAGACGTCGTGTCGGCCGCCACCGAGTGGGCGGGGCGCCGGTTCACGCTTGTCGACACGGGCGGCATGTTCGGCGCGACGACCGATCCGCTGCATGCGCTGGTGCTCGACCAGGGCCGCCGCGCCCTGGATCAGGCCGATCTCATCGTCCTGCTCGCCGACGGGCGCGACGGTCTGATTGGCGGGGATGAACAGATCGCGCAGGCCGTGCGGGCCACGGGGCGGCCGTGGCTGGTGGCCGTCAACAAGACCGACGACAAACAGGCGCGCGTGCGCGTGAGCGAGTTCCACCGGCTGGGTGTGGACGATGTGCTCGAGGTGTCGGCCGAACACGGGACGGGCGTGGCGGAGTTGCTCGATGCGCTCGTCGCGCGGTTTCCCACCCGGTCGACCGAGCCGCAGCCCGAAGCGGCGGCCGACGTGGCGCTGGCCATCGTCGGGCGGCCCAACGTGGGCAAGTCGTCGCTGCTCAACCGCCTGGTGCGCGAAGAACGGTCGCTCGTGAGCGATCTGCCCGGCACGACACGTGACGCGGTGGACGTGACGCTGCACTGGCAGAAGCGCCGGCTCAATCTGGTCGACACGGCCGGGATGCGGCGGCCCGGCAAGGTGGCGCAGGCCGGGCAGGTCGAGGCCGTCAGTGTGGTGCTGGCCAAACGCGCCATGGAAAAGGCTGATGTCGCCATCCTGGTGATCGATGCGGCCGAGGGGGCGACCGATCGCGATGCGGCCATTGCCGGCGAGGCCGAGCAGGCCGGGTGTGGCGTGGTCATCGTGGTCAACAAGTGGGACCTCATGGCGGGCCGCGACCAGGCGTGGGTCAAGGCGTACGACGACCGGCTGCGGTTCCAGCTGAAGTTCCTCGAGTACGCGCCGGTGCTGCACGTTTCCGCGTTGACCGGCGAACGCGCCACCAAGGTGCTCGAAATGGCGGTGCGGGTGGCCGACGCGCGCCGGCACAAGGTGGGCAGCGCCGAGTTGAACAAGTTCGTCGAGAAGATCACCGAGGCCAATCCGCCGGTGTCGAAGATGCGGCGGGCGGTGCGCATCATGTACGCGACGCAGGTGGGCGTGGCGCCGCCGCGGTTCGTGTTTTTCACCAACGTGGCGTCGGAGTTCCACTTCTCCTACGAGCGGTTCCTGGTCAACCAGATTCGCGACCGATTCGGGTTCGTCGGGACGCCGATCCGGCTCAGTGTGCGCCGGAGAAAGAAAGAATGACGTCGGGTGCCACCCGACGTCTTATATACTGGCCTTCCACGCGTGGACGCGGTCTCGATTCCCAATCGGCCGGCATTCCGGGCACAGGAAGTCTGCGAGATTGCGGGGGTGCCGCCCTTCGTGCTGCGAGGCTGGGAGGCGGAGTTCCCCGACCTGGGCGTGGTGAAATCGCCGGGGGGCCCGCGGACCTATCGGCGGGCTGACGTGGAACGGGTGCTGCTGCTCAAGCGCCTGATTCTGGTGGAAGGCCTGACCCTGGCCGGCGCGCGGCGCCGGTTGGCGGAACAGGCGGAGCAGGCGGCGCCGGTCGACGAGGCCGGGGCCGCGGTCGACCAGGTGGGGCTGGATGCATCGGCCAGAGCCCACCTGCAGGAAGTTCGTCGGGGACTCCACTGGATCCTCGACACCCTCGGTGGCGCCCCTGCCGCCGAGTTCGCGCTGGCGCCGGCCCCACCGGCACCACGGGCGAAGAGCAAGGCGAAGAAGAAGTCGTCGGACGGGATGTAGCGCAGCCTGGTAGCGCACTTGACTGGGGGTCAAGGGGTCCCGAGTTCGAATCTCGGCATCCCGACCACTTTTTTCTTCGCTCGTCAGCACCCTGCCTCAGAACGCCCCGGTGGTATTCTTTCGGCCGCAACAGGCACGGGGAGGACTTCATGATGCGACGAGGGTTGGTGCTTTGGGCCGTGCTGTGTGCGGTGGTGCTGGGTTGGCCCGTCAACGCTCAGGCGCAGACGGGGGCCCTGGCCGGAACCGTCCGAAACACATCCGCATCGCCGTTGTCCGGCATCTCCGTGCGGGTCTATCGGAGCAACGCCGGCAGCCTGGGCTATGTCGGTGACTTCACCACCGGCAGCGACGGAGCCTTCTCCTTCCCCGCGCTGACGGTCGCCAACGGCCCCTTCTTCCTGCTGACCTACAACAACAACGGGTACGTCGATCAGATCCATCGCGCCAGCGGCGATCCGACCTGCCTGTACCAGTCGTGCGACATCCTGACGACCGGGACGGGCATTTCGCTCACGGCCGGCGAGACGACGACGATTGATTTTTCACTCGCGCAGGGCGGCACGATTGCCGGCACGGTGACCGATGCGGCCAACGGCAATCCGCTGGCGTGGCTGAGCGGCAGCCAGAGTGTGACGGTGG
>CAYYFE010000021.1:14652-61873 GCA_964471115.1 uncultured Solibacteraceae bacterium
GTCGGGCCTGCCGGCGGGCAACTACTTCCTGCGGACGATCAACACCCGCGGCTACATCGACGAGCTGTACCAGGACGTCACCTGTGTGGGGACACCGTGCACGCGCACCATCACGACAGCGGGCACCCCCATCGCCGTGACCGTGGGCGCCGCGTCAACCGTGAACTTCGCGCTCGAACCGGAAGTGCCCGGACTGCAGGGCACGCCCTCGCCGCTGAAATTCGCCGCGACGAAGAATGGGACGGACGGCGCGCTGGTGTCGGTGACCGACGTGCAGCAGGTGTCGGTGACGTACACCGGCTCGGCGGTGCCGGCGTGGACCGCCACCTCCAATCAACCCTGGGCCGTCGTCAACGACGGCGCCGGCACGGGGACCGGCCAGTTTTCCGTCAGTATCGCGAATCCATCCAACATCATCGGCGGCGCGACCAGTCTGACGGCCACGATTACGCTGACGGCCGCCAACACCGGCGCGTCAGCGACGGTCCCCGTTGAGTTGACCGTACAGCAGGTCGCCACACCCGCGGACGCTCCCGTGGGGCAGGTCGACACGCCGCTGCAGGACAGCACGGTGCAGGGCACCATTGCCGTCACCGGCTGGGTGGTTGACGATGTCGGCGTGGCCGGCGTGGCCATCTACCGGAACTGCCTGCCGTTTGACAACCCGGGCGATTGTCAGACGCGGCTCGGACGCAGCATGGTGTTTGTCGGCCAGGCAACCTTCCTGGGCGGCGCGCGCCCGGACGTCGAGACCGCGTTTGGCGAGTATCCGGCCGCCAATCGTGGCGGCTGGGGCTACCTGCTGCTGACGTCCATGTTGCCGAACGTGACGGCCGAGCAGGCCACCGGCGGCGTCGGCCCACTCACGTTGTACGTCGTCGCCACCGACCTCGAGGGCCAGCAGGCGCTGCTGGGGCGGTCCTGGGAAGCCGGGTCACCGGTGGTGTCCGATCCGACCAGGATCACGATGGCCAATGACTCGATTGCCAATCCGTTTGGCGCCATCGACACACCCGCGCAGGGCGCGACCATCGCCGGGCTTTCTCCCAATTTCGGGTGGACGCTGACGCCCGACATCAACACCACGGGGGGCGATCTCAACGACATCCTGGTGCCGACCACCGGCACCAGCATCCGCGTCTTCATCGACTCCGTCGATGTCGGCCAGGTCACCTACAACCAGTGCCGGGGGACGGTGGGCAATCCCGTGCCGGGCGGCGCGTTCTGTGATGATGACGTCGCCAGCTTGTTTGGCCACGCGTTGCCGCAGGCCACGTTCACGCCGCGAAGCGCGAACCCCACTCTGTACCGGAATCTGGACGCCGGTCGCGGGGCCATCGGGTCCTTCGTCATCGACACGTTCCAGCTGCGCAATGGCCAGCATTCCCTGGCGTGGTCGGTGACCGATTCGGCTGGGCGCACCGAAGGCATCGGGTCGCGCGTGTTCAACGTGCTGAACAACGCGAATGACGTGACCGACCTGCGTGCCGATGGCGATCTCGCGATGCGCGCGGCGGAAATCCGGGGGCGGGTCAGTCTGCTGGCCGGGTTCCCGCAGGGCACCGACGGCGTCTACGGCCGCACGGGATTTGCCCCTGGGACGCCGTGGGTCTTGTTGCGCGCCGATGCGGGCGCGTTGCCGGCGGTGCGCGTGCCCGAGCAGGGCCGGCTGGAACTATGGCTGGGGGCGCCGGTGGAGCAGGGCTACCTCGTCGCCCAGGACGGCACGTTGCGGGACCTGCCGATCGGGTCGACGGTGGACGGCGCCTGGTTTGGATGGGTTCCGCCCGTGGGGTATGTCGGCACGTATCGCCTGGCCTTCATCCGGGCCGGGGAGCGCGTCGACGTGGCGGTGACGATTCGCCCGGCCACGCGCGCGCGGCCGGGAGAGCCCGAGATTCGCATGCACCTGGATACCGCCGGCTTCGAGGCCGGGTGCCCGGCGGGGCCGGCCGGCGTGACGTCGCCGGCCTGCCGCGTGCGCGTCGAGGGCTGGGCGTTTGACCCGCACGGCACGATTGGGGCCGGCATCCGGACCGTTCACGTGTGGGCGCGCCGGCTCGATGTTCCTCCAGGGGCAATCGTCCCAGCCCAGTTCCTGGGGGAGGCGGATCTGGGCATCGCGCGGCCGGATGTGGCCATCGCGTTCCCCGGAGCGGACGGGTTCTCGGGTTTCCGCCTCGACACGACCCTGGCTCCGGGCCAGTATGCCGTGACCGCCTATGTGTGGAACGAACGCACCGGACGCTGGGAAGACGCCCGGACGCGTGAAATCGTCCGCTGACAGGCACCCGGCGCGGGCGTGGTGCCTCAAAACGGGCGATCGGTGACGGAGCTGTCCGCCGTGTGAATATCCTGTCTTGACAGGATACACACCTCCCCCGTAGATTCCCTTGAACTCCGGTCCATCGTTGACTCCTGCGTTGTCACAGACGCTGGGCTGGAGCCTATCTAGGAGGAGAGTGCATGACACGTTCCGTTTGGCGGGTGTTGCTCGCGGCAGCCCTCGTCGTCAGTACGGCGACCCTTGCCTTTGCGCAAGCGACCACGCAGATCAATGGCGTGGTGAAAGACTCGGCCGGCGGCGTCATTCCTGGCGCCACGGTGGTCGTCAAGGACAACACGACCGGCGCCACGTTTGAGGCGGTGACCGGCGCGAATGGCTCGTATACGATTCCGGCGCTGCAGGCCGGCACGTATACGGTGACCGCGACCCTGGCCGGCTTCAAGACGGCGCAGGTCA
Organism: uncultured Solibacteraceae bacterium; assembly: GCA_964471115.1. Taxonomy (GTDB): domain Bacteria; phylum Acidobacteriota; class Vicinamibacteria; order Vicinamibacterales; family SCN-69-37; genus SYFT01. The sequence continues at coordinate 17,396 of CAYYFE010000021.1, forward strand.
ACAACGTGCGGTTGGCGCTCGGCGCCCCGGCCACGGTGGACATGACGCTCGAAGTCGGTCAACTGACTGACGTCGTCAACGTCACGGCCAGCGCGGAACTGATCAACACGACGAACGCGGCGGTGCAGTCGACGCTCAACTCGGATCAGCTCAACCGCATGCCGACGCCCACGCGCAATGCGCTCAACGCGGTGACGTTCCTGCCCGGCATCAACACGCCCGGCACGAACCGCGACTCGACGATCAACGGCCTGCCGGAGTCCTTCGTGCAGATCACGATGGACGGCGTCAGCAACAACGACAACTTCCTGCGCACGACCGACAGCTTCTTCGCGTCGGTCACGCCGCGCCAGGACGCGGTTGAAGCCGTCACGGTGACGCTGGCGGCGGCCGGCGCGCAGCAGGGCGGCAGCGGCGCCATCACGATCGGCTTCCAGACGCGGTCGGGCGGCAACCGGTTCTCCGGGTCGCTGTATGAGTATTTCCGCAGCCCCGAGCTGAACTCGAACTACTACTTCAACGAGATCAACGACCTGCCGAAGAACGAAGTGAAACTCAACCAGTACGGCGGCCGGGTGGGCGGTCCCATCTACATCCCGAAAGTGGTCGACGGCCGCGGCAAGGCGTTTTTCTTTGTGAACTACGAGCAGATCCGGTTCCCGAACAGCTTCACGCGGACCCGGACGGTGCTGCACCCGCGCGCGGTCGATGGCTGGTTCCGCTACGAGGCGGGCGGCCAGATTCGCGAGGTGAACGTGCTGACGTTGGGGGCGGCCAACTCCGCGCTCGACCCGACGGTGCGATCGCTGCTGACCAAGATCAATGCCGCGACGGCGACGACGGGCACGGTGAACACGACGGCCGATCCGCTGCTGAACAGCTACGTGTGGCTCAGCCCGAGCAAGTTGTTTGAACATCAGCCGACGAGCCGCCTCGACTACAACATCACCGACAACCACCGCCTGAGCGGCACGGCTGCGGTCATCTGGGCCGAGCGCACGGCCGACTACCTCAACGGCACGGACGCCCGGTTCCCCGGCTCCACCAACGTGCGCGACTTCAAGTCAAAGCGGCCGCTGTTCAGCCTGACGCTGCGGTCGACGCTGTCGAGCAACGTGGTCAACGAACTGCGGGGCGGCATTACCGCACGATGGGGACAGTCGAACTTTGGTTTCCCGTCTGACACGCCCTCCCGCAACGACATCAGTTCGTTTGCGGATCAGGACGGGTATGCCGTCGACTTCGACCAGAACATCGGCCTGACCAACTGGTGGATCAGCAACGGGCCGAGCTGGCGCGCGGCGCCGACCTACAGCATTGCCAACACCGTGAACTGGCAGCGTGGCAACCATAGCTTCCAGTTCGGCGCCGAATGGCTCAAGTCGACGGCGCAGGAGAGCGCCCAGCAGATCGTGCCGGGCATCAACCTGGGCTTCAACACCCAGTTCGATCCGGCGGCCGGCCTCTTCACGACGGCGAACTTCCCGAGCGCGTCGGCGGGCCAGCTGACCGATGCGCGTGAGCTGTTTGCGTTGCTGACCGGTCGCGTCATCTCGGTGACGGGGCAGGCGGCGCTCGATCCGAAGACGAACAAGTACGTGGCGTTTGGGCCGCGCACGCGCGCGGGGCATATCCACGTGTTCTCGGGCTTCGCCCAGGACTCCTGGCGCGTCACCCCCACGCTGACCCTGAATCTCGGTCTGCGGTACGACGTGCAGACGCCGTTCGTGGCCAGCAACGACATCATGTCGACGGCGAGCCTGGCGGATGTGTGCGGCATCTCGGGCATCGGCGCGAACACCAACGTCTACAACCGCTGCAACTTCCTGCAGCCCGGCGCCAACAGCGGCAAGGCGATTCCTGAGTTCGCCCAATTGACCAAGGGCACGCAGGGCTACGAGACCGACTGGAACAACTTCGCTCCGTCGGTGAGCGTGGCGTGGCGGCCGAACGTGCAGGACGGCTGGCTGCGCACGATTCTGGGCAACCCGGATCAGGCCACGATTCGCGCGGGCTGGTCGATTGCCTACTCGCGTCATGGCATGAGCCAGTTCACGGGCGTCTTCGGCGCCAACCCGGGCAGCACGATCACCCTGACCCGCGACACGAATACGGGGCTGGTGCCGGCTGGTGAAGCCTGGCCGGTGCTCTTCAGCCAGAAGAACCGGTTGTACAACGCGTCGTTCAACGAGACGCCGACGTTCCCGATCGTGACCCGTCCCGATCGGGCGGACTCGATCAGCGCGTTTTCGCCGGACCTGAAGATGGAACGCGCGCAGACGTGGAACATCGGCATTCAGCGGTCGATTGGCGAGGACATGGCCGTGGAAGTGCGGTACGTCGGCACCCGCGGCGACGAGCAGTGGTCGACGCTGAACTACAACGGCCTCCGCATGGAAAACCTGATCAACAACGGGTTCCTGTCGGAGTTCCAGAACGCGATGGCCAACCTGCGCGCCAACAACGCCGCGGGCGGCAGCCGCGCGGGGTCGTTCGCCTACTTCGGCGCGGGGAGCGGCACCGTGCCGCTGCCGATCTACCTGGCGTACTTCAACGGCCGGACGGATGCGACCAACGCGGCGGCCTACACCGGCGGAACGACGACGTGGGCCAGCACCACGTTTGCGTCGCGCCTTGCCGCGTCACAGCCCAATCCGACCGCGGCTGCCGGCGACCTCGACGGCAACCTCACGCGGCGCAACAACGCGCTGGCGGCGGGCCTGCCGGCGAACTTCTTCATCCCGAATCCGCGTGTCAACAACGTCGACGTGACCGACAGCGGCGCGTTCAGCGATTACCACGCGCTGCAGATTGACCTGCGCCGCCGCCTGTCGAAGGGCCTGTCGGCGTCGGTCAACTACCAGTACGCGCACGAGCGCGGCTCGGCCTTCGACGGCTTTTCCTACGGTCGCGTGATGGTCAACGGCGCGAACGTGCGCCACGCCATCAAGGGGCAGTGGGACTGGACGATCCCGGTCGGCCGCGGCCAGCGGTTCGGCGCGAACATGCACCCGGTGCTCGATGCCATCCTCGGCGGCTGGAGCATGAACGGCGTCGGCCGTATCCAGGCCCGGGTCATGAACTTCGGCAACGTGCGTCTGGTGGGCATGTCGGTCGATGAACTGACCGACATGTACAAGTTCTACCGCCGGACGAACGCGTCCACCGGTCGCACCGAAATCTGGATGCTGCCCGAGGACGTCATCCTCAACACGCGCCGCGCGTTCAGCGTCAGCAACACGACGGCGGACGGCTACTCGGCCAGCCTCGGCGCGCCGACGGGCCGCTACATCGCGCCGGCCAACGGCAACGGCTGCATCCAGATGCGCGCCGGCGATTGCGCCCCGCGTTCGGTCCTGGTGCGCGCGCCGTGGTTCACGCGGTTCGACATTGGTGTGACGAAGCGGTTCAACCTCAAGGGCACCATGAACATCGAGGTGCGCGGCGACGTGCTGAACCTGTTCGACAACATCAACTTCAACCCGGTCGCCAACCCCGGCACGGGCGCGACGATCTTCCAGGTCACCAGCGCCTACACCGACGCCAGCAACACCTACGATCCGGGCGGCCGCCTCGGCCAGCTCATGATCCGGTTCAACTGGTAACGGCAGTCGCCGTTCGTTCCTGAACAGGGCGGGCTTCCTCCGGGAAGCCCGCCCTGTTGTTTTTCCGGACCCTCGGACCCCCGGACCCCCGGACCCTGGACCCTCGGACCCTCGGACCCGTAAGATGCATCTTGTGATCCCCACACGTGCGTGGCTCGCGACGGCCGTGGCCGTCGTGCTGGCCTGGCCCCTGGTGGCGCAGGAGGCCACCTCGCGCCTCATTGCCGTCGACTTCCAGGTGTTTGACGCCGAGGGCCGGTTCGTCGAGGGGCTGACCCCTGCCGACCTCGAGCTGCGCATCAACGGCCGTCGTCGCGAGGTGAAGTTCGTCCGGCAGATTGCCGCCGCGCCGTCGACGGCGCCGGACACCGACCTGCCTCGGCCGTACGGCACGAGCGCGGATTCGGCCAGCGGCCGGACGTTGTTGTTCGTGTTTGATGAAGACTCGTTCCGGTCAGGCCGGGAGCAACCGATCCGGAACGCGGTGTCGGGCCTGTTGTCGGGCCTGCTGCCATCCGACTTCGTCTCGGTCGCGACCATGCCGTACGGCGGCGTCAAGGTGCCGCTGACCAACGACCACACCCGCGTGCGCCATTTCTTCGACACGATCAGCGGGAAGCGGGCCACGGGGGAGACCGGGTCCCAGATGGCGTGCCGCACGCGGCTCGTGCTCGAATCACTCGAACATCTGCTGCGCAGCCTGGGCGGCCGCAGCACGCCGATGACCGTCGTGCTGCTGACCGCGGGGATGGCGGGCCCCAGGCGTGATGCGCCGATGGCGATGGCGCCCGGCATGTGTGAATTGCAGTCCGAGGCGTTCCGGCGCGTGGCCTCGGCGGCCGGCGCCGCGCGCGCGAACTTCTACATCGCGCAGCCCGACGACACGGCGCGCAGCCCCGATGCGGCCCAGCCGACCGGCGGGGCGGTGCTCGTGGAGTCGATTGGCGGGACCGGTTTCACCGGGTCCGACAGTCCGCTGGCGGGCATCGAGGATCTGGCCGGCACGACCAACGGCGTCCGGCTGCCGTTGACGGCGCTGGGCACGCACGCGCTCGACCGCATCACGCGCGAATCCTCGACGTATTACCTGGCGGATATCGATTCGGTCCTCTCCGATTTTGATCCCCGCAGTCAGCGGCTTGATCTGCGGGTCAACAGGCCCGGCGTCACCGTGCGGGTGCGTCCGGAGATCTCGTTCGCGCGGCCGCGCGTGGCTGCGGCCGGCCGGGTCACGGTGTCCGACATGTTGCTGTCGATGGCGACCTTCGCCGACCTGCCGTTGCGGACGATGGCCTACACCATGGCCGCGCCCGACGGGCTCGTGCAGGTGGTCATCGTCGCCGAACCCGAGCCGCGGTCGACGCCGCTGACTTCGGCCGGGGCCGTGCTCGTGGATCACGAGGGGACGGTCGTCGCGCGCTGGAATGCGGTGGACGCGGGTGAGTCGCCGCTGGTCGGCGCCATGCGGGTGAAAGCCGGCTCGTACCGGCTGCGGACGGCCGCCGTGGATGCCGCGGGACGGGGCGGCGCCGCCGACTACCGGTTCGACGCGACGCTCAGTCGGGTGGGGCCGCTCTCGCTGGGCAGCGTGGTGTTGGGCCTGTCGCGTGAGGGCCGTCTGTTGCCGCGCCTGGAGTTTTCGACCGAGCCCAGCGCGCTGGCGTCCTTCGAGATCTACGGCGGCGCCGAGGGCATGGCGATTACGGCGGCGCTGGAAATCGCGAAGACCGCGGACGGACCGCCGCTGTTCCTCGTGCCGCTCGCCGTGCAGGCCGGTGAGGGACGCCACGTCGCCATGGGCACGGTCCCGATTGGCGCCCTGCCGCCGGGCGACTACGCCGTCCGCGGCGTCGTGCGCATCGAAGGCGGCCCGACGGGCCGGACCACACGCACCCTCCGCAAAGTCCGCTGACGCCGCCAGGCCAACCGGCGCGGCGTGGGCCACGTCTATATTGTTTCAAATGTCGTCATTTTCAGAAAAAGGCCTGCTCGGCGAGCTGGAACAACTCGTCCTGCTCGCTGCCGCACACGGGCAGGGGGAGGCCTACGCCGTCTCCATCCGCGATGACATCGAGGCGCGGACGGGCATTGCCCTGGGTCGCGGCTCCGTGTATGTCACGCTCGATCGCCTGGAACGCAAAGGGTATCTGCGCTCGCGCCTCGGCGAGCCCACGCCTGAGCGAGGCGGCAAGGCCAAGCGCTGCTTCGAGGTCACCCGGGCCGGACACGCGGCGTTGGCGGCGGCTGAGCAGGCACTGGCGCGGATGCGGCAGGTTCGGCCGGTGCGGGGGACGCGATGAGGCTCGCAAGATGGATCGTGAGCTGGCTCGCGCCCGCGCCGTGGCGTGAGTCGCTGCTGGGCGACCTGGAAGAAGAACGGGGGCGCCGCATGGGCCACCGGCGCGGCGGCCTGAGGCTGGCGTGTGGCGCTGCGGTGGTCGCGTTCAGGCTGCGTCGCGAGACGTGGCGGACGCCGGCAGGGGCCCGCGAGCGGCCGTGGACGGGTCTCGGCGGGGACGTGCGCACCGCCGCGCGTGGACTGCGCGCGACGCCGGGGTTCACCGTCGCGGCGGTGAGTGTGCTCGCCCTAGGCGTTGGGGCGACCACCGCCATCTTCACCGTGGCCGATGTCTCGCTCCTGCGGCCGCTGCCGTTTCGCGAACCCGACCGTCTGGTGGCGTTTGGCGAAGTGGACCGGGACGCGGCCGGCGCGACCTACCGCGTCGGCGCGGCGGCGCCCCAGAACTACCGTGTGTGGGAAGCGCAGTTGTCCACCCTGGCCGGGCTGGGCGCCGCGCAGAACATCCGGCTGTTCACCGCCGCCGATGGGCGGGAGCCCGAACGGCTGCGGGCGCTTCGCGTGACCGCGAGTCTCCTCGACGTGCTCGGGGTGCGTCCGGCGCTCGGCACCGGGTTCACGAGCCACCACGAAATGGAGGGGCGTGACCGGGTCGTCCTTCTCGGGGATGGCCTGTGGCGGCGGCGGTATGGCGCCGACCCGGCGATCGTCGGCCGGACCGTGACGTTCGAGTCCGGCTCGTACGAGGTGTTGGGGATCCTGCCGCCGGGATTCAAGTTTCCCGTGCAGCTGACGCAGCCCACCGATGTCGTGTTGCCGCTGGTGCGCTCGGCCCAGCAGACCATCCGCGATCGTTCACAGACGGGCCGCAACTACGCGCTGCAGGTCGTCGGCCGGCTGCGCGATGAGGCGACGTTCGACCAGGCGCGCGCGGAGTTCCACCGCGTGTACGGCAGCCTCGAGGCGGCGTACCCGGACTGGTTCGAGGACATGCGCGGGGCCGTGGCGCCGCTGCACGACACCGTGGTCGGACGCATGCGCAACTGGATGGTGCTGCTGCTGGGCGCGGTGGGGTGCGTGCTGCTCATCGCCTGCGCCAACGTGGCGAACCTGCTGCTCGCACGGACGTCGTCGCGGGCGCGCGATCTGATGGTGCGCGCGGCGCTGGGGGCCAGCCGCTGGCGACTGGTCCGCGGCGCGCTGGTGGAGAGCCTGTTGCTCGCGGCGGCGGGCCTGGCGGCCGGCGTGCTCGTGGCGCAGTGGGGGGTGGCGGCCCTGGCCGCGGCGATGCCCACCACGATTCCGCGCGTGGCCGATCTGGCCATCGACGCGCGCGTCCTCGGATTTGCCGCCCTGGTCGCCGTGGTGACCGGGGTGAGTTGCGGCTTGCTGCCGGCATGGCTGCTGACGCGACGCACGCAGGCTGACGCGTTGCGCGAGGGCGGCCGCGGGGGCTCCGCGGGGCGGGCCCGTCAGCGGGCGAGGGCGGTGCTGGTCGTCGTGGAGGTGGGCCTGGCTGTCACGCTGGTGGTGGGGGCCGGGCTCTTCGCCGCGAGTTTTTCGCGGGTGCTGCGTGTGGACCTGGGCATCGACATCGAGCCGGTGCTCGCGGTCGGCGTGAACCCTCGCATCACGCCGGGGCCGCGCCCCGATCTGTCGCTGGCGCGCACGCAGACGATGGAGGCGACCGGTCGGGTCATGGCGCGCTTGCGCGCGTTGCCGGGTGTGGAAGCGGTGGGGGCCGTCGGCAGCGGGTCGCCGCTGTCCGGCAGTTGGCGCACCAACGCGATCACCGTGCCCGGCCGTCCCGAGTTTGCCGACGCGGCCGACCAGGTGCAGATTCGCGAGGTCACACCCGAGTATGCCGACGTGGTCCGGCTGCGGCTGCGCGAGGGCCGGTTCGTCAGCCGCGACGACCGTGCCGGCGCGCCGCCGGTGGTGGTGCTCAACGAGGAGGCCGTACGACGGTTCTTCGGAGGGCGCAGCCCCATCGGCATGGACGTGAAGCTCGATGAGGCGTTCTGGACGGTGGTCGGGGTGGTGGGGGACGTGCGGCCACAGGGGCCTGAGGTGGCCGTCGCGCCCGAGGCGTACTTCCCGCTGAGCCAGCGCCCGACGGTGGGCACCACCGTCGTGGTCCGCGCCCTGGGAGATCCGGGCGCGCTGCTGCCCGAGGCGCGCGCGGCCGTGCTGCAGGAGGTTCCCGACGTGCCGGTCACGGCCGAGACCATGCGTGCGACGTTTCGCGAGATGACCGCACAGCGCCGCTTCAACATGCTGCTGGTCGGCCTCTTCGGCGTGCTGGCCCTGGCCATTGCCGCACTCGGGGTGTACGGCGTCATGGCGTACCTGGTCACCCAGCAGACGCGGGAGATTGGCGTGCGCCTGGCGCTGGGAGCGCAACGGACGACCGTCCTGCTGTTCGTGCTGGCGCGCGCGGGCGCCTACACCGCGGCTGGACTGTCACTGGGACTGGCCGCGGCGTGGGCGCTGGGGGGCACGCTCGAGGCGTTTCTCTTCGACGTCCGCGGTCGCGACCCGTGGGTGTTTGCCGGCGCGGCCGTCGCGTTGGCGCTGACCGCGTTGACCGCCGCGCTCGTGCCCGCCTTGCGCGCGGCGCGCATCGATCCCATCGTTGCGTTGCGCGCAGAGTGACACGGAGTGGTTGACTCGGCACGGTAACACTGTCACAGTGCTCCGCGAGGAGTCACCATGCAAGTGAGTTGGCGTGTCAGTGTCATGGGTCTGGCCGTGGGAGCGCTGGCATGTGGAGGCGGCGGGGGTGGCACTCCGACGGCGCCGACGCCCACACCCACATCCATCACCGTCACGTCGAGCGCCGGACACATGTTCCTCGGCGCGTCGGAGACCTTCACCGCCGTCATCACGATGAGCAACGGCACCACCCAGGCGGTGAGCGGCGGCGTCTGGGGCACCGACGCCGCGGCCGTCGCCACGGTGGTCGCCGGCACCGGCGCGGTGTCGGCGGTGGGATCCGGAGAGGTCACGATCTACGTCGACGCCCAGGGCATTCGCGGATCGAAGCGGGTCAGGGTCTTGCCGCGGTATCAGGGCATCTGGCAGGGCACCTACACCGTGACGTCGTGTACAGAAACCGGGGCGTTTATCGACGTCGAGCTGTGCGCCAACACGTTGCAGGTCGGGAACTCACTTCCGGCGGCCATCAATTTCATGACGCAGAATGTGGACAACGTGAGCGGACAGACGGCGCTCGGACAAGTCATCTCCGATCAGTTCCTGGCGACGGTGGGGCCTGACGGGCGAGTCACCGTGACCGTCTCGGGATCGCTGCCGGGCCTGACGATCCGGATCGGTCAGACGTGGCAGCTGACCATGCCCAGGGCGGATCAACTGACCGGCACGCTCCAGCAGGTGTGGACCGACCCGACCATCACGGGCCAACTGGTGCTGCAGGCGACGCTGAGCACCTGGGCGAAGGTCAGCGCGGCACACCTGGCGGATCGATCCGCGGGATTGCCGGAGCGTCCGTACACGCTGCGCGACCTGGCCGGCCTGATCTCCCACCGCTGACGCGACGCCGCGTGGCCCTGCGGACTTACTGCCGCAGGGCCCCCAGCGGATCCACGCGTGAGGCGCGCCAGGCGGGAATGAGTGAGGCGGCCGTGGCGATGACGAGCAGGACGGCCGGCACGGCGACGAACGTCAGCGGATCGTACGGCCGGACCTCGTGCAGCAGCGGCGTCAGCAACGGAGCCGCCAGCGCCGCCAGTGTCAGACCCAGCGCGATGCCGATGAGGGTCAGGGACAGGCCGCCCCGCAGGATCAGCGCGAGAATCTGTCCGCGCGCGGCGCCAATCGCCAGACGGACGCCAATCTCCTGGCGCCGCTGGTTCACCACGTAGGACAGCACACCGAAGATGCCGATGCCGGCCAGCAGCAACGCAAGCGAGGCGAAGACCGTCAGCACCGACCCGGTCAGGCGAGGCGTGGCCATCGACGAGGCCACGACGTCCTCCAGCGTGCGCACGGCGGCGATCGGCAGCTGCCCGTCCAATTGACGAATCCGCTCGCGCACCGGGCCGGCCAGCAGCGCCGGATCGCCCGCGGTCCGGATGACCAGCGTCATGTTGCGCGCCGGGTTTCCCGATGAACGGTGGAACTGCGTGTACGGGCGATAGAACTTCGGCTTGACGGCCGCGGTGAGTCCGTTGTGCGGCACGTCGGCGACGACACCCACGACGGTGATCCAGGGGCGGTCGTGTCCGCCCATCCGGAAGCGCCCGCCGACGGCATCGCGGCCGTCCCAGTACCGCCGCGCCATGGCCTCGTTGATGAGGGCCACATCCTGACTCCCGTCGATGTCGCCCGCGGCGAGATCGCGGCCGGCGACCAGGGTTTCGCCCATCGCGTCGAGCGCGCCGTCGGAGGCCACCTGCCAGTCGCCCGGAGTGCTGACGCCCGGCGGCGGCATGTAGCCGTCGATGGTCAGGCCCCAGTCGCCGATCGGCGCGGCCAGCGGCAACAGGCGCAGCAGGCCGGCGTCTTCCACCCCGCTCAGCGCGCGCACATCGTCGAGCAGGCGGCGATAGAAGCCCACGACCTTCTCGGGCGTGTCGTACGAGGCGGCCGGCAGCGCCAGTCGCATGGTGAGTACGTTGGTGGGGTTGAACCCGAGCGGGATCTGCTGGAGGTTCCAGAGGCTGCGCAGCAGCAGCACGGCGCCCGCCAGCAGGATGACGGCCATCGCGGTCTCGGCGACGACCAGCGCGCCGCGCAGGCGTTGACGCGACCGCCCGGCGGTCGCGGCCTGCGCCCCGTCCTTCAGCGAGTCCGTGAGATCAACCTTGGCGGCGCGCAGGGCCGGCGCCAGGGAGAAGAGCAGCAGCGTGGCGAGCGTGACCGCCAGCGAGAAGAGCAGGACCCGCCCGTCGATGACGATGTCGGCGGCGCGAGGAATGCCGGTCAGGCCCGACTGGGCGAGCCCCTGCAGCGCGGCATAGGCCATCGCCACGCCGGCGACCGCCGCCAGGCCGGCCAGCCACGCGCCCTCGGCCACCAGCTGGCGCACCAGCCGGCCGCGATCGGCGCCGAGGGCCGAGCGGACGGCAAACTCGCGTGCGCGGCCTTCAGCGCGCACCAGCAACAGGTTGGCGACGTTGGCGCAGGCGATCACGAGCAGGCAGCCCACCGCGCCGAAGACGAGCCATAACGCCGGGCGCACGGCGGCCAGCGCCTCGTCGGTCGTGCTGACCGCGAACGCGGAAAACTGCATCGGCTCGGGGTACAGGCCTTCCGCCGTCAGTGTGCGTGTGAGCGCGCGCAACTGGGCGTTCGCCTGGTCGAGGCTGACGCCCGTCGCCAGCCGCGCGACGGCGTGGTAGCCGTGGCTGCCCCGGTTCTCCGGGTTGAGCTGCAGCGGCATCCAGAGGCGGGTCGGTTCTTCCACGTCGATGACGTAGTCGGTCGGCAGCCGGAAGCCGCGCGGCATCACGCCGATGACCTCGCGCGCGACGCCGTTGATCTCGACCGTGCGGCCCAGGACCGGCTCGCCGCCGAACCGGTGCTGCCAGATTTCGTGACTCAGGAGGACGACGGTCGAGGGGACCGCCGCCGCTTCCGCCTCGGTGAACCCGCGCCCCATGAGCGGTGGCACGCCCAGCACCGAGAGCACGTTGGGCGTGATGAGCGCCGCGCCGATGCGGGCCGGGTCGGCCCCGCCACCGGTCACGTTCACCTGCGTGACACTCCAGGCCCCGACGTCGGCAAAGGCCGTCGTGCGCTCCTTGTAGTCGAGGACCTCCGCGTCGGAGACCCAGGTCTTGTTGAAGTTGCGCCACTGGCTCCAGAGGACGACCGCGCGGTCGGGATCCTGATAGGGAAGCGGCGCGAGCAGGACGTGCCGAATCACGCTGAAGACGGCCGTGTTGGCGCCGATGCCGAGCGCCAGCGTGAGCAGGGCCGCCAGCGTGAAGCCTGGTTGCCGTCGCAACACGCGCGCGGCGTACCGCAGGTCGCGACCGATGTCCGCCCACACGCGCCGCCGCGGCTCTCCGGGCGCGATGCGGTCGGGGGCCGAGGCCTGCCGCAGGTGGCTGAGCCGCGATGCCAGGACGCCAGGCGCCAGCAGTTCCTCGAGGGCCTGAGCATGTGCCTGCGCCGGGTCGGCGCCGGCCGTCACCAGGTCCTGCGCGCGCTGGTCGAGGTGGTCCGACAGTTCCTCGATGATCTCGGCTTCGCGTTCGGGACTCAGGCGCAGACCGGCCAGTGCCCGGCGGAGAGCGGCCTGCCGGTTACGCATGGTCGGGTTCCGTGATGCGGGCGACCGACTCGACGAAGGTCCTCCAGGTCTGCCGCTGCTGCGCCAGAACCTTGCGGCCGGTGGCGGTCAGCCGGTAGAACCGGCGTCGGCGTTCGCCGGGTTTTTCCACCCACGTCCCGCTGATCCAGCCGCGTTCCTCGAGCCGGTACAACAGTGGATACAGCGAGGCGATGTGAAACCTGAGCTGTCCGTCCGACCGGGTCTCGATGAGTTTGGAGATTTCGTAGCCGTGCCGGGCCCGCGTCTCCACCAGCGCCAGGATGAGCAGTTCGGCCGAGCCCTTCTTCAGTTCGCGGTCCAGTATATCTGTCATAGCCACATATCTCAGTGGCATAGACGAGGACGGCCTTCAAAAGGTTGGCGAGATGGCGAGATGGCGAGATGACGAGGTGGCGACCGCCGTCTCGCCACCTCGTCATCTCGTCATCTCGTCATCTGATCGGCACTCCACTCCTCGTAGGTGCCCTTGTAGTCCTCGATGCCGTGGTCGGTGAAGATCCAGAGCCGCGTGGCGACTTCTTCGATCAGATCCTGGTCGTGGGTGACCAGCAGCACGGTGCCCTCGAACTTCTGCAGGGCGATGTTGAGCGCGTTGATCGACTCGAGGTCCAGGTGGTTGGTGGGTTCGTCGAAGACCAGCACGTTCGGCTTCTGCAGCATGATGCGGCAGAAGAGCAGGCGGGCGGTTTCGCCGCCGGACAGGGCGTCGGTGGGCTTCAGGCCCTCTTCGCCGCGGAAGAGCATCTGGCCGAGCAGGCCGTGAATGTCCTGGCGCGTCAGATCCGGATCGAACTGGTGCAGCCACTCGGCGGCGGTCATGCCCTTCTGGATGGCGCCGGTATGGTCCTGCGCGAAGTAGCCGATTGACGCTTCATGCCCCCACTTCACAGTCCCGGCATCCCGGTCGTCGGGCCGCGCCGGCTGGCCGGGCGCATCGGCCAGCAGGGCCCTGAGCAGCGTGGTCTTGCCGACGCCGTTGCGGCCCATCAGCGCGACCTTTTCGCCGCGTGAGACCACGGAGGAGAAGTCGCGGATGACCTGCAGGTCGCCGTACGCCTTGCTGACGCCCTGCACCTCCAGCGCGTTGCGGCCCGACGGCCGGTTCATCTGGAAGCGGATGTACGGGCGCTGAATGTTCGACCGCGCCAGGTCCGTCGTCTGCAGGCGTTCCACTTCCTTGCGGCGCGACGCCACCTGCGATGCGCGGGTACCGGCCGAGAACCGCGCGATGAAGTCGTTGAGCTGCGCGATCTTCTTTTCGCGCTGGGCGTTCTCAGACTCGATGCGGGACCGAATCTGCGTCTTGGCCAGCACCATCTCGTCGTACCCGCCGGTGTAGGTGATGATCGTCTCGTAGTCGATATCGGCCGTGTGGGTGCACACCGCGTTGAGGAAGTGCCGGTCGTGCGAGATGACGATCAGGACGCCGTCGTACCGCTCGAGGAATCCCTCCAGCCAGTGGATCGAGTCGAGGTCGAGGTGGTTGGTCGGTTCGTCCAGCAGCAGCGCCGGCGGGGACCCGAACAGCGCCTGCGCCAGCAGGACGCGCACCTTCTGGCCGCCCTGCAGTTCTGACATCCGCCGTTCGTGCAGGTCGTCGGGAATGTCCAGGCCCTGCAGCAACACGGCGGCGTTGCTTTCGGCCGAATACCCGTCCTCTTCGCCGACGATGCCCTCGAGTTCGCCCAGGCGGATGCCGTCGGCGTCGGTCATCTCCGGCTTGGCGTAGAGGGCCTCCCGCTCCTGCAGGGTGTCCCACAGGCGCTTGTTGCCCATGATGACCGTGTCGATGACGCGGAACTGGTCGAATGCAAACTGGTCCTGCCGCAGGACGCCCAGCTTCTCCGGCCGCGTGACCGTGCCCTTCTGCGGCTGCAGCTCGCCGGTGAGCAGCTTCATGAACGTGGACTTGCCGGCGCCATTCGGGCCGGTCAGGCCATACCGGCGGCCCGGAGAGAAGGTCGTGGTGACATCGTCGAAGAGCACCTTCGACCCGTACCGCATGGAGACGTTGGCAACGGAGATCATGAACTCTCCATTGTAACTGGGACCCGGGGAGATGGCGAGGTGACGAGATGGCGAGGTGGCGAGCAGATCGCCACCTTCCATTGGCGACGACTCAGCCCGCGACCGATAGCAGTTCGATTTCGAAGATGAGGGTGGCGTTGCCGGGAATCGAGCCGGCGCCTGACGAGCCGTACGCGAGGTCGGGCGGGACGATGAGGCGGCGTTTGCCGCCCACCTTCATGCCGGGCACGCCCTGCTCCCAGCCCTTGATGACCGTGTTCTGACCCAGGGTGAAGCTGAAGCCGATGCCGGAGGTGTTGGCGTCGAACTGCGAGCCTTTGTTGTCGGTCGCGCCCTGCGAATAGATCCAGCCGGTGTAGAACACGCGGACGGTCTGGCCGACCCGGGCCTCGGTGCCGGTGCCGACGACCAGGTCGGTGGTCGAGAAGGGGATCCCCAGCGGCGGCGAGGTCGGGGCTTCGGATTCGTTGCAGGCGGCGGAGGCGCCGAGCAGGGCGGCGACGAGGACGAGCGAAAACACACGCATGGTTTCCGATCATAGCTGGGCTACAATCAATCCCGCCAGCAGCCAGCGACAGTCAGGAAGAGGTGGTAGCGTGCCCATGCGGTTGCTCGCCGGTCTGATCTCGGCCCTGCTCACCATCGGGCCGCTGGACCCCGCTGAACCTGGGACCAGCCGGACCAGCCGGACCCTGGACCCTGGACCCTCGGACCCTGGACCCTCGGCCCCCGGACCCCAACAACAACCGGTCTTCCGCTCGGACGCCCATTTCGTCCTGGTGGACGCATACCCGTTGCGCGACGGCCGCATCGTCGAGGGCCTGACGGCGGCGGATTTTTCGATCCTGGAAGACAAGACACCCCAGAGGGTCGAGTTGTTCGAATACGTGGATGGGGGCACGCCCACGCCCGAGTCGTCCCGGCGCGATCCCAATACCGTCGCCGAGTCGCGTGAAGCGGCGGCCGACCCTCGCGCCCGCGCGTTCGTCGCGTACCTGGATATTCCGCATGTGTCGATTGCCGGCGCGCACCGCATGCGCGTGCCGCTGGTGGACGTGCTCAACCGCGTCATCACGCCGCGTGACGTCTTCGGCGTCATCTCGACCGATCACGACCCCGCGTCGATGACGTTTGCCCGGCGCGTGACGTCCATCGAGGACCAGCTGGCGCGGTACTGGTCGTGGGGCCTGCGCGACAGCAAACTGATGACGGCCGAGGAAGGCGGCTTGTGGAGTTGTTTTTCGGTCACCGACAAGGGCCGGCAGCGCTGGGTCTGGGATGGCGCGCGCGAACGTCCGCTGGACGAGGTCATCATCGAGCGCTACAAGACTGATCGCGTGTTGCGGCATCTGGAGGATCTGGTCTGGTACCTTGGCAGCCTGCGCGAAGGCCGGACGTCGGTGCTGCTGGTGTCCGAAGGGTGGCGGCAGTATCAACGCGACACGGCACTGAAGGCGGCGGTGGAAGCGACCAGCCAGGACATGCCGCGGCCGATGCAGGGTGGCAGCCAGCTGATGATGTTCACGACGGTGGAGCAGGGGCAGCGTCAGGCGTGCATCAATGAAGCGTCGCGGCTGGCCGACCTCGACACGATGTCGCGGTACACACACATCATCCGGCTGGCCAACGCGATGAACGTCTCGTTTTTCACCGTGAACCCGCTGGGCCTGCCTGCCACGGATTCGAGCCTCGGCGATCGCGTGAACCGGACGCGCGGACAGGGCATCGTGGCGGACGACTTCGACCGGCTCCGTCAGCGGCGCGACGCGCTGATGACGTTGGCCGACAACACCGACGGCCTCGCGGTGGTGGAGAACAACGATCTGCGGGCCTCGCTGCAACCGGTTCTCAACCAGCTGCGGTCGTTCTACCTGCTCGGCTACTACTCGACCAATCGCACGTTTGACGGCGGGATGCGGTTCATCACGGTGAAGACGACGGCGGGCGACATCGAGGTGAAGGCGCGCCGCAGTTATCGCGCGCCGACGGCCGAGGAGCGCGCGGCGCGCGCCGCGGCGGCGCCCGCGCCGGAGATTGACGCGCTGGGGAAGGCGCTTGATGTGCTGGCCGGCATCCGCTCGGCCGACGACCGGTCGTTCAACGCATCGCGCTACCTCAAAGCCGACGCGGCGCCGCTGCTGGGCGTACCGGCGCTGTTCCGCGCCACGCCCTCCCCGCGTTCGCCCATCGTCCCCGTGACGGCGCCAGTGTATCGACGCAGCGAGCGGGTGCGTGTCGAATGGCCGCTCGACGCCGAACTCACCGCCCGCACCGCGCGTGTCGTCGGCCGCGACGGCCAACCGCTGGCCGTGCAGGTGGCCCTGTCGGAACGTCTCGACGGGACGCCGGCTCTGTTGCTCGACGCGCTCCTGGCGCCGCTCGCCCCGGGCGACTACGCGATCGAACTGGTCGTCACCGGCCGCGGCGAAACCCGCCGCACCTACATCCCGTTCAAGGTGGTACCGTGATTCGTCGTTATTGCGCGGGCCTCGGCGCCCTGATGTTCCTGGCCGCGTCCGTGCCCGTCCGCACCCTGGACCCTGGACCCTCGGACCCTGGACCCTCGGCCCCCGGACCCCGCCAGCAGTCTCAGCAACCCCCGATCTTCCGCACCGACGCCCACTTCGTCACCGTCGATGCGTATCCGACTCGTGACGGCAAAGTCATCGAGGGCCTCACGCATGCCGATTTCGTGGTGGAGGAAGACGGCGTTCCGCAGAAGATCGAGAGCTTCGAGTTCATCGATCGGACATCGGCCTCGCCGGAAGCCACACGCCGGGATCCCAATACCGTGGCCGAGTCGCGGCTGCTGGCGGCGGATGCGCGCACCCGCGCGTTTGTGGTGTACCTCGACATCGAACACGTGACGGTGGATGGCGCCCGCCAGGCGCGCCTGCCGCTGGTCACCATGCTCAATCGCATGATTGGCGACAACGACCTCGTCGCCATGACGACGTCGCAGGTGCCGGTGGGCGCGCTGACCTTTGGCCGGCGCACCCTGGGCATGGAAGATCTGGTGACCCGCAACTGGAAGTGGGGCACTCGTGACAGCGTGCGGAATACACCGCTCGAAGACGAGTTCGAGCAGTGTTTTCCGGCGGACCCCAACGGACAGGAAGGGTGGGTCAACGATGGCGGCGCGCGTCGCCGCCTGGCGATGGTCCTGCGCGACCGCGCCCGGGAAGAAGCGGTTCTCGAACATCTGGAAAATCTCACGGCGTATCTCGGGTCGTTGCGTGAAGGCCGGACGTCGGTGATTGTCTTCACTGAAGGCTGGCGTCTGTTCCGTGGTGACGATGGGCTGGTGGGGTATGCGGGACGCATGGCCCCCGGTTGCGAGCGGCATCTGCAGCGGTTCGCGTTCGTGGACGGGCAGACCCGGCTGCGCGACATCATCCGTCGGGCCAACGACAACAACGTGGTGTTTTACCTGGTCAACCCGGCGGGGCTGACGGCGTTTGACTACGCGATTTCCGAGCGGGTGCTGGGCACCGGTGACATCACGCAGTCGCCGATGGGGCAGGGGCTGGTCAACATCCGCGATCGTCAGAGTTCGCTGCAGACGCTGGCCCAGAACACGGATGGCCTGGCCGTGGTCAATACCAACGACCTCAAGACCGGCGTGTCGAAGATCACCGACGCGTTGTCGGCGTATTACCTGCTGGGGTACTACTCGACGAACACCAAGTTTGATGGCCGGGCGCGCCGGATTCGCGTTCGTGTGAACCAGCCGGAGGTCGAGGTGGCGCATCGCCGCGGGTACACCGCGCCCAGCGCCGAGGAACGCGCGGCCCGCGCGGCGGCGCTGGCCAACCCCACCGCGCCGGCCGGGCCCTCCATGGTCGACACGGCGCTGGCGGGGCTGGCCCGGCTGCGTCCCACGACCGAGGTGTACGCGCACGCCACGCTGACGGGCACTCGAATCACCGCGGTGGCTGAAATGGGATCGACCGACGCCACGCGTTCCGCGTTGGCGAAAGACGCGGTGCTCGAAGTCTCCGCCGCCGCGCCCGATGGCTCGGTGGTCGCGTCGACTGAGGTCCCGCTGCCCAGTCTCACGCGCGCCGCGGTGGCCACGCTTGAGGTGTCGGCTTCTCTCGGCGACGCCACGGTGACCACCAAGGTGCGCGCGGCCGGCAGCGTCTTCGAGGTCAAGACACCCACCGCGCGTGACGATGGGGCGGTGCTCGGCGCGCCGGTGACGTATCGTGCGACGCCGTCATCTCGGTCGCCGCTCATCCCGGTGGCGAGTTTCCAGTTCCGCCGGACCGAACGTGTGCACATCGAACTGCCCGTCGCCGGCGCGCTCACCTCACGCGAGGCCCGCCTGCTCTCGCGCGACGGCGGCCCGGTCGCCATCACTATCGCGCTGACGGAGATTACGCGGGACGGCCGCGCGGTGCTGGCCGTGGACGGGTTGCTCGCGCCCCTGGCGCCGGGCGATTATGTGTTCGAGATCACGGCGACCGGGGCGGCGGGCACCGACACGCGCCACGTCGCCATTCGCGTCACAGGGTAGGGGAGGGACACGATGCGCGCAGCTCTTGTGGCTTCAGGACTCGCCGTGGCGATGGCCGTCACAGCCTCGGCGCAGGAGACGACCCGGCTGGGCCGGTGTTTCACGCCGGCCAGCCGGACCGGCGTGTATTTCGACGTGACCGCGGACGGTCCGCTGGCGCAGGCCCTGCTCCAGCCGCGGGGCCATCGGCACGGCCACGTCTCGACGCCGGGGCGTGTGCAGGTGCCCGATCCGGAGCCGCTGGAACACCCACTGCCCGTTCATCGCATGGGCCTGCGATCGGGTGACCGGTCGCCGCTGCTGGAGCCACTGCCACGGAGCACGACGACCACCCATTCCCGGGCCTCGCATCGTCACGCGAGCGTGTTCGACCTGTCGCCGTCGCCGGACCCGGTGACCGCCGTGGATGTGGTGCTGGCGACTGCAGAGGGCACGACCGGCTGCCGGCTGCGGTTTCGGTAGGGCTCTCGTCTTGAATTCTCCCGCGCCTCTCGCGTATCGTGGGGGGAGTCGCCGCTCGGCGCGGGCGGGCTTAGCATAGTGGTAATGTCCTGGCTTCCCAAGCCAGTCAGACGGGTTCGATTCCCGTAGCCCGCTCCAACATTCTCGCCACCTCGGCAAGGGTTCAAGCGCCAGCTCCGCGGCGACGCCGGCGCTCACGGCGGCCCAAAGAGCGGGCCGCCCTACAGGTCGCCGCCAGGCGCGGTCACTTGCCGCCACTCGCCGCTACCTGCCGCCACTCGCCGCTACTTGCCGCTACTTGCCGCCACTGGCCGCCACTTGCCGCCACTTGCTACCGAATCAACCCCAGCACTTCGTCGCGCTTCTGGGCCATCAACTCGGGCGTGACCGCCTCGAGGTTCAGGCGCAGCAGCGGCTCGGTGTTCGAGGCGCGCACGTTGAAGTGCCAGTCGGGGAACTCCGCCGAGAAGCCGTCAATCGTGTACGTGTGGCCGTCCTTGTACCGTTCGGCCAGCTGCGCCAGCCGGCCGGGAATCACGTCCATGCTGGCCACCTGGGTGTTGATCTCGCCGGAGATGAAGTACTTCTCGCGCAGCGGCTGCAGCAGCTCGCGCAGCGTCTGCCCCTTGCGCGACATCGGCTCCAGGATCAGCAGTGCCGGAATGAATCCGTTGTCGGCGTAGTAATAGTCGCGGAAGTAGTAGTGGCCCGTGACCTCGCCGCCGAAGATGGCATTCTCTTCGCGCATGCGGCGCTTGATGAAGGCGTGGCCCACGCGGTTCATCAGCGCCGTGCCGCCATACTTCGCCACGGTGTCCTTCACCGCGTAGCTGGCGCGCACGTCATAGACAATCTTCTCGCCGGGGGACTTGATGAGCGCGGCCTCGGCCAGCAGCGCCGTGATGAAGTCACCCGCGATGAACTCGCCGGACCCGTCGATGAAAAAACACCGGTCCGCGTCGCCATCCCAGGCAATACCGATGTCGGCCTTCTCCGCGATCACGCGCTCGACGATGTCCTGACGGTTCTCCTCGATGAGTGGATTCGCCTCGTGGTTGGGGAAGGTGCCGTCCACCTCGAAGCACAACCTCGTCGTCTGGCAGGGGAGCTGATTGAACAGTCGAGGGGCCACCAGTCCGGCCATGCCCGACCCGGCATCCAGCACGACCTTGAACGGCCGGATGACGGACGGATCGATGAAGCCCATGACGGTCTTCACGTACGCGTCGAGCATGTCGCGCGTCTCGTAGCCGCCGCGGGGCCGTGTGGGCGCCGGGATGGCGTTGCCGCACACCATGTCGCGAATCTCGCCGATGCCGGCATCGCCGGACAGGGGAAACGCCTGCCGGCGCACCATCTTCATCCCGTTGTACTGCTTCGGGTTGTGCGAAGCCGTCACCTGCACGCCGCCGTCGAAGTCGCCGCTGGCGACCGCGAAGTACAACATGTCGGTGCCCGCCAGCCCGAAGTCGACGATGTCGGCGCCCTGGGCGCGGGCGCCCTCGATGAAGGCGGCCGCCAGCGAGGGCGACGAGGTGCGCATGTCGCGCGAGACGGCAATGCGCAGCGCCGACGTGCGGCCGGGCTCGACGCCCTCCATGTACGCGATGTACGCGCGGCCGATCAGTTCGGCGGCCGTTTCATGCAGTTCGGACGGGTACAGCGCGCGAACGTCGTAGGCCTTGAAGATGTGCGGGGAGATGGTCATGTGCGTGAATAGTCCGTGATGATGGATTTGTCGCCGAGCAGGGCGGCGCCGCCCACCTCGACATTGCGGCCGAACTGACAGTGGCGGCCCGCCACCAGCGGGCCCAGGCGCGCGTGCCGATCGACCCAGGTGTGCGGCCAGAGGATGGCGCCGTCGACCACGGCCTCCTCGCCGATGTGGCAATGCGCGCCGATCACGCTGTGGGCGCCGATGCGGGCGCCCGCGCGGATGACCGCGCCCGCGTCGATGAAACACGGGCCCTCGATCACGGCGCCGGGATCCACGCGCGCGTCGGGTGAGACCAGCGCCTGTCCGGCCGCGCCGGCAAACGGCGGCGCGCTGAATCGGCCGGTCATGATGTCGTGATGGACCTGCTGGTACTTCTCGCGGGTCCCGATGTCGATCCAGTAGCCGCGGTACGTGTACGCCACGAAGGTCTCGCCGCGTTCGATGAGCGACGGGAAGTAGCCGCGTTCAATCGAATACATCGTGTCCGGCGGAATGCGGTCGAGCGTCTCGGCCTCGATGACGTAGATGCCCGCGTTGATCGTGTCGCAGGTGATCTGGTCGGCCGACGGCTTCTCGAGGAACGCCTTGATGTTCTGCCGGCCGTCGGTCTCCACCAGGCCGTAGGCCGTCGGGTTGTCGACCGGCGTGAGCACGATGGTGGCGCGGGCCTGCCGCTCGCGGTGCAGGGCCAGCACGGCCGGCAGGTCCACCGACGTCAGGACGTCGCCGTTGAACACCACGACGGGCCCCGTCGCGCCGGGCCCGGCCGCGAACTTGATGGCACCCCCGGTGCCCAGCGGCTGCGGCTCCACGACGTACCGGATGCGCACGCCCAGGTCGCTGCCGTCACCGAAGACTTCCTCGATGCGGCGCGGCTGGTAGTTCAGACTGAGGACGATCTCGTCGATCTCCGGCACCTGCTTGAGCAGTTCAATCTGATACCGGAGAAACGGCCGGTCGAAGATCGGCACGATCGGCTTGGGCGTATTCAGGGTGAGCGGACGGAGGCGGGAGCCCTGGCCCCCCGCCAGAAGAATGGCCTTCATTTCAACCCCCGATTGTACGCTCGCTCCGGCAGCGCGGTGAACGGTAGAATGCTGGGGCCTGTGAATCTGCCGAATGCCCTGACGATCGGACGCATCTTCCTCGTCCCCCTGCTGGTCGTCGTCCTGCTGACCAAGTTCGACGGGTGGCAGTTGTACGGGATCAGCAAGGAGATCCTGGGGGCGGCCATCTTTGGCGTGGCCTCACTGACCGACTGGCTCGACGGGTATCTGGCGCGTCGCCGCGGCCAGGTCACCGACTTCGGGCAGTGGATGGATCCGCTGGCCGACAAGCTGCTGGTCACGGCGGCGCTCATCTCGCTCGTGCAGATGGGCCTGGCGCCCGCGTGGATGGTGGCCGTCATCCTCGGCCGCGAGTTTGCGGTCACGGTGCTGCGCAGCGTGGCGCACGCCCGCGGCCAGTCGCTGCCGGCGTCGCCGCTGGGCAAGATCAAGATGGCGTCTCAGGTGGTCGCGATCCTGATCCTGATTCTCGGACAGGGCCACACCCAGCAGTTCTTCATCGTCGGGCAGATTGCCCTGTGGGTGGCGACGATTACCGCGCTGGTGTCGGCCGTGGATTATTACCGGCGATTCCCGCCGCCGCGGCCGGACGGGCCGGCGGCGCGGCCTTGATTTCCGCGACCCGCCGCTTCGCCCGCTCCAGATATTCGCTCTGCTCGAACTCCGCCAGCACGCGTTCGTACCAGGGCAGCGCTTCGGCCGGGCGGCCGAGCTTCAGCAGGCATTCGCCAATCTGAAAGTAGACGCCGTCGCGGTTGGTGAACGCGGGGTCGTTCACCAGGATGCCGCGGTAGCGGGGCAGCGCGCCGTCGCACCAGTTGACGCGGCTGTAGAAGTTGCCGATCTCGAACTCGGACTGCGACAGCCGGTCGCGCGCCTCGCGTTCGATCTGGCGGACCTCGTCGGTGTACTGGCTCTCGGGGAATCGCTGCAGGAACAGTTCCACCTCGCGAATCGTCTCGCGCGTGGCCGTCTGGTCCCGCTGCGGATGCAGCATCTGGCGCGAATAGGCCAGCGCGATGCGGTACTGCGCGTAGTCGGCCCGGCGCGACACCGGGAAGAACGTCAGGAACTCCCGGAACTCGTTGATGGCGAGCACGTACCCTTCCGCGCCGCCGTCGCCCAGGTGGCTGTCGCCGATGCCGAGCTTGGCCTCCTCGCGATGCGGGCTCTGCGGATAGCCGTCCACCAGCCGCCGGAAGTACTCGCGCGCCGCGAACCACTTGCGTTCGGTCAGCGCTTCGGTGCCCCGCTCGAACAGCCACTGGTCGGGCGACATCACGCCGGCCGGCGGGAGCCGCGGATTGGAGCCGCCGCCGCACGCGGCCGCGGCCCACAGGGCCGCCACCACGGCCAGACGTGTCACTACCCGCACCTGCATCCTCGCCATTATGCCCGGAGTCCCTTCAGCCATTCGAATTCCGCCCGCAATCCTTCCGCCAGCGGCGTCCGCGGCGTGAACCCGAGGTCGGCGCGGGCCCGGGTCGTGTCGGCAAACGTATCGCGCATGTCGCCCTTCTGGGCCGCTTCCCGCCGGATGTCGAGGGGATGGCCGGCAATCTCGGCGATCTGCGCGAGCACCTGGTTGATCGACACCCGGCTGCCGCCGCCGATGTTATAGACGCCGCCGGCCGGTCCCCGGTCGCCGGCGGCCATCAGCGCCGCGACGATGTCGTCGACGTAGGTGAAGTCGCGCGTCTGCTCACCGTCGCCGTAGAGCGTGATGGGCGTCCGGTCCAGCGCCGCGCGCATGAACCGGTGGAATCCCATGTCCGGACGCTGTCGCGGACCGTACACCGTGAAAAAGCGCAGCGACACGGTGGGCACACCGTAGTTGGCCGTGTAGAGCAGGCACAGGTGCTCGGCGGCCAGCTTGGTGACGCCGTACGGCGAGAGCGGCTGGACCATCGCGTCCTCGCGCATCGGGATGGCCACGTGGTCGCCGTACACCGACGAACTCGACGCATACACGAACCGCGTCAGCGGCCGGCCCTTGACCGCTTCGAGCAGCCGCTGGGTCGCGTCGACGTTGTGCGAGGTGTAGGTCAGGAAGTCGCGGCCCCAGCTCTTGCGCACCCCCGCCTGGGCCGCCAGATGGAAGATGTGCGTCACGCCGTCGAGCAGCAGGTCCAGGTCCACCGTCTGCAGCGGCGCCTCCACGAACGTGAAGCCGGGCTGGGTCTTCAGCCACGCGAGGTTCGATTCCTTGATGTCGCGGCCGTAGTAGTCGGTGAAGCAATCGAGGCCGACCACGGCGTGGCCCCGCCGGATGAGGGCCTCCGACAACGTCGAACCGATGAACCCGGCCGCGCCGGTCACGAGCATCTTCACGCCAACATCTCCTGCACCCGGTCGGGGAGCCGCGCCGGCCGGCCCGACCGGCCCAGCGCGGCATGCCGCGAGAATCCGGTGGCCACGACCTCGCCGTCGGCGCGCCGCGTCACGGTGTACGTGAATTCGACGCGCACGGCCGACACCAGGCGGGCCTCGGCCCGCACGTCCAGCTCGTCATCGTATCGCGCCGGGCGCCGGTACGTCGCGCCCACCTCGATCACCGGCAGGCTGACGCCCGAGGCCTCCATCTCGCGATAGGTCCAGCCGTGCGCTCGGAGCAGGTCGGTCCGCGCCACTTCGAACCACACCAGGTAATTGGCGTGATAGACCACGCCCATCTGATCGGTTTCGGCGTACCGCACGCGAACGGTGGAGACCGAGGCCGCCATCAGGCGATGGCCGCCTGGCGGATGGCGCGGGTGGCGGCGGTCGGGTCGGGGGTGGCGAAGATCGCCGCGCCGGCCACCAGCATCGAGGCGCCGGCGTCCACCAGCGCGCGGGCGTTCGACACGTCGACGCCGCCGTCGATTTCAATGTCGACCGGGCGCGCGCCCAGCAGGGCGCGCAGGGCGCGGATGCGTTCGTAGGTGCGGGGGATGAACCGCTGCCCGCCGAAGCCCGGGTTGACCGACATCACGATGACCTGGTCGAGTTCGTCGAGCACCTCACCCACGGCCGCCACCGGCGTCGCGGGGTTGATCGCCACGCCCGCGCGCGCGCCCAGTTCACGGATCCGCGTCAGCGTCCGGTGCAGGTGCGTGCAGGCTTCCAGGTGCACCGACACCGTGCCGGCGCCGGCCTGCACGAAGGCGTCCAGATACCGATCGGGCTCGGTGATCATCAGATGCACGTCGAGGGGGATCGTCGTGGCGCGCCGCACGGCGGCGACCACCAGCGGCCCCATCGTGATGTTGGGCACGAAGTGGCCGTCCATCACGTCGATGTGAATCACATCGGCGCCGGCCGCCGCGACCGCCGCCACCTGCTCGCCCAGCCGTGTGAAGTCCGCCGACAGAATCGACGGCGCGATGCGAATCGTCATCGGCTGACCTCGAGCGTAATCGGATCGCCCGGCGCGATCTGGAACCCGGCTTGCGGTGTCTGCCGCACCACCGTGCCCGGGGGCAGCCCGGGATACGGCACCTCGCCGAGGATCGTCACGCGGAACAGCCGCCGGCGCAGCAGGTCGGCCACCCGCGCGCCCGGCGTGCCGATCAGGTCCGGCATCACATACGTGACCGCCGCTTCGCCGCGATTGACGAGCAGCGAGACCTGCGCGGCCGTGGCCTTCGGCGGCGGGTCCTGCGACACCACCAGGCCGGGCGTATACGTCGTCGTGTAAATCTCCGCCGTCTGCGCGATGGTCACCCGGTCCTGGGCGAGACGAATCTGCGCGGCGCGCTCCGATTCGCCGGTCACGGCCGGGACGACCGATGGCGGCACCTCGGCGCTCAGGCGGATGCGCACCGGCCGCTGGCGCCGGATGACGGTGCCGGGCGCCGGGTCCTGCGTCAACACGTGGTCGGGCGGCACCGAGGCGTCCGGCCGTTTGATGGGATCCACCGTGAGCGCGATGCCAGACGTGTCCGCCAGCGCCGTGGCGGCGGCCAGCGCCTGGCCGCGCAGGTCGGGCACGGTGACCTCACGCGCCTTGACGGCAATGCGCATCGAGCTGAGCAGGAAGATGAGATAGGTCGCGGCCAGCCCGGCCAGCAGCAACAGCCAGCGCCCGGCGGTCCACACGCGGGCTCGAAGCGGGGCTGGGGCTGTCGGCATGCGAAAAAAGTGTACTACGCGGTGGCGCGCGCCAGGCGGCAGGCGTAGAACGCATCGAGCCGGTCACGCACCGGCGTCGTGCGCAACGCCCCGTCGCTGTCGCCGCCCGGCCCCGTCCAGGCGACGACGGTCCAGCCCGGTGTCTCGTGCAGGAACTGCGCGACCACGCCCTCGTTCTCTTCGGGCTCGCTGGAACAGGTGGCGTAGACCAGATGGCCGCCGGGCCGGACGACGGCGGCGGCCTGCTGGAGCAGATCGCGCTGGGCGGCCGCAAGCGCGGGCAGATCCTCGAGGCTGACATGCCACTTGATGTCGGGATCGCGCCGCAGGGTGCCCAGGCCCGAACAGGGCGCGTCCACCAGCACGTGGTCGAACGCGGCCGGGAAGGGCAGCGGCTGACGGCCGTCCAGCCGCACGACACGCGCCGGCGCGCCGGCCGCGCGCAGCGTCTGGCGCAACAGATGCACCCGCGCGGGGCGCGTGTCCGATGACACGAGCACGCCCGTGTGGTGCATCGCGCGCCACAGGCGCACCGACTTGCCGCCGGGTGACGCGCACAGGTCGAGCACGCGGTCGCCCGGACGCGCCTGCACGACCGCCGCCACCAGCGCCGAGCCCTCGTCCTGGATCGCCACCGCGGCCCGGACCTCGGCGGGCCACGCGCCGAACGCGCCGGGTTCCAGCCTTGCCAGGTCGGGCATCACCGGGCTGCGCGACGCCGTGATGCCCTGCGTGGCCAGCCAGTCCACCGTGTCGGTCACCGCGGGATCGAGCGCGCGCACGGTGAGGTGCGGCGGCTGGTTGTTCCACTCGCACCAGGCCTCGGCCGCCTCGAACCCGTAGCGGTCGAGCCAGCGCGCCACCAGCCAGCGCGGATGGGCGCACGTGACATTGAGGTAGTCGATCTGCTGTCGCCGCGAGGCGCCGTCGGCCGGCCTCGCGGGCAGCGTCAGTGTGTCGGCGCGCCGGAGATAGCCGCGCAATACGCCGTTGACGAACCCGGCCGCGCGTTCCGAGCCGAGCGCGCGCGCGGTTTCGACGGCATCGTGCACCACGGCGTGCGCCGGAATCCGGTCGAGGTGGCGCAGTTGGTACACCGCCAGTCGCAGCGTGGCGAGTGTCTCGGCATCCACCGCAGTCAACGGGCGGGTGCAGACCTGGGTGAGCAACGCGTCGAGTTCCGCGCGCCATCGGCACACCCCCGTCGCGAGCTCCGTCAGCAGCGCGCGGTCGCGCGGGTCGGGCAGCTCGCGCCGCGCGGGCTCGAGTTCGGCCGCGAGTGTCCGCCGACGACGGTCGACGGCCACCAGCAGGCGGGCCGCGCGCGTCCGCAGGGTCGTCACTGCAGCGTCACGCCGGGCGTCACGGTCACGCCGTTGAGGAAGTCGCGTGCGGGCATCGCGCGCCGGCCTTCGGGTTTGACTTCCGTGATCGCCAGCGCGCCGTCTCCGCACGCCACGACCAGCGCCTCACCCTCGGCCGAGACGACGGTCCCCGGCGGCGCGTGGGGCACTGGCGCCGCCACCGGCCGGGCGCGCAGCAGCGCGAGGGCGCGGTCGTCGAGGCGCGTCACGGCCAGCGGCCACGGGCGCAACCCACGCACGCGGCGCGCCAGCACCGCTGCCGGCTGCGTCCAGTCGATGTGGCTTTCGGCGCGGTCGAGTTTGGCGGCGTAGGTCACGCCGGATTCGTCCTGGGGGACCTCGGTGACCGGACCGTCGATCAGCCGATCGAGGGTGCGCACGAGCAGGTCGGCACCACACTCTGCGAGGGCCGGCTCCAGCGTGTCGGTCGTCTCGTCGTCGCCAATCGGCACTTCGGCGCGCGCCAGCATCGGGCCCGCGTCAAGCGCCAGCACGACGCGCATGATCGTGATGCCGGTCACGGCGTCGCCCGCCATGATCGCGCGCTGCACGGGCGCGGCGCCCCGCCAGCGCGGCAGCAGCGAGGCATGGACGTTGAGAAACCCGTCGGGAAGCGCATCGAGCAGCGCCTGCGGCAACAGCCGCCCGAAGGCGGCGACGACGCCGAGCGTCGCGCCGGTCTCGCGCAGGCGCGTGAGCCAGTCCGGCGCGGCCAGCCGCTCGGGGTGCCAGACGGGCACGTCGTGCGCCAGCGCCACCGCCTTCACCGGGCACGGCGTCACCTGCCGGCCGCGGCCGCGGGGGCGATCAGGTTGCGTGACCACGCCGACCACCGTGTGCGGGGAGGCGAGCAGGCGCTCGAGGGACGGCACCGCGAACTGCGGCGTTCCAAAAAACACGACCCGGAATCCCGGGCGGGTCACCAGTCCCCCTGGCGTTGGCGTTTGCGAATCTTGCGTAGGATGATGTCGCGCGGCAGGCTGCGCATGCGATCGACGAAGAGCCGTCCATCGAGGTGATCGAGCTCGTGCTGGAGCGCGCGCGCCAGCAGCCCGGTGCCTTCAATCGTGAACGCCTTGCCGTCCCGATCCTGGGCGCGCACGACCGCCCGCGCCGGCCGCGCCACGGTTGCCTGGATGCCCGGAATGCTCAGGCACCCTTCTTCCTCGAACTGCATGCCCTCCCGCTCGACGAATTCCGGGTTGACGAGTTCGATGACCTCGCCGCCGCGTTTGCCGACCGACAGGTCGATGACGGCCACACGCAGGGCGACGCCGATCTGCGGCGCCGCCAGTCCGATGCCCGGCGCGGCGTACATCGTTTCGAGCATGTCCCGCAGGAGCGTGTGCAGCGCCTCGTCGAACACCTCGACGCCCAACGCGGGCTTCTGCAATCCGGGCGCACCGTAACGGACGATGGGGTGAATCATGCGCGGGAGAGCCGGTCGGCCAGCGTGTGCCGCCACGCTTCGAGCCCACGGCCGAGCGCGGCCATGGAGTCGCCACCGAACTTGTCGAGCATCGCGTTGACCAGCGTCAGCGCTACCATCGCTTCGCCCACCACCGCGGCCGCAGGCACCGCGCACACGTCGCTGCGTTCGATGGCGGCGGCCTCTTCCTGCATCGTCTCGAGGTCGACCGATCGCAGCGGCTGCATCAGCGTCGAGATAGGTTTCATCCACGCGGTGATCCGCACGTCTTCGCCGTTGGTGACGCCGCCTTCCAGACCGCCCGCGCGGTTGGTGGGCCGGGACAGGCCCGGCAGCGTCCCGCTGGAGGTCCCCGCAGCGAGCAGGATTTCGTCGTGCACCTGTGAACCCGGGCGCGATCCCACCTCCGGGCCGCACCCGATGCCGACCGCCTTGATGGCGTGAATGGACATCAGCGCCTGCGCCAGCAGGCCATCGAGTTTGCGATCCCACTGCGTGTGGCTGCCCAGGCCCACCGGCACGCCATGGGCGATCACTTCGAACGCGCCGCCCACGGTATCGCCGGCTTCGCGCGCCGCGTCGACCGCCGCCCGCATCGCCGCGGCGACGGTGACGTCCACGCAGCGGATGTCATCATCGGCCTGGAGCGCCGCGATCCGGCTCAACGGGACGGCCCACGGATCGGGCAGGCGAACGCCGCCGATCTCGATGACATGGCTCGTGATGGTGATGCCGGCGGCGCGCAGCAGTGCGCGTGCGACGGCGCCGGCGGCCACCCGCGCGGCCGTTTCGCGCGCGCTGGCGCGTTCCAGGATGTCGCGCAGGTCGCGGCGTTCGTACTTCAGTCCGGCCGACAGGTCAGCATGGCCGGGCCGAGGCCGCGTCACGGCCGCGCGGCGTGCGCCCGGCAGCGACTCATCCGGCGTCGCCTCGACACTCATCGTGTACCGCCAGTTGGCCCAGTCCTTGTTGTGAATCAGCAGGGCTACCGGGCTGCCCAGCGTTTCGCCGCGGCGGATGCCCGAGAGAATCTCCACACGGTCGTGTTCGATCGCCATGCGGCGACCGCGTCCGTATCCCAGCTGACGACGCGCCAAATCGGGATTGATGTCGTCCGCTGACAACGGGAGGCCGGCTGGGACGCCATCGATGATGACGGTCAGCGCGGGGCCGTGTGATTCGCCCGCTGTCAAAAAACGCAACATTACGCCGTCATTTTATCGAAGTTTCTTCCAGCCTCCGGCCAATTGCGCCGATGGGCCGCGTCTGGATCGGGCGACGTTCTTGCAGACCGCATCGGGTGCATGACGCATCAGGATTGCCACCGCTGGGCAGCGACGTTGCCGCTCGACGGCCCCGGATGCCGCGTGGTCGAGTCCTGGCCGGACGCGTCGCGGCACGATCGCGATGCGGCCCTCACGGCATTGGGGTACCTCGTCATCGACCCGGATGCGGCCACCACGACGGTCGATCTGTCGGCCGCCGTCCATCGTCATGTCGCCCTGACGATGGAGGACGGGCTGACCGACCGTGGGCGGCACTGGCTGCGCGCGTTGTCGTGGACCAGTCCGCGCGCGCACCTGGTGCTGGCGCGACCGCCGCGGGTGAGCGTCGCCCGCGAGCGGGCCGTGGCGTGGGAGCCGCCCGGCGGCGCGCGTCGCGCGCGAGCCGTGCGCTTCCATCGGGCGCGGCGGCCCGAGACGGCCCGGGCGTGGATGCGCGCGGCGCTGGCTGCCGCGGCGCGGCGCCGTGATGCCGTCGCGCTCGTCCGCCTGCTGGTGGAGGCGTTCGCGTGGGTGCGGCAGTCCGGCGGCCGTCACGATGTGTACACGTTGCTGCGCCTGGCTTCCGACGCGATGGCCTGGATCGACGAGGGGGAGGCGCGCGCGCCGGTCGCGGCCGTGGCCGCACGTCTGCGCGGTGAGTGTGGCGACCTTGACGCGGCCTGGGCGTGGCTGGCCGGCGTCGCGATCGAGTGGGAGCTTGGCGGGGAACCCGTGCCCGCCGTGGTCACGCGCGCCCAGTGTGATCTGGCTCTGTGGCTGGGGTGGTGGGACGAGGCCACGCGCCGGCTGCCGCGCGAGGCCGCGGACGGCGAGGTCTGTCGCGACCTGCTGCGCTGGGTGCGCGGCGCGGGTTCGCCCGAGGCCGCATCACGCTGGCTCGAGGCGCGGGCCATTCAGGCCAGCCCTCTCGCGCAGCTGGCTCGTGCCGCGTTGGCCGACGACCCGGCCGCGCCGGCAGCGGCCGTTCGGGTGGGGGCGCAGGGCATTGCCGGCTGGTGCAGACGGAGGGCCGCGATGGGGATTTGGGGAGGCGTGTCGGCGTTGCTCGACGAGATCAATGGCGCGGACGATGACCTGGACGCGTTGCGACGTGGGGTGCGCTGGGTGCGCGCGCACACCGGCACGGCGCGCGTGGTCGTGCTCGAGGCGGCGGCAGACACGCCTCTTTGGGCCGATCCCGACGGCAGCGTGCCTGGGCCGGACGATCTGCGGGCGCCGGTCAGGCAGGCCGGGGTGACGATCGCGTGGGTCGCCGCCGATCCTCGCGCGCGCGATCGGGAGGAACTGGCCGGCGCCGTGCGCGCGCTGGCGTCGGCGTGTGCGCCGGCGGTGCGCGCGCGGCTGGATGCCGTCCGTCTCGCGGCCGGTGGCGACACCCTCGCCGCGGAACTGGTGGGACGGAGTCCGGCGATGACGGCGCTGCGGACGTCGATCGCGCGCGTGG
Organism: uncultured Solibacteraceae bacterium; assembly: GCA_964471115.1. GTDB lineage: Bacteria > Acidobacteriota > Vicinamibacteria > Vicinamibacterales > SCN-69-37 > SYFT01. The sequence continues at coordinate 49,027 of CAYYFE010000021.1, forward strand.
CCTCGACCGCGTTTCCCGTTCTCATCGAGGGCGAAAGCGGCGCGGGCAAGGAACTGGTGGCTCGCGCCGTACACCGGTTGAGTGCACGGCGTGACCGTCGGTTTGCGGCGATCAACTGCGCGGCCCTGACCGACGAGTTGTTCGACGCGGAAGTGTTCGGCCACACCCGCGGCGCGTTCACCGGCGCGGTGGGCGGCCGGGTCGGGTTGTTCGAGGACGCGCATCAGGGCACGTTGTTCCTCGACGAAGTGGCCGAGCTGTCGGCGCGTGCGCAGGCCAAGTTGTTGCGGGTGCTGCAGGACGGGGAAGTGCGGCGGGTGGGTGACAACCACGGCCGGGCCGTCGACGTGCGCATCGTCGCCGCCACGAACCGGCCGCTGGCCGCGGCGGCCGCGGCGGGGCAGTTCCGCGAGGATCTGGTGTTTCGTCTCGCGGTGGTGCGGTTGGCGGTGCCGCCGCTGCGCGAGCGCATCGAAGACATTCCCGCGTTGGCGCTGACGTGCTGGGCCGCCGCCGTCCGCCATCGCGACACACGCGCGTGGCTGGGCCCGGACGCGCTGGCGGCGTTGTGCCGCCATGCCTGGCCGGGCAATGTCCGCGAACTGCAGAACGTCATCGCGGGGCTCGTGGTGGCCGCGCCGCTGCGGGGGCGCGTGACGGCGAGGCATGTGGCCGAGGTGCTGCGGGTGTCCGAGCCCGGCGCGGCGCCGATCGAGCCCCTCGACACGGCGCGGCGACGGGCGGAGCGGACGGCCGTGTGCGCGGCGCTGGCCCGGCACGGCGGGTGCCGGACGCAGGCGGCCCGCGACCTCGGTGTGACGCGTCAGGGACTGGGCAAGTTGATGGCGCGCCTGGGTGTCAGCGCGCCGGAAGTTGCCAGCCGGGCCGCGTTGCGGTGATCATCCCTGCTGCATGTGGCGGTTCCTGATCCGGCGACTGGTGCTGACCGTACCGGTCCTGCTGGGCGTAGCGACGTTGGTGTTTGCACTCCTGCATCTGGTGCCGGGGGATCCCGCGCAGGTGATGCTGGGGGAATCGGCGTCGGCCAGCGACGTGGCGCAGTTGCGGCAGACGCTTGGGCTGGATCGCCCCCTGGCCGAACAGTACGGACTGTATCTGCGGGGACTGCTGCAGGGGGACCTGGGGACGTCGTTCCGTTACAACACGCCGGTCACGGCCGAGATCGCTCAGCGGCTGCCCAACACGCTGGACCTGGCGTTGGCGGCCATGAGTGTGGCCATCCTGATTGCGCTGCCGCTGGGCATCCTCGGCGCGTTGTATCGCGGCCGGGCGGTCGATCAGATTGCCATGACCATCTCGCTGGCCGGCATCTCGATGCCGAACTTCTGGCTCGGGCCCCTGCTGGCGATCGTGTTTGCGGTCATGCTGGGCTGGCTGCCGGTGTCGGGCACCGGCGACTGGCGGCACCTGGTGTTGCCGGCGGTGACGCTGGGCGCGGCGCTGGCCGCGATCCTCGCGCGGATGACGCGCGCGAGCCTGATCGAGGAGTTGCGCGAGCTGTATGTGCTGGCGGCCCGGGCCCGCGGCCTGTCGCGCACGCGCGCCGTGCTCAAACACGCGTTGCGCAACAGCCTGATTCCGGTGGTGACGATTCTGGGGCTGCAGTTCGGCGCGGTGTTGACCGGCACGATCATCACCGAAACGATTTTTGCGTGGCCGGGTGTCGGGCGCCTGCTGATCCAGGCCATCAACTTCCGTGACTATCCCCTCGTGCAGGGGTGCATCCTGTTCATCGCCTCCACGTACGTGACGGTCAACCTGCTGGTGGACCTCGTGTACGGGTGGCTCGATCCGAGGATTCGCCTGCAATGACGCGCCGGGTGGGCATCGCCATCGTGCTTGCGACCGTGCTGGCCGCGGTCTTCGGGCCCTGGCTGGTGCCGTACGACTCGCAGACCCAGGTGCTGGCCGACCGGCTGGCCGGGCCCTCGTGGGCGCACCCGCTGGGGCTCGACGAACTGGGCCGCGACATCCTCGCGCGCCTGGTCGAGGGCGCGCGCATCTCGCTGGGCGTGGGCCTGGCGGTGGTGGGCATCTCGGCCACGCTGGGCATCGCGATTGGCGCCATCGCCGGTTATGCGGGCGGCGTGGTCGACACGGTGATCGGGCGGGTCATGGACGTGTTGCTCGCGTTTCCCGGCATCCTGCTGGCGATTGCGCTGGTGGCGGTGCTGGGGCCGAGTCTCACCAACGTCGTGTTGGCGCTCGTGGTCATCGGCTGGGTGGGTTACGCGCGCGTGGTGCGCGGGCAGGTCCTGAAGGTGCGCGAACTGGAATACGTGCAGGCGGCGCGCGCGTTGGGCGCGCCCGTCACCCGCATCCTCCTGCGTCACGTGATTCCGCCCACGCTGCCGGCGGTGACCGTGCAGGCCACGCTCGGCATGGCCGGGTCGATCATCGCGGAAGCGTCGCTCAGCTTCCTTGGGCTCGGGGTCCAGCCGCCGGCGCCCAGCTGGGGGACGATGCTCGACGCGGGGCGCGCGCATCTGTTCGACGCGCCTCATCTCACGGTGTTTCCGGGCCTCGCGATCGCGCTGCTGGTGCTCGGTTTCAACTTTCTGGGCGACGCCCTGCGCGATCGGATCGATCCCCGCGCGACGTAGGCCCGTGAGGCCTGAGCCCTGGAGCCTGTGGCCTCTATTGCGTGATCACCCCACGGAGCCGCCGGACGGCCGGGTCGCGCGGCGCCTGCGCCGCAGCGCGCGCGAGCAATGCCCGCGCGCCCTCGGCATCCCCGGTATGCCACCGCGCCTCGGCCAGCCAGCAGAGCAGCGGCACGTCGGTGGTGTCGGCCGTCAGCAGCGGATCGAGGTAGCCGCGCGCGGCGCGGTGGTCGCCCAGCGCGACCGACCAGCCTCCGAGCCGGCGGAGCCGGGCTGGGCGGGCGACTTCCCCCGCAAGAGCGTCGTAGCGGCCCAGCCAGAGCCGGGCGTCGGCCAGGTTGCCGGCCGCCTCCGACGCGTCGGCCAGGTAGAGGAAGGCCTCGCGGGTGAACGGGCTGGTGGCCACCGCCTCGCGAAGAATGCGCAGGGCCTCGGCGACGTCGCCGCGCAGCAACAGCGCGCGGCCGTAGAGCGCGAGTCCCTCAGACCGGCGCACGGTGCCGCCCAGCGCGCGCTCGAGGTCCAGCGCGGCCTCCGAGGCCCAGCGCCGGCGCGCCGTGGTGCCTGACTCGGCTTCCGCCCGCCACACCCGGATGCGCCCGCGCGCCAGCGCGAGGTACGAATCGTCCGGGCCGCGGGTGGCGGCCGCCGCCACGGTTGCCTCGGCCGAATCGAACTCGCCCCGCCGGGCCTGCGCCAGCGCAATCGCGATGTCGCGGTCACGTCCCGGTGAGAGCGACGCGAGCGCCGTCAGTTGCGTCATCTCGTCGGCCGAGCGTCGCAGGGCGTGATACAGGTCGGCCAGTTCCTCACGGGCGGGCGCCAGGCCCGGGTTGGCGCGGACCGCCCGCTCCAGCGCGTCGACCGCGCCGGCCGGATCCTGGGTGTCGCGCAGGGCGACCCCCAGCAGGTACAACGCTTCGTCGAACCCGGCGTCGAGCGCGATGGCCTGCCGCAGCGGGTCGATGGCCGCGGCGGCCTGCCCGCTGCGATACCGGGTGAGGGCCAGGCGGTAGAGCAGCGTCGGAGATTGGCGGTCGATGGCCGCCGCCTGCGCGTACCACTCGGCGGCGCCGGCCGTGTCGCCGCGTGTTTCCGACAGGGTCGCCAGCGCCAGCAGCGGGTCGATGGCGCCCGGCTGCAGGCGCGCGGCTTCCCGGAAATCCCGCGCGGCATCGTCGTACCGGCGTTGCGCCTGGTAGGCCTGCCCGCGGCGCAGGTGCGACAGCATCGAATCGCCCCGCAGGGCGATGGCGCCACTGAACGCCTCGATGGCGGCGTAGGCGTTGCCGGCCGCCAGCGCCTGCTCGCCGGCCGCGGCCAGCTGCCGGTGGCGTTCGGCGTCGTTCAGCTGCGACACCGCCAGGACGGCCGCGACCGCCACAAGCCCGATTCCCGCCAGCGCGACCGACAACCGCACGCTCCGATTCTACGGGCACCTGCCGGAACTCCGGCACGCCGGCGGTGTCTAACCGGGGCAAGGGGAGGGTGCTACCATGATGGGCGAGTCCACTGTGAAGCCCTTGCGCGAGTTCGCGTGGTCGGACCCTGCCGTTGCGCCCGCCTCGGATGGCCGAGCCGAGTGGGCCGACGACTGGGCGCTGGTGCAGCAATGCGCCGCCGGTGACGAAGCCGCGTGCACCCGGCTGGTGACCGATCACCAGCGCATGGTCTATCAGCTCGCCCTCCATCTGCTCGGGGACGCCCAGGAGGCCCTCGACCTGTCGCAGGAAGTGTTCCTGCGCGTCTTCCGGACCCTGCCGCAGTTTCGCGGCCATTCGGCGCTGCGCACGTGGATCTACCGCATCGTGGTGACCCAGGCGTCCAACCGCCGCCGCTGGTGGCGCCGCCGGCATCAGTCGCAGCAGGTGCCGCTCGACGAACACGTGGCCAATCATGGCGATCTGCCGGACGGCCGCACGTTCACCAAACCCGACGAGGTCGCCGCGCAGCAGCAGGCGGCGCGCCAGGTGTGGGCCGCGCTCGATCAGCTGCCGTTCGATCAGCGCACGATTCTGGTGCTGCGCGAAATCGACGGACTCAGTTACGAAGAAATCGGGTATTCGCTCGGCGTGGCCGTGGGCACCGTGAAGTCGCGGCTCGCGCGGGCGCGTGAACATCTGCGTGACACGCTTCGTCAGGTGCAGTCATGACCTGCCGTGACGCGCGTCGGCTGTTGGCCGCCTACCAGGACGGAGAACTGACCGGGGCCGGACGGCTGGCCGTGTCGGCGCACGTGGACGCCTGTGTTGAATGCGCCGGCGAACTCGCCGACCTGCGCGCCCTGGGCGAACTGCTGCGGGGCTCGGTCGTGCCCGCGCCGGCACCCGAGGTCCTGGCCGGCCTGGCGCCTGGCGTGGTCAGCCGCATTGCCGCCGAGGATCGCCAGTCGTGGCGCGCGTACGGCGCGCGGCTGTTCGAGGATTGGCACTGGGTCGCCACCGGCAGCGGGGCGTTCAGCGCCGCGTTCATCTCCGTCCTGCTGGTGTTTGCGATGTTGTATTCGCCGACGACCCAGGCGCGGCAGCTCAACGAGAAGGTCGGCACCCTCTATGTGATGGCCGTGCCGGAAGGCGGCCAGGGCCAGCCGGTCGTGCTCGAATACGACCAGACGCTGGGCGAATCGAAGGCGGATCCCCGGTATGCAATGCCCGCCTCACTGGGCTGGCGCGCGGAACAGGCCCTGGTGTCGCAGCTCGATCGATCCCTGATGCGTCACGGCAGCGTGGTCCGTTTCGATCAACTCTCGCGCGAGGAGCGCGAGGAGATCTCGAACCTCGTCCAGGAAATCGGCCGCATGCGCCAGGAGTCGCTGCGCCGGCTGCCCTCGGGGCCCACCCGCGTCACCGGCATGCACCTGCACGTCACCGAAGTGGTGACGGCGGCCGGCCTCTGAGCTACCGCCCCGCCACACTCGTCACGTTCTGCATCACGTCCGTGGCGCGGATGACCAGCGTGGTCAGCGCCGCCGCGTCGGGCAGCGTCACCACGAACCGTTCTTCGCGTGAATCCGCCAGGCCGTCGGCGGGTGACAGCGCCTGCCAGCCCTGGCCGCCCAGCGCGTATTCCACGCGGTGGACGCCGCTGTGGCCGTCGGTGACGCGCACGTCCACCCGGGTGCCGCTGGCCGTCAGGGTGACCACCGGCGGGGTGTTGTCCACGTCAACCACGTCGCTTTCGCGATCGCCGGTCAACACGCGGTCGGGCGTGTTGCCCAGCGCATCGGACGCCGTCACGCGCAGGAAGTAGCGGCCGTCGGCCACGGTCGTCGTATCCCACACGAACAACGGGTCGGCCAGATCGCTGCGCAACGCGCGCCACGTGGCCTCGCCTTCGCGACGATAGTGCAGCGTGTACCGCAGGCGGTCCCCGTCGGGATCCTCGGCCTTCCACTGCAGCGTCCGCAAGCCGCGCTGGAACATGCGCCGCCCCAGCGACGGTGCCGGCGCCGGGTCGCCGCCCGGTGGCCGTCGCGCCTCGGCGACGGCATCATCGAGGCCTGCAATCGCGCCCTCGTCACTCGAGAACGGCCGCTGGAACACCACCCCGGCCGGGTGCACGGTGATCTCCGTGACGGCCGGCCGCAGGTTGCGGGGCAGATACGCGACCGTGACCGACGTCAGCCGTGACGCGGCCGACGGAAACGTCGCGCGCCACTGCAGATACCGCGCGGGGGGACTGGTGATGGCCTGGCCCGTCGCCTGCGTGTACGGCTGGGACCACGCGCTCCACGAGTCGTCGGGGGTTTCTGTGTTGCCCGCGCGTGTCTGCAGCGTCACCGCGCCTTCACCGTCCCACTGGATCGCGCCCCACTGGCTGAGTGTGCGGCCGTCGCGGACTGCCGAGGTGTAGGTGGCGGTCGAGGCCGTGGCGTTGCGCGTGATCGCGGCGACGCGGCCGGGGTTGGCCGTCGCCACGAGGGTGCGCGCGCCGTCGGCGACCAGGCGCGTGAGCTGGCGCGCGTCGGCGGTGGTGATGAGCTGTACCTGCCGATCGAGGCTCACCTGATAGAGACGCGCGTCGGGTCCCGTGGCCACCAGCACGGCGCGTTCGTCGACGGCCGACAGGTCGTAGATGGCGTCGGTGGTTTCCCAGATCGCCTCCCACACGCCGGCATCGTCCACGTGATAGAGCGTCGACCGCCGGCCGGAGGGCGGCGTGGCCGGTCCCGCGGTCGTGGATGTGCTGGTGGGCGCGCCGCCGATCGTGATGCTGACGCTGCCCACCATCGGCGCATCGCCGCTGGGTTCGCCGGTGGCCGTCATCGCCGCTGCGAAGACGCCACCGCCGGGCGCCATGGCGATGGCTCGCAGTTCGTGGAGCGGCGACTCGAACAGCACCGACGGCTGTCCGGCGCCATCAAACCGGTAGAGCCGGGCGGGGGAGTCGGTGCCCGCCAGCATGCGTCCGCGCGGATCGAGCGCCAGCGAGACGACATGCCGCGTCGGCGGACGAAGCACGACCGTCGAGGCGCCGTCGGCCGAGACCCGATAGATCGTCGCCGGATGGCCCGCGCCGACCCAGAGCCGGCCTTGTCCGTCGAACGCCAGCGCCCAGATGTACGGCTCGGCGGGATCAAAAAACACGCGCGACGACCCATCGGGTTCGATCACGTGCACCGCGCCGTCGGGCGAACTGGCGGCGAACACACGCGCGCCGCTGACCGCCACCGCATACACGCCGGCCTGGTCCACGTCGAGAACGGTGGTCATCTCCGTCCCGCGGCCACGCACGACTCGCCCGTCGCCGCCCGTGCCGGCATACCACGTGCCGTCGGCCGCGCGGGCGAGGCTCCAGACCTGCGGGGCGGCCACGTCCTGCACGGGCACGACCGCGGGCGCGGCCTGCAGACGCCCCATTGCGTCGATGCTGACGCCCGTGGACGTGCCCGTGAGGAAGTCCGCCTGTGAGGCCACCGTCCAGAAGACCGGGCCTGACGCGCGCAGCGTGGTCAACGCCACGACCGCGACGGCCGCGGCGAGCATGGAGACGAATCGAATCCGGACGGATGCAGTCATGGTGAAGGTGTCAGCGGCCAGGGCGGAGTGTCAGCGGCAGTTCGCGCGATCCGCGGACCACGCGGGGCACCCGCACCTGCCAGCGTCCCGCGATGGACTTCGTCAACGACGCGGCGGCCGTCGACGCGTCGGTCTCAATCACGGCCTGCACCGATCCCGGCAACGAAGGCTGTGACTGGCCGCCGACGGCCGATCCGCGATCGCCGACGATCAGCCGCACGTACACGAATGGATTGGAACGCGTCTGCTGGACGCGCCGCCACAACGTCTCGAGGCTGGTGGGGCCCTGCGGCCGCAGTTCGGTATCTTCCAGCGCGGCAATCCCGGCGGCGTCCGAGACAAGCAGCGACACCGGTCCGGCGGCCTGCGCCGGCATCGTGACGGGGATTGAGATGGTGTCGACGCCGCCGCGGTACCGGCGCAGCTGGACGTGCAGAGTATGGGTGCCGCCGAACACCGGCCGCACCGTGTCGAGCCACGCGCGTTCGATGGTGCTGTGGTCCTCCCGCTCCTCGACCGACAGCGTCATCGACATCGAGGTCGGCAGCACCGGCCGGAACGTGTTGGTGGCCATCGTGCCGATGGGCGTCAGCGCCGTCGTGGCCGCCTGTGTCAACGCCTGGTCCCCCGTGAACACATCGTCGACGGTGAGGCGTCCGAGCGGACCGAAATCGATGTCGCCGGTGACGGTCACCGTGGTCGGGCCGGCGGGCCGTTCAAACGACGCCAGCGCGTTGAGGATGGAGACGAACGCAAACAGCGGCGTCAGGCTCTGGTCGTGGACGACGTGGAAATTGAACGTGCGCGGCGCCGCGCCGTTCGAGTGCAGCGCCAGCCGCACCGCCAGTTCCTCGGGCCCCGGGCCCAGAACGCCGCCGACGCCCACCGACCGGTCCTGCGTCATGCGGCCGATGACCGGGCCCATTTCGCCAATCTTCATCGACGAGTCGAGGCTGGGCAGAATCGTCAACACGCGCGCGCGGGTCATCGGCATCGTGGTCGGCCCCTGGCTGAGGAAGGCGTGACCAAACGCGTAGACCTGTGCGCCGTCGATGTGGGTGACCGTGCCGGTCGCGCCCATCTCGAGGTCGCCCCGCAGGAATGTCATGCCGACCGGATCGCCGGGGCGCAGCGGGCCGCCGGCCACGGTCTGCGACGTTCCGGCTTCGGCCACCGTCTGGCCCAGCGCGCGCTCGAGGTCGCCGCGCACCGACGGCGCCAGGCCGCGCGCCACCATGGCGGCCCCGATCGGCCGCAGCCGCGGGGCCCAGTCGGCCAGCGACGGCGCGCCGACGATGTCCTCGGGTCGGAGAACGGAGCGCAGCGGCATCGCCGCACGCGCGGCCACGCGACTCAATGCCGCGTACAACGCCTCGGGCGTCGCCGGCCACTGCAGGTCGAACTCGCCCTGCGCCGGACGGGTGCCCGGCTGCCGCATCGCTTCAATCATTTCCGCAATCGGGGTGATGCCCGCGATGGGTTCACGCGGAAACGTGCCCAGCGCGTACGACACCGCGCCGATCAGCCGGCCGTCGACGTACACCGGGCTGCCGCTCATGCCCTGGATGACGCCCGTCTGCGCCAGGGGGCCGCCTTCCAGGCGGGCGATGATCAGATCGCGTCCCGGCGCGATGACGTTGCGCAGCACGCCGATGATCTCCGCGCGAAATTCCTCGAGCGTGGAGCCTGAAAAAACGGTGCGGCCGATGCCGACCATCCCCGGACGGACGTCCGTGACCGGCAGAAACGGCGTGGATTGCGCCTGCGGCTTCGCCAGCGGCGCCGACAGCGCCAACAGCGCCGCCACGGCTGCGGCCCACCGAGGACCGCGTGAGCTGAAGGGAATCACGCCCCGTTATAGCACGAGGGGTAGTTGTGTTACCCTTCTCCTCGTGACGCGCACGTTCACCCTCCCCGCGGCCGCTGCGACGACGTCGTATTGGTGGTGGTACGGCCCCATGGCTGGAGAGGGCGGCGCGCGCCGGTAAGACCATCACGACGCGAGTTTTCGGGCCTCTCCAGGGACACCTGGAGGGGCCTTTTGTTTTTGGGGCAGCAGCAGACGCATGACGCAGATCGTGGAAACCGTGACCGCCACTTCGCTGGCGGAGCTCCGCCGCCGACGCGACGCGGTGACGCACGCCGATCTGGTTGAACTGCGCGTCGATGGGGTGACCGACCTCGACGTGGCCGGCGCGCTGGCCGGCCGCACGCGGCCGGTCATCTTCACGTGCCGCGCGTCCTGGGAGGGCGGCCGGTTTGAGGGCGACGAAGGGCAGCGCCAGCGGCTGTACGCGCAGGCCGTTGCGCACGGAGCCGAGTACGTCGACATCGAACGTCGCGCGGGCTGGCGCCCGGAGACGGCCGGCACCCGGACACGGCGAGTGATCTCGGACCACGACTTTGCGGGTGTGCCGGACGACCTCGCGGACCGGCTGCGCGTGATGCGCGCCGAGGGGGCCGACGTCGTCAAGGTCGCGGTGCAGACGCCCACGGTGCGTGAGGTCCTGCGGCTGCGCGGACTGGCCGGCGGTGACGCGGCGACCGTGGTCATCGGGATGGGCGCGGCCGGGCAGGTGACACGCCTGCTGCCGGCGCATTTCGGATCGTGCTGGACCTACGGGGGAGACGCGGCGCCGGGCCAGGTGCCCGTGCGTGTGTTGCGCGAGCGGTACCGCGTACACGCCACGACGGCGGCCACCACGGTGTACGGCGTCGCCGGCTCGCCCATTGCGCATTCGGCCTCGCCGGCCATGCACAACGCCGCCCTGCAGGCGGCCGGTCTGGATGCCGTGTATGTGCCGGTGCTGGCCGCCGCCGCTGACGACGCCGCTGATGTGGTGACCGGACTGGGCCTGGCAGGGCTCAGTCTGACGGCGCCCATCAAGGGAGGCTGGACGGGCCGGCCGGGCGTGACCGCCGATGACATCGCGACTCAACGGCTCGGCGTGGCCAACACGCTCAAGGTGGACGGCGGCGCCGTGCGCGCGCGCAACTTCGATCCCGACGCGTGCGTGGACGCGCTGGATCAGCGACAGATTCGTCTGGCGGGCACCCACGCGCTCATCGTCGGCGCCGGCGGCGCGGCGCGCGCGGCGACGTTTGCGTTGCTGGGGCGGGGTGTCACCGTGTCGATCGCCGCTCGACGGCGCGAAGAGGCCGCGCGCCTGGCGGCGTCACTGGGGGTGAACGCCGTCGCGTGGCCGCCGTCGGGCCGGTGGGACCTGCTGGTCAACACGACCCCGTGCGGTACGTGGCCTGCCGTCGACGACGCACCGGTCGTCCTGGGCGGGGATCTCGCCGCGACGGTGGTCTACGACCTCATCTACAACCCCGAGGACACCGCGCTGCTGCGCGCCGCCCGCGCGCAGGGCGCGGTGACGGTGGGTGGCCTCGACATGCTGGTCGCGCAGGCGGTCCGGCAGTTCGAATGGTGGACGGGGCGACAGCCCCAACCGGAAGTCATGCGCGCGGCCGCCCGCGCGTTCGTACAGGAGCACACGCAGTCATGAGGCAGACGACGTTCGAGGAATTCGTGGCATTGGCGCAACGCGGCACGTTCGTGCCGGTCTGGCGCGAAATCATGGCCGACCTGCTCACCCCGGTCTCGGCCTTTCTCAAGATCGCCGAGCACTCCGACTACGCGTTTCTCTTCGAGTCCGTGGAAGGCGGCGAACACGTGGGCCGGTACTCCTTCCTCGGCAAGGACCCGTTCCTGATCGTCCGCGGCCGCACCGGCGAGACCACCATCGAGCAGGCGGGGACGACCACGACGCGCAGCGAGCCGTTCCTGCAGGTCGTGCGCGGTCTGATGGCGGAGTTTTCGTCGCCCTTCGTTCCGGATCTGCCGCGGTTCACGGGCGGCGCGGTCGGGTTCTGCGACTACGACACGGCGGAATGGTTCGAACCGTCGGTCGCGCGGCCGGAAGGGCCCGGCGACGATCCCGCGCGTGTGCGCGCCGGGTTCATGGTCTTCGACACGGTGCTGGCGTTTGACCACGTCAAACACCGGATTCTCGCCATCTCCAACGCGCGCGTCCGGCCGGGCGAGGACCTGCGGTCGCTCTACGACTTTGCGGTCGCGAAGATCGACTTCCTCGAACGCGAGCTGGATCGCAACCTGTCACGGCCCGAGCGCCGGAGGGGGAAGACCCTCGACATTCGCGCGAACCAGACGCAGGAGGCGTTTGAACGCGCGGTGGCCCGCATCCAGCAGCACATCGCGGCCGGCGACGTCTATCAGGCGGTCCTGTCGCAGCGGTTCGACACCGAGACTGACGCGTCGCCGTTTGACGTGTATCGCGCGCTGCGACACATCAATCCGTCGCCGTACATGTTCTTCATCCGCCACGGCGGCGAGGCCATCGTGGGCGCGTCGCCCGAGATGCTGGTGCGCGTGGAAGGCACGCGGGTCGAGACACATCCCATCGCCGGCACCCGCCGGCGCGGCGCCACGCCCGATGAGGATCTGCGTCTGGCCGACGAACTCCGCCGCAGCGACAAGGAGCGCGCCGAACACGTGATGCTGGTGGATCTGGGCCGCAACGATCTGGGCCGCGTGTGTGCGGTGGGGTCGGTGCGGGTGCCGCAGTACATGGCGCTCGAGCGGTTTTCGCACGTCATGCACCTGGTGTCGCGCGTGGAAGGCACGCTGGCGGAGGACTGCGATCGGCTCGACGCGCTGGCGGCGACGTTCCCGGCGGGCACCGTGACCGGCGCGCCGAAGATCCGCGCGATGCAGCTCCTCAACGACCTGGAGCCCACCCGCCGCGGCCTCTACGGCGGGGCGGTCGGCTACCTCGACTTTGCCGGCAACCTCGACTTCTGCATCGCGATTCGGACGATCACGATGAAAGGCCGAGCGGCCAGCGTTCAGGCCGGCGCCGGCATCGTGGCGGATTCACACCCGACGGCCGAGTACGAAGAAACCCGGCACAAGGCCGGCGCGCTGCTGCAGGCGCTGCAGATGGCGGAGACGGGGCTCTAGCCGTGGTCGTGCTGCTCGATAACTACGACTCGTTCACCTATAACCTGGCGCACCGGCTCGGTGAGCTGGGCGCCGAGGTCAGTGTCGTGCGCAACGACGCGATCACCGTGGACGGCATTGTGGAGCGCCGCCCCTCGCACCTGGTGATCTCGCCGGGGCCGGGCCGGCCCGAGCAGGCCGGGGGGTCGGTGGCCGCGCTGCAGCGGCTGGCCGCCACG
>CAYYFE010000022.1:0-61775 GCA_964471115.1 uncultured Solibacteraceae bacterium
GACGACGACCGCCCGCGGCGGCGCGCCGGCCGCCGCGGGCGGTCGCACCAGCGCCGGCGCGGCCAGCGCCGCCACGGCCGTGGCGACGAGGGCCGCGCGCAGCGCGAGCAGGGCCACGTCGGTCAGGCGGTGCCGCCTGACCGACGTGGGCGGGGTGCGCGGTACGAAGCGGACCGTCGGGAACACCCGGCGGTCCGCTTCGTGCCGCGCCAGCCAGTGCACCAGCACCGGCAGCGCCACCGCCGCCAGGCCCACGAACGCCCACGGCGCCAGCCACATCATCGCGGCTGCCCCCGGCGAATCAGAAACGACCGCAGGGCCTCGGCCGGCGGCTCATCGGTCGTCATCAGCGCAAAGTCGAACCCGTCCCGGCGGGCGCTCACGCGCCACCCTTCGAGGAACGCCGCCACCCGGTCGCGATACTCCGCGCGCGCCGCACGCGCATCAAACACCACCCGCGCGCCCGACTCCAGATCCTCGAACTCGACGTCGCCCGACACCGGCAGCGTGATCTCGTCGCGCGACAGCACCTGCAGCAACGCCACGTCGTGCCCACGCCGCGCCACGCGGCGCAGTTCCACGCGCGTGGCGTCTTCCTGATCGTAGAAATCCGACAGCGCCACGATCACGCCGCGGCGCCGCAGCAGATCCGCGCTGCGCGCGACCACGCGTGGGCCGTCCCAAGCCGCGTCCGGCCGCAGGCGCGACAGGTGCGCGAGCAGCAATCGCAGATGCGCCGTGCCGCCGCGCGGCGGCACGTACGACAACTTCCCGCCCTGCATCGACAGCAGGCCGACCGCATCCCCCTGCGTCACGATGAGGTGCGCCAGCGCCGCCGCCATCATCACGGCGTACCGGAACTTCGACGTCGCGCCGGGCGCGTCCGGATACGCCATCGACGCGGACGCGTCGACCACCAGCACCACGGCCATGTTCGTTGTTTCACGGAACTGCCGCGTGTACAGGCGATCGGTCCGCGCCAGCACTTTCCAGTCGAGATACTTCAGATCGTCGCCGGGGCGATACGCGCGGTACTGGCTGAACTCGTTGCTGAACCCGTGGAACGGACTGCGGTGCTGCCCGCTGCGCGCGCCCTCGACGATGAGCCGCGCGGCCAGTTCCAGATTGTCAATCGCGGCGACGACGGCCGCATCGAGGGCCGGCGCCTCGCGGGCCTCGCCCGCGCGGGTCACGGCGCGACGGCCTCGAGCAGCCGGCTGATGACCTGATCGGGATCGATCCCATCGGCCTCGGCCTGAAAGTTGAGCAGCAGGCGGTGGCGCAGCACGGGCGCGGCCACGGCCCGCACATCCTCGGGCGCCGGAACGCTGCGACCGTCCATCAGCGCGCGGGCCTTGGCGCCCAAGAGCAGCGCCTGGCCGGCGCGTGGCCCCGCGCCCCACTTCACCCATTCACGCACCACCGAGGGCGCTGATTCGTCGGCCGGCCGCGTGGCCCGTACCAGCCGCAGCGCGTACGACACGACGTTGTCGGCCGCGGGCAGGTCGCGCACCAGGCCGCGCACTTCTTCCAGTTCCGCGCCGGTCGCGACGGGCGTCACATCGGCCGCCACCCGGCTCGTCGTGGCCGCCAGAATCTCGCGCTCTTCATCGGCGGACGGATAGTCGATGACGACGTTGAACATGAAGCGATCGAGCTGCGCTTCCGGCAGCGGATGCGTGCCTTCCTGTTCAATCGGGTTCTGGGTGGCGAGCACGAACAGCGGGCGCGCCAGCGGATACCGGGTGCCGCCAACCGTGACCTGGAATTCCTGCATGGCCTCGAGCAGCGCCGCCTGCGTCTTGGGCGGCGTGCGATTGATCTCGTCGGCCAGGATGATGTTCGCGAAGATGGGGCCGGGGATGAACCGGATCTCGCGCTTCCCTGTCGTCACGTCTTCTTCGATGACGTCGGTGCCCAGGATGTCGGAAGGCATCAGGTCGGGCGTGAACTGGATGCGGCTGAACTTGAGGTCGACGGCCTGCGCCAGCGTCTTGATCAGCAGCGTCTTGGCCAGGCCCGGCACGCCGCGCAGCAACACGTGGCCGCCGGCCAGCAGGCAGATGAGCACTTCGTGCAGCACGGGACGTTGCCCGATGATGACGCGTGAGACGGCGGATTCGAGACGGCTGACCAGCGCCGCAGACTGTTCAAACGGATGGCGGACGCCCGCGCTCGGCTGCATGCGTTGACATTGTAGTCGGCTCGCCACCTCATCTCGCCACCTCGCGGCCGCCAGAGCCGGCCGCGCTACGTACCGCTCGCCACCTCGCCACCTGACTACGAGCGTGTGTCGGACAAGGCGCGGTCGAGGCACTCGGGGCAGATGCCGTGGCTGAACTCGGCATCGGTATGCGCCGAGATGTATTCCTCCAGCCGATTCCACGCACCGTCATCGTCGCGGATGCGTTTGCAGGTGGCGCAGATGGGGATGAGGCCGCGCAAGGTGCGGAGTGCGGCGAGTGAGGCCGTCAGCTCGTCATGGGCCCGCTGCAGCGCCGCGGTGGCGTCAACGGTGGCGGTGATGTCGATGGAGAAACCGGCGTATCCCGTGAGGGTGCCGTCGGGGTCGATCAGCGGCACGGCGTTGGTGCGCACCCAGGCGACCGAGCCGTCTGGGCGTTGCAGACGATATCGCTCCTCCAGCGGCTGGCCCACGCGGTCCGGGTGCCCCAGCTGCGCCGCGATCCGCAGACGGTCGTCGGGGTGAATCGCGCCCAGCCAGCCCAGGCCCATGGACTCCTCGACACCGAGGCCGGTGAGACCGAACCAGTGGTCGTTGACCAATACGCATTCCCCCTGCGCGTTGGTCAGGAAAAACGCCGCGGGCACGGCATCGATCAGTTGGCGCAGCCGGTGTTCAGAGACGGCAAGGGCGCGCTCGGCCACCTCGCGTTGGCGCACGTCGGCCGTGGCCCGCGCGGCCACACGTTCGGCCGCCGCAGCGCGGCGCACACCCAGCCACCCGGCCACCACCACGCCAAGTCCCAGGCCCCCCAGGCCCCAGACCCATTCCACGGTATCCCCTCAGCCGGGACTCTACCCCATCTCGTCACCCGCTCGCCTCGCGGCCGCCAGAGCCGGCCGCGCTACGTACCGCTCGCCACCTCGCCACCTCGCCACCCGCTCGTCTCGCCACCTCGCCATCTCGCCACCTCGCCACCTCGCCATCTCGCCATCCCCAAGGGCCTGTCCCGCCCTGTCACACCCGCCGATAACAGTGGTGTCATGGACAACGTGGTCGACTTCGCCGCCTACCGGTTCGCCAGAGACCTCAGGCTCAAGGATGCGGACGCCGCCCAGGCCTGGGCCGAGGCCTTGCGGCCCGCCCGGCCGGCCGAATCGCTGACGGACGCCGACGCCGCCCACCGCGCGCGCATGCTGCAGCACCTGGCGGTCACCGCGGCTGCCAGATCCGGCCGCGCAACCTCGTAATCGAACTCACCACCCACGAACCCACCAGCCCACCAGCCCACCAACCCACGAACCCACCAACCCATTTACGATGAATGCGTGACCCTCAACGACCCCATCCTGCCGGGCACCGCCCCGACCGACTACGAGCGGTATCTCCGGACTGAAGAACTCCTCGCCCTGCAGAAGTCGGCCGCCGAGATGGCGCATCGCGACGAGCTGCTGTTTCAGACCATCCACCAGACCGCCGAGTTGTGGATGAAGCTGGCGTGTTTCGAGCTCGAGACGGTGATCGCGCACCTGGCCGGCGACCGCGTCTGGCCGGCGGTCCGTCTGATGCGCCGGGCCGTGGCGGCGCTCGACCAGGTGTCGTCCGGCACGCTCATGCTCGAGCACCTGACGCCCTGGGACTACCACGGGGTGCGATCGCAGCTGGGCCACGGATCCGGGTTCGACTCGCCGGGGTTCCGCCGGATTCACGTCCTGACGCCGCACCTGGCCGAGGCGTTTGCGGCGCTCACCACCAGACGCAACGTGGGGGTGCGCGACCTCTACGTCCACATGGACACCCACCGTGACCTGTTCGAACTGGCCGAATGCCTGATCGACTGGGACGAGCGGCTGGTCCTGTGGCGCACGCTCCATCTCAAACTCGTGGAACGTGTCATCGGCGGCCATGTGATTGGCACGCAGGGCACACCGGTGGAGGTTCTGGGCCGCCGGCTGGACGTCCGGTATTTCCAGGCCCTCTGGGACGTGCGCAACGACCTGACCCGTGAAGCGGGAACTTCACCCCTTCCTTCACGCGTCTGATACCGGCAGGAGCGTGTGATGACCCGACTGATTCGCCTCGCCGTATTCGCGACCGCCCTGGCTGCCGCCTCCGCGTGCAACCTGCAGCTGTCCACCGATGTCGAGGCCAGGGACACCTGGACGCGCAGTTATCCGATCAGTGCGTCGGGCACACTCGTCATTACCAACACAAACGGCCGCGTGGACGTGCGGGCGGCCGACACGCCGACCATCGAGGTCACGGTCGAGCGG
The DNA here is from genome assembly GCA_964471115.1 of uncultured Solibacteraceae bacterium. Lineage (GTDB taxonomy): Bacteria > Acidobacteriota > Vicinamibacteria > Vicinamibacterales > SCN-69-37 > SYFT01. Next base: position 4,459 of record CAYYFE010000022.1, read on the forward strand.
GTCATCCGCGCGGGCAACGAGACCACCGCCAACGAACAACTGAAGGCGTTCGAGATCAAGGAAGAGATCTCGGCCGATCGCGTCTCGCTGGACTCGTCCTCCCGCGGTCTGCAGATCAGCGTGTCACGCAACGCCCATTACACCGTGAAGGTCCCGGCGGGCGTGGCCGTGACGATTGAGACGTCGAATGCCGACGTGGAAGTTCATGGGCTGGCGGGCGCCTTCAGCGCCTCGGCGTCCAACGGACGGATCCGCGGGTACGACCTGACCGGTGGCGCCAGGGCCAGTACCTCCAACGGCGTAATTGAACTGACCATGGCCGGCCTGGCCGAGCCGGGCGTGACGGCGGAAACCACGAACGGGCAGGTGACGATTACGCTCCCCCGCGACTCGAACGCGGACGTCAGCGCGCGGGTGACCAACGGCGCCATCAGCCACGACAACCTGGATCTGCAGGTCATCGAGTCGTCCCGGCGGCGCCTCGATGGCCGGCTCGGCTCGGGCGGCGTGCCCGTGCGCATCGAGACCACCAACGGCGCCGTGCGCCTTCGCGGCCGCTGACGCCGGGGCCTCAGCGCCGGCGTTTCTTGATCTGCGCCAGCAGCTTGGTCAGCACCTGCCCCGGCCCGACTTCCTCGAACTGCGGGTCGGGCTGACCGAGCAGATACAACATCGACTCGAGCCACCGCACCGAATTGCCGATCTGCTCGGACAGGGTCTGCCGGACCAGATCGCCCTCGTACGGCTTGGCGCTCACGTTTGAAATGACGGGAATCGACGGCGGGGCCAGCGGCACATCGTGCAGGAAGTCCGCAAACTGCGACTGGGCCTCGCGCATGTACCGGGAATGGAATGGCGCGCTGACGTTCAGCGGGATGTAGGCGCGTACGCCGGCCGCCTCGAACTGGGGCTGGACCGCCGCCAGGTCGTCCTTCGGGCCGGCGATAACGGTCTGATCGAAGGAATTGAAGTTGGCCACATCGATGCGGCGCCCGGGTTCGGTGCTGTCGAGCACTTCCTGAATACGCGTGGGCTCGAGGCCGATGACCGCGGCCATGCCGCCGCCCGACACCTCGCTCATGATCTCGCCGCGGCGCTTGACCAGGCGCAGCCCGGTGACGAAGTCGAAGACGCCGGCCGCCAGCAGCGCGTTGTATTCCCCCAGGCTGTGTCCGGCCACGAAGGCGGGCGCCGGCTGGCCCTCGTCGACCCGCGCGCGATACATCAACGCGTTGACCACGTACAACGCCGGCTGCGTGTAGCGCGTCAGGCCCAGCTGGTTCTGCGCATCGTCGACACACAGGTCGCGGATCGAGTACCCGAGCACGCCGTCTGCGGCGGCCGTCCAGTCGGGATACCGCGCAAACAACTCGGCGCCCATGCCTTTCGCCTGGGAGCCCTGACCTGGAAACAGACAGATCGTCGTCATGACCCATGATCGTAGCGGGAAACGAGTACGATCGGTCAATGCCGCCGTTGTTTCCGCCGGTCGCGCCCGCCCGGCCGGCGATCGTGTGGACGTCAGTCCGCGACCTCGAGGCCGTGCGTGCCGGCGAGCTGGCCGGTAGCCTGCCCGAGGCGGAGCGCGTGCGATTCGCGCGGTACCAGCACGCCCCGTCCGCCCATGAGTTCCTGGCGGGACGCGTGCTCACACGCCGCTGGTTGTCCACGCTCACCGGCGTCGCGCCCAGCGACTGGGTGCTGACGGAAGGACCGCGCGGGCGCCCTGAAGTGGCCAGCCCGCCGACGTCGCTGCGTTTTAATCTGGCCCATTCCGGCGGCGTCGTGGCCTGCATCATGACGGATGGCGCTGACGGCGGCGTCGACGTCGAACACCTCGCGCGGCGCCCGATTGAGGCGTCGCTCTGGCATCGGTACTGCGCACCGTCGGAGGTCGCCGACATCGAGGCGCAGCCACCCGCCGAACGTCAGCGCCGGTTCCTCACGTATTGGACGCTCAAGGAGGCGTACCTCAAGGCGCGGGGCCTGGGCATCGCCGTCCACCTGGCCGACATCGCGTTCGTGCTGGAGGCCGGGGAGGCCGCCCGCATCACGTTTCGCGAATCCCTGGCCGGGACGCCGGCCGACTGGACCTTCCGGATCCGCCAGGTGACGGCCGACCACCTCGTGTCATGGGCGCTGCCCGCCGCCCTGGGCGCCCCGTCGATCGACGTGCTGCACCTGCCGTCGGACGTGTTGTTCGCGCGGACCTGATGCGACTGCTGGCCATCAGCGACCTGCACGTCAGCCATGCGCGCAATCGCGAGGCGCTGACGACGATCGGGCACTACCCGGACGACTGGCTCATCGTCGCCGGCGACATCGGCGAAAAGGCCGACCACCTGCGCTTCGTTCTGGACGTGCTGATGCCCCGCTTCGCGCGGGTGATCTGGACACCGGGCAACCACGATCTCTGGTGCCCGCCCGACGCCACCGACCGCACACGCGGCCAGGCGCGGTACGACGAACTCGTCGCCATCTGCCGGTCGTACGGCGCGCTCACGCCGGAGGATCCGTATCTCGCATTTCCACGAGCCCACGAGCCCATCAACCCACGAACCCACGAGCCCATCAACCCACGAGCCCACGCGCCCATCAACCCACGAGCCCACCAGCCCATCTACATCTGTCCGCTGTTCTGCCTGTACGACTACACGTTCCATCCCCCGGGCGTGACCGACCCGCTGGCGTGGGCGCGGGAGACGCACATCGTGTGTGGTGATGAGTGGATGTTGTCGCCGGCCCCATGGCCGTCCCGCCAGGCCTGGTGCGAGGCGCGCGTGGCGTACACCGACGCGCGGTTGTCGGCCTTGCCGGCTGACGCCGCGACGGTCCTCATCAGTCACTGGCCGCTGCAGTACGCGCTCGCGCAGCCGCCGCGCATTCCACGATTTTCGATCTGGTGCGGCACCACGCGCACCGAAGCCTGGCCGGCGCGCTTTCGCGCGCGCGTCGTGATCAACGGACATCTGCACATGCGCGCGTCACGCGTCCGTGACGGCATTCGATATGACGAAGTGTCGTTGGGGTATCCACGCGACTGGCAACTCGCGCGCGGCGTGGATTTCTATCTGCGCGACGTGACTCCGGGTGTATGATGCGTGCTGCATGAGGAAACTGCGCGTCCTGCTCCTCATCCATCACTATCTTGTGCCGCCGGACGACGTGAAGGGTGTCGACACGACCACCCAACCCTGGCGGACCGAGTACGACGTGCTCAAGACACTGCGTGACGATCTGCAGCACGACGTCCAGGTGCTCGGCGTGGCCGATGAACTGACGCCGATCAAACAGGCCGCTGAACAGTTCAAGCCGCACATCGTCTTTAATCTGCTCGAGGCCTTCCACGAGATCGGCACGTACGACCAGAACGTCGTGTCGTATCTGGAACTGCTGCGCCTGCCGTACACGGGCTGCAACCCCCGGGGCATGATCCTCGCGCGCGACAAGGCCCTGTCGAAGAAGCTGCTGCAGTACCATCGCATTCCCGTGCCCGAATTCGCCGTCGCGCACCGCGGCCGCAAGTTCGCGCTGCCCAAACGCATGGGCTACCCGCTGATCGTCAAGTCGCTGACGCAGGAAGCGTCGATCGGCATCGCGCAGGCATCGGTGGTCGAGGACGAACGGCGCCTGCTCGAGCGGGTGCAGTTCATCCATGAGTCGATCGGCACCGACGCCATCGTCGAGCAGTACATCGAAGGCCGCGAGCTCTACTGCTGCATCGTCGGCAACGAGCGGCTGCAGGTGTTTCCGACCTGGGAGATGTTCTTCGAGAAGATGTCGGACCGCCAGCATCGCATCGCGACGTCGCGGGTCAAGTGGAGCAGCAAGTATCAGGACAAGGCGGGCATCATGACCGGGGCCGCCGAGCCGCTGCCGGAAGGCGTCGAGGCGAAGCTGCCGGCCCTCTGCAAGCGCGTGTACCGATCGCTGATGCTCAGCGGGTACGCGCGGATCGACATGCGGCTGGGCACGGACGGGCGCCTGTTCGTCATCGAAGCCAACCCGAATCCCCAGATCGCCAACGGCGAAGATTTCGCGCGCGCGGCCGACATGGCCGACATCAGTTATCCGCAGCTCATGCAGAAGATCCTGCGGGCGGGCCTGCGCTGGGAGCCGGAACGTAACGGATGAGGCGATCCCAGCCGTCCGGTTGCACGGCCAACGGCCAGTATTTCTTGCGCAGCTCGATGACCGCCGGCACGTAATCCGCCCGCGCGACGTGCCCGGCCAGGTGCCGGTCACGCAGGCGCCGGATCTCGTACCGATACAGGTCGTTGAGCGCGTCCCGCACCACGCGCGGCGGCGTCCCCCGCGTCGGCCTCAGTCCGAACACCGCCAGCGCATCAACGAAGTCGTGCGGATACTCCCACCAGCCCCCGGGGCCATCGCTGCCTCGATCCCTTGATCCATCGATCCATTGATCCATTGATCCATCAAGTATGATGCCCGCGAAGGAGTTGGACCATGGCCCGGAGACTGTTACTACCGCTGCTGATTCTGACCGCCGTGGCCGCGTACCCCGCGGCGCAGGCTGGACAGGAAGCCATCAACAAGGAGATGAACACGCGGATCCGCGCGGAGGGCTGGGACCGTTCGCAGGTGATGCGGACGATGCACTTCCTGACCGACGTGTATGGCCCGCGCCTCACCGGGTCGCCCAACTACGAGAACGCGGCGAAATGGGCCATCGAGCAGATGGAGCGCTGGGGCATGACCAACGGCAAGCTTGAGCCGTTCGAGTTCGTGTTGACCAACGGCACCCGGCCCAATGGCGGCTGGCTCAACGAGAAGGCCTCGGGCCACATGCTGGCCCCCGTCCGCGACAACCTCGTGTTCGAAGTGCTGGCGTGGACCCCGTCCACCAAGGGGACGGTGACGGCTGACGCCGTGCATCTGGTGACGCCGATGGGCCCGGTCGTCGAGGCGCCGGTGGCCGCCGACGTCACCGGCCGTGGCGGCGCCGGCCGCGGCAGCGCCGTGCAGCGCCTGGGACCGACGCAGGCGGAACTGGATGCCTACTTCGCCTCGATCGAGGCACGGGTTCGCGGCGGCATCGTGCTGGTCGGCGCACACACCCACGTGCCGTTCCAGGAGAACCCACCGGCCAAACGGCGTGACGACGATCAGATGCGGGCGCAGTTCAATCCGGACCCCAACGCCGCGCCCGGCGAGGCCGGCCGAGGCAATCGCGCCGGCGGTCCGGCCGGCGGGCCCGCCCGTGGCGGCGCTCGCGGCCAGGCTCCGGCGCCGGAGGGTCCGCCCCGCCTGACGGCCGCGCAGGTCAACGCCGCCGTGGACGCGTTCCTGCTGCGCGCGGGCGCCGGCGTCCGCATCAACGATGCCGGCCGCGAACACGGACAGATTCGCGCATTCGCGCACTCGGCCTACGACCACACGAAGACGGTGCCCACCGTCGTCCTGCGCAACGAGGATTACGGCCGCATCACGCGCATCCTGGCCGACGGCACGCCGGTGCGCCTCGAGTTCACCATCGTCAACAATCACTATCCCGCCGGTACGCGGTCGTACAACGCCGTGGCGGAGATTCTGGGCACCGACAAGGCGGATGAGGTCGTGATGCTGGGCGGCCACCTCGACTCGTGGCACTCGGCCACCGGCGCCACCGACAACGCGGCCGGCAGCGCCATCATGATGGAAGCGGCGCGGATCCTCGTGGCGCTGGGCGTCAAGCCCCGCCGCACGATTCGCGTGGCCCTGTGGGGCGGTGAAGAACAGGGGCTGATCGGATCACGCGCGTACGTCGCGCAGCATTTCGGCTCGTTCGAGGATCCGCTGCCCGCCTATGCGAAGTTCAACGGCTACTTCAACATCGACTCGGGCACGGGCCGTATCCGCGGCATGTCGGTCTTCGGGCCGCCCGAAGCGGGTCAGATCCTGCGCCAGTACTTCAAGGAGTTCGAGGACTACGGCATCTACGGCGCGTCGACGACGGCCAGCCGCGCCACCGGCGGCACCGACAGCACCTCGTTCAACGCCGCGGGTCTGCCCGGCGTCGGCGCCACCCAGGATCCGATGGAGTACAACAGCCACACCTGGCACACCAACCTCGACACCTACGAACGCATCGTCGAGGACGACATGAAGAAGTCGGCCATCGCGGTCGCGTCCGCCGTGTATCACCTGGCCATGCGCGACCAGATGCTGCCGCGCTTCACGAAGGACACGATGCCCACGCCGCCGGGAGGACGAGGGGGCGGGCAGGACTGAGACGCTGATGATGACGAGATGCCCGAGGTGGCGAGGTGGCGAATCGCCATCTCATCATCTCGGCATCTCGTCACCAGGGTTGTGCCTATCGCAGCCCTTCTGTGGCCGACAGCAGGATCCCGTTGAAGAGGAACTTGAACGTGCCGTGCGGCTGGGAGCGGAAGGCAATCTCCGGTCCGAAGACGTAGAGCCGGCCCTTGCCCACCTCGGCTTCGAACGCGGCAATCCCATCCTTCAGATAGGCCTGGCCCCAGGCCCAGCCGCTGCGCAGCGGCGTGGCGGTGTCGAACCACGCGATCGTCCGGATGCCGCGTGAGGTCGCCGTCGGCAGCAGCTTGAACGTCGGGCTGTTGTCGAAGAACACGTTGATCTCCGACGGCAGGCCGTGCGCGAGGGCCGCGGCGGGATCCACGGCCGCGCGCAGCACCGACCCGGGGACGTAGAACTTCGTCCCGGGCAGCGGCTGCTCGGCGCCATCGTCTCCGCGCTCGACCAGGTGGTTGGTCACCGGCAGGTTGAAGTGCGCGGCGATATTGGTCGACGCGCCGCCGATGGTCAACACGGTGCCGCCACCTTCGACGAACTCACGAATCTTCGCCATCGTCGCCGCGGTCACCGTCCCCTGACGGCCCTGGAACTCGGCCGGGATGTTGCCGCCGGCCGCACCGCCGCCGCGACCGCCGCCGCCACCGGCGCGGCCGCCGGCCCCGCCGGTCGCGACCTGGGGAATGCCGCCATCGTTGAAGATGAGAATGTCGAACTTCTCGCGCAGGTTCCCCGCGTCGAGCATCGGCGGGTACACCACCGTGTACGGGAACTCGAAGGTCTCGAAGATGAGTCGGGTCCAGCCCGACGGCATCATGCCGCCGTACTGATCGTACAGGCCGATGCGGGGGGTGCGGAGCACGGTCATGCGGCCGGTCGGCGCCGCGGTGGCCGCCTGAAACGTCACGCCCAGTTCAGCGGCCATCTTGTCGAGCAGCGCGCGGGTGGTGGGCCGGGCCTGCACGTAGAACGTGCCGTGCCCCATCGGCCCTTCGGCCAGCCACGACACCGTGTCGCCATTCTTGAGCAGGCGGTTGATCACGATGTAGGAATCGTTGGCGCCGTGGTTGAAGAAATACCCGGTGGCCTGCTGGCCTCCAATCACACGCCCAGCCGGCGTCACGGCCGCGCCGGCCACCTTCTCGAACGGCCCGTCGAAGGGTTCGAGGATGCGATCGAACTGCACCCCCATCTGCATGGCGAGCGTGTACCCGGCGCTGTCGTACGGCCGGTTGGGCGGCCCGCCCGGGTACGGGAAGTCGTCGGGGTGGTCCTGCGGCTCGAACATGTCCAGCACGTGCGCGCGGAACGCCTGCGACGCCTTCACGACGTACGAGTTGGCCGGGTACTGTTTGCCGGCGACCGAAAACGGCGCCGTGGCGCGATGCACCGTGACGCCGGCCTTGATGAGCGCGTTCATGAATCGCGTCGCGGTGCCGAAGTCGGGTTGATCAGCCGTGAGGATGAACCCCTTCGGATCGCGGAACGCCGGATCGCGCAATTCGTTCCAGTAGGGGCTGGCGACGTCGGCCGTCCCCGCACCGCCCCGGCCTCCACCACCAGCGCCCGCCGCGCCACCAGCCCGTCCTCCGCGTCCGGCGCCACCGGCCTCGGCCATCTTGGCCTGCACGGCGGCGACGCGCCGCGGACTGGGCGTCCACGTGTCGATGGTGCCGTTGCGGATCTGGTCGCGGCCCATCTGGTAGATGTTGTAGAGGAACGTCTCACGGTACCGCGAGGCCAGGTCGAGAATCGCGTAGTTGGCCGTCACCGAGTAATCCACCGACTGACGGAAGTGCCAGCGCTGCGGCGCGATCGGCGCCCACAACGAGGAACTCGGCAACTGACGGCCAATCACGAACGGGATGCTCGTGGGATTGGGCCCGCCAATCGTCTCGGTGAGGATGCCGATCATGTTGTGGAAATACGCCGTCGTGCGCAGGCCGCCGTTCCACCAGGTCGAATAACTGGCGCCCTGCCTCGACGTGACGCCGGGTTTGCCCTCGGCAAGGAATCGCGTGGCCATCGCCGAGCCCACCAGGTCGATGCCCGCGGGAATCAGCGGGTGGAAGTTGTAGTTGAACGGATCGCGGAACGGCGGCGCAAACATCACCGTGCCGGCCGGGCCGGTCTGGTGATGGTTGTACATGATCTGGGGGATCCACTCGCGATAGAGGATCCGGTTCATGTTGGCGGATTCCTCGAGCGCCGACATGTAGAAGTCGCGGTTGTTGTCGTGCCCCGCGTACTTCTGGTAGAGCACGGGAATGCCGCCGGTGCTGCGCTGCTCTGGGGTCTCGCTGCTGCGCATGTACCAGTTCGACACCAGCTCCATGCCGTCCGGGTTGGCGTGCGCCGCGAGGATGACGACGTCATTGAGGATGCGCACCGTTTCTTCGTCGGTGCGGCTGGCCAGCTGATACACCGTTTCCATCAGCTGCTGCGCGCCCAGCACCTCGGTCGCGTGCAGGCCGCCGTCGATCCACACCACGGCCTTGCCTTCCTTCGCCAGCGCGCGCGCCTGCTCATCGGTCAGGCCCTCGGCCGTCGCCAGGCGCGTGGAGATTTCGCGATACCGCTCGAGCCGCCGGTGGTTGTCCGGCGACGTGATGATCATCATCAGGTGCGGCCGCCCTTCCGAGGTCTTGCCAATCTCCACCAGCTTCAGCCGCGGCGATTCCTTCTCGAGCTTGCGCCAGTAGGCTTCCAGCTGGGTGTAGTTCGGCAACACGTAGTCGGCGCCGATGTCATGGCCGAAGTGGGCCTTGGGCGTGGTCACCGAGGCCAGCGTGGCCGGCGCCGGACGCGGCGCCTGCTGCGCCAGCACGGACCCGCCGGCGGTGAGAGCAATGAGGAGAATCAGGATGAGGGAGACGCGTCGTGTCTGCATGGCGGGACCTTCCTTACGGGCGTAACGATACACCACAGGGGGCGCAGGAGACAGGGCACAGGGCTACAGGGCTACAGGGCGCAGGGCGCAGGGAAGGCATGTAGACAGGCGTTTCAGAGCCCACCCTCTACATGTCTACATGTCTACTGTGTGGACGATGAGCGGAGGCGCGCGATGACGACCAGAACCACACCGGCCACGTCGGCCCACGGCGTGGGGTGGAACAGCAGCAGGCCCGCCGCGGCCAGCACCACGCGGGTCCAGGGGGCGCGGAAGCCCCACGCACCGGTCAGCGCCGCGGCCAGCGCGGCGGTGCCCGCCAGCGCGGTGACCGACGAGACGAGGATGTCGGCCAGCGGGCCGGCCAGCAGCAGGCCAAGGCCGCGCGGATCGAGCGTGAACGCGAGCGGCACGAGAAACGCCGGCAGCGCGTACTTCCACGTCAGCATCATCGTGCGGAACGGATGGCCGCCGGTGAGCGCGGCCGCGGCAAACGGCGCCAGCGCCGTCGGCGGGCTCACCTCGGACAACACCGCGTAATAGAAGACGAACATGTGCGCGGCCACCGGCGACACACCCACGCTGGTGAGCGCGGGCACCACCATCACGGCCGCAATGATGTAGGACGCGGTCACGGGCACGGCCAGGCCGAGAATCCAGACGGCCACCGCGCTCCACAACACGGTCAACGACAGCGACCCTCCCGCCAGCGCCACGATCAGCCCCGCCGCCTTGAGCCCCAGCCCCGTCAGCGTCACGATGCCGACGATGATGCCGGCCACGGCGGTGGTGGACAACACCGACAACGCGTCGGTGCCGCCGGCGGCGAACGCGCCGGCCAGCCGGCGCGGCCCGAGCGGCTCGCGCACGACGACACTCACGCCCACGGCCGCGACGATCGCCCAGAACACCGCGCGAAACGGCGTGAAGCCCACCGCCATCAACACGGCGACGAGGACGAGGGAGGAGAAATGGAGATACTGGCTCGGTGCGGAGTGCGGAGTGCTCAGTGCGGAGTGCGGAGTGCTCAGTGCGGAGTGCTCAGTGCTCAGGGCGGAGTGCGGCGTGCTCGGTGCGGAGTGCGCGGTGCGCGCGTCGCCTTCGATCATGAGCGCGATGGACACGTAGTAGAGCACCGTCGGGATCGTCGCCATGACGAGGACGTCGAGATAGGAAATGCGCAGGTATTCGGCGATGAGAAACGCCGCGGCGCCCAGGGTGGGGGGCGACAGCAGCGCGCCGATCCCTGAGGCGGCAAGCATGCCGCCGGCGGTGTTGGCCGCAAAGCCGGCCTGGCGCAGCAGCGGCCACGCCAGCGATCCCAGCGTCACCGTCGTCGCCACGCCGGAGCCGGACACGGTCCCCAGCAGAAAGCCCGCCAGCGTGACTGAGCGCCCCGTGCCCGCCGGCGTCGCGGCGCCGCCGGTGCGCGCGAGGGACCACCGCAGGAAGAAGGTGCCGGCGCCTGACGCCTCGAGCACGGCGCCATACAGGCTGAACAACGTGATGTAGGTCACGGCGACGTCGAGCGGGACGCCGTAGATGCCTTCCAGCGACATGAACAGGCTGCCGATGAGCCGCGGCAGGTCGTACCCGCGGTGTGACAGCCCGGTGAGCCCCACCTGCGCGAACCACGGACCGGCGAGCGCATACGCCAGGAAGCCCATCGTCACGATGGGCAGCGCCCACCCGGTGGTGCGGCGCGCGGCTTCGGTGACGACGAGCAGCGCGAGGACGCCCGCGACCAGATCGCCGCCGGCCGGCGTGGCCGCGCGATACCAGAACGGATCCCCCTGCGCGAGCGGCCAGCCCAGGCCCACCAGCGCCGCGATCACCCAGAGCAGATCCACGGCGCCGCCCCAGCGACCGGCGGTCGGCTTCCACCGCAGGGTCGCCCACACCCCCACGAGCAACATGAGCGGCCGGTAGGTTTGTGGACTGATGACGGTGAGCACCCACGCCAGCGACAGCGCCGACAGGAGAAACGCGAGCACCGAGGTCGAGCTGACGGGGAGGCGGGACACGCGTCAGAACGCGATCTTGAGCGTCAGGCCGACACCATTCTGGAAGTACACCGGCGAGCGGGTGTGTGTCGCGTGGGTGCCCGCCACCCCGAGGGCGCCGCGGCCATAGCGGGGTGACGAGAAAATCTGGCGCACCACTTCCCACTCGACCGACGCCTGCGCAAACGGCACGACGCCGCCGCGGGAGTGGCCCGCGCCAAACACGCGCAGGCGGGCCGAGCCGTCGAGCCCGAGCGGCAGCGACCGCGACACCATCGCGCCCAGCATGCCGACCGGCGCGACGGACTTGAGCACGGCCACGGGATCGGGGTTGAGGACGGTGCCGCCCACACGGCCCGCCACCAGATCTCGCACGTGCATCCGCCCGGCGCCGACCTCGAGGCCGTCCACGAGTCCCCACCAGCGCCCGCCGTCGGTCCGCTGCAGGGACAACACGCCGAGGTACACCTGGCGGCGATCGTGCCCTTCGAACTGGAACGCGCGCGTCTGAAACAGGCGACGGGACGCCCACACGTGTGAGTACTCGAAGTCGGCGGCCAGCCGTGCCGACGCGGACTCGCGCAGCGTGAGCCCGAGCGTGGCATGGATGAATCCGCGCAGATCCGACTCGGACGGCTGATACCGGGCGCCGGCGCGAATGCGGCCCTGCCGGCCCACGCCGAATGCCGCGCCGACATGGTTGGGGTCGGTCGTGGTCAGCGGCGCCAGCACCGACATCGCGAGTTGCCAGCGCCGTTCCACTTCCACCGACGGCTGCGGCGTCAGCAGGTCGGGGTCGATCGGCGCACCCGCGCCCGTCGAAAGGAGCAACGCGGTCGTCAGCCACCAGCTCATCGAAACACTCCCAGGGCGTGATTGGCCAGCCACGTGAGCGACCCCGGCGCGGTCTCCGGCAGGTTCACGGCCGGGCCCCCAAGGCCCAGCCGGTCGTTGGACCAGTCCTGGAACACCACCGCGTGGGGCCGGCCGATGACGCCGCTGACTTCATACGCCAGCGCCATCGCCGAGGCCACCGCCGGGGCATCGGTCCGGCCGTCATACCCGGTGACGATGACCTCGAACTCGATACCGCGGCCCACGATGAAGTCGTACAGGCGCCGCAGGTCCCGCGCGGAATCGGCGTCCGACGTGAAGCGGTGGCGCACGTCGTAGTCGAGGCGGAAGAACGCCAGCGGCACCTGCTCGTTGTCGATCAACGCCCGCACGAAGGTCATCAACTCGTCGGCGCTGAACGCGGGATAGGCCTCGATCAGGCCGAAGCGAATGTCGGGATAGGACTCGCGCACCCGGCTGACGAAGCGATCGACCTCAACGACGGCCTGGTCGATGGAGAAATTGCAGTGCCCGAGGCCGCTGCTCGCCTCACGCACAGGCAACCCGGCGGTGAACGGCTCGTCCATCGCCACCCACGTCACGTGCGCGCCTGTCGCGTAGACCGGCGCGAGATCCTGCACCAGCACGCGGCCCAGTTCGCGCCCGTCGCAGGTGTGCTCCTTCACCGCGCCGGCCTCGACGCCAATCTGGATGCCGTGATCCTTGAGGTACCGGAACGCGCCCTCGGGCACGGCGCTCAGGAGGCGGTTCACCGAGTTGGGTCCGCAGGTCGCACACTGCGGGCGCAGGCTCTGCTGATAGAACTGGAAGCCGCGCAGCCGCCCCCGCGCCTCAGCCCATTGCGCGTGGCCCGGCGGTTCAAACATGGTGGCCAGATCGACCGAGGCGGAGGCCGGCGCGAGAATCGCGAACCGGTCGGCGGACGGCTCCCCGGGACTGGTCGGTCGCCCACACCCGGTCAGCGTCACGCCGGCGACGAGAAGCAGCACCCTGGCGGCCATGGAAGCACCCAACAGTCTACTCACGCCAGCCCCGTCCGTCGAAGTACCGCCGGGCGCCTTCATGCAGGGGCGCCGGAACGGCGTCCGGGCTCGCCGGCACCTGCAGATGCCGGGCCTCTGGATGGGCCGCCTCGAGCTGTGACTTCGACTCGAACAACACACGGGTGAGCGTCTCGACCAACGCCGGGTCGAGCGCGGCGGACACGACCAGCACGTTGTCGACGCCGATGACGGGCACGTCTCCGGCCTGGCCCCGATAACTGCCAACCGGCAACGGCACCACCCGATAGAGGCCCGGCCCGAACCGCGCCTGCAGCCCCGGCCACAACGTGTCCTGCGCGATGAACGACAACGCCATGCCCGGCGTGGCGGCCAGGTCCTGAATGGCCGGCGTCGGCAGGCCGCCGCTCCAGAAGAGCGCATCCACCTTGCCGTCCTTCAGCGCCCCGGCCGCTTCACTGGCGCCGAGCGCATGGCGCACCACGTCGCGCTGCGGATCGAGACCGGCGGCCGACAGCAGCCGGTCCGCAATCAGTTCGGTCCCGCTGCCCGGCGCGCCGGTGGCCACCACCTTGCCCTTGAGGCCGGCCACGCCGGTGATGCCGGCGTCGGCGCGCGTCACCAGATGTGTGTAGTTGGTGTAGAGCACGGCGATGGCGCGGGCCTCGACTTTCCCCGTCGCCGCAAACGGACCGGTGCCGGCCAGCGCTTCGGCCAGCGTGTCAGCCAGGGTGAACGCCAGATCCGCACGCCCCTGCTGCAGCAGCTTCAAGTTGTCGACCGACGCGCCGGTCACCTCCGCCGTCACTTGCAGGCCGGGAATCTGCGTGGAGTACGCCTGCGCCAGCGCCCCGCCATAGGGGTAATACACGCCGCCCGTGCCTCCGGTCGCAATCGACAGGAACCGCACCTCGGTCGACGCGCCGCCGCACGCCGCGGCGCCAAGGGCGAGGCACAGCACCAATCCGCGGCTCACAAACCGCGCCGCGCTACGCATGCCACACCCCGCGACGCACCCGCGCACCCGCGCACTCCGCACTCCGCACTCCGCACTCCGCACTTCGCACTTCGCACCGTTCAATCCAGGTGTCCCCGCTCCGAATCGCCCATCACGATGTCGCGCGTCGGGAAGTACTCGCGCCAGCGCCGCGTGACGGTGGCGGCGACCTCCGGCCGGCACGTCACTTCCTTCGGGTACCACGGCTTCATCCGCGCATCGATGCAGACGGGCGGCGTGAACGCGATGTGGTTGCGCACCACGCGGGTGGCGGCGGCATGGATGTCGGATCCCGGATCAAACCGCGTGAAGGTCGTCCACAGGAAGTTCATCGCGCTCCGTGTCGCCCGTGCCGCATCGTCGGTCAGGACCACCAGCGGCCAGCCCGCGAAGGCCGGGTGCGCCGCCAGGCGCGACGGGGCCTCGCGATCCTCGGCGAACGCGCGCGTCTGCACGACCAGGCAGCCGGCACAGAAGACGCGCACGTCCGCGACGTCCGACGGCGGCGGCTGCGACGGCCGGAACTCGCGCGGCAGGTCGCGCACGGGGTCGCCCAGCCCCAGCCATACGCCCTTCGAGCCCTCATTCACGGCCGGGCCGGCGTAGTCGAGCGTATCCATCGACACGTTCGAGAACACGAAGAGGTCGGTCTCCGGCTTCGTCCGGGCCAGCACGTGTTCGAGCGTCGCGCGGAAGTCGCGCAGGTCCACTGGCTGATCGGTCAGCAGCAGGAACTTCTGCAGCGACAGCTGCCCCTCGCCGAGAATGCGGAACGCCGAAGCCATGGCCTCACGCGCATACCGTTGCTTGACGATGCCGGCGGCCAGGGAGTGATACCCCGTCTCCCCGTACGACCACAGGTCGACGACGGCCGGCATCACCAGGGGGAACAGCGGCGAGAGCAGGTCCTGCAACAGGTCGCCGATGAAGAAGTCCTCCTGCCGGGGTTTGCCGACGACCGTCGCCGGATAAATCGCATCGCGCCGGTGGGCGATCTGCGCCACGCGGAAGACCGGGTAGTCGTGCTGGAGCGAGTAGTACCCGTAGTGATCGCCGAACGGCCCTTCGGGCCTTCGCTCGCGAGGCGCCACGGTGCCCATCAGCGCGAATTCGGCCGAGGCGACCAGCGGGTGCGGATGGCCGTAGGGGCCGGGCACCTGCGGCAGCTTCTGACCGGCGATGAGCGAGGCCAGCAACATCTCCGGAATGTTCTCGGGCAGTGGCGCGATGGCCGACAGGATCAGCGCGGGCGGCCCGCCCAGGAAGACCGTGACCGGAAGCGCCTGCCCCCGGGCTTCCGCCACGGCGTAATGAAAACCGCCGCCCTTGCCGATCTGCCAGTGCATGCCTGTGGATGAGGCGTCGTGCACGTGCAGGCGATACATGCCGAGGTTCGGCCCGCCCTTGTCCGGGTGCGTCGTGTAGACGAGCGGCAGGGTGACAAACGGCCCGCCGTCTTCCGGCCAGCAGGTCAGCGCCGGCAGCCGGTCGAGACGCACGTCGCGGGTCACCACCTCGGTGACCGGTCCGTCGGCGCGGCGCTTCAGGCCGACCTTCGCGGCGGCCAGCGCCACATCGCGCGCATCCCACAACTTCGCCGGTGTGGGCGGCAGGATCGTCTCGGCCAGGTGCACCAGGCGCTTGATGAAGTCGAGCGGCCGCTGGCCGAACGCCAGCTGCGCGCGCCGCGGTGTGCCGAACAGATTGGTGACCAGGGGGAAATCGGCGCCCTTGACGTTGGTGAACAGCAGGGCCGGCCCGCCGCCCGCGATCACCCGGCGATGGATCTCGGCGACCTCCTCGACCGGATCGACCACTGCGTCGATCTCGACCAGATCCTTGTCGCGCCGCAACTGCGCAAGATACTGCCGCAGGTCAGCAAACATCACCGTGTCAGCTTCCGGTACTTGATGCGGTGGGGCTGGTCCGCGTCCGTGCCAAGGCGGCGTTTCTTGTCGTCCTCGTATTCCTGGTAGTTACCCTCGAACCACTCCACGTGGCTGTCGCCCTCGAACGCCAGCATGTGCGTGGCGATGCGGTCGAGGAACCACCGGTCGTGCGAGATGACGACTGCACACCCGGCGAACTCGTCGAGCGCCAGTTCCAGCGCGCGCAGGGTGTCCACGTCCAGGTCGTTGGTCGGTTCGTCGAGCAACAGCAGGTTGCAGCCCTTCTTGAGCAGCTTCGCCAGGTGCACGCGGTTGCGTTCGCCGCCCGAGAGCGTCCCCACCTTGCGCTGCTGGTCGCGCCCGCGGAAGTTGAACCACGAACAGTACGCGCGCGCGTTCACCGTGCGTTTGCCGAGTTCGATCTCCTCGTGTCCGCCGGAGATTTCGTCGTAGACGGTCTTGTCGGCCGCGAGCGCATCCCGCGACTGATCGACGTAGCCGATCTGCACGGTCTCGCCCACCCGCAGCGTGCCGCCGTCGGGCTGCTCCTGGCCGACCAGCATCCGGAACAGCGTGGTCTTGCCGGCGCCGTTCGGACCGATCACCCCGACGATGCCGCCGCGCGGCAGCGTGAAGTCGAGGTCGTCAATCAGCAGGACGTCGCCGTAGCCCTTCTTCAGGCCGCGGGCTTCGACCACCACATCCCCCAGGCGCGGGCCCGGGGGAATGTAGATCTCGACCCGCTCGATCTTGTCGGCCGTGTCCTCGTTGAGCAGCTGTTCGTACGCGTTCAGACGCGCCTTGCCCTTGGCGTGCCGGGCCTTGGGGGACATGCGAATCCACTCGAGTTCGCGCTGCAGGGTGCGCTGCCGCTTGGATTCCTGCTTCTCTTCCTGGGCCAGCCGCGACTGCTTCTGCGCCAGCCACCCGGAATAGTTGCCCTCCCACGGATACGCCTTGCCGCGATCGAGTTCCAGGATCCAGCCCGCCACGTTGTCGAGGAAGTACCGGTCGTGGGTGATCGCCACGACCGTGCCGGGATAGGTGTGCAGGAAGTGTTCGAGCCACGCCACCGACTCGGCATCCAGGTGGTTGGTCGGCTCGTCGAGCAGCAGCAGGTCGGGCGCCTGCAGCAGCAGGCGGCACAGGGCCACGCGACGACGCTCGCCGCCTGACAACTTCGTGACATCCGCATCGGCCGGGGGCAGCCGCAACGCGTCCATCGCCTGCTCGACGCGCGCGTCGAGGTCCCAGGCGTTGGCGGCTTCGATGGCATCCTGCACCCGCGCCTGCTCTTCCAGCAGCTTGTCCATCGCGTCGGCGTCCATCTCCTCGCCGAACTTCGCGTTGATCTCGTCGAACCGCGTCAGCAGCGCGCGCGTCTTCGCCACGCCTTCTTCCACGTTGCCCAGCACCGTCTTGGCCGGATCGAGTTCGGGTTCCTGGGCCAGGTACCCGACGGTCGTGCCGTCGGCGCGAAACGCCTCGCCCAGGTAGTTCGGGTCGAGGCCGGCCATGATCTTCAGCAGCGTCGACTTGCCGGAGCCGTTGCTGCCGATGACGCCGATCTTCGCGCCCGGCAGGAACGACAGCCAGATGTCCTTGAACACCACCTGGTCGGGCGGATGCACCTTGCCCAACCCCTTCATCGTGTAAATGAACTGCGCCATACGAAACGTCTGATTTTACTCTGCGCCGAACCCGCGGCGGGGCCGCGGCGCGGGGGCCTCCGGCTTCTCGGGCTCCGGCGTGAAGTCTTCGCCGGGATTGATGAACCGGTCGCGCTCGAAGCCGTACTGCTTGTCGTACAGCTGCCGGTACCGCCCGTGCAGGGCCAGCAGCTCGTGGTGGGTGCCCCGCTCGACGATTTCGCCGCCTTCGAGCACCAGAATCTGATCGGCCGACTGAATCGTCGAGAGCCGGTGGGCGATCACAAACGTCGTCCGGCCCCGGCGCAGCGAGCGCAGGCCGTCCTGGATCATCGCCTCGCTCTCGCTGTCGAGACTCGACGTCGCCTCATCGAGCAGCAGGATGCGCGGATCGGCGAGAATCGCGCGGGCGATGGCCACGCGCTGCCGCTGGCCGCCCGACAGCCGCACGCCGCGCTCGCCGACGATCGTCTTGTACTTCTGGTCGAAGCCCTGGATGAACTCATCGGCGTGCGCCACCTGCGCGGCGTGCTGAATCGCCTCGTCGGTCGCATCGGGCCGCCCGTAGGCGATGTTCTCCCCCACCTCGCCGTCGAACAGGAAGTTGTCCTGCAGCACCACGCCCAGATGCCGCCGGTACTCCACCAGCCGGAGGTCCTGCAGGTTGCGGCCGTCCACCCGCACCTGGCCGCGCGTGGGCGCGTTGAACGCCATCACCAGGCTCAGCAGCGTGCTCTTGCCGGACCCCGACGATCCGACCAGCGCGGTCGTGCTGCCCGCGGGCGCATGAAACGTGATGCCCTTGAGCACCGGCACGCCCGGCTGATACTCGAACCAGACGTCGTCGAACACGACGTCGCCGCGCAGGTCCTCGACGCCGCCGCGGCGGGCATCGTCGGCGTCTTCGCGGGCGGTATCGAGCACCTCGCGAATCCGGTCGAGTCCGGCGAACGCCTCGGTGATCTGCGTCCCGATGGAGGCGATCTGCACGATGGGCGCCGCCAGCAGTCCCGTGAAGAAGATGTAGCTGATCAGATCGCCCAGCGTCATCTCGCCATCGACGATGGCGCGGCCGCCGATGGTGATGATGACGACGCCGATCGCGCCGATCACGACGCTGGAAAACGCCGTGGTGGCCGACACCCCGGTCATCGACTGGGCGACGTTGCGGAAGAGGCGGTGCACGCCCTTGGTGAAGACCAGATCCTCGCGGCGCTCGGCGGTGTAGGTCTTGACCACGCGGACGCCGCCCAGCGCTTCGGTCAGCCGGCCGGTCACCTCGGCCTGGATTTTGCCGCGCTCGCGGAACAGCGGGCGCAGGCGCATGAACGCAAACGCCATCACGCCGCCAAAGGCGGCCAGCACGAGCAACGTGACGGTGGTCAGCACCCAGCTGACCCAGAACAGGTACCCGAGCGCCAGCACGGCGGTCACCACGCTGCCGGTCAGCTGCGCCAGGCCCGTGCCCACCAGATTGCGGATGCCCTCGGCGTCGTTCATGACGCGCGACAACACCTGCCCCGACTTGTTCCTGTCGAAGTAGCTGACCGGCAGCCGCATCACGTGTTCTTCCACGCGGCGGCGCATGTCGGTGATCGCGCGTTGCGCGGCAACGCCCAGCACCTGCGACAGGGCAAACGAGGTGACCGCCTGGACCACCGTGGCCGCGCCGACGATCCACGCCAGCGTCGGCAACAGCTCCACACGCCCCTGCGTCAGGACATCGTCCACCAGGTACTTGGACAGGAACGGGAGGACCATGCCGGCCAGCCTCGAGACCAGCATCAGCACGAGGCCGATGAGCAGGCGCCCTCGGCGGGCCCAGATCAGATTGCGGGCTTCAGACCAGGCGGCGGACCAACGGACGGGCTTCTTCTTCGGGGAAGGGTCGGACACTCATCACAATGTTATAGGGAATAGGGCATAGGGAATATTTCAAACCTCTCCCCTATGACCTATCCCCTATGACCTATCCCCTATGACCCATTACCTTCCTACCTCGGCAGGCTGACGCGAATCTCGCCGACGACCTGGCGGCGCAGGATGTCGCCGAAGACGTGGGTCTGGTGCTGCTTGTCGGTGAGGTTGATGCCCTTGAGCGTGGCCGCGTACCGGCCGTTGCCCCAGCGGACGCCGACGCTGGCGTTGGCAATCAGGTGCGACTCGGTGGTGCCGTGGAAGCGCGCATCGAGAATGTCCTGCCAGAAGGCATCGTCGGTGTAGTTGAGGGCCACGCTGCCGAAGTACCGCGCGCCGGAGTAGTTCACGCCGGTCGAGAAGCGGTGCGTCGGGGGCAGGTTGACCTCGCGGATGTCGAAGTTCGGGTCCGGCTTGCCCTGCCAGGAGTAGTTGGCGAACATGCTCGCGGTATCGGTCAGCGCCGCGTCGATGCCCAGTTCGATGCCCTGCTGGTTGACTTCGCCGAGGTTCAGGTAGGTGAACGTCTTCGGGAAGCGGACGCCGGCCTGATACACGCCGCCCCAGATGAGCGCCGCGGGAATCGGCCCCAATCCCGGGAAGCCCGCCGGCACTTCGGTCGGTCCGTAGGCCGCTGACTGCGTGAAGAAGATCTGCTCGGTCTGCTTGTTGTAGTAGTAGGCGGCCGACAACGTGACCCGGTCGTTGATCGTGCCCGTGTAGCTCACCTCGTAGGCGTCGAGGCGCTCTTCGGTCAGGTCCGTGTTGCCCGTCACTTCGGTGGGCAGGCGGAACAGCGCCGAGCCGTAGGCCGCGTTGATCTGGCCCAGCGGAATGATCGTGCCCACCGTGAGGTCGAGGTGGTTGTTGATCATCGACGGCGCGCGGAACGCGCGGTTGAACGACAGCCGGAACGTATGGTTGGCCGAGGGCTTGAGCATCAGCGCCACGCGCGGGGAGAAGACGGGGTCGTCGATCGACGAGAACTTGTCGACGCGCGCGCCGGCCACGAACCGCACGTGATCGTTCAGGAAGATCTCGTCCTGCACGTACACGCCGCCCTCGGTGCGCGAGTCCTCGCCCGGGGCGATCGTCAGATCGAACTGGTTGTAGCGCAGGTTGCCGCCGTAGGTCAGCACGTGACGGCCGCCGAACGTGCGCGTGTCGCCCGCTTCCAGGTCGAACGTCTTCGTCTTGAAGATGAAGTTGATGGGCGTGCCGGCCGCGTCGGTCGACAGCAGGTTGTTGGCGTCGCCGTCGAGGAAGTTCATGAACGCCTGCACGCGGAACGCGTTCTTCGAGTAGTTGATCTTGCCATACCCGTACTTCGTGCCCTGCTGGATGTCGAACGGGCCGATGCCGCTGTGCATGATGCCGTCGGTGGCGGCATACCCGCCCGACATCTGCACCGAGCGTCCGTCCCCGCTCTCCCAGTCGACCCGCAGGTCCACCTTCGGCTGGAACGTGCCGGTGTTCTGGTACGGCGGATAGGTCGTCGTCCCGCCGGGGATGTTCCCGCTCGGGCGGCCGAACGCATCCGACTGGAACGCGCCGACCGACAGCTTGTAGGCCCAGCGGTCGTTGATGGCCTGCGCGTGCGTGATGTTGCCGAACGCCTGGCCGCCGTCGCGCTGCCCGTTGCCGTAGAACTCCCGGCCGAACGTGCCGGCGCCCAGCGTGAACGTGGTGCCCTCCATCTCACGCGGCGACTTGGTCAGGATGTTCACCACGCCGGTGAGCGCGTTGGCGCCCCACACGGCCGACGCCGGGCCACGGATGACCTCGATGCGTTTGATCTCGTTGGGATTGGACGGCATGAAATCCCACATGACGAAGCCGAAGAAGTCCTGATACAGGCTGCGGCCATCCAGCACGGCGAGTTGCGACGTGGCCAGCGAGCTGGTCGCGCCGCGGCTGGTGATGTTGATGTCGCGCGCCGAGATCTGCGTGATGTTGACGCCCGGCACCGCGCGCAGCAGGTCGGCGTAGTTGTTGGACGGCGCGACCTCGAGGGCGCGCCCGCCGATGACCGACATCGTCGCCGGGGCGTTCACCAGCTGCTGTTCGGTTTTCGATGCGGAGACGACGACCGTCTCCTTGTAAGTCGGATCCGGCTTGGCCGGCGGCTGCGGTGGCGGTGGCGGCTGTTGTCCCTGGCCCTGGCCCTGACCTTGCGTCTGCGGGGCGACGCCTGCGGCCCCATCCTGCGCCAGCACCGGAGTGGCGGTCATTCCGGTGACGGCAAGTCCTAGCACGAACGTGCGAAACGCCTGCATAGGTTCTCCTTGACTCAACGCCAGTGGGGCGTTGTCGTCTATGATCGAACGGCGTCTATCATACGTGAATCTCCCCCAGCGGCCGTGACCCAGCCCCTCCCCGACCCGCCGGTCCCCACCCGCCCGCGGCCGGCCATTCGCACCGACTGGCCTGACCTGCCGGACGAGCAGCTGCTCGACGTCCGGTTCTGCGAACTGGGGCTGACCATCGAGGGCAGCTCGCTGCAGGAACGGCTCGACCAGCTGCACGATGAACTCCGCGCGCGCGGCCTCACCTTCCAGCCGCACTACTGGTTGTCCACCGAGTGGTTCTGCCCGGATGGCGTCCCCGGCGTCGCGATTCCGTTTTACCTGGCCCATCCCCGGCTCATGCGCCTGGAAAAGGCCCAGATGCTGGAGGTCGAAGGCGGGACACCCGAGTGGTGCATGAAGATCCTCCGGCACGAGGCCGGACACGCCCTCGACAACGCCTTTGCGTTGCGCAAGCGGCGCAGGCGCATCCGGCTGTTCGGGAAACCCTCCCAGGAGTATCCCGAGGTCTATCTGCCGAAGCCGTATTCGAAGAGTTTCGTGCTGCACCTGGATTCCTGGTATTCCCAGAGCCATCCCGACGAGGACTTCGCCGAGACCTTTGCGGTGTGGCTCACCCCCGACAGCGACTGGCGCGCGCGGTACCACGACTGGCCGGCGCTGAAGAAACTGGAATACATGGACGGCCTCATGCGCGAGGTGGCGACCGCCGCGCCGGTGGTCACCACGCGCCGGAAGGTCGAGCCCATCAGCCAGCTGCGTTCGACGCTGCGCAGTCACTACAAGAAAAAGCGCGAACACTACGGCCTTGAGTTCCCGGACTTCTACGACCGCGACCTGCGGCGCCTGTTCTCCGACGCGCCGGAATTCCACCAGAATCTGCGCGCGTCGAAATTCATCCAGCGCATCCGTCGCGAGGTGCGCCGCCTCGTCGCTGCCTGGGCCGGGTCCTACCAGTACACGATCGACCAGGTCCTCGGCTCGATGATCAAACGCGCCGACGAACTCGACCTGCGCCTCAAGTACCCCGAGGACCGCACCAAGGTGGACTTCACGATCATGCTCACGGTGCAGACGATGAACTACCTGCACTCGGGACGGCATCGGGTCGCGCTGTGAGGATCACTGGGTGGCGAGGTGGCGCGGTGGCGAGGTGGCGAGGTGGCGAGGTGGTGAGATGACGAGATGGGAACGCTTTCGTCGCGCGGCCGGGTCTGGCGGCCGCGGAACCGTGGCACTGGCACTGACACTGTCGGTGGTGACCACGGGCTCAGTCACCTCGGCATCTCGTCATCTCCCCATCTCGTCATCTGAGCAGTCCTGGCTCCCCGAATACCGCCCGGTGGCGCAGCGGCTGATCGCCGCGTCGCAGTCGTCCGACTTCGCCTGGCAGCGGCTCGCTGAGCTCACGGACACCTACGGACCGCGGCTGTCGGGGTCGCTCGGCCTCGAGCGCGCGATCGAGTGGGCGGTCGAGACGATGACGAAGGACGGCCTCGCCAACGTGCGCAAGGAGCGCGTCATGGTGCCCAAATGGGTGCGCGGCCGCGAGAGCCTCGACCTAGTCGAGCCGATTCCGCAGCCGCTGCCGATGCTGGGCCTCGGCAACTCGGTCGGCACCGGGCCGGACGGCGTCACCGGCGACGTCATCGTCATCGGCTCGTTCGATGAACTGGAGGCGAAGTCCGACGCGGTCAAGGGCCGCATCGTGTTGTTCAACGTTCCGTACACCAACTACGGACAGACGGTGCAGTACCGGTCGACCGGCCCGTCGCGCGCGGCGCGGCACGGCGCGATCGCGGTCCTGGTCCGCTCGGTCGGACCGGTCGGATTGCGGACGCCGCACACCGGCGCGACCACCTACACCCCGAATGTCCCGAGCATCCCGGCGGCGGCCATCACCGTGGAAGACGCCGAACGGTTTCAGCGCCTGCAGAATCGCGGCGTGCGCATCCGCGTGACGCTCAGGATGGAGGCGCGGTTCGAGCCCGATGCCGAGTCCTTCAACGTCATGGGGGAACTCGTCGGCCGTGAACGGCCGAACGAGATCGTGCTGGTGGGCTGCCACTTCGACTCGTGGGACGTCGGCGCCGGCGCCAGTGACGATGGGGGCGGGTGCATCGTGACGTGGGAGGCCCTGCGTCTGATGAAGACGCTGGGACTGCAGCCGCGGCGCACCGTGCGTGTCGTGCTCTTCACCAACGAGGAAAACGGGCTGCGCGGGGGCAACGCCTACCGCGACCAGCACATGGCTGAACTCAAGGACCACGTGCTGCTGCTCGAATCCGACGGTGGCGTATTCGACCCGGCGGGGTTCGGATTCACGGGATCCGATGAGGGCCGCGCCACGGTCACGGCCATCGCCAGTCTGTTGGCCTCGATTGGCGCCGACCGCATCGCGCCCAGCGGCGGCGGCGCCGACATCGGCCCGTCAGGCCAGGCCGCCGGCATTCCGATGATGTCGCACCTGGTGAATGGCGATTACTTCCTGATTCACCACACCCCCGCCGACACCATCGACCGCATCACGCCCAAGCAGATGTCCGACAACGCCGCCGCCATCGCCGTCATGGCCTACGTCGTGGCCGACTTACCCACACGCATCAGATGACGAGATGGCGAGGTGGCGAGATGGCGAGATGACGAGATGACGAGATGACGAGATGGCGAGATGACGAGATGGCGAGATGGCGAGCCGAGAAGTTGCGCGCAGCGCCCTCGCCACCTCGCCACCTCGCCACCTCGCCACCTATTTCCCCAGCGTGTAGACGAGAAACCTCGCCCGCCCGAGATCCTCGGTGTCGGGCGTGATGGTGTCGAGCGCGCGGATGTCCTTGACCGGAATCATGGTCACGACCGCCAGCTGCTGATCGGGCAGGCGCCGCCGGACGCGTGACACGGTGCCCAGGCCGAAATCACTGTGAAAGGCGCCGTTGTAATGGATGACCAGCGGGCGGGTCGGGCCGGGCACACCGGCGGCGGCCTGCCAGGCCCGCGTGATGGACTCGGCCATCGTCTCGTCCTTGAGACACTGCGAGTCGTAATACCGCTGCAGGACATCCACGCCGGCGTGTCCGCCCATCGCCTCGCCGAACCGGATGAAATACGGATCGTCGCCGGTCGGGCACTCCCGATCGCCCGCGAACCACGGCCGTTCGGCGTCCGGCTTGCCGGCAAGGACCTGGACACCGGTCTTGGCCACCTCGGAGGCGATCGGCCGGGGCACATTGGCCGCCACGACGGGCCACCCCCGCGTCTTCGCGTAATCGACCAGGGCCTTGTAGTCCGTCGCGTACCGGGGCCAGGGCCGCGAATCCTTCAGGAAGGCGGCTTCGTCCACGGTGCCGGCCAGGAACTGGTCGAGCTGGGGCTGGACGTCCCGCTCGAACATCTCCAGTGACAGGACCACCCCGTCCCGCCGCGCGCCCAGGGCCTCGAGCAGGGCGGCTTCCAGCCGGTGGGTGTTGGGATCGTCGTGTTGTTCCCCCACAAAAACGACGTCGGCGCGGGTCAGGGCTGCCGCCATCGCCTCAAAATCGGTAAACTGTCGGGCGGCCGTATCGAACACCCGATGCGGCACGTAGCCCTGGCCGGCCGGAGCGGCTGCCAGGGTCGCTGAGAAGATTGCGGCCAGGACGACGGGTTTCATGTCGGCATTGTAGGCCGTCTACCGAATACGAATAAGGAGTCAGTGCATGGAGATGGTCACGCCGGTGACAAGTACGTTCTGGAACATGCTGGGCCTGGGCCTGGCAGGCGGGCTGGCGGCAGTCCTGATGGCGCTCAAGTACAAGAGCGACGTCCTCAAGGCGGCGCCCGGCAACGAGCGCATGCAGGAAATCGCCGGCTACGTGCGCGCGGGCGCCATGGCGTACCTCAACCGCCAGTTCAAGGTGGTGGTCCCCGTCCTGCTGGTGATTGGCGTGCTGGTGGCCTTCGGCGCCAACTACGACCTGCTCCGCCAGGACGACGGCCTGATGCTGGCCGGGTTCATCTTCATCGGGTTCGTGACCGGCGGCCTCGGCAGCTTCTACACGGGCTGGGCGGGCATGAACATCGCCACGCACGCGTCGAGCCGCACGGCCTGGGCCTGCGCCGACCCGAAAAACGGCCTCAACTCCGGTCTGCAGGTCGCGTTCAAGGCCGGGTCGGTGATGGGCCTGTCGGTGGTCGGCATCGGCCTGCTCTTCACGGTGGCCTGGCTGGCGCTCTTCGCGGTCCTCACCCCGGACAAGCCCGCGCTGGTGGGCCAGGTGATGGTCAGCTTCGGCATGGGCGCCTCGATGGTCGCGCTCTTTGCGCGCGTCGGCGGCGGCATCTACACCAAGGCAGCCGACGTGGGCGCCGACCTGGTCGGCAAGGTCGAAGCCGGCATCCCCGAGGACGACCCCCGCAACCCCGCGACGATTGCCGACAACGTGGGCGACAACGTCGGCGACGTGGCCGGCATGGGCGCCGACCTCTACGAGTCGTACCTGGGCTCGATTCTCGCGGCAATCGCCCTCGCGGCCGCGGCGGCCATCTCGCTGCAGCACCCCGACGCCGCCTGGACGATGGTCATCGCGCCGGTCGCGATTGCCGGCGCGGGCATCTTTCTTTCGATTCTGGGCAGCCAGCTCGTGCGCACCAAGGAAAACGCGTCGCTCAAGGAACTGCTGGGCGCGCTGCACCGCGGCGTCAACGTGGCGTCCATCGGCGTCGCGATCGTGGCGGGTGTGATCTGCTACATCTGCTTCGCGGACGTCTACAACCGCATCCCCGGCGCGACGTGGTGGGGCGTGTGGCTGGCGACGCTGGTCGGCCTCTTCTCGGGCCTGGTCATCGGCAAGGGCTCGGAACTCTACACGGCGTATGACTACGCGCCGACGCAGGAAGTGGCCAAGTCGAGCGCCACGGGTCCGGCGACGGTCATCATCAGCGGCATTGCCGTCGGCATGATGTCCACCTGGATCCCCATCGTCACCATCGCGGTGGCCACGGCGCTGGCGTACGGCTTTGCCGGCGGCTTCGCGGACCCGGCCCTCGGCCTCTACGGCATCGCGCTGGCCGCCGTGGGCATGCTCTCGACGCTCGGCGTCACGCTGGCGACCGACGCGTACGGTCCGATTGCGGACAACGCCGGCGGCAACGCCGAGATGAGCCACCTGGGCGACGACGTGCGCAAGCGCACCGACGCGCTCGACTCGCTGGGCAACACGACGGCGGCGATCGGCAAGGGCTTCGCCATCGGCTCGGCGGCGCTGACGGCGCTGGCCCTCATCGCGACGTTCGCCACGCTGGCGCAGGGCGGCCGTCCGGTCAGTGAGTTCCTGCCGACGATCACCCTGACCGACCCCATGGTCATCAGCGGCATGTTCATCGGCGCGCTGCTCGTCTTCGTGTTCGCCGCGATGACGATGACGGCCGTGGGACGCGCGGCGCTGGTCATGGTGGAGGAAGTGCGGCGGCAGTTCCGCGAGATCCCCGGCATCATGGAAGGCACGGCGACGCCCGACTACGCGCGCTGCGTCGACATCTCGACCGACGGCGCCATCAAGAAGATGGTGGTGCCCTCGATGATGGCCGTGGTCGTGCCCGTCATCGTCGGCGTGATCTTCGGCGTGGGCGGCATCATCGGCATGCTCGCCGGCGGCCTGGCGACCGGCTTCGCGGTGGCGATTTTCATGGCCAACGCGGGCGGCAGCTGGGACAACGCGAAGAAGTGGATCGAGTCTGGCGAACTCGGCGGCAAGTACCTGAAGAACGCGCAGGGCGACTACGTCGATGCGGCCGGCCACAAGGTGGCGCGCAAGGAAGACTCGAAGAACCCGCGCCACGGCGCGAAGGTGATCGGCGACACGGTCGGCGACCCGTTCAAGGACACGTCGGGCCCGTCGCTCAACATCCTGATCAAGCTCATCTCGATGGTGTCGGTCGCCACGATCGGCATCACGATGGCCATCAACAACGGCCAGGGGCTGGTGAAGATGATCATGGAGACGTTGCTGCGGTAGGAACGGGCGAGGCCAGTCCTGAGGCCCGGCGGCGTCAGCTGCCGGGCCTCTCGTTCGTACATGGACGAGCTGTCCGACCCGTGGCGGGTCAGAACATGAAGACGAACTTCAGCGACAGCGCCGTTATGTTGTCGTCTTTGAAGTAACGGGCATCGGCGGTATCAAGAGCGCTCAGCGGCTTCCCTGCGTCGTCCAGCAGTGGCTTGGTCAGGTCGACGCCATCCCTGAGCTTCCGGGAGAACACCCGCTCGGCCGTCAGCGCCACCGCAAAATCGGCATTAAGCCGAACGCCAAGGCCAAGCCCACCTTCGATCGATTTGTTGAAGACACCGACGCTCTCCGAACTGAAGTCGGCCAGATTGATATTGGCCAGGAATCCAAGGCGATTCCAGCGCGAGGTTTCGTCGAAGGGATACGCCGCGACCACGCCGGACAGGATCACCGAGGACCCGTCCGTGCGATCGACGAGGAGGCGTCCATCTGGCGCAATGGCGACGTCCCGCAGACGGCGTTCATCGGGACTCAATATCGTGCGCCAGCCAACACTGAGCCCAAAGCGAAACGTGCCGGAGTCCTTCAGCTCCTCGGCAACCGCCTCGGCGATGGCCTTCACCTGCGGGTCGGTCTTGCTCTGCGACGCTCCGTCGCCATGCCATGCGGAGCGATTCACCCATGACGGCCCCGGGCCGTCCAGCCGAGACCAATCCCGAGAGTCGGGGCCGATGGCCCCGAGCGTCAGAAGCCACACGACGGTCATCAACGGCAACATCGTCCTCACCTCCCTCGAATCAGCCAGTACAACATCCCATTCAGGTCGCTGAGCCCGCCGCCCGCGTACCACTCCTTGAACTTCCCCTGACCGACGATCTTCGTGCGCACGTCAAGGAACAACTTGTCCTGAACCAGCCGAATGCTCAATCCACCCAGGGTCGAGATCTCCCGGTAGGGATATTTCATCCGGAACACACCCGCTTCGACGGTCGTCGCCGGAATGGGCAGCGAGTGCGTCCCGAGGGTCACGCCACCGGTCCACGCCTTGCCGTCGAGACTTCGATCCTCCAGGTTATGAAGTTCCCACACCGTTCCGAGGTAGAACGTTTGAGACGGGCGTACCACCAGCGGGCGCCATCCGAACGACAGCTGCTGCTCGCTCGCCTCGGCCGCCTCGCGACCGATCACCAGGTAGTTGGGGATGAGCGCGGTCAGCGCGCTGGCCACCGGGTGACTCCATTCGCCCTGCCCTGAACTTGGATTGACGCTGAAAAGCGACCGATACCGGAACGTGCTGCCGCCCCTCCAGGCCGCGAACATCCGCACCCTGCCGCTGAGATCCGTCTGATGATTCGCAGAGCTGCGGGCCGATTCCAGGTCAAGCAACCGCCTGATGCCGGAGTCCAGCAGTCGATTGATCTGAATGGCCTGTTTCCTGAGGAGACGGACAAATGCCTCATCCACGAAGCACTCCGGCTCGCAGGCGAAGTCACTCGAGCGAACGAGCGCCTCCGACATCGCAATGGTCCGATCGGCCTCGGCCAGTCCCTTCACGATGTCGTCAAACCCTCCGGCACACAGCAGGGCCCCCGCCGGATCGTTGCGGCGGCGGCAGTTGCGGTTCGCGACATCCTGCCGCACCACCGCCACATTCCAGAGCGCCCGGTGGACCTGGGCCAGCACGGCGGTGACCACAGGCCGGCGCATGGCGAGGTACTCGTGAGTCGGCGCGGGGCCGGGCCGAGCGGTGGTTGACCTGACCTCCTCGGCCCAACGCTTCTCCGATCCGGGTGTAATCGGTGACGGAGGCGCGGGCGGCACATGCGCCAGATTGTCAGCCATCAGTTGCCGCCACCGGACGACCTCCAGCGCCTCCCCCTCCAATCCAAACACGCCACTGGCGATCCACGCACGGGCCATGGCGCGTGCTTGATGCTCCTCGCACCGCTTCGGCCCACAGCCATAGTTCTCGGCGACGAAGTAGATGCCATCGTAGACCCCGGCATAGAAGTCGTACGCTCTGAACGGTCGGCCCAGGAACGCGCCGAATCCGGACAGCAGTTCTCCGAAAATTTCGCCGGTCCGATGTGAGGCCCGCACCTCGGACCTCCTGCCTGCGGACGCCTGCTGCCTCTCGAAGATTTGCTGCTCGTACTCCCGCGCGCTCGCGACGCCCGCTCGCAACAGCTGCAGCAGTCCCGGAAGCCCGCCCTGCTCCACGTCCGGTCCGGACCTTTCGCGGGACCTCAGGTCGGCACGGAGTGTTGAGGCACTCGTGAAGATGACGGCCGGGACCGTGCGCCCGTCCGCCAGTCCGACGCCAAGGCCGACGGGGTTGTTGTCGAACGCTCCCCCGTCCAGGAATCGTCCCCTCAGCTCGGACGGCTTCAGGATGCCTCCTGCGAGCCCACACAGTTGACGCGGCTCAAACGCGATCGGGAACGCCGAAGACGCCACGACGGCATCGAACACCCACTGCCAGCCGCGCGTGTCATTTTCTGAGATACAGACTGATCCATCAGGGGGAGAGAGCAGCGCACCCAGACTCGGCTTCAGCACCTCTTTCGGTACCGGTCGAATCGCAAGGGCTCCGTCATCATCTGTGGCGACACTGAACACCGCGGCAAATCGCTGCACGCTGAACTCACGTGAGCTGAACGCGGCCGGCACATGCGCTGCTGTTTGGCGCGTCAGTGTCAACCCGACCGGCACCATGCAGTTTTTCCTGAAGCTCCGCTGACTCACCGCATCCAGCAGATACCGCAGGTAGGGCGTCGGCCACCCTGGATCAGCATGGCCATAGAACCTCGCTGCCGATTGGAACACCGAATCGGTCACTGCCGACCTGACCGCCGGACGCTCCGGCATCAGCTCATCAATGCCAGTGCCAACCCAGAACTTCCAGAACAGGGATTCTTCCGGCTTGACCTTCAGCTGTTCGAGCGACTCAGGCACGCTTGTACAGGCGGAAATGGCGGCCAGCAGCGCGTTGATGTTGCCGGCCGATGCGCCGGAGGTGGACGCAATCTCGAGCTTCGGCGGCTGGTCGAGTTTCAAGGTGTCCGTGAACCTCGGGTTGTGCGCTCGACGGATGAACTCCGTGATCAGCCAGTCGACGCCTGCCTGGTACGCGCCCTTCGAGCTCCCGCCGGACGCGGTATAACTCACGTATTCTGCGACCGCGGTCTCTTGAGCCAGCGTTGAGCAGGGCGTCAGGAGCAACGTCGACGCTACCGCATACGTCCACACCTGTCTCGAAGCGCACATACTGGCGGCTCCCTGGTTAGTGAATCAGACTGGAAGCAGGACACAGAGGAGACACCAGGCCACAAGACGCTGTCAAGTACCGTCTGTCGAGGTGCGATGGGGATGGAGGATGGAGGATTTGGGGGGCCCGGTGGCTTGCGCTGCCGGGCCCCCGTTGTTGTTCGAAGTTACTGCTTCGTCAATCTGACGACGCTGTCCAGGCCAGAACCAAACGCCTCGCCAACGATTGTTCGGCCTGAACTGTCCATCTGTCCCACGATGAAGAAGTCGACGAACGGGGCGGCCTTGACCCGAATCGACACCCGCCCTGAAGCATCAATCGTCGCCAAGGCGTCGGACGGAATCGCTCCGGTGAGCCCTGCAGGGCCATTACAGAAGGCAAACGGCCACCGGAAGGTTCCGGAGAACACTCCACCACTTTGGGTGAAGGTGCCGATGAATGCCGTCTGATTGTTGTTGCACTGGTCCAGCACAATCGACCACGTCCCGGTCATGTTGCCGAGAGTGACCGTCCGGGTCTCCGTGGCCGTGCCTCCCCTGCCGTCCGTCACCGTGAGGCGCACGGTTTGTTGCCCATCGCCGCCCATCGTCGTCGTCACGATCGCGCCTGTCAGTGACGCGCTTCCCGCCTGCCATTGAAAACCCAGCGGATCGCCATCCGAGTCTGACGCGGACGCGGCCATCTGGAATGGCGACACGAAGGCAACCCCGAACCCGGGCGCGACCGACATCCCATTGATGACGGGAGCCCGGTTGGCCTGAGGAGCTGGCGCAGTCGGTGAATCCGACCCTCCGGCTCCACCACCTCGGCATCCACTGCTCACTAACAGGCCCACGACCACACATGCCCCCATGACTGCTCTTATCTGCGCCCCCTGCATCACGCGCCCCTCCCGTTCATCCGGATGCTCCGCCCGGCAGCGTCCACGACGTTTGCCGCCAGGCTTCCGCCTGCGTCCGCAGCCACCCCCTGTGTCCAGAGGCTGTCGCGTTGACGGCAGAGTAGAGAGAGATGCGCCTGACCGGTAACGCCAAAGTGCGCCGCGACCACGTCATGAGCTGCCAGGCGCGTCCGTTGTTCGGCGCAGCCACGGGTACCTCGGTCTGCCGCGGTCACGGCCTGGCCTCCGTGCCATACTGGCGCGTGCAATCAACAGATTCGGTGGAGACCTTCCGCGGCCGTGGCCGCATCCTTCGGGACGGCCAGGTCGTCCTGGAGGGGGCGCGGTACGTGGTGCATGTCAGCACCCCTCGAGACGGCGGGCCGCTCAGGCTCGAGGGCGTGTTGATGAGTGATGCGCCGTTCGAACTGCTGCGGCAGCCCATCGAACTCGAACTGGAAGACCGCCGGCGCTGGGTGTGCCGGCTCCAGTCCACCTCCGGCGATCTCGTCGACCGTGGCGGACTGCTGCCGGCCGCCGGCTAGCGGCCTGCGGGATCAGTACCCGGCCCCGTACCACGCGGCCGGGTAACCGAGATCCATCAACGCGCCGACACTCGCTTTCGTAATGAAGGGTTCGCGGGCGCCCGCATGCATGATGTCCCTGGCGAAGGGCCAGTGTCCGGTACTCACGTCGATGGACGCCACCTCGGAACCGAACTCCCGCCGGTAACCCTCCAAGCCCAGTGGGCCCGCATACCGGCGCCCGGCGGCATCGAACCAGGGTGGCGTAATCGGGGGATCGAAGACACCCACCAGACCAAGCACGTGCCCGAACTCGTGCAGTGCCAGGGTGCCCGAGATCCGCACCGGATCGGGACGCTCGGCGGTGGCGGCGGCAATTTCCACGAATCCAACCGCGACGGTCGGCCGTTCGCCGGGGCGGCGGGCGCACGGCGACGAGGCCGCGCCGGTCAGCGGCGGGCTTCGCAGGATGACGATGCGGGTGCCGGTCTCGAGGCCGGTCCGTGCGTCGAGCGGTAGGTCGGGACAGGGCCTGAACGCAACAGCCCCAAGATCGACCGGGGGCAACGCCGCCCGGATCACCTGTTCCCAGCGGTGGGCCGCCCACTGGAACACCGGCTTCCACGAGTCAGGGATCCCGTCGCCGTAGATCAACGTGATTCGATAAGTCGATGGCACGTGTTCGGGCGGCTGCACCCAGACGCGCGTGGTGGCGGTCCTGCCGTCGCCCTGCACCGTGATAACGGCCTGCCCCAGTCCGGGGCCGGCGCGAAGCAGACCATCCTGCACGCTGACGATGCCGGGCGCCGAGCTCGTCCATGTGTAGTTGGCGGGCGGTCTCGAGGCGCCGTCTTCGAAGACCTGCAGCGTCCGCGACTCGCCTGTCGTCATGTCGATGACCGCGTCGGCGGCCAGGCGCAGGCCCCGGTCGGCCCCAGGCGCAGTCGGGTTGGCGCCGCAGGCGATGCCCGCCGCCATCGCGGCGCCAAGCATGATTCGCCTCATGCGCCACACCTTACCATCGGTCGCCTCGGCGACGCCGGCGGTCGACATCAACCCTCAGCCAGCGACAGGCAGGAGGCCGCCGCGCACCGCGACGTCTCCGCAGACCGTGAAGTCCCGCGCCGCCGACGCGGAATCCCGCCTCCGCCCCACCCCTGAACGCGGTAAGGCGCCCAATTGCAGATAGCGGCGACACGCGGGCCCTTGGCGCGACTTATGCAGCTTCCGGTACGACCCGCTGTGTACCGCGGGAACGTCCCGGAGGCTCCCTATGGGCCCACGTTCATCCGTCGGCAGACGGGCCGTCACCGCACTGCTGTGGGGTCTCGCGCTCCTGCTCCTGCCCGCCGACCTCTTCGCCATGCCGACGTTTTCGCGCCGGTACCACACCAGCTGCGCCGGCCGGCGAATGGCTGGGGCGCCGCCGGCGCACCCGCGCCCGCCGGTGGCCGGCACGGCTGAAGAGCCTCTGGATTCCGAACCTGCTGTTCCTGGCGATCTGCTCGGTGTCGACCCTGCTCGTCACGCGTCCGTCGCTGACGGCGCTGGCACTGGCCGCCCTGACGGCCGGCGCCACCGCCGTGCACCTCGTCTTCGAGCGGCGGACGTTCTGCCGCTACCTGTGCCCGCTGAACAGCTGGATGGGCCTGTACTCGATGGCCGCCGTCACGGAGGTGCGCCCGCGCGATGCGGCGGTGTGCGCCACCTGCCGGGATCGATCCTGTGTGAGAGGAACGAATGAAGCCTGGCCGTGCCCGTGGCTGCTCATCCCGTTTCGCCTCGATCGCAACAACGATTGCGGCCTCTGCATGGAGTGCGTGAAGGCCTGCCCGAACGCCAACCCGACCCTTCAGCTTCGTCCGTTCTGCGCGGACCGCACCATCCGCGGCGCCGATGAAGCGTGGATGGCGTTCATCATGATCGCGCTGGCGATTTCCTACTCGGTGACGCTGCTGGGACCGTGGCCCACCGTACGGGAATGGGCCAACGTGACGGAGGTCGGCAACTGGACCGGCTTCGGGTTGCACGTGGCGGCGGTGTGGTGCGGCGCGCTGCTGCTGATGCCCGGCCTCTGGTATCTCGCGTCGTGGATGTCGGCCCGGTGGCTGCTGGGCGGCCGCGTGGCCCCGTGGCAGGTGTTCGTCCGTTATTCGTTCATGCTCGTTCCACTGGGCCTGCTCGCCTGGATCGCGTTCAGCATCCCGCTCATCACGGTGAACTACTCGCACATCCTGGCGTCGTTGTCCGACCCGCTGGGGTGGGGCACCAACGTCTGCGGCACTGCCGGACTGCGCTGGGACCCGTTGTGGCCCCCGGCCGTGCCGTATGCGCAATCAGGTCGGCCCCATCGATGTGGAGCCGGGGCACACCGCGACCGTGCGGTTCAGGGCCACCCACGCCGGCGTCTTCCAGTTCTACTGCACGTCCATGTGCGGCGCGTGCCACTTTCAGATGCGGGGCTGGATCGTGGTCACCCCCCAGGGCGAGACGCCGATCGTCCCGCCGACGCACGCGTGGGCGCAGTGCACGCCGGAGCACACGGCGATGCCGCCGGGCCTCGGCCTGGTCGACACCGGCGCGCGGCTCTACACCCAGAAAGGGTGCGTTACCTGTCATGGGCCCGCGGGCCGCGGCGGTGTGCCCAACGACAATTCCACGCGCGGCACGGTGCCGGCGCATGACACGACGGCCGAGAAGTTCTTCCTCCGAACTCGCGAGGATGCCGAGGCGTTCATTCGAGCGCTGGAAGCGTCCGGGGATCAGTCGACGGCAGGTGACACGGGGATTCCGGCGTTCCCGGTCGTCCGGGCACGGTTTCTGAACGCGCGCGAAATCATCAAGCAGGGGCGGTTCACCACCGGCCTGGACCCACGCGGCCCCCTGCCACCGCTGCAGATGCCGGCCTGGCAGTTCCTGCTCGAGGAGCGGGAGATCGACGCCCTGCTCGCCTACTTCGTGTCGCTGCAGTCCGTGGGACGACGGGCGGCGGTAGGCGCGGGCTATTCCGGCCGCCACTGCTCCCCGCGCAGCACATACCGTGAAGGTCCATCAACGATGCGCCCCGTGTCCGGATGGGCCTGATCCCCAGGCAACGCCAACGCCCACGTGTCTTCGACCGCCACCAGGTGCGGATGCACGGCGGCGAGCGACCGGCGTTCGGCGACGGCGAGTGCCACATCGACCGACGGCGCCTGCGACAGCCACCACAGCGTGTGATGTGTGGGCGGCGCCAGCTGAATCACGCCGGCCTCCCACCGCGCCAGCACGTCGTCCGGTGACGCCCAGAAGCTGACGGTCGTCTCCTTCGCGTCGGGCGCGCCATCCTGACCGGACGGCGCCCGCATGAGGAAGAACCGCGCGTCGAAGCGGCGGCGCTCGGCGGCGGGCGTGACCCAGCGCGCAAACGGCACCAACGCCGGCAGGTTCAACCGCAGCCCGCGCGCGGCGAGCGCTTCGCGAAATGCCGCCGGGGCGGAGGTGAGCGCGTCGCGCAGCGAGACCACGTCGGCGTGCGAGACGATGGAGTCGACCGGCAGGATGGCGGCCTCTTCGACACATTCGCGGCAGGCCGCAATCGCGAGCGCGCGCGCCTGCCCGGGCTCGGCCAGCTCGCGCAGACGTGGCGAGGCTGGCGCGACCAGCGCGTCCCACTGGGTGTCGTGATCGTCGGGCTCGACCCGGCCGCCTGGAAACACGACGGCGCCGGCCATGAACACGGCCGTGGCGGCGCGTTCGACGCAGAACACCTCGAGTCCGGGTGCGGCGTCGCGCACGAGCACCAGCGTCGCGGCGTCAACGGGGGTGACCGGTGGGCGGGATGGATCGAGATCGAGCAGGCCGGCTTTCAACGTTCGCCGGCTCCACGTCCACGGCCGCGGCCACCGGGCACCGGCAACGCCAGGGCCACGAGTTCGGCCGGACGGCCGCTGGCCTGGTCGCTCGTCCAGACGGCGATGAACTGGCGCGTGCCGATCTGGTAGGTCATCGGTGAACTGCTGACCGTGCCCGGCAGGGCGATCGAGGCCAGGCGACGACCGCTGGCCTTGTCGAGCACCCGCAACTGCGGCGCGCCCCGGTATCCTTCCGCCGTCACCAGCAGTGTCTTCGTGGCCAGCAGCACGGGGCGCGTCTGCGAACCCGTCGGCGGAATCGTCAGGCCGGCCAGCGCGGGATTGTTGGCGATGGCCGCCGGCGTGTCGCCGTTGGGGACCATCCACGCGTGGTCGCCCGTCTTCAGATCAATTGCGGTGATGCGGCTGTACGGTGGTTTGATGATCGGCAGGCCCCGCACGTTCGGCATCCGTCCGCCGGCGCCGCCGACGTAGTCCATGTCCGACCGCGCCGGGTCCTTGCCCAGCGCGTGGATCGTGGGACTGGTGTACGACCCGACGTACAGCATCCCCGTGTCCGGGTCGAACGCCCCGTGTTCCCAGTTCGCACCGCCGAGGTTGCCCGGCAGGCTGAGCGTGCCTCGTGTGCCGTCCGGCGCATCAGCGAGTGATGGCGGCGCGAAAAACGCTCCCAAGCGCAGCCGTTGATCGGCAATCACCTTGATGGCCTCGGCGCGAAGTTCAGGTGTGAAGTCGATCAGATCATCGACGATCACGCCCTGCCGGTCGTACGCCGCCGGCCGTGTGGGAAACGGCTGCGTCCGTGCCGCGCGCTCGCCGGGCACGTCCGAGGCCGGCACGGGCCGCTCTTCGATCGGCCAGATCGGCGCGCCGGTGACGCGATCGAACACGTACGCAAACGCCTGCTTGGTCAGCTGCACGACGATGGGACGGAGGCGACCGTCGATCGTGACGTCCGCGAGAATGGGCGCGGTCGGGTTGTCCCAGTCCCAGATGTCGTGATGCACCGTTTGGAAATGCCACCGCTTCGCGCCGGTGCGCGCGTCGAGGCACACGAGTGACGAGGAGTAGAGGTTGTCACCCAGCCGGTGCCCGCCGTAGTAGTCGCCGGTCGCCGCTTCCACCGGCAGATACAGCAGGCCGCGCGACTCGTCGAGCGACAGCGGCGCCCACGCACCTGCGTTCCCGGTGTACTCGGCCGACCCGCCCTCCCACGTGTCGTGGCCCGGCTCGCCGCGCGCGGGGATCGTGTTGAAACGCCAGCGGAGCGCGCCCGTCCGCGCGTCCATCGCAAGGATGCGTCCGGGCACGTTGCGATAGGACGGCGGCCGCGTGCCGACTTCCAGCGCCGGACCGATGATGACCAGATCCTCGAACACCAGCGGCGGTGAGGAGTTGCCGATGGCCGCCGTTCTGACATCCAGCTCGACACCGAGTTGCCGCTTCAGATCAACGACACCGTTTTGTCCGAAGGTGTCGACGGGCCGCCCTGTGGCGGCGTCGAGCGCGACCAGTTGGAAGCCAGGCGTCACGGTGAAGATGCGCGCCTGACGGCCGTCGGTCCAGTAGGACACGCCACGGCCTGAGTCCCTGCGCGGCGCGGCCGACTGCCGGTCGGCTTCGTCGAGGTGCCAGGTCCAGCGCGTGGCGCCGGTCACCGCGTCGGCGGCCACCACCCAGCGGCGGTTGCCCGTCGTGAAGTACAGCGTGCCGTTGATCATCAACGGCGTACTCTCGTTTTTGTACTCGGGCGGCACGCTGAAGTTGTCGGACTTCCAGCGCCAGGCGATCTGCAGCCCCCCGACGTTCTCGGGTGTCAGCGTGTCGAGCGGCGAATACCGCGTGCCGGCGAGGTCGCGATGGTAATGCCGCCATTCGCCCGGCGGCGGCGCCGGCGACTGCGCGTGTGGAGTCACGGCGGCCAGCAGACCGCCCGCCAGGAGCAGGGGGAACACACGCGTCATGGCGTCGCCTACTCTTCCGTGTACTTCTGCCGCAGTTCCACGGGTTCGACGGCGACCTTCCGCCCGCGGATGCGGATGTTGATCATCTCCACGAACACCGAGAAGCCCATGGCGAAGTAGATGTACCCCTTCGACACGTGCTGGCCGAAGCCTTCGGCCACCAGCGAGAAGCCGATGAGCAGCAGGAACGACAGCGCCAGGATCTTCACCGTCGGGTGCCGTTCGACGAACACGCTGATGGGTTCGGCCGCCAGCATCATGACCAGCACCGCCAGGATGACGGCCGTGACCATCACGCCCAGGTGGTCGGCCATGCCGATGGCGGTGATCACCGAGTCGAGCGAAAAGACGATGTCGAGGATCATCACCTGGGTGATGACGCTGGCAAACGTGGCGGCGACCTTGCCCGAGGCGTGGCCCTCGGCGCCTTCCAGCTTGTCGTGGATTTCGTAGGTCGCCTTGGCCAGCAGGAACAGACCGCCGAAGAGCAGAATCAGGTCACGGCCCGAGAACCCCTTGTCCCACAGGTGGAACAGCGGCTCGGTGAGCCGCGCCAGCCAGGAAATCGAGAACAGCAGGGCGATGCGCATCAACATGGCGCCCATCAGGCCCACACGCCGCGCGCGCTGCTGCAGTTCCTTCGGCAGTTTGGCCGACAGGATCGAGATGAAGATGACGTTGTCGACGCCCAGGACGATTTCCAGAATCGTCAGCGTCAACAAGGCGATGAGCAGATCAGGCGATGTCAGGATTTCCATAGGGGCCGGGCATGATGATATCCCGACCCCCTTGGACCTTCTTCAGCGGATGGTGCCGCCGCGCCGGCCGCCGGTGGCACTGGCCACGAGCTGGCTCACGGTGGTCGTCGTCGCATACACGGCCACCGCGTTGCTGGAGGCCACCAGCGTGGCACGGATGCCGCCCGGCAGGCGGAGCGTGCGGCCGCCCGGCAACGAGACGGCCACCGTGGTCGCCGCGGCGCCCCCCTGCCGCCCCAGCGACGCGGCGGCGACGATGTCCTTCATCAGTTTCGGGGCGAGGGTGATCCCCTGAGCGCGGGCGTAGCCTGCGGGATCCTCAAGGAACTTCCTGGCCTCCGCCGGCTTGGCGACCAGGCCTTCCAGGAAACAGATCTGCTCCTTGTCCTTTTTCGACAAGCGGCCGGTGGCCGCGCGTGCTGCGACGGGCTTCTTCGACATGTCATCTCCTCAGTGATGCGCCCGCAGGTCCGCCGTCGGACCTCGGGAATGGGTGGCCTCGAGTTGTGCGCGATGCAGGTCGCAGATTGGCGGCAGGCTGCCGCCCGACACCGGCGGCGCCGCAGTGACGGGCGGTCCGACCGCGGCCAGCCGCGCCAGATCCAGGCCGGCGCCTGGCGCGGTGAAGGGCGCCGGTGAAA
Organism: uncultured Solibacteraceae bacterium; assembly: GCA_964471115.1. Classification (GTDB taxonomy): domain Bacteria; phylum Acidobacteriota; class Vicinamibacteria; order Vicinamibacterales; family SCN-69-37; genus SYFT01. Next base: position 44,115 of record CAYYFE010000022.1, read on the forward strand.
ACCGCCGGGTGACCGAGCCCAGCCGGCCGTGCGGCAGGCCCAGCAGGCCATAACAGGGATACACGTCTCCGGCGGGGTCGATCACGATCCGGAACCGACGGGCGCAGGGGTCAGGGCGCGTCCCGTCCGCCGTATCGCGCAACGGCAGCGGCACCGTGGGCTCGAGTGTGACATGGCATCCATTGATGCCGTCGGCCGCAAGCAGCCCCGAGGCCACGATTGGCCCGGACGCGCCGGCCAGCGTCACGCGTGTGCCGGACGCCAGCGCCAGGGCCACCAGGCGCCGGGCGCCCTCCGGCACCGGCTCGTCGTCGTCGAAGCAGAGCGTCACGCCGTGCACGCGCCCGTCAACCAGCGCGGTGCGAAACGCCTCGACGTCACCCGCCGCGTCCCGCGCAGTCACGGTCACACTCCAGGCCAGCCCCAGCGCCCGGCAGGTCTCGGCCAGCGGCCTCATCGTCTCGAGCTGCCGGACCGGGACTGGCGTGATGACCGCCACCTCCCGCCGATACACGAGGTGCAGGCGGCGGCCCTCGTCGATGCCGGTCGTCCGTCGCCACCAGCGATCCCATCCCGCCAGCCACCGCGCCAGCGCGGTGATGTCCGGCCCCGTGATCCGGCCGTCCGCGTCAACCGCGAGCAGGATGACGACCGACCGGAACCATTCGGTCAGCGGGTGCACGCCGGCGCCGCGGCCGAGGGTCACGCAGACGCCTCCGCGCCGCCGAGCGCGTCCAGCGCACACCGCAACGCCTCGGCGCTTCGGCGCTCGAGCGCCGCCTCCACCGCTGCCACCACCTCCGGGCGCGAGAACATCACCCAGCACTGGTGGCAGATGCTGGTGAACGTCCCGTCGACGGCGCCCCCCATCTCCCGCGCAAGCTCGGCGACGGCGTCGACTCCCTGGAACACGATCCATCGCGCCAGCAGCGATCGATCAAGTGCCGCCACGACCTCTGCGAGCGGCCGGTCGAGCACACTGCCGAAGAGGGGTTCGCGGATCTGGTCCAGTCCGGAACAACACGGCGAAACGTGGCCGCGGGCGTTGATCGTCAGGTTCAGCTGCGCGTGGCAGGTATCGCCGGGCGCCCCCTGGGAGTAGACATCTGCGAGCGGCACGGCGGCGGCCGCCCGGCCCATCGGCATCACGGGCGCGCAGGTGATCCGTGACGCGCGCGTCAGCGCGGCGGGGTCGAGCGCCGCCAGCGCCTCCGCATAGGTGTGCGTGCGGGTGCCGAGGATCCGGAGGTTGACGTCGATGCCGTGCTCGAAACAGGCCTCGAGGCACTGGTTGACCGCCTCGGCGGGAATGAACGGCGCGTGCCAGGCGTCCCAGCTCAGCTCCAGGCTCGTCATCCCCGCGCGTCTGGCACGGGCCGCCAGCGCGTCGCCCTTCCGCCGGTCGCGCGCCCAGAACCCATTCGTCGTCGTCGTGACCTCGGCATACCCGGCGTCGCTGGCGACCCGCACCAGTTCCAGCAGCAGGTCACTGTGCAGGAATCCCTCCCCGCCGGTGATGTGGCACCGCGGGCCAATCGTCTCGATGTCGACCCCCTCGCGAATCACGCGCGCGGCGGTGGCCGCGTCGAGCCTCGCGCTGCCGATGAGATCCGACCCTCGCGGCCCGGCGGCCTGGTAACACATGCCGCATCGCGCGTTGCAGTGGGACGTGTACTCGATCACCAGCGAGTGGAACGTCATCGGCATCTCGCGCACCAGCGCCAGCCGCTCGTCGAAGCCCAGGGCCGTCATGCCACGACGCCTTTCGTGTAGACGCGCAGGGGCGCCGCCGACGCCGCCGGCTTGCGCAGCACGTCGGCACACGAGGCGGACGCCCGCACGCTGCCCTCATCCGGCTGCGCCGACAGGATCCGCTGCAGCGGCAGGCCCCACCAGAGACCGTCGCCGCATGACGGATCCCACTGCCGCTCGACGAGATCGAACCGCGCGATGTCGAAGGGCCGGCCTGGCGCCGGGGCCACCTGCACGACGTGTTCGGCGAGGCCCGCCTCCGCCTTGGTGAGCGCGCGATGACTGCAGTAGGGGTTGTTGCCGGGCCGCCCCATCACGCTGTGCGCCGTCCAGGTGCACCCGGCCGCGCACACATCCCCGTAGTGACACTCGCCGCAGAACCCCCACAGGTCGGCGCGCGTGCGCCGGCCGATGTGCGTCAGGGCCGGCCGCTGCGTCACGATGTCGCGCAGGGGCGTCTCGCGGACGCTGCCGCCCACATACGCCTCGGTCGGCAGCGACGGGCAGCCCTTGACGCGCCCATCAGCCTCGATGCCGATCACGAAACGTCCAGCGCCGCAGGCCGTCCAATGCGCGCCCATCTCCCCGCCGTACCGCAGGTGCTGTTCCAACGGACTGAAGTAGCCGATGTTGTTGCCGGGCACCAGGGCAATCCCGTGCGGGTCGAGGATGTGTTCGCGCACCCAGATCAACAGCGGATACACCTGCAGGAGTTCGTATGGTTGCAGCAGGACGGCGGGACGATCGGCCGCGCGGCCCATGGGCACCGTGAGCTGGAGCTGCCAGGCCGTCGATCCGATGTCGACCAGCAGACGGGCCAGTGCGGGAAGTTCGGGGGCGCTCAGCGCGTTGACCTGGGTATTGGTCGCGAGCCGGACGGGGCTGCGGCTCACTCGCCGGGCGGCCTCCACGGCGGCCCGCCATGACCCGCGGGCCCCGCGCAACGCATCGTGCGTCGCCTCCAGGCCGTCAAGGGAGATGCCGATCGATCCGATGCCCGCCTCGGCCGCGGCGTCGACGCGCGCTTGGGTCAACGCGCGCGCGCCGGTGGTCATCGTGCACACCATGCCGGCGTCGACGATGCGCGCCGCGATGCGCGCCCAGTCATCCCGCAGGTACGCCTCGCCACCGATCAGCGTGACCTCCCGGACACCCACGTCGCGCAGCTGATCCACGACCTCGAAACATTCCTCAGTGGACAATTCCGCGTCGCGCGCCTGGCCGGCGCGCGATCCACAGTGCGTGCACCCGAGGTCACAGGCCAGCGTGACTTCCCAGACGGCGTGACGCGGGCCCTCGGGTGCCGCTGCCCCGCCCATCCGCCACAGCCGGTCCGGATCTCCGTCCATCCCGGGATCCCTGGATGGCCCTGCAGGGGGTGGCGGGCCGCCCGCGCGACGGAGCTCGCCGGCCCGGCGGCCCACCACGCCTCCGAGCCGTTCGAGGGCCTCGAGTCGGCCCGCCGCCGGCCCCGGCATGTCGAGAATTCCGGCGCCGCAGAACGGACACCGCGTCCGCTCCACATCGTCGTCGAGCCGCACGTGCCGGGCACACGCCGGGCACGTCGAGTAGCCCTGAGCGCTGATCCGGAGTTCGCCTCGCACGGTCCTGCTCCCGCTCAGCCCGGTCGGACGGCGGTCGTGGTCAACGCCGACGGCGCGGCCGCGCTCGCGGCCGGCAGCGCGCAGACGTCGGGCGCGACGCCCGTCGAAGCCGCCAGCGCCGCGCGGTGCAGTCGGCAGACCGGAGCAAGATCCTCGCCGTCGATCTCCGGAATCTCACCCGTCAGGCCCGGGCCGGTCTTGGCCCACGCGGCCAGCGTGGCTGCGTCACCGCCCGGCGCGAGCGTCCGATCCCCCACTGGATCGCGGAGGTGACCGAGGGACCATTGGCGGAACCCGATCAAGCCCTGGCACGGATAGAGGTATCCCTCCGGCGTGACGAAGACGGTGAACCGTTCGCGGCACGGACTGAAGGGACTCTCGAGCTGCAGCGGTGGGCGCCCGTCACGGCCGCCCCGCGCGGCCGGTATCAGTTGCCAGTTCGTGCCGTTGACGGCCGGGGACGTCAGCAGGCCGTCCTCTCTCCAGAGTTCGGGTGGGCCGATGAAAATCAGGCTCACACGGCAGCCAATCAGGCGCTCCACCACCTCACGCACCGTCGGCACCCCGGCACCGGCGGGCAGCGACTCCCGGCCGTCGAGGTACACGGAGCCCAGCCCCGCGCGGTCGATGAGGGCCTCGACCTGGCTCCACGACCGCTGGCATTCGGCCACTGAGACCGTCGCGGTACAACCGAACCCCAGCGGCGCGGCCACGGTCGACACACGGATCACATCCTCCGGGTAGGCGGCGAAGTCGCGTCCCAGCAGCTGCAGGGACCTGCCGTACAGCAAGTGCAGCGAGCGTCCGTCTTCCGTACCGGACGTTCGTTTGAACCAGGCGTCCCACCGGGGCAGCCAGTCCGCGAGCGCCTCGGCCGCGAACGCGGGACGGCCCTCGGTGGCGTCGGTCAACACGACGATCGAGCGGAACGCCCGGAAGAGGATGGGATCGAGCGGCGGCGCGGCCATCACGATCACGCCCGCCCTTCGAGCAGGTCCACGAGCCGCCGCTGCCGATCACTGGTCAGGGCGCGCTCCTCCTCGTCGAAATGCCGGTGCACGATTTCCGCCCGCTCGGGGTGCGAAAACACTTCCCAGCACGCATGGCAGATGGAACTGAAGCGCGTCCCCACGTCCACGCCGGCGTCGCTCAGAATCGGCAGCAGCGCCCCGATGCCCTGGAACACCAGCGTGCGCAACAGGCGGGAGGCGTTCATGCGGGCGGCGATCTCGTGGATGGGCGTGTCGTGAACGTTGCCAAACGTCAGTCCCTTGGTCTGGTCGGCTCCGGCGCAGCAGGGGTAGACGTGGCCCCACGCGTTGACCGTCAGGTGCAACACGCCGTGACAGGTCGACGACAGGTTGCCGCCGTAGAACACCTCGCTGTCGGGAATGGTGCGTTGCGCGCGTCCGGTCGGAAACACCGGCCCTGACTGCACCTCGGAGGCCACCGCCAACGCCTCCGGCCGGATCAGCGCCAGCGCTTCGTCGGCCGAATGCGCGTGTGTGGTGAGAATCCGCAGGATCGTGTTGATACCGGCGTCGGCGCACGCCTCGAGCACGTTGCTGACCGCCTCGGGTGGGATGTATCCGAGGTGCCAGTAGTCCCAGCTGATCTCCATGCGGAGCAGGCCAGCCGCCCTCGCGGCTCGCGCAATCGTCGCGGCCTTGCGCGGGTCGCGGGCCCAGTACGCGTTGGTCGTCGTGGTGATGTCGGTGTACCCGATCTCCTTCGCCCTGTTGAACAGGCGCAGGCAATCGTCCACGTTCAGGAAGGCTTCGCCCCCGGCCAGATGGAACCGGTGCTCGAGGGAGGGAATGGTGAAGGCGTCGCGCAGGACCGTCTCCACCAGATCCGGTGTGAGCGCGGCCTTGCCCCAGTTGTCGGAGCCCTGCGGCCCGGCCGACTGATAACACATGCCGCATTTCGCATTACAGCGCGACGTATTTTCGACCACGAGCCCCTGAAACGACACGGGCATCATCGCGGTCAGCATGGTGGGGGTATCCACCACGTCCGATTCGTGGACCGACGGCGTCATGGCACACCTCTCCTGGGCCGCCACCGGCCACGCGCGAGTTGAGCGTGGCCGGCGCCGGTGACAACTGTGGGTTCTGGGCGTTAGCGGATGACGCGTCCGGCGGGGCCGGCGAACTTCGTCGAGTTGTAGACGGCCGTCGCGGCGGACACGACGGCAGCCGCGGCGGACACGACGGCGGCACCGGCGGCCACGGCCGCCGCGTTCATGACGACGCGCGCGCCGCCGACGCGAATGCCGGGAGTCACGACTTTCACGCCCGGGACCTTGAACTTCGCGACGAACGGGTTGCGCAACCCGACCCTGGCCGCTTCCTTCTCGACCGTGAGCAGTTCCTTGCGGGCGGCCATGGCGAACTTCGGATCCAGCGTGACGCCGGCACGTTTGGCGGCGCTCACAGGATTGGCGATGAAGCGCGCGCGCTCTTCCTGATTGTTGGCGATCTGGGTGATGTAACCGATCTGCTTGTCTGACGGCGATGCAGGCATGTGCATTCCTCTCGGTGAGGTTTCGACCGACGGTCCGGTCGAAACGCGAGTGATGACCACGCCAGGGAGTGGCGGCACTATAACATCGCGATCACACCGGCGCAAGCACGCCGCGTGATGGCGCGAGCAGGTCACGAATGAATGCATGTGACTCCGCCCGTACAGTTGTGTCACGAGGCATGACACTCGCGATCGATGAGCTGCCATCGCATGACAACAGGAGACGCCAGAAGCGCTCAGGCACACGCATCCATACTCCGGACTTCTCGCGCGAATCCTCGAACAGGAGCACCTCCCGCACCCGGCCGCGCCGGCGCACGGCCGGTTGATGCCAGGTGGAATGCACCCGGTTGCGGCGGACGTTGATGTAGGTCACGCCCCCGTACGACTGCAAGCGCGCCGGCAGCCGGCGCGGGCGCGTCGCCGCGCGGGGCACCGCCCGTTTCTCCACGTAGAACTCGAAGTACGGTGAGTTGCGGCCCGCGAGGCGCCAGACGAGTGACTCGCGCGCCATCGGGGAGAGCGCGGCGGCGCGTGTCCGCAGTTCCGGAGTGGTCAAATATGTGGCGGGATCCCATTCGTCCGGACGTCGCCAGGCGGCGAATGACAATCCTGATTGTTCCACCAGCGCATACATTTCTGTCAGTGAGTAGGACACTTCGTGTGGGTGGACGAGTGTGTCGGCGAAGTCCTCGCGCGCGACCGTGGGATCCATCCCGGCAATCGCCTCTCCGACGTCCGCCAGCGCGTCGCAGCGGCCGACATCCCTCGCCAGCAGGGTGGCCACCCGCCACCGCGTCTCGAACGCGGCCGCGTCACCGGTCAGCAGCCGCAGGCAGTCCTGCCACACGTGGCTCAGCCAGCGATGGGCGCGGTTGTAGATGAAGATGCTGGCCACGCCGCCGGGCTTGAGCGCGCGCGCCAGGACGCGCCAGCCGCGCGCCTGATCCTCGACGTGGTTGAGCACACCCGCGCAGTCCACGTAGTCGAACTGCCGCCGGTAGCCGGCCTCGAGCAGATTCTCGACGCGGGTCTCCAGATTGGTGACGCCCAGTTGCCGGGCCAGCGCCGCCGTGACGGCCAGTGACGCCGGTGACAAATCCGTCGCGAGCACCTGCGCGTCCGGAAAGTTCAGCGCCGTCTGCAACCCCAGGGTCGTGCCCGCGCCCGGCACCCAGATGCGCATGCCTCGCGGCAGACGTCCGGCGGCCGTGCGGCCGAGCACATGGTTGAGCCGGCCTCGATGAAACTCCGGCGCGTCCACGCGGGTCAGCAGGGAGACGTGTGGATACGGAATGCGCGAATAGAAGTGTTGAACACGAGTGGTGATCGTCTCGGTACTCATGGGCGTCTGATCCCCTCGATGCGAATACCGTGCCGACCCGCGCGCGACGCTACGTGAACTTGGCGAATTCCCTGCAGGAAGACCTGGCCGAGCACTCCTGACGCCAGCGCCAGGCAGCGTCAGCCGGCACTTGTGGCACGCTCGCCACCTCGCCACCTCGTCATCTCGCCACCCTGCGGAGCCACACCTTCAGCTCAGCCCACCCCGTGGCCTCGAAGTACTCGATGCGAATGCGATGCCGACCCGCCGACAGCGGCACGCGATCCACGGTGGACCCGTGAATGTCCCAGCGATCGATCACCAGCCGATCATCGACCCACACCCGAATCCCATCGTCGGAGATCGTGACCAGCTCGTACGTGCCCGGTCCGCCGCCGAGCACCGCCTCACGCATGCCGACCTCGTCGCTGGTGGCAAAGCCGTAGGTGCGCGCGGGCAGATTCACCGTGCCCTCTGCGTGCAGGGCAATGCGGTCGGCAGGCAGGCCCTCCACCATCACGCGGCCGCTGATGAGGTCGAACCGCGCGGCCGTCTGGGTCAGCGTCGGGGGTTCCTTGAGCCGCGCCGCGAACGCCTCGGGCGCCTGGAGTGGATCCTGCGCTTCCGTCCACGTCCACCAGCGCGCGTTCCAGGCGACGGCCGGCTCGAACTGCGTGTACACGAAGCGATGCCGCTCTCCGGCGGGTGTCCGGCGGCCGCGCGGATCGACCACTTCCTCACCCACGTACTCAAAGGCCAGACGCAGGTCCGTATTCCCGCGCTCCATCGTGACCGTGATCTCGTCGCCCGTGACGCCGGATGTCTTGTTCGCGCGACCGCCGTCGGCCGACACCAGTCGCCAGGTGCCTTTGGGACCCAACACGCGCAATCTCAGTGGCCGGTCAGTCGCCTTCCCCACCGGCCAGACCTTCGGCGACTTGTAGTCGTACGGCCCCCACTCGTCCACGATGATCGTGGACCGGCCGCGCGCCGTGCCCTCGGGAATCAGCGCATTCATGCCGTCGGGCAGCGGCGCGGGGAGCGGCGTCGCGCGCGCCGCCACCGGCGGGGTTTCAATGCGGCCGGCCAGCCACGAGAACTCGGTCAGGCCCTCGCCGCCCTTCATGACGCTTCCCATCGACCCCGTGAGTGTGTTGCCCTGAAAACGCAGCGCGCTCGTCCGGCGCACATCCAGCAGCGTCTCGTGATCGCGAAACGTGTTGTTCGTGATGGTGATGTCGCGACTGCGCGTGTCGCGCGTCTTCGGATACCCCCAGTTCGGATCCTGCGTCGGATTCGCCCACAGCCGGATCGCCACCTTGTCGCCTGTGAAGGTGTTGTCGGCAATCACCAGGTTCTGGCCATGTTCGATGGCGATCGCCTCGTCATTGCCGGCAAACGTGTTGCCCCGGAACTCCGAGTCGTAGCTGTATCCGCCCCACACGCCATGCCAGCAGTCGTCGATGCGGTTGCCGATGAAGCGGTTGCGGCTGAACGTGGCTTCGATCCCGTTGGCGACGGCGTGGCTGAAGTCGTTCGCGTAGAACACGTTGTCGTTGGCCCCGCCCTGCCCCGTATCCATCGTCGACTGGCCGGCCCAGAGGAAGAGGCCGTCGCCGCCGTGCGTCGCGGAGTTGTGGTGGAACGTGTTGCCGCTCGACTGTTCGTACATCAGGATGCCCGTGGAATCCTGACCCCGGTAATAGAACCCGTGGCTGTAGCCGCGCACGGCATAATCGAGCCGGTTGTGCGCCACCAGACTGTCAGTGGTGCGATACATGCCCAGCCCCACGGAGGAGAGGAACGAGAAATCGTTGTTCCAGATCTTCAGGCGCGCGGAGCGCGTGATCATCAGACCGTTCTGCCCCTGCGTCGCGCGGTTGTGGTCGACCTCGGCGTCATCACACCCGGCGAGATAGATGGCCGCGCCGAACCGCAGCCACTCGTCGTTTTCGTTGTTGTGGTACGACATCCAGTCGAGCAGGCTTTCCTTCTCGATGCCCGACCAGAGGCGCTGCTTCCAGTTGTAGCTGAGGTCGTTGCCGGTCAGCCGCAGGTGGCGCGAACCGCGCGCGAGGATCGCGACCTTGTAGCCGCGAATCGTCGCGCCCCGCAGCGTGACCCGCTCGCCGCCATCGATGTGAATGCCGGTGCCGACATACCCATCCGGATCCGCATGCGGGTCACCGCCTTCCAGCACCACGCCCGTCATGTCGACGGTGATGCCGGTGCCCCGTACCGTGATGGCCGGACGCATGTCGTCGCCGCGGAGGCGGTAGGTGCCAGGGCGGACTCGCACGCTCGAGGTGATCACCAGCCCTTCGGCCGGAACCACTTCCGGCGGCTGGCCGGCGGCAGACATCTCGCCAGCGCGTGTCGACAAAGTCATCGCCAATGCCATCAACGTGGTCCAGCCGATGCGGGTCATGACGCGCATGATAACGATTCCCGGCGGCGGTCGTCCGGGTATGATGGAGCGCTCCCCGACGGAGGCCTCATGAAGTCCATCGCCAGCGTCGTGCTGGGAGTGTGCGCGGTCGCGGCCGTCGCCGCGCAGATTCGGATCCCCGCCCCGCCCCGCAACGTGCCCCTGCCGGATGTCGATCGCGTCCTGCGCGGCGAGCCCCCCCTGTCAACCGGACTGGACGATGTGTACCGGGACGTGCCGTTCCTCGACGACCACGAGCCCCGGTTCGCCGACATGCGTCCGTTGCGAGACGCGTCTGGCGCGTACCAGCTGCGTCCGGGCCACTGGTCGATGGAGTTCGAGTCGTTCTGTGTGCGGCCGGGCACCCGGGGCCCGAGCCCGACGGATGGGCGCGGCTTCCTGGCCGCCCCGCTCGAGGGCCGGCACGCGGGCATCGTGGCGCACATGCTCGACCAGTACGGCCGGCTCACCGACATTCCCCATCGGGACATGCAGACGTTGCTGTGGGCCGTGATGTCGCGGGTCAAGCTGCGTGACCTGCCGGTGCGCCAGCAGGCCGTCGCCGCGCGCGTCCTCACGCCGGCCCAGATCGCGGCGCTCGACAGCGGCGCCATCGACATCATTCCTCCTGCGATGCGGCGGCGGCTGTTCGACAACCTGCCGCCGGCGATCCGCGCCATCGCCGCGCAGGAACAACGCGTGCGTGAACTGCTGTACCGGGCCGACGTCAGCTACGAAGAGCTCGAACGCGCGGCGATCCTCACAGGACCGCCGCCACCCGCCTCGCGCCACATCGCCCCGACGCGCTGGACCATCCACCCCGACGGCTATCTGCTCCGCCTCGTGCAGCACGGCGCCGCCCGCACCACCGTCCAGATTGCGCGGCCACCCCGGTATGTCATCCGGCGGGATCGCCTGGGCCGGATCGTCTCGGTGGACTTCGGCGACGGCCGGCAAACCGTCACGGAATACGACGACGCGATTCCCCGATTCGCGCCGGACGGGTTGCCCGTCGTGGGGTACGCGTTCAAGTCCATCACGCTGGTGCGGCCGGGCGCGAACGGGCCGGAGTCGACGGTCGTGCAGGGACGGGGCTGGACGTTCGTCGGCCAGCCTCCGGCGCGACCGTCGCGCGGGTTCAGCGTCGTGCGCGCGCGTCTGCAGCCGCCGTCGTGGATGGAACGCTTCGCGGACTGGAAGGAACGCTACGACGAGTTCAACGAGGAATACGCCGACCGCGCCGAATGGTACCGCGACATGTGGGAGGACGTGACCGATCCGCCGCCGGCGGTGGAACAGGCGCTGCAGGACCTCCAGGACCTCGAGCACTATCGCGACGGGATCGAAGCGGCGTTGACCGGCGACATCGGCGATCGGCTCGAATGGCTGATCGACCACCAGGATCGGATGAACGACGCGCTCGAGCGCGCGACGATCCTGCTGAGCGGCCTGCCGGACACCTCCGACGCGGAGCGCGAGTACCGGGCGTCACGCACCGCTGCGGTCCCCGCGGCCCTCGACGACCAGCGCTTCGGCGTCTCCGGGCGGCCGGCGGGCGGCTGAGGCGGGGCCGGTAATCAGTGACATCGCCGGGAGCGTAACAGCCAGCACCATGTCAACCCTCCGCCTCCTGGCCGCGGCCTGCACCGGTGTGGTCCTGACGATGGCGGCGTGGCCGGCGACGCCAGGCGCGGCGCGAGGGCCCGGTGCCGTGTTCATCGACCAGGCCCAGGGTGTCCAGGGCCGCGGCACGGGTGTGATCTTCGAACCGGCGCGCCCGACACCGCCTCCGGCGACCGGTACCGGCGCCATCAGCGGTGTCGTACTCGACTCTTCAACACAGCGGCCAATCGCTGGTGCGCTGGTGGCCAGCTTCGTCGCGCCCGCCGTGGGTCAGGTGCCCCCGCCGCGGGTATTCACCGATGACCTCGGTCGATTCGTCCTGCCCGACTTGCCTGCAGGATCGATCCGTGTGTCAGCGTCCCATCCCGACTTCGTCGTCGGCGCTGACGCCACGACGGGCGTGTTCTCGTCGACCGCTGTGAGCCTGACCGACCAGCAGTGGGTGCCGGACGTCACCCTACACCTCCACCGCCCGTCATCGATCAGCGGCACGGTGTTTGATGAACACGGCGATCCCGTCGCCGGCATTCCCGTGCGGGTGCTCCAGGTCGTGTCACTCGGCGCCACCACCTACCCGGCGCGCGCCTTCAGCGGTGAGACGGACGACCGCGGCATGTATCGCGCCGGCGGACTGGCGCCCGGCCCGTACATCGTGCAGGTGCCCAGCGTGCAGGTCACCGTCCGCGGCGGCACGCTGCGCCCGCCGGCCGGCACGCAGCGCGCCTTGGGACTCGCGCCGGCGGCCGACGGGGTCTCCACCATCGTCGGCCACTTCCCCACGGCCGGCGTGGCGGGCCGCGTATATCCGATGGCGTACCACCCGTCATCCGCGACCCGCACGGACGCCGCACCGATCACGCTGGGGCGCGACGATGCGCGCGTGGGAGTGGATGTGCAGTTGCGACTCGCGCCGACGTACAGGGTGTCAGGCACGCTGACCGGCAGCCCCGAGTCCGTGGCCAGCATGCCCGTCTGGCTGTCGCACGTCGGTGACGAAGCCTCCGGCCCCGGCAGTGAAGTCGCCATGACCCTCAGCGGGGCGAACGGCGACTTCACCTTCCTCAACGTCCCGCCGGGCGACTACACCTTGACGGCCAGCCGGCTGCAGGGCGCCCTCACGCAGAGCGGCCGCGGCGCGACTGGCGGATTCTCGGAGGTGTTCCCCGAGCGCGGGTATGCCTTCGACCGCAGCATGTCGGGACAGTTCATCGCGAGCGCGCCCGGCATCGCGTTTTCTCCAAGGGGGCGCAGCGGCGCTGCGGGTCACGGACAACTGGCCGTCGCGGTCGTCGACCGTGATGTGACGTCGCTGTCCGTGCCGCTCACGGCCGGCGTCACGGTCTCGGGCCACTTCGTGTGGGACGGCCAGGCCGGCGCGCCGACTCGCGCAGGGGTCCCTGGCGTCTGGCTCGACCCTGCCGACGGCACGCCCGCGCTCGGCGCACCACAGGCCGGATTCATCCTCGCTGAGGCAAACGGTGCCATGCCCTTCGAAATTCCGGGTGTCCTGCCCGGCCGGTACTTCGTCGCGGCCAACGAATCAAGCGGCCTGTCGATCGCACTGGGTGTGCCGGGCAACTACGTGACTCGCATCGAGTGGCGTGGGCGTGATCTCGCCGCATCTCCGTTGGAGGTCACCGGCGACGAAGACATCTCGGGCGTCGTGATCCACGTGTCGACGACGCCGGCCGTGGTGAATGGAACCGCCCGGGACGAGAAGGGCCAGCCGGTCAGTACGGGCGCCGTGCTCTTCTTCCCTCCGGCGCCGGCCCAGTGGGACAACGTGGGATTCAGCGCGCCGCGGTTTGGCATCACGACCATTGCGAACGGCGCGTTCAGCAGTGCGCATCTGCGGCCCGGCGACTACCTCGTCGCCGCGGTGCCGAACGACGATCGAAGCCGCCGGTTCGACCGCCGCTTCCTGGCGACGCTGGCGCCACGCGCCACGAAGGTGCGCGTGGAGCCTGCCGTGCCCACAACCGTCGCCCTGACGATGATTGGCGGTGGCCGATGAAGGCCTTCGTCGTGCCGGTGGTGCTGGCATCGCTGCTGCTGGCGCAAACCCCAGCTCCCGCCGGGCACATCAGCGGCCGTGTGGTCGACGATGCCGAAACGCCGGCGCCGGTGCGCAATGCGTTGGTGATGTTGCAGCCGTCGAGTGGGGGCGATGGCCTCGCCGTGGTCACCGATCGCGACGGCCGGTTTTCGCTTGGGGGCGTCCCGGCGGGGCGGTACACGCTGACCGCGCAGAAAGCGGCGTACCTTGCCAACAGTTATGGCGCCAAACGGCCGGGCCGCCCAGGCGTGACGCTGGTGGTGACCGCCGGCCAATCGTTGCCGGAGCTGTCGCTCGTTCTTCCCAGGGGCAGTGTGATTACGGGGCGGCTGACCCAACCTGACGGCGCGCCGTTTCGCGAGACCCAGGTCATCGCCATTCCGGCGGGCCGAACCGGCGGCGGGGCCTTCGACTCGCGCGCCCGCGTGTTTCATTCCGACGACCAGGGCGACTATCGCATCTGGGGCCTCGCGCCGGGTGAGTACCTGGTGGCGGCGCTGCCGCCGCTGGCCCGCACCCAGACTCTGGAGCGCACGCGTGCCGAGAACGACGCGCTGCTGCAGCGGCTGGCCGCGCGGCAGGCAGGCGTGGCCGTCGCGCCGTCACCCTCGGCACCACCGCAGGTGCGCGGCTATGCACCGGTGTACTTTCCCGGGACGGCCGTCGCCGCGCACGCGACCATAGTCCAGGTCGGCCGCGCGGAAACGAAGTACGGCATCGACATGCAGATCGCGCCGTTCCCGCTGGCGCGCATCTCGGGGTCGGTTCGCGGCGTGAACGGCGAGGCCACGCAGGCGGTGTCGCTGGCATTGGAGCCGGTCGGGCCGCCGCTGCCGGCCTCGGCCGCTGCGGTCACGTCGAACCGGCGCCCCGACGCTTCGGGACGATTCGTCTTTGACCAACTGCCACCCGGCACGTACCGGCTGACGGCTCGCGGCGGGGGCGTCACGTTCCGCGACGGTGGCGTCGAAACCAACGATGCCAACCAGGTGCACTGGGCCACCGAGACGGTCATCGTGGACGGACACGACATCAACGGCCTCGCGATCTCTCTGGGCGAGGGACGTGTCTTGTCGGGCCGGCTGGTGGCCCTCGCTCCCGACGCGACACCGGCACTGGCCGGCGCCCAAGTCACGATGACGCCGCGAGGCACAGGGGCGCCCCCAAGACGTTCGGTGACCGTCGCAGCCGACGGCGCCTTCGCCGTGACCGGCCTCCACGCCGCGTCGTGGGAACTGAGCGTCACGTTGCCGCCGGCGCTGGCCGGCACCTGGGGTGTGCAGTCCATCACGCGAGAGGGCGTCGACATCCGCGATCAGCCAATCCGCATGGACGCGGGTGACCTGCGCGATGTCGTCATCGGCATCTCGCCACAACGCTCTGCGGTCACCGGCACGTTGTCCACCGCCGGAGGCGCGCCGGCCACCGACTACTTCATCGTCATCTTTCCGGCTGACCGGGCGTTGTGGCACGAGACCTCACCGCGTGTCCAGGTCGTGCGGCCCAGCCTGGACGGCGCGTTCAGCGCGCGCGACCTTCCGGCGGGAACCTATCGCCTCGCGGCGGTCACCGATGTCGAGGACGACGAGTGGCGACGGATGGAGTTCCTCGAGTCACTCCATGATGCGTCCGTCGCCATCGACGTGAAGGCCGGCGCCACGACGCGGCAGGACCTCCGGATTTCCAGGTAGACTTCGTCGCACCATGCAGCGCCCCAGCCGTTGGCTCCTTCTGGTCTGTCTCCTGATTCCCCTGTCGTCGTGCGATGAGGCCAACGCGCCCGAGCCTCCGGTGGCGGCTCCACCGGCGGCACCCGCCCCGACCGCGCCGCCCGGCAAGCTCGCCAGCGGTACGGTGACCGAGCTGCAAGCCGGCGACGTCGCGTGTTACATCACGTTGAAGCCCGATCAGGGCGACCCGGTGCATGAGATGGCTGACTTCGACATCTGCGAACAGACGTCGCTGGTCGGCCGGAAGGTCTCGCTCACGTGGGAGGAAGCCAACGTGCTGGCGGCCGAATGCCAGGGCGACGTCGACTGCGGCAAGTCCGACAAGGTCTGGCTGATCAGCGCCGTGAAGATCCAGTAGGCGCCAGCCCGCGAATTGCTCGTCCGGATTCCGGTGGAACGGATCTGGCGCGGCAGAAGACGATGGGGCCATGCATGCGCCGACCTTTCGCTTCGTGGCCCTGAACGCCGAGACCTTTGCCCCGCTGGGGTCGATGACCGACGAGCAGCTCGCCGAACGCGACGCCCGTTGGGTCACCGTCGATGAACACCCGGGGTATCCGTGCCGCGTCAGTCTCGAAGACGCGGCCATCGGGGAGCGCGTGCTGGCGCTCTCGCACACGCACCACGACGTCGCCGGCCCGTATCGGGCGGCGGGGCCCATCTTCATCCGGCCCGATGCCGTGACCGCGACGCCAAGTCCCGGTGAGGTGCCGGCGTTCTTCGGCCACCGACTGTCATCGCTACGCGCCTACGACGCGTCCGGCCTGATGGTGAACGCCGGCGTGACGGAAGGGGCGCGGTTGGCGGACGCCATCACGGCGATGTTCGAGGACGCGCGCGTCGCGTACCTGCACGTGCACAACGCCAAGCCGGGGTGTTACATGGCGACGGTCGTCCGCGCCTGACGCGTTCAGTGAATTTCCGGGCACAGGCACCGGATCGGCGGCGCGGTCAAGGGGGGCCGACGGTGCCGGGTGGCCTGTTCGTAGGCGTACGCCAGCCGCAACAACGCGGCATCGTCCCACTTCCGCCCCAGCAGCGAGAGCCCGACCGGCAGCACCTCCGCGGTGAAGCCCATCGGCACAGTGACCGCGGGGAATCCGGTGGCCGACGCGAATCGCATGGTCTGCCCCGAAGAGGGCAGGTCGATCTGGGTGGCGCGCTGCGGCGGCTGGCTCCACGTCGGGTACACCAGGGCGTCCAGATCGTCGCGGTCCATGGCCGCCGTGAGGACGGCGACGACGGCGGCGCGGTAGGTGGCCGCGTCACGACACGCCTGACTGTCAGGGCCGTCATGGGGCGTGGACTGCATCAGCCGAAGTTCGGAGGCCAGACTCGGGTGGTATCGCCCGCTGGCCACGATCTCGTCGAACGAACGGACCGGCGCGCCGGCACCTTCCCGCGCGAGAAACTCGTCGAGGTTGTACCGCAGTCCGCGGCACCGGTGCATCGCGGGCAGGTTCGGCAGTGGACGCAGGGTGACGGTGTCGACGACCTGCACGCCGAGACTCGACAGGTCGTTCAACGCGCGGGCAAACAGCCCCGCCACCTCTCCATCGATTTTCCGCGGTCCCCCATGGTAGGCCTGCGAGAGGATTCCGATGCGGATACCGTCGAGCCCGACGTGCAGCTGCGCGGCGGATGGCGCCACGGTGCCCAGCCGCCGCACGGCTTCGGTCGACGGATCGGCCGGGTCCCACCCGGTCAGCACATCCAGCACCAGCGCGACATCCTCGACCGTGCGCGCCACGGGCCCCACCGTGTCCGAGTCCACATCGAGCGGCACGACGCCGGCGCGGCTGTTGAATCCGAACGTCGGCCGCAAACCCACGACCGCGGCATGCGCCGCCGGACCGCGAACGGACCCGCCGGTGTCGGTGCCCAGTCCCACCAGACCGAAGTTCGCCGCGATCGCCACGGTCGTTCCGCCGCTTGATCCGGCGGGCACGCGGTCGAGTCCGTAGGGATTCCGCGTGGGCCCGTGCAGCAGGTTGACGGTCGTCAACGTGTTCAGCGCCAGGTCGGGCATGGTGGCCTTGGCCAGCAGGATCGCGCCTGCCGCCTTGAGCCGCGTCACGGCCGTCGCATCGTGATCGGGAATGAACCCGGCCAGCGCCGCCACGCCGGCCGTCGTCTCCCACCCGGCCGTGAGGATGTTGTCCTTCAGAATCACGGGCACACAGTGGAGCGGCCCGGTCAATCCGCGCGTCTGAAACTCGCGATCGAGCCGCGCGGCGTCACGCGCGGCCTGCGGATTCACGCTGGCAATGGCGCCGAGCGCCGGTCCCTGCCGGTCGTACCGCTCGATGCGGGCGATGTAACTGTTGACGAGCGCCGTGCAGGTCAGCGCGCCCGTCTTGAACGCGGCGTGCACCTGGCCGATCGTCGCTTCTTCGATGACAAATGACCGCTCGGGCGTGGACGCCGCGAGGGAACCGGACAATGCCGCCAACAGCAGGACGGCGAGGCGCAGTAGGGGCTTCACAGGACGGGATACTCCAGACCTGCTCCAGTTACGCCTCCTGTCGGGGCGTCGTTTCAGGTGTTTGCTGGAGGTCGAACGCCCTACCCTAGACCGCGAAGGTCTTCGGGTCCCAGGTGATGCCGAGTTCCTCGGG
>CAYYFE010000023.1:0-61363 GCA_964471115.1 uncultured Solibacteraceae bacterium
GAGCCGCGTCAAGGCGCTCGAGAAGATTGAGAAGATCGAGCTGCCGAAGAAGCGCAAGGTCGTGGAATTCGATTTCCGTCAGCCGCCGCGATCGGGCGACAAGGTCGTGATGGTCGAGGACCTGCACAAGGCGTACGGCGATCACGTCATCTACGACGGGCTCAACCTCACCATTCAGCGCGGCGAGCGATGGGCCGTGATGGGCGCCAACGGCGCGGGCAAGACCACGCTGCTGCGCATGGTCGCCGGCGCGCTCGAGCCGGACGCGGGGCAGGTGAAGATTGGCGCCAGCGTGCAGATGGGGTACTTCGCGCAGCAGGCGCTGCAGGTGCTCGATCCGGACAAGACCGTCTGGGAGCAGCTGCAGGCCGACTTTCCGAACGAGTCGGTCGGCGCCATTCGCAACCTCGCCGGCGCGTTTCAGTTCTCCGGAGACGATGTCGACAAGAAGATCCGGTTCCTGTCAGGCGGAGAGCGGTCGCGCCTGGTGCTGGCCCGGATGCTGATGTACCCGCCCAATCTGCTCGTCCTCGACGAACCGACCAACCACCTCGACCTGGCGACCAAGGACATGCTCATCACGGCGCTCAAGGACTTCGAGGGCACGATGATCTTCGTCTCGCACGATCGATCGTTTCTGCGGGGCCTCGGCACGCGCGTGCTCGAGCTGGGTGGGTCCGAGCCGCTGCTGTTTCCGGGCACCTACATCGAATACGTCGAACGCACCGGCCACGAAGCGCCGGGCGTGCATACGTAGGGTCAGATCACGATCGCCGCGGACGCGCCGACCCAGGCCAGGCCCTTGTTGTGGTCGACGCCCATCATCTTGCCGCGGCCCATGCGCACCAGCGGCAGCGCCGCGCGATAGCCGTCCCCGGCGCGCACCATCATGATGCGCAGTTCGGCCTGCGTCGGTCCGTGCGGCGTCTCGATGACCGGTGTGAACGGCACGCGCCGCTGGAGCAGGTAGAGGTGGCGCTCGTCGGCCGGAATCGCGTCGAGGTCCGCGTCGGACGGGCTGAAGATGATGCCGCCGCCGGCAAATGAGAACAGCGGCTTGAGCAGCCAGTCGTCGCGGTCGTCGGGCCACCGGCCCACGTCTGAGAGGAAGTGGGTTTCGGGCACCCACGGATGACGCAGCCAGGGGATGGAGAACTTGCTGATGCGGAAGAACCAGTCGGGGCCGCCGATCCATTCCACGTCGAGGTCGTCGCGGTAGTCGAACGGCATCGGCGCGCCTGAGCGCTCGAGTTCGTCGGGAATCACGCGGTTGTAGATGCGCGCGATCGGGGTGAGCGCCCCGTCGCGCCGATAGAACAGCCGCCGGCCGTCCTTGATGACATCCATCGTGTCGACGGCGCGGATGCCCCACAGCGCCTCGGTGACCGCAAAGTCGGGCCGCGTCTTCTGCCGCTCGGGCTGAATCTCCATGAGCACGACCTCGCGCGGGTCGTGCGGGCCGACGAGGACGTCGCGCATGAGGGGGACGTAGAAATGAGCTCGGAGGTCATTTCCGCCTGTGCTCCCCGAAATGACCTCCGAGCTCATTTCTTCCGCCAGCACCCACTGGAACCCGTACAGCGACGGGAACGCCTGCAGTTCCACCAGGCGGCCCTCGATCGAGCCATCGGGCTGGCGCACGAGGCCGAAGTCCACCTGCACACACGTGGGGCGAGTCTCGCCGTTGGCGACGCGGAACCGGTCTGGCACCATCGCGTCGGCGGCCTTCAGGTACTCCGCGTTGCCCAGCAGCTGCGCCACCATCGTCTGCGCCGCGTCGACCAGCCGCGCCATCAGTTCGGCCGGAAAGAAACAGGGCGTCTCGGACACGCGGAACGGAATTGGGACGCCGACGCGTGCCTCGAGCCGGCGCAGGAAGGCGTGGTACGCCTCGTCGGTGTATTGCGCGTTGAACCGGGCGCGCTCGGCCGGAATCATGGCGTCAGATCAGGAACTGACCGTTCGCCATGATCGGCTCGTCGTCCACCCAGATGTCGAACCGGGTGCCGACCACGTCGATGTGGGTGGCCGAGTACCAGTCCGCGCCGGTGTGCGCGCCATAGGGATTGCCGAACGCGATGTGAATGCCGGGGAACTTCTCGTCCTGCAGGATGTGACCGATGACTTCCTTCACGCCGATGTTCGTGCCGATGGCGAATTCGCCGACCCGGTCGCTGTTGTCGTCGGTGTGCGTGTAGGCCCAGAAGTCGTCACGCAGTGCCTGGTTGTCTGACGACGCCTCCACCAGCCGGTTGCGCTCCACGCGCACCGTCAGCGGCGAGTCCTTCAGGTTGCCGTAGCGGTCGCACAGCCAATCGCCCACGACGCCGTCGATCACGAACGTCCCATTCACCTCGCCGGGCGTGGTGAACACCTCGCCGCCGGGCAGGTTGCCCCACTTCTCCGGGCTGATGAGGCCGCTGGTCTTGATCCACCGGTACTCGGGATTCAGGTCGGCCGTGAACGCACTGCCGGCCGGTGTCGTCGCCCGGATGCGTCTGGCCTGGCGCACCTTGTCGAGCACGCGCCGGCTGATCGCGTCGACCGCGTGAAAGTCCGCGCGCATGCCTTCCACCATGATGCGGTCGGTGATGTTCACCATGTGGGCGTGCCGCATGCGCCGGCGATTGACGATGTCGGTCATCTGCATCCGGGAGCGCAGCTCATGCGGCTGGACCTGCGCGGCGAAGATGCTGACGTGGCTCAGCTCCATGTCGGCCGCGATCGACGCGGGCAGATCCGTGAGGGGCCGGGGCGCTTCGTCTTCGAGGACGAACTCGCGCCACGCGGCGCCGACGTTCTCGATCTCCGCCACCAGTGCGCCGGCGATATGCCGGGTCTTGCGGTCCGTGATCACGGTGACCCGCTCGTGGGGCCGGATGTTCAGGCACGTGCGGATGGCGTTTTCGGCGCCGGGCTGGAGGTCGCTGCGCATGAGGCAATGACAATTGTACCGCTCGTCGCTGTTGCCGTGTGTTCGTTCGGTCGCTACTTCAGCGTCCGCCTTGGCAGGTCGGCGAGCAATGCACCGGCCGGACCCCGGACCCGCAGGACCCCGGACCCTCAGAGTCCTTGCCGCGTCTCCGCGATCATGTAGTCGACGACGGCCTTGAAGTCGCCGCCGGATTCCTGGAAGACCTTCAGTTGCCGGTCGGCGCCGGTGCCGTTCGCCAGGATCCAGCGAATCGTCTCGATTTCCTCCCGGCTCCCCAACTCATCCACCACATCGTCCACCCAGTCGAGGTATTCGAGGATGAGTTCGCGTTCCGGCACCTCGCGCTCCTTGCCGAAGTCGATGAGCATGCCGTCGAGGCCGTAGCGCGCCGCGCGCCATTTGTTTTCCATCAGCAGCGCCCGGCTGTACACCCGCCAGCTCTGGTTCTTCGAATGCAGCCGGTACAACTTCACCATCGTCGCCTGCATCAGCGCGGCCAGCGCGATGGTCTCCTCGACGCGCATGGGCAGGTCACAGACGCGAATCTCGAGCGTGTCGAAGACCGGATGCGGCCGGATGTCCCACCAGATCTTCTTCGCGTTGTCGATCGAGCGCGTCTTGACGAGCAGCTGGACGAAGTTGTCGAAGTCGGCCCACGAACTGAACGTGTCGGGGATGTTGGTGCGCGGGAACCGGTCGAAGACCTTGCAGCGGTAGGACTTGAGGCCCGTGTTCATGCCGATCCAGAACGGGGAACTGGTCGACAGCGCCAGCAGGTGCGGCAGGAAGTACCGCATCTGGTTCATCAGGTGGATGAGTGTCTCGCGATCCTGGATGCCGATGTGCACGTGCAGGCCGAAGATCAGGTTGGCGCGCGCCACGATCTGCATGTCCTCGAGCACCTGCATGTACCGGACGTCCGGCGAGATGTCCTGCACCCGCCAGTCCGCGAACGGATGCGTGGCGCCGGCCACCATCAGCAGCCCGTTCTCTTCGGTCAGGCCAATCATCTGCCGGCGGAGGTCGTAGAGGTCGTCCTTCGCTTCCTTGATCGTGCGGCACACCCCGGTCCCGACCTCGACCACCGACTGGTGCATCTCGGACTTGACCTTCTCCTTCATCCGCCGCTTGCCTTCTTCGACGATCTCGGTCTGAATGTGCGACCGCAGGTCGTACGTGCGCGGATCGATGGTCTGGTATTCCTCTTCGATCCCGATGGTGAAGGTGGGTTCAGTCACGGGGTGTGGCCTCAGCCTTTGAGAAAGGCGCTCCAACGAAGGTCAAGCGGGGCCGGCGGCTCCAGGGCCTTTCGCACCGCCAGCTCCGCCACCGCATCGATGATCCAGGCGAAGTTGGCCTCACCGACCGAGTGGCGGTCGGCGTCGGGCGCCGGGTTCATGAAGTCGATGGCGTACGGCACGCCGTCTTCGACCGCGAACTCGACGGTGTTGAAGTCGTACCCCAGCGCGCGGCACAACGTCAGCGCGTCGCGTTCGACCCGCGCGAGCAGGGCCGGGTCGTACGCCGGCGGATTCCTGACGTATCGGTCGGCGTGGGGCAGCCGCGGGTCGTACGGCATGATGTGCACCTTCTCCTGCCCGATGACGTAGCAGCGGAAGTACTCCTTGAAGTGCACGGCCTTCTGCAGCGTCATGCACAACGTGCCCGTCTGGTCGTACGCCGCAAAGAACTCCTTGGCCGACCTGACCTGGTAGACGTCCTTCCAGCCGCCGCCGTCAAACGGCTTCAGGAACGCCGGGAACCCGACGTAGGCGAACACGTCCTCCCAGTTGAGCGGGTACTCGAGGTTGCGCATCGACTGGTCCGTCGTGCCCGGCGGATGTGTCTTGTGCGGCAGGATGACCGTCGGCGGGATCGCCACCCCCAGCCGGGTCGCCAGCGCGTAGTTGAAAAACTTGTCGTCGGCGCTCCACCAGAACGGATTGTTGATGACCGTCGTGCCCGTCAGCGCCGCGTTCTTCACGAACGCGCGATAAAACGGAATGTCATGGGAGATGCGATCGACGATCACCCGGTACCGCTGCGGTTCGTCCATCCGGATCGCGCCGATGCTCACCGCCTCCGCCCGGACGTCCGGCAGCTTCATCCCATTGATCCGCTCCACCAGCGCCGGCGGAAACGTCTGTTCCATCCCAAACAACACGCCAATCGTTTTCACGCGCTATCCCTTGTTCAAATGTGCCCTGTGCCCTGATCCCTGTGCCCTGCCTACGGCACGTACGCCCGCGCCATCTTCACCCACTCCGGCCAGTCGTGCAGTGATCCGTCGCCCCAGACGTGCAGGCTGTGCGGAATGTCCTTGTGCGACAGCAGCCGCGCCAGATGCTCCGTGTCCGCGCGGCAGATGTCGCGTTCGCCGGTCACCAGCACCCACTTGTTCTGCCGGCACCGGTCCAGGAACCACGGGTCGGTCAGGTTGGGCAGGAAATGCGGCGGCGACAGCAGGTACGCGTCCTCATCGAAGTAGCCATGCAGGAAGCGCATGACGTCGAAGGCGCCGCCCATCGTGATACACGACGTGAACACGTCCGGGTGCCGCAGCGCCATGGTCATGGCGTGATACGCGCCAAAACTGCACCCGGTCACGCCCATCGTCGTGCTCCCGTTCATCTGCGTGACGAAGGGGACGAGTTCGTTGATCAGGTACTGCTCGTAGGTCAGGTACCGGTTGATGCGGTCGCGGGGCGCGAGCATCGGGGCGTAAAACGACTCGGAGTCGACGGTGCTGACGCAGAACAACTGCAGGGTGCCGGCATCCAGCTTCTCGGCCAGCGCGCCCACCATTCCTCGGTCCTCGTACTCGAAGAACGCGCCCATCGAAGTCGGGAAGACCACCATCGGCCGGCCGGCGTGGCCGAACACCAACAGCTCCATGTCCCGGCCAAGGCCTCGGGCGAACCAGCGCTGGTACTCGCGGCGCATGATGTCCGATACTACGTCAACTGATGACGCGTCACGACATTGAGTCAAACTGGATCGCCGGGCCACGTCGCGTCACGGTTTGGGCCCCGGAATCTCGCCATCTCGGAAGTTCGCCACCTCGCCACCTTCTGATGATGCATGACGGGCAGAATCTGTTCGAGCCGGACCGCGCGCACCGGCCGGGACACCACTGGCGGGTGGCTGAGGCGGTCGAGGAACTCACGGCGGCCGGGGACATCCCGCCGCTGGTGGTGGCAGGAATCGATCATGCGGAAGCGGAGCGCATCAACGAGCTGACCCCGACCGCTGGCGACCGCGACCAGGCCGGGCAGTCGTGGCGGTACGGCCGGTTCATCATGGAAGAGCTGGTGCCGTTCCTGGCCGAGCGGTATGACATCGACCTGCGTCCCGGTGCGCTGGCCCTTGGCGGGTCTTCTCTCGGGGGGCTGGCCACGCTGGCGCTGGCGCAGCAGTACCCGGGCCGCTTCGGACGGCTGCTGATCATGTCGCCGAGTGTCTGGTGGGATCAGATGGTCATTCTCAGGCGTTTGCGCCGGCAGCCGCTGCCGGCAGCCACCCGCGTCTGGATGGACGTCGGTCACCACGAAGGCCGCGAGGCGCTGATGACCGTCCGCCGGGTCCGCCGCCTCCTGCGCGACCAACTCGACGCCGGTCACCTGGGCGGGCGCGAAGACCCGTCCGGTGACCACAGCGAAGACAGTTGGGGGCGCCGCCTGCCGGCGGCGCTGAAATGGCTGTACGCGTGTCAGCACAGTAGACATGTAGACATGTAGAGCCAAGAAAATTTCTCTACATGCCTACATGCCTACTGTGTTGTCAGTTAGGGACGCGTTTGACGTACGTGTTGAGCCAGTTGAGCGTTTCGGCCACCACGTGCATGTTGGATTCACGCGCCGCGTAGCCGTGTGACTCGTAGGGCAGCGTCACGTATCGCGCCGTGCCGCCGTGTCCCTTCAGCGCCATGTACAGGCGTTCCGACTGGATCGGGAACGTGCCCGAGTTGTTGTCGAGTTCGCCGTGGATCAGGAGAATCGGCTCCTTGATCTTGTGCGCGTGCCAGAACGGCGACATCTTTGCGTACACGTCCGGCGCTTCCCAGAACGTGCGCGTCTCGTTCTGGAACCCAAACGGGGTGAGCGTGCGATTGTAGGCGCCGCTGCGCGCCACACCGGCCGCGAAGATGTCGGAGTGCGCCAGCAGGTTGGCCGTCATGAACGCGCCGTAACTGTGGCCACCCACGCCGATGCGCGACCGGTCCGCAATACCCTCGGCCACCGCGAAATCCACGGCCGCCTGCGCGCTGGCCACCAGCTGCTCCACGTACGTATCGTTGGCCGTCTCGCCGGGGCCGATGATGGGCATGGTCGCGCCGTCGAAGATCGCGTACCCCTGGGTCAGCAGCAACAGGTGCGACGCGCCGCCGACGATGGTGAAGCGGTTGGGGGAGCCCACGATCTGGCTGGCCGCGTCGGCGTTGGTGAACTCCTGCGGGTACGCCCATACGAACATCGGCAGCCGCTCGCCCGGCTTGTAGCTGGGCGGCAGATAGATCGTGCCCGACAACGTCACGCCGTCATTCCGCTTGTAGGTGACGAAACGCTTCTGCACGTCGGACAGCTGCGGATGCGGATCCTTGAACGACGTGATGGCCGACATCGTGTTGGCCGTGCGGTCGCGCATGATGTAGTTGGGCGGCGTCTGTGACGTCTCGCGCCGCGTGATCACCCGCACGCCGTTGTCGTCGACCAGCCCCACCACCGACTCATACGCATCGTCGGCGCTCCGCCAGAGACGTTCGGTCGCCAGGGTCGCCAGGTTGAGGCGATCGAGGAACGGCAGGTCGCCCTTGGGCGACGCGCCGTTGCCGGTGAGATAGATCGAGTCCCCCACCTGCATGATGAGCGGCGACGACGGACGGCGCACCGGGAAGCCGGGATCGGCATACCGATCCTCCTGGCCCTTTTCCCAGATCTTGCGCGGCGTCGACGACCAGCCCTTGTCGTAGATCCACGAGCGCGTCATGCGCGAAGCGCGGTCGCTCTCGGCCACGATGGCCACGCCGCGCTCGGTGAACGACACACCGCCGAACCGCCACGTGGTCTTGACCGCTTCCACCGGCGAGCCGGTGAACGGCGCGGCCAGCGACATCAGGCGATCGCGGTGCGGCACCTTGTTGCGGATGTCGCCCTTGTCGAGCGCCTCCACCCAGAGCAGCGTCGCCGGCTCGAGCGGATGCCACTGGGCGTTGCGCGCGCCCTGGTGCACGCCGTTGACGGGCACGACGTCACCCATCGGCACGTCGGCAATCGCGCGGACGACGCGGCCGGTGCGATCCCATACCTCGACGTCGCGCGGGAAACTCGACGATGGCAGCAGGTACGAATACGGCCGCTTGATGCGGGTGACGATCACGTACTCGCGATTGGTCGAGACCTGCAGGCCCTGGTAGATGGCCGGGCGTCCGAAGGTCGTCGTCGCGCCCGTCAGCGAGACCCAGGCCGGCTGCGCGGTGAAGTAGTAGTCATACAGCTGCTCGTCGTAGGCGCTGGCCAGCAGGTCCTGGTACGTCCGGCCGGCCGCCACCGTGCCCTTGTTCTCCTGGATGTTTGGCGAAGTCGGGACGACGGGTGGTGCCGGCGCCGGGCCGCGGCCCGCCGGAATGAGCGAGCACAGGAAACCGGTCGAGTCATCGAGCCACGAACAGCCGCCGCCCAGGCCGTTGATGCCGCGGTCAAGCACCGTCGTCACCTGGCCGGTCGCCACATCGGCCACGAGCAGGCGGATGGTGTTGGCGGCCGTGTGGGTGATCGCGATCTTCCGGCCATCGGGCGAGAAACTCGGGCTGAACGACCCTTCCGACGGCAGCGCCAGCTTCCGCTCAGCGCCGGTCGCCACGTCCTTCAGCGTCAGCGCGATCGTCCCGTTGAGGATGTGCGGCCCATTGGTCAGCGGGCTGATGCGCGAACCGGCCAGCCGCAGCATCGGCGAGGCCACTTCGGCCAGCGTCGGCATGCTCCGGCGATGCGTCATCAGCATCGTCTTCCGATCCGGCGACAGCAGGACGCCCGGCAACGGCTCGGCGTCCATGATGTCCATGATGACCTTGGGCGGCGTCAGGTAGCCTGACGGCGTCTGCTGCTGCGCCGACGGCGCAACGACGATGAGGCCGATGAGGGCGGGGACGAGCAGTCTCTTCATTGGGAGGTCTCCTTCGCGACCGAGGAGATTCTACGCCGCAAATGAAAACGCCGGGGAGTGTCGCACTCCCCGGCGTTATTTCCCCGGGCCTGAAGGCCCGGGGCTCCATTCGAACCCGCCGGACCTCGGACCCGCCGGACCTCGGACCTATTGCCCCCCTCGTCCCCCTCGGCCCGGCGCCGCGCCGCCGGAGGCGCCGCTGATTTCGATCGGCCGGCCGTCGATGAAGACGTGGCGGATGCGCGAGTTCGACTCGAAGATGTCGCCTTCGACGACGACCAGGTTGGCGACCTTGCCCTGTTCGATCGAGCCGAGGCGATCCGCGGCGCCCGCCACACGCGCGGCGTCCAGCGTCAGCGCGCGCAGGGCCGTCGCCGCCGGCAGGCCGCCGTCCTTGATCGTGCGGACGACGTTGGCCATGAACGCCGACGGCTGCAGGACGCCCGAGCCGGTGAAGCCGAACGTGATGTTGGCTTCGGCCAGGCGGGCCGCCGTCTTGGTGGCCTCCAGGATGGCCTGCTGCATGTTGCCGCCGGCCGGTCCGCCGCCACGGCCGCCGCCACCGCCGCCGGCCTGGAAGTTCACGCCGAGGATGACGCGCGCGCCGGCCTTCTGCAGGTCGGGGATGCGCTTGTGGGCTTCCGAACCGCCCACGATGATCGGGTCGAGACCGAAGTCGTTCGCCATGATGAGCGAGCGATCGATCTCGCGCGCCTGGTTGGCGTCAAACGCCGTCGGCATCTGCTTCGCCAGCGCGGGCTTCAGGGCGTCGAGTGACGGTTCCACCAGCGGGCGTGGACCACGCGCGCCGTTTTTCTCGAAGATCGCGGTGGCGTCACGCTGCCACTGCGCGTCGAGGAACCCCTGGCGGGTGAACGCAATCGTGCCCAGCAGCGAGTTCGGGTAACCCGTGCCGCCGCCGCGGCCGCCGATGTTGACGTGCTGCGCGACCGGCGCCTTCACCACCGCCAGTCCGCGCCGGTAGTCGGCCACGGTGCTGATCTGCGGATCGTCGGGCGGGTACATCGTGTTCACCAGCGCGCTCTGGCCCTTGAAGATGCCCTGCGAGGGCACGGCCAGCACCGAGGTGATGCCCGCCTGGGCCATCGCGTTGAGCGTGTCGCTGGATTCCACCAGGTTCAGGGCCGCCTGGTAGTCGGGCCGCAGGATGGCCGCGCGCTTGGCGCGCTCGGCTTCCTCACGGCTCGTGAAGGTGCCTTCACCGGCGCCACCTCCGCGCCCGCCCCCGCCGCCGCGGCCGCCGAATTCGCCCTGCGGCGGACCGGCGGTCTCGCCCAGCGGCGCGCCGCTCATCAGATCGATGAAGCCCGGGTACACGGTCAGGCCCGTGCCGTCGGTGACGACCGCGTCGACTGGCACCGTCACGGACGTGCCGACCGCCTGGATGACGCCGTCGCGGATGAGCACCGTGCCGTTGTCAATCTGCGCCCCCGAGACGGTGATGATCTTCGCGCCCCGGATGGCGTAGGTGAGGCCGGCCGGCGCGGACGCGCCTCCGGCCAGCGAGAACGTGAGCGTCGCAGCGAGAACCGCGGCGCCCTGAATGAACAGTGTTTTCAGGTTGCGCATGACGAGTCCTCCTACTGCCGGCCCATGTAGCGGTTGAACAGTTCCGTCTGCTTGTTGGTCAGCGGCACATCCCTGCCCGCAATGACCACGTGCAGCACCCGCGACCGGATCTCCATTGCGTCGCCGTTGGTGACGACGAGGTTGGCGATCTTGCCGGGTTCAATCGACCCCACCAGCTTGTCGGCGCCGAAAATCTTCGCCGCGTCCAGCGTCATCGCCTGCAGCGCGCGCGCCTTGTCGAGGCCCCACGCGGCCGCCATCGCCCCCTGGAAGGGAATCAACCGCACCGTTTCAAAGCCGCCGCTCGAGAACGCAAACGTCACACCGGCCTTCGCCAGTTCCGCCGGCGCTTGATACGTGGCGGCGTGGAACGTCTCCTCGCCGCCCGGAGGCAGCGTGAGAATCGAACTGAGGATGACCGGCACGTTGGCCGCCTTGAGCGCTGCGGCGCTCGACACCGCCGTCATCGGGTTGGTGCGAATGACGACGTTGACGTCCTGGCGCTGCGCCCACTGCAGCGCCTGCGTGATGGCCGCGTCCGACCCGGCGCTGATGTAAAACGCCTGCTGCTTGTTCAGGATCGGCAGGAACGGTTCGAGGTTCCAGTTCATCTCCCGGTTCGGGTTCTGGCCGTACACCTTCGCCTGCGCCAGCAGAGTCTCGAGTTCGCGCAGCCCGGAGTTGACCGCGCCGCCGGCGCGGCCGCCGGCCGGGAACCCGCCGCGTCCGCCGCCACCGCCGCCCGGCCACGAGAAGGCCTGGCCCGCGGCACCACGCACGACGTTTTCCTCCCACGTCCAACCGTCGAGGTTCATCAGCGGCACTTCGCCGCCGATGATGCCGCCGCCGGGGAAGATGCCCGCCGACGTGATGCCTTCGGTGCGCGCGACCGCGATCGCGTCACTGTCGGACTGATACGCCACCTTGGTGCGCAGCATCTGGTTGAACGTCAGGATTTCGTTGACGTCGTCGAAGTTCCGCACGCCCGGTTCGTTCAGGCCGAGGTCGGTTTGCGCGTCGATGAAGCCCGGGTACACGTTGCCGCCGCGCGCGTCCACGACACGCGCGCCCGAGGGCACCGGCACGTTGGCGCCGACCGCCTGAATCGTGTTGCCGCGGATGACGATCGTGCCGCGCGGAATCACCGCGCCCGACACCGTGTGAATCCGCGCGTTGGTGATGGCCCATGCCGGGCCGTTCACGTTGTAGACGACCTTGCCGGCTTCCGGCGTCACGTTGAACAGGTTGCCGGTCACCGCGGGCGTGGCCGCCGCGGGCCGCGTGGCCGCGGCGATGCGCTCCTGGTCCTTCACCCGGTCGTAGTACACCTTGCCGTCGATGTACGTCTGATCGACGATGGCGTAGGTGCTGAGCGGGTGGTTGTTCCAGATGACCACGTCGGCGTCCTTGCCCACGTCGAGTGAGCCCACCCGGTCTTCAATCCGCAGCTGCTTCGCCGGGTTGATCGTGACCAGCCCGATGGCCTGGTCGTCGCTGATGTCACCCCAGCGCACCGACTTGGCCGCCTCGGTGTTCAGCCGCCGCGCGTGCTCCGCGCTGTCGGAATTGATCGAGACGTTGACGCCCTTGTGCGTCATCAGGCCGGCGTTGCCGGGAATCGCGTCTTCCGCTTCGATCTTGTAGCCCCACCAGTCCGAGAACGTGGAGGCGCCGGCACCGTGCGCGGCGATTTCCTTCGCGACCTTGTAGCCTTCGAGCACGTGCTGGAAGGTGGCGATCTTGAAGCCCATCTCATCGGCGAGCCGAATCATCATCAGGATTTCGTCGGCGCGGTACGAGTGGCAGTGCACCAGCCGTTTGCCTTCGAGCACCTCCACCAGCGCGTCCATCTGCAGGTCGCGGCGGGGCGGCACGAGCGAGGCCTTGTTGGGCGCGGCGTTGTAGGCGGCCCAGTCCTTCTGGTACTTCTTCGCGCGCGTGAACGCGTCGCGGATGACGAACTCCACGCCCTGACGGGTGCCGGGGTACCGCGGCAGGGCATTCCCCTGCAGGCCGCCCGCGCCGCCGCCCGACCGCTTCGGGTTCTCGCCCAGCGCGAACTTGATGCCGGGCATCGAGCCTTCGAAGATCAGGTCCTCACCCTTTTCGACGCCCCAGCGCAGCTTGATGGTGACCGCGCCGCCGCCGATCGGGTTGGCCGATCCGTGCAGGATGTTGGCCGTCGTCAACCCGCCGGCCAGGTCGCGCTGAATCGCGATGGCCGTCGGATTGAGCACCTGGCCCATGTCGGTCATCGAACTGACCGCCGTCGCGCCTTCGTTGATGGCGTCGTTGCCGATGTGCGAGTGCGCGTCGATGAGGCCCGGCGTCACGAACTTGCCGGTGCCGTCGACCACCGTCGCGCCGGCGGGAATCTGCACGTTGGTGCCAATCGCGGCGATCTTGCCGTCGCGCAGCACGATGGTGCCGTTGTTGATGGTGCCGCGCGACACGGTGATGAGCGTCGCGTTGCGGATGGCCACCACCGAGGACGCCTGGGCGGGCGTCTGCGCCGGCGGCGCGGCTTCACCCGCGAGCCGGGCGACGGCGGTGGGAACCAGGAACGGGGCGGTCGCCACCATTCCGAGAACCAGAGTTCGGACAAGTCGACGTGCCAATGGAGCCTCCAGACAGGGGGAAAGAACCGTGGAAACTGTAACGTACGCGGCGCGCTCCGACCATGAGTCGTTCCGCACACCCTCGAACCCTGGACCCTCGGACCCTGGACCCTGGACCCTCAGACCCTGGACCCTCTAGCTTTTCCGTCCCAGCTCCCCGCGCCTCAGCCGGCGGTAGAGGTCCAGCGCGCCCCGGATGATGTGAATCGCTTCGGTGGGACCCAGCATGTCTTCCACGACGACTTCCTTGTTCTCGAGGGCCTTGTATTCCTCGAAGAACTGCCGGACCTGCCGCAGGATGTGCGGGGGCAGCTGGCTTTTGTCGGTGTAGTGCGCAAACGCCGGGTCCTTCACGCTGACGGCGACGATCTTGTCGTCGATGCCCTTTTCGTCGCGCATCCGCATGACGCCGATGGCGCGGGCTTCCATGATGGTGAGGGGGTGTACCGGGTCCTGTCCGAGCACGAGCGCATCCAGCGGATCGCCATCGTCGCAAAACGTGCGGGGGATGAAACCGTAGTCGGCCGGGTAGTGCACCGCGCTGTACAACACGCGGTCCAGGCGGAGCAGGCCGGTTTCCTTGTCGAGTTCGTACTTGTTGGAGCTGCCTTTGGGGATTTCGATGATGACGGGAAAGGCGGACTCTATCTGCGCATCGTCAATGTAGGCGTCATGCCACGGGTGCATGGTGGAGATTATTGCAGGTCACAGGCTACAGGGCACAGGGCTCAGGGAGGGCACAGGCTACAGGGCGCAGGGCTCAGGTACGGCCTTCTATTTGCCCGACATCATCGCCAGCAGCGCCTTCTGGGTGTGGAGACGGTTTTCGCTCTGGTCGAAGACGATCGACGCGGGCGAGTCGATGACCTCGTCGGTGACCTCCAGGCCCCGGTGGGCCGGCAGGCAGTGCATGAACAGCGCCTGCGGGCCGGCGGCGGCCATGAGCGCGGCGTTGACCTGGAACGGCTGGAAGATGACGGCGCGGCGCTCGGCGTCCGCCTCCTGGCCCATGGACGCCCACGCGTCGGTGTAGACGGCGTCGACGCCCTTGACGGCCGCGACCGGGTCGTGACTCTCCGTGAGGGTTGCGCCGAAGCGGGCGACACGACGTCCCGCGTCGGCCAGCGCCGCGTTGAGCTCGAATCCCTGCGGCGTGGCGATCCGGACGTGCATCCCCATCATCAACGACGCGTGCGCCAGCGACGCCGCCACGTTGTTCCCGTCGCCCACATACGCCACGGTCCTGCCCTTGACCGTTCCCCAGCGCTCCAGCAGCGCCTGCATGTCGGCCAGCGCCTGGCACGGGTGTTCTTCGTCGGTCAGCGCGTTGATGACCCGCATGCGTGATGACGAGGCGGCGAACCGCTCGAGGCGTTCCTGCCCGAACGTGCGCACGACCGCGATGGGCACCCAGCGTTCGAGATTGCGCGCGACGTCGGAGGCCGACTCGCGGCCGCCAAACGCCACGTCGGAGGCCGGCTCAATCACGTCGCCGCCCAGTTCACGCACGGCAATCGTGAACGCCGAATGCGTGCGCAGCGACGGCTTCTCGAAGAGCAGCGCGATGTGCTGGCCTTCAAGCACGTGCGCATGGGGCCGGCCCTTGAGCCGCTCCGACTTGAAGACGGCGGCCAGCGCCAGCGCCTGTTCAAGCGCGTCAGGCGTCAGGTTGAGGATCGAGAGGAAGTCCTTGGATTCGAGGGATGGCAGTTCAACGATCATGGCTGGGGCTAGGTCCGGTATTCGGCGTTGATGCGGACGTACTCGGCGCTGAAGTCACACGTCCACATGGTGGCTTCGTGCGCGCCGCCGGCGCCCAGGTCCACCGTGATGGTCATTTCCTTCTGCTGCAGGACGATGGCGGCCGCGTCGGCCCGTTCGTCGTAGGGCACGCCACGCACGAACAGATCGACGTCGCCGATGCGCACCGAGGCGCGGTCGAGGACGAATCGCGCGCCGGACCGCCCGGCCGAGGCCACCAGACGTCCCCAGTTCGGGTCGCCGCCATGGATGGCCGTCTTGACGAGCGGCGAGTTGGCAATCGTCCTCGCCGCCAGCCGCGCATCATCGAGCGAGGCCGCGCCGGTGACGCGGATGGCGACCAGTTTGGTGGCGCCTTCGCCGCCGCGGACGATTTCGCGCGCCAGGTGGCCGGCCACCGCGCGCAGCGGTTCGACCAGCGCCGGATCCGCGGGGTCGGTGATCTCCACGCCGGACGCGCCCGACGCCATCAGCAGGACGCAGTCGTTGGTCGAACATTCGCCGTCCACAGTGATGGCGTTGAACGTTTCGTCGCAGATGCGGCGAAGCGCCGTCTGAAGCACGGCCGGGGCCACTTTTGCGTCGGTGGTGAGGAACCCGAGCATCGTGGCCATGCGCGGCTCGATCATGCCCGAGCCCTTGGCAATCCCGCCCACCGTCACGCGTCCCCGGGGGGTGTCGATGACGGCCGCGCACGATTTGGGAAACGGGTCGGTGGTCATGATGGCGCGCGTGGCGGCCGCGTCCGCGCCCCGGCCCAGCGCGGCTTTGGCGGCCGTGACGCCTGCGCGCACCTTCTCGAGACTCAGCGGCACGCCGATGACGCCGGTGGACGAGACGAAGATGAACTCGTCACCCACGCCAAGCGCCGTGGCGGCCGCGCCGGCCATGCCCTTGGCGACGGCCATGCCGGCCTCGCCGGTGCACGCGTTGGCGCATCCGCTGTTGACCACGGCCGCGGCGCACAGGCCGCCGGCCCGCGTCAGGTGATCGCGTGAGACGACCACCGGCGCAGCGACGGCCTGATTGGTGGTGAAAACCGCCGCCGCAGGCACGGGGCCTGAGGTGGACACGATGAGGCACAGGTCTTCAGGCCACGCATGCGTCGGCTTCTTGATGCCGCAGTGGACACCGGCCGCGACGAAACCGGCCGGCGTCGTGACGCCGCCGTCGATGAGCTGCGCCGGCATGGGTTACGCGACCTGCGTGGCCGGCACGCGCGCCGAGGCCGGCTTGTACATCGGGCGCGCCTCGAGCGGCAGCACCATCGCGTACTGCTCGCAGTGCCGGAAGAGCGGGCACCCGACGCAGTCCGTCATGATCTTCTCCGGCACCCACACGTGCGGGACGATGGAGAAGCCCTGCCGCACGAAGAACCGCGCGTCGTGTGTGAAGGCCGTCAGCGTTTCAAACCCGAGCGTGCGCGCGCGCGACCGCAGCTCGTTGACCAGCCGGGCGGCGAGGCCCACGCGCCGGAAGTCGCGCGAGACCACGAGTGACCGCACCTCGGCGACCGTCTGCGACAACGGCGCCAGTTCCGCGCACGCCGTAATCTGACCGCCCACTTCGCACACCACGAAGCGTTCGGCATGCGCGCGCAGCTCCGACAGGTGGCGCGGCAGCAGATGCCCTTCGTCCAGATGCGACTGCACGAGCGTGTGCAGCGCCTCCGCGTCGTCCATGGTGGCCTGGCGAATGATGAGGTCGGTCATTTCTGTCCTCCAGCCGCGACAATCGCGGCCTCCAGCAACGGCATCGCCGTATCGATGTCCTGCTCGGTGACGATGTAGGGCGGCAGCAGGCGGATGACCGTCGTGCTGGTGCGATTGACGAGCAGGCCGCGCTCGAAGGCGGCGGCCACGACCGGCGCGGCGTCAAACGCCAGGTCGATGCCGATCATCAGCCCCGCGCCGCGCACCGCCGTGATGTGCTGCGGCAGCTTGCCCATCAGCTGGCACAACGCCTTGCCCAGGTGCGTCGTGGCCCTGGCCATCGACGCCTGAAGCGTGGGCGACTGCCACGCATCGAGGAAGACCAGCGCCGCGCGGCACGCCAGCAGGTTGCCGCCGTACGTGCTGCCGTGGTCGCCGGGCGCCGCCGCCGAGGCGACTTCGTTGCTGAACATCGCCGCGCCCACCGGCACACCCGCGCCCAGCGCCTTGCCGAGCGCCACGAGATCGGGCGTGAGGCCGAGCTTCTCGGAGTGCAGGAACGGGCCGGTGCGTCCGCTGCCGCTCTGGACTTCATCGGCGATGAGCAACGCGCCGGTGCGGGCGCAGGCGTCCTCGATCGCCTTCGCCATGTCCGCGCTGATGGGCCGCACACCGCCTTCGCCCTGGATGGGCTCAACGATGATGGCCGCAGTCGTGTCGTCCACCGCCGCGGTCAATGCCGCCGGATCGGCCGTGTCGACGAACACGACGTTCGGGATGAGCGGCGCAAACGGCGCGCGGTAGTGGTCATCCCACGTCACCGACAGCACACCCATCGTCCGGCCATGGAACGCGTGGGTGAACGCGACGTACTTCGTGCGGGACGTCTGGCCCTTGGCGTGCCAGTAGCGGCGCGCGAACTTGAGGCAGGCTTCGTTGGCTTCAGCGCCGCTGTTGCAGAAGAACGCGCGGTCGAGCCCCGTCAACGCGGACAGCCGGGTGGCCACCTCGGCCTGCAGCGGGTGATAGAAGAGATTCGACGTGTGCAGCAGGGTGCGCGCCTGCGCGGCGATGGCGTCGGCCAGGCCGGCATGCGCGTGGCCGAGCGACGCCACGCCGACACCCGAGATGAAGTCCAGGTACCGCCGGCCGTCGGAGGCGACCAGATACATGCCGTCGCCGCGTTCGAACACGACGGGCGTGCGTTTGTAGACCGGCAGAATGTGCCGGGCTTCCTGTTCCTGAATCGTGGCCGAAGCCGTCAGTGTCGTGCTCATGCGTGTACCGTCGCTGTCTCCGTCTCGGTCAAGGTGGTGCCCGGCGCCTCGGCCGGGTTGACGCCTGCCGCAAACCCGCGGCCGTCCACCAGGCGCACCGACGGGACACCGTCGGCCAGCGCCTGCGCGCACGCGCGCAGTTTCGCGATCATGCCGGCCGTGGCCGTGCCGTCCGCGATGAGCGCGTCCATCTGGGCGCGAGTGAGCGCGCGCAGCACTTGGCCGGCCCCGTCGAGCACACCCGCCGTGGTGCCGGCGATGATCAGTTCGGCGCCCAGCGCCGCGGCCAGACGGCAGGCCATCACGTCGGCGTTGACGTTGAGGATGCCGGCGCCTGCGGGACCGCGCTCGATGCCCAGACTGGCGATCACCGGCACGTACCCCGAGGTCATCAGCAGTTCCGCCAGCGCGGGGTCAATCTCGTCGGGGTCTCCGACCAGGCCCAGATCCACATCCACACCCGCCGTCGAGCGCAGCGCCGGGGCCTTGCGCGCTTCGCCGAGTGCGGCGTCCACCCCGGTCAGACCGACCGCCGGCACTTCGGCCGTGACCAGCGCGGCGACCAGATCGGTGTTCGCCGAGCCCGCGAGAACGGCGACCACGGCATCGCGTGTGGCCGCGTCGGTGATGCGCAGACCGTCCACCTTCTTCGGCGCGATCTGACGTCGCCCAAGTTCGGCGTCGATGGCGCGGCCGCCGCCATGGACGATGGCGAGGGGCCGGACCCGGCGCAGGCCGGCGATCATCGCGGCAAACGACGCGCGTGCTTCGGCGGTCTCGATCAGTTCGCCGCCCAGCTTGATGACCAGCGGCCCGTTCATCGCAGGCCCGTCCGTTCGTCGAAGCCGCAGATGACGTTGAGGTTCTGGACGGCCTGACCGGCCGCGCCCTTCACCAGGTTGTCCAGGCACGCGATGAGCACCAGCCGCCGCGACGGTTCGTCGTACTTCCAGCCGATGTCGCAGAAGTTCGTCCACGCCACGTGTTTGATTTCCGGCAGCGCGTCGCCCGTGAGCCGCACGAACGGCGCGTGCTGATAGGCGCGCCCGAGCGCCTCACCAATCGCCGCGGCGGTCGTGCCCGGTGTCGTGCGCACGTAGATCGTCTCGAGGATGCCGCGGTCGAGCGACACCAGGTGCGGCACGAACGTGACTTCACACCCCAGCGCCTGTTCCATCTCGGCCACGTGCCGGTGACCCAGCACCCCGTATGCGGCCATCGACCCGTGATTCTCCGAAAAATGGGTGCGGTCGCTGGCGGTGCGGCCCGCGCCTGAGATGCCCGACTTGGCGTCGATGATCACGTCGCGCGTGAGATCCACCAGCCCCGCCTGCACGAGCGGCGTCAACGCGAGCAGCGCCGCGGTCGGATAACAGCCCGGACAGGCCACCAGAGAAGCCTTCTCGATGGCCGCGCGATTGTGTTCGACCAATCCGTACGCCACACCCTCGGGCAGCAGCGTCGTGGCCGGATACCACCGCGCGCGCTGCGTCGCGTCCGTGATGCGGAACGCGCCGGACAGATCGATGACCTTCGCACCGGCCGCCAGCGCTTCGGGCGCGAGATCCGCCGCCGCCGCTTCCGGCACCGCCAGGAACACGAACTGCGCCTCGGCGAACTTCGACCGATTCAGGGGCTCGATTGACCCTTCCCACGTGCGCGCAAGCCGGGGCATCGGCCGGGCCGACGAATCCGGACTCGACGACATGGCCGCCGTAATGGCCACGCCCGGATGCCGCGCCAGAAGCGTCAACAACTCCTGGCCCGCGTACCCGGTGGCTCCTGCTATCGCAACCCGCACTGGAGATGAATACGTATTCATCAGAAGTTGTAAGTATACGGACCATTCGACGGATATCGCAAGTATTTAGTTGTAGGACGTGTATAATGCATACGGTTTCTGAATATCTATGAAGTCCTGGCGCCAATCGCAGATCCTCGACCTGATTGACCAGGAGGCCCTGGCCTCCCAGGAAGAGCTGCGGGTGCGGCTGGCCGCCCGAGGCATCGAGGCCACCCAGGCCACGATCTCCAGGGATCTCAAGGAGTTAGGCCTGGTCAAGCGCGCCGGCGATGGCGCCTACGTTCGGCCCGGCGTCGAACGCGCGTCGCCGGCCGTGGGCGAGCAGCTGCGGAAGGCCATCGCCACCTTGGTGCGCGGGCTGGAACGGGTGGATGCGCTGATCGTGCTGCGAACCGATCCCGGGCAGGCCCAGAGCGTGGCGGTCCTCATTGATCGCGCCCGTCTCGACGAAGTGGCCGGGACGATTGGCGGCGACGACACCATTCTCATCGTGTGCCGCGGAGGGACCGCGGCGGGCGTCCTCGAGGCGCGCTGGAACGAGGTCATCAGGAAGTAGATGTCTGAACAACGAGTAGTGCTGGCGTACGCCGGGGACCTGGTGTCTTCGGTTGTGTTGTCGTGGTTGCTGGAACATGGCGCGACCGAGGTGGCCACGGTCACCGTGGACCTGGGGCAGGGGCGCGACCTCAACGACGTGCGGGATCGCGCGCTGGGGATCGGTGCGTCACGCGCGCACGTCATCGATCTCCGGGAGGTCTTTGCCCGCGATGCCGTGGCGCCGGCCTGGAGCCGGCCGCTGACCGAGCCGCGCGCGGCGGCGCTCGCGCGCCCGTTCATCGCGAAACATCTCGTCGAGGTCGCCGGCATTGAAGGTGCGACCGCGGTCGCGCACGGCAGCGCGTGTGCCGCCGGTGACGCCGACGGGCTTGAAGCGGCGATTCGCGCCGCCGGCGTCACGCTGCCGATCCTGGCGCCCGCGCGTGACTGGCACATGGGCGTCGCCGGCCTCATCGACTACGGCCGCGCCCGCGGGATTCCCGTACCGGCCGCCGGCGACGACATCGTCGAGATTCGCAATCTCTGGGGACGCGTGGTGACGTCGCGTTTTGTGCTCACCCGCGCGCTGGAGGACTGGCCGCGCGAGCCGTCGCTCATCGACATCACGTTCGATGCGGGGCGGCCCGTGGCGCTCAACGGCGTCACCATGCCGCTGGTCGACGTCATTGTCTCGCTCGACACGCTGGCGGGCGCGCACGGGGTCGGACGGCTCGAGTACCCCGGGACCGACGTGCGTGAGGAGGCGCCGGCGTCGTTCGTGCTGCACCACGCGTTGGCCGCGCTGGGGGCCGACTCGGGTACCATTCGCGCGAACTGTTTCGGCGGTGAGGTGACGTTTGGCTAATCTCTGGAGCGGGCGCTTCGACAGCGCGCCCAACGCCGAGGTCTTCGACTTCGGCAAGTCGCTGCCGGTCGACAAGCGGCTGATTGACGATGACATCACGGGGAGCCGGGCGTGGGCCCAGGCCCTGGGGCGCGCCGGGGTGCTCACCGCCGCGGACACGTCGGCGATCGTCGACGGCCTCGATCAGGTGCGCGCGGCCGTGCACGCCAATCCGTCGATGCTCGACGCGGCCGATGACGAGGACGTGCATGCGTTCGTGGAGCGCGAACTCGTCGCGCGGATTGGCGACGCGGGCAAACGGCTGCACACCGGCCGCTCGCGCAACGAGCAGGTGTCGGTGGATTTCCGGCTGTACCTCCGGCGCCGCATTCCCCAGCTGCAGCGGGCCGTGGTCAGCGTGGTCGAGGCCCTGGTCGCGCAGGCCGAGCGCGCGGGTGAGGCCACCATGCCGTCGTACACGCACCTGCGCCGCGCCCAGCCCGTGCTGGTGGCGCACGTGTGGTTGTCGTATGCCGCCGCGCTTCGGCGCGACTGGGATCGACTCGAATACGCCCGGCGCGAAGCCGACCTGATGCCGCTGGGTTCGGGCGCCATCGCCGGCACGGCCTACGCAATCGACACGGCGTGGCTGGCTCAGACGCTGGGATTTTCGCGTGTCACCCTCAACAGCATCGACACGTCGGGCGACCGCGATTTCGTGGCGTCGTTCATGTACGCCTGCGCGATGTGCATGACGCGCCTCAGCCGGCTGGCCGAAGACGTGATTCTGTTCACGTCGGAAGAGTTCGGGTTCTTCGAGTTGGCCGACGAGGTTGCCACCGGCTCCAGCCTGATGCCGCAGAAGAAGAATCCCGACCCCATGGAGCTGGTGCGCGGCAAGGCCGGGCGCGCGATTGGCATCCTCACCGGGTGGCTCACCACCATGAAGGGCCTGCCGCTTGGCTACAACAAGGACCTGCAGGAGGACAAGGCGCTGGCGTTCTCCGCCGAAGACGACCTCGCCGGCTGTCTGATGACCTGCGCCGCCGTCGTCCGTACTCTGACGCCGCGACCTGCCGTGATGCGGCAGGCGGCGTCGGGTCTGCTGCTGGCCACCGAGGTCGCCGACTATCTCGTGGCGCGCGGTCTGCCGTTCCGCACCGCGCACGAGGTGTCAGGGCGGATCGTGCGCGACCTGTACGAAGCCGGCCGTGACTTCTCGGCGCTGTCGCTCGACGACTGGCGCCGGTATCACGACGTGTTTGACGAGGGGATCTTCAAGGCGATCACACCGGAGGCCGCCGTCCGCGCGCGCCTGACGCCGCAGTCCACCGGGCCGGATGCCGTGGCCGCGGCGATTGCCGAGACGAAAGACTGGATGGCTGCGCACGCGCTCACTGCGCGGTGACTGACACCAGTGGACTCGTGCACAGGGCGTCCACACACTCCGGGCAGAACTGCGTGCCGCGTCCGTCGCGGATGATGGTGACGGCCTGGTCCAGCGGCATCGCGCCACGATACGGCCGCGCGGCAGACAGGGCATCAAACACGTCAGCGGTTGCCAGGATCCGGGCGTCACGCGACAATTCGCCGCCGGCCAGGCCACGGTGATACCCCTTGCCGTCCACCCGTTCATGGTGCGCGCTGGCATCCAGGGCGAACTCCGAGAAGACCGGGACCCGCTCCAGAATCTCGTAGGTGTAGAACGGGTGTTTCTTTACAATCGCCCATTCCGCGTCGTCGAGCCTGTCCGGCTTGTCCAGAATGCGGTTGGGGACGGCCAGCTTGCCGATGTCGTGCAGCAGGCCTGCGCGACGCAGGCGCAGTTGTTCGCCGGCCGACAGTCCCATGGTCCGGCCGATGGCGACGGCGGCGTCCGCCACACGATCGGAGTGGTGGTACGTGAAGGTGGATTTCGCGTCGACAACCAGAGCGAAGGCGTGGGCGATTCGGTCGAGCCGCGGCTCATCGGCCGGGATGACCCGCTCTTCCGGCTCGGCGTCGGCGATCCGTTGCGGCAGGTCGGGTGAGGCGAGATCGCGCCACAGCCGGTCTTCACGGCCCAGGCCGCGGAGAGCCGCGACCAGTTCCGGATCGAACCAGCGTCCCACTCGTTCGCCGGCCACGTTGAGCGCCGCGTCGGGACCGCCGAGCGCCCAGAAGATTTCGACCACCTGCGCCAGCCCCATGATGCGGGCGTGCAACGGAATCCGATCGCGTCGCAGGCCCTCGGGGTAACCGCCGCCGTCCCAGTGTTCGTCCATGCAGCGGATCGCCACCGCAGAGGCCTCGGACATGCCCAGTTCGCGGGCGATATCGGCGCCGCGGTCACACCGGATCTGGAACAACTCCCGTTCGGCTGCCGGACCCGCCATCGCCAGGGCGACGAGGCGTTTGGCCTTGGCGACGGGAGAACCGCCGGGTTCGGCGTACTCGAGCGTGTAGCCAATCTTGTGTTTCCACTGCCGCCAGTCCCGGCGCCAGACGGCGCTCTTGGCGGGTTGATCGTCAGCGCCGAACAACTGGTAGAACCGCGCGGCGTTGCTCGAGCACCCGGCGTCCTTCATGAGCAGCGCGTAAAACAGGTCGGATCGATCCGTCGCCGACAGACCCAACTGGCCGGCCAGCCGCATGCCGATCAGGCAACTGCGGCCGGCATGACCAATCGGCTGGCCCTCCGTCAGGTCCAGCGCATAGGACATGGCCGA
This sequence comes from uncultured Solibacteraceae bacterium, assembly GCA_964471115.1. Lineage (GTDB taxonomy): Bacteria > Acidobacteriota > Vicinamibacteria > Vicinamibacterales > SCN-69-37 > SYFT01. The sequence goes on from CAYYFE010000023.1 coordinate 23,889, forward strand.
CAGCACGGTCGACAGTTTGACCGGCGAATGCATCAGTGCGGGCAGGATACCCCGACCAGAGTAGGATCCCACGCATGACCGCCCATCTCTTGCGCCTTGCTGTCGCCCTCCTGGTGCTGGCGCTGCCGCTCAGCGCCCGTCAAACACCCGAATACGGCCCCGCCAAGGGCACCCTCGTCATCGTCGGCGGCGGGTCCACCGAGGGCACCGGCATCATCGAGAAATTCATCGAGCTGGCCGGCGGTGTGGAGAAGACGTTCGTCATCGTGCCGACGGCCGGCGGCAATCGGAACGCCGACGGCACTGTGCGTCCCTACGTCGAGTCACAGGTGGTCGCGTCCTGGGTCAAACGCGGCATCAAGAACGTGCGGATGCTGCACACGCACGATCCGAAGGTCGCCGACACCGAGGCGTTTGCGGCGGTCCTGCGTGACGCCGATGCCGTCTGGTTCAACGGCGGCCGGCAGTGGAACATCGTCGACTCGTATGCCGGGACGTTGACCTATCGCGAGTTCCACAACGTGCTGGCGCGTGGCGGCGTGATTGGCGGCAGCTCGGCCGGCGCGACCATTCAGGGTGAATACCTCGTGCGCGGCGACACGTCCGGTCCCAACGTGATGATGACCGCGGAGCCCAACCATCAGAAGGGTTTCGAGTTCCTGCGGCGGACCGCCATCGACCAGCACATCAATGCGCGCAACCGGTGGGACGACCTGATCCCGGTCATCCAGAAGTTCCCGACCCTGCTGGGCATCGGTCTGTCGGAGGGCACCGCCATCGTCGTGACTGGTGACAGGTTCGAAGTGATTGGCAAGTGGAAAGTGGCCGTGCACGACAACACCCGGCTGTATCAGCCGTGGGAAAAACCCTACTTTGTCCTGTCACCGGGTGATGTCTACAATATGCAGACCCGGAAGATAGAAAAGCTCGGCGTCGGACGCTAGCGTTCGAGTCAGGAGGAGGCCCATGCGCCGTCGCTCGGTCGCGCTCGTGTTTGTCGGAGCGGTCGCGCTGACACCTGCGCGCGCAACGCCGCAGGTGGTGACCACCACTTCGCCCACCGGGTCGAGCACCACCGTGACGCAGGGCCCCGGTGAGGTCGTCACCGGTCCGCGATTTGGCACAGGCGCGATCAGTGGTGTGGTGACGGACGGTCGCACGGGTTCACCCATATCGGGCGCATTCGTGCAGTTGGCCGGCGGAGGGGTGATTGGGACGCCCGGCAGCACCCGTCCGGCCCAGATGACCGACGCGCGTGGGCGGTTCCTGTTCACACACCTGCCTGCGGCTGAGTCCTACGTGTTGTCGGCGGAACGCCCTGGGTACATCGCCGGCGGCTATCGCCGCGCACCTGGGGTGACTGCCACCGTCCGTATAGGCTTGCGCGACGGGCAATGGCTGCAGGGCGCCGACATTCAGCTCTGGAAGCCGGCCTCCATCAGTGGCACCGTGCGTGATGACCTCGGCGATCCCGTCGTGGGCGTCCCCGTGCGCGCGCTGGCCGAGGCGACCATTGCCGGACGCCGGCAGTTGGTCGCGGGACCGTCGGACGTCACCGACGACCGCGGCATGTATCGCCTGGCGAATCTGGAACCCGGCGAATATGTGATTCACGTCCCGAACGTGCAAATCACGCTGCCGGCTGTCACCAATCCCGCGCGGCCGACCCCGGCCACCGCTCCGCCGCCGGCCGCTGCCGCGACGTCGGCGATTCCGGACGTGCCGGCGATCGTGCGCACCGGCGGCGAGGTCGGACTGCTGGTGGGCCATTTCGCCACGCCCGAACCAGGCGCCGGCGCCCGGGCCTACGCGATGGCGTTTCACCCCTCCGCATTGTCCGTGGCCGCGGCGACGAGGCTGACCGTTGACTACGGCGATCAACTCGAGGCGATCGATGTCCAGCTGTCGCTGGTGCCCACCGTCACGGTCTCCGGGCAGGTGGCCGGTGCCGGCGAAGCGGTGGCCCGGCTGCCCGTCCGGCTGGTGCCCGCCGGCAGCGAGGCCTTGTCGATGGGGGCCGAAGCCGCGTACACCCAGACCGACGCGCAGGGCGTGTTCACCTTCCTGAACGTGCCGGCTGGTGACTACACGCTGATCGCGTCACGGACGTTTGCCGAGTACCGGCGCGGCTCCTCGTCGGTCACCGACGTGGCGATGCCGCGCGGCGCCATCATGATCACCAGCACCTCCATGGGGCAGGTGCCTGGCGCGGCGAACGTCTCGTTTGCCACGCGATCAACCGCCGGGCCGACCGTCGCCGGCCGGATGCCGCTGTCTGTCGCTGATCGTGACGTCACGGGCTTGGTGATTCCGCTGTCGGAAGGCGTCAGAGTGTCGGGCACGTTCAGGTGGGATGGCCTCGACGCGCCACCGGCCTCGATGCCGTCGCAGCCGCCGGTCCGCCTCGAACCCGTTGATGGCGACCTGTCGATCGGAGTCCGAACCCGCTTCGCGCCGCCGGCACCAGGCGGGGCGCTCCCGACACCGGTTCCCTTCGAACTGGACGGCGTCCTGCCGGGCCGCTACTTCATTGGCCAGGTGCTGGCAGGGAACTTCAATGTCGAGCGCATCGAGTGGAACGGCCGTGATCTGCTGACCACGCCGCTCGAGGTGGATGGCGCTCGTGACGTAACGGGGATTGTCATTCACATGTCGTCGAAACCCACGGTCGTCACTGGTCTGGTGACCGATGCCGGCGGCGCCGCCGCGACCGCGGGTGCGGTTCTCATCTTCCCGGCGAGTCCGGCACTCTGGAAGGACTTCGGCATGTCTGCGACGTTGTTTCGCACCGCGTCGGTGGGGTCCGGTGGCGCATACCGGATCGATCGCCTGGTGCCGGGCGAGTACCTCGTGGTGGCCGTGCCCGACGCCGATCGCGGGAAATGGCAGGACGCGACATTCCTGGCTGGCATCGCCGACAGGGCCATGCGCATTCGCATCACGCCCGGGTTGACCGTGACGCAGGATCTCCGGCTCACGGGAGGACGGTGATGGGGAGATTGCCGATCGCCGCGTGCGTGTTCTTCCTGGCGTCGCCAGTGGCCTTCGCCATCCAGCAGCAGCGGGATCAGCCGGTGGCGCCCGTGACCGGCAAGATCGGATCGGCCGTCATCGCGGGTCGCGTGACGGAGTCCGCTGACACCAACACCCCGGTCCGTCGGGCGGTGGTGACGTTGACGTCACTCGAGGGCATCGAAACGCACAGTGCGGTGGCCGACGCTGACGGGCGGTTCACCTTCAAGGGCCTTCCTGCCGGACGGTACTCACTCACGGCGCGGAAGGGTGGCCACCTGACGAGCAGTTACGGTGCCAGACGTCCGGGCCGGCTCGGGACGACGCTGGTGGTCGCGGAGGGCCAGCACATCGGCGACCTCGCCGTGGTGCTGCCGCGCGGCGGCGTCATCGCCGGCATCGTCAGACTCGCCGACGGGGAGCCCCTGTCCAACACGCAGGTCATCGCGATTCCGGTGGCAGACCTGACGCTGGGTGGTCGAGTGTCGGGGGTCGCGCGGTTCGAGACCGACGATCGCGGCGAGTACCGGATTTACGGACTGACCGCGGGTGAGTATGTCGTCGGCGCGTTGCCGTCCGTGGAACGCGCGGCCCAGCGCCGTACCGCGGCGCAGTTCGACGCGGCGGTCAATCAGCTCTCGGCGCGGCAGGGTCGGCCGGGTCTGCCGGAAGAGGCGGTGGCCCCGCCTGCGGTGCCCACGGTCGGTTATGCACCCACGTACTTTCCGTCCACGACTTCGGCGACGCAGGCCACACGCCTTCGCATCGGGCCGGGCCAGACGCGCGAAGGCGTGGACATCACGGTTGATCTCGTGTCGATGAGCCGCGTCTCAGGCACCGTGCTCGGCATGGATGGACGGCCGACACGCGCGGCACAGGTGCAGTTGGAGGCGATAGGGCCGCCTCTGCCAATCCGCTCATGGTTCGGCGGATCCTGCAGCCGGATCGACGAGTCCGGCCGCTTCGAGTGTTCCTCCGTGGCGCCCGGTACCTACAAGCTGAGTGCGCGCGGCGGCGGCGTGACGTTCGGTCCGGGCGGCAGCACGACCATTCGCAGCGACGATCAGACGCAGTGGGCCGTCGCCGATGTGACGGTCTTCGGCAGCGACATCGAGGGCATTGTCCTGCAGCTGCAGGCGGGACTGACGTTCAGCGGATCGCTGCAGGCCGTTGGCCAGGCCGAGGCGCCGGCCACATGGAAGGGGGCGCGGGTGTTGGTGCAGCCTGTGAGGAACCGCACCTCGATGGTCGTCAACGGCGTCAGCACCGGGGGACTCTCCAGCCGCAGCGCCGTGGTCAATGACGATGGCACGTTCGAGGTGAACGGCATTCAACCCGCGCTGTACGACGTCACCGTCACCCTGCCGGCCGCGTTGAGCAAGGTGTGGAAGTTGAGCCGGGTCGCACTGGGCGATCGCGACCTGAGGGACGCGCCGATCACGTTCGAGCAGGGTTCAATCGCAAACGTGTCGTTGATCGTGTCGGATCAGCAGAGTGCGCTGGAGGGCACGTTGTCGTCGGCCGCCGGCGTTCCCGCGCCCGACTACTACATCGTGGCGTTTCCGGCCGACCGGACCTTGTGGCACGCGCAGTCGCCGCGTGTCCAGGTGACCCGGCCGCAGGGTGACGGCCGCTACCGCCTCGAGGGCCTGCCCGCCGGCGCCTATCGCCTCGCCGCGCTGACCGACGTGGAAAGCGATGAGTGGCGGTCGCGCGAGTTTCTGGAGTCGATCTATGAATCCTCGATCGCCATCGCCATCGAGGCGGCCGGCACGACACGGCAGGACATCAGGATTCGGTAGTCCCTATCGCACTTTCCACGTCTGCAGGATCTTCATGTAGTTGCCGCGTTCGAAGGACTCGGGGTCGGGGCAGCGCAGCAGGCTCATGCTGCCCTGGGCCTGGGCCATCGAGTCGTACTCGCGTTCTTCGAGCCAGTGCGAGAGCTCGCGCTGCATTCGGGCCAGGTGTTTCGGGCCGTTGATGAGCAGGGCCGCGACGACCTGGACGGCGTGGGCGCCGGCCATCACGGCCTTGAGGGCGCCGAGGCCGTCGTGGACGCCGCCCGACGCCGCCAGCGAGGCGTCGACCCGGCCGGACAGGATCGACAGCCACCGCAGGCGCAGCAGCAGTTCGTCGGGATGTGACAGATGCAGGCGCGGCACGGCCTGCAGCACCTCGGGATCGATGTCCGGCTGATAGAAGCGGTTGAAGAGCACCAGCCCGTCGGCACCGGCGGCCGCCAGCTCCCGTGACAGGTGCGCGACTGATGAAAAGTACGGCGACAGCTTGACGGCCAGCGGGATGCGCACGTGCCGGCGGACATCGCGCACGATCTCGAGCAGGCGTTCTTCCACGGCGGCGCCCGACTCATCGAGGTGTGTGGCCACGTGATAGAAGTTCAGCTCGAGCGCGTGCGCGCCGGCCTGTTCGATCGACTTCGCGAAGTCGAGCCACCCGGTGGCCGAGGTGCCGTTGAGCGACGCAATCACCGGCACATCAACGGTGTCGCGCACCCGCGCAATGTGCGCCAGGTACCGCTCCGGGCCCAACGTGAACTCATCCGCCATCGGGAAGTACGACCGCGCCTCGGCATGGGCGTCTTCGTGGGCGCTGAGGTGATGCAGCCGGCCCAGGTCGTCGGCCAGGATCTGCTCCTCGAAGAGCGACGGCAGCACGATGGCAGGCGCGCCCGCGTCTTCGAGACGCCGGATGCTATCCAGGTCGGCGCCCAACGGCGAGGCACCCGGCATCAGCGGATGCGCGAAGCGGAAGCCGAGATAGGTGGTGGACAGGTCCATCATGACGAGGCCTCCTTCTTCGCCATCTGCGCATATAGCGCGTACCGCGCCTCGGCGTGCGCCTGGGCGCCGGCCAGCAGCATCTTGAACCGCTCCGGATCGACCTGTTCAACCACGCGGAAGCGCGACTCGTTGCGCATGTACTTGCCGAGGTCGCCCTGCGGCGGACCCGATTCCAGCTGCATCGCGGGTTCGCCGGCCTGCGCCCGTCGCGGGTCGAAGCGGAACAACGGCCAGTACCCGGTGCTGACCGCCAGCTTCTGCTGCTCGAGACCGTGCGCCATGTCGTACCCGTGTGCGATGCAGTGTGAGTACGCGATGACCAGCGATGGCCCGGGATACGCCTCCGCCTCCTGCAGCGCCTTCACCGTCTGGGCATCCTTGGCGCCAAACGCCACGCGCGCCACATACACGGACCCGTACGCCATCGCCATCAGCGCCAGGTCCTTCTTGTTGGTCGCCTTGCCCGATGCGGCGAACTTCGCGGACGCGCCCATCGGCGTGGCCTTCGACTGCTGGCCGCCGGTGTTCGAGTACACCTCGGTGTCGAGTACGAGGACGTTCACGTTACGGCCCGATGCCAGCACATGGTCGAGGCCGCCGTACCCGATGTCGTACGCCCAGCCGTCACCACCGACAATCCACACCGACTTCTTCGCCAGCGCATCGGCCAGCACCAGCAGGCGCGCGGAATCCGGCGTCGCCAGCGCGCTCAGCGCGGCCTTCAGACGGACGATGCGCACGCGCTGGGCGTCGAGTTCCGCGTCGGTCGACTGCTGAGCCTCGAGTAGCGCGTTGGCGAGGTCGGGGGGCACATCGCCGGCGTCGCGCAGCCGGGCGACGAGCCGGCGGGCCTCCTCGGCCTGGGTGTCCGCCGCCAGGCGCATGCCGAGGCCGAACTCGGCGTTGTCTTCAAACAGCGAGTTCGACCATGCCGGTCCGCGCCCGTCGCGATTGGTGGTGTACGGGGTCGTCGGCAGGTTGCCGCCGTAGATGGAAGAGCAACCCGTGGCGTTGGCCAGCAGCAGGTGATCCCCGAACAGCTGCGTCAGCAGCTTGATGTACGGGGTCTCGCCGCAGCCCGCGCACGCGCCCGAGTACTCGAAGAGCGGCTGCAGGAACTGCGTGCTCTTCACATCGCTTTTCACCGTCTGACGATCGACTTCCGGCAGCGACAGGAAGAACTCGTAGTTGTGGCGCTCCTGCTCGCGCAGCGGCCGCTGCGGGTGCAGGTCCAGCGCCTTGTGTTTCGGATTGGCCTTGTCTTTGGCCGGGCAGACCATCACACACAACGAACACCCGGTGCAGTCTTCGGGGGCCACCTGGATGATGTAGTCCAGGCCGGCGTACTCCTGACCCTTGTACGGCACGGACTTGAACGTGTCGGGCCGGTCGATCATGGCGGCCGGCCGGACGACCTTGGCCCGGATGGCGGCGTGCGGGCAGACCAGCGCGCACTTGTTGCACTGGATGCAGAGGGCCTCGTCCCACACGGGAATCTCGGTGGCGATCGAGCGCTTTTCCCACTGCGCGGTGCCCACCGGCCACGTGCCGTCCACGGGGAATGCCGAGACCGGCAGCAGGTCGCCCTGGTTGGCCAGCATCCGGGCGGTCACGCGCTGCACGAAGTCGGGCGCGTCCGGCGCGACGACCGGCGCCGGATGGCGCGTGGCCGTGACCGCGTCAGGCAGCGGCACCTGATGCAGGTGTGCCAGGGTGGCGTCGACCGCGGCAAAGTTGGCCTGCACCACCGATTCGCCGCGTTTGCCGTACGTCTTCCGGATGGCGTCCTTGATCCGCGAGATGGCTTCCTCTCGCGGCAACACGCCCGAGATCGCGAAGAAGCACACCTGCATGATCGTGTTGATGCGGGTGCCCATGCCGTGTTCACGCGCCACCCGGTACCCGTCAATCACATACAGCCGCACCTGCCGGTCGAGCAGGATCTGCTGCGCGTCAGCGGACAGGTGATTCCAGGTATCCTCGGCACCGTACGGCGAGTTGAGCAGAACCACCGCGCCCGGCGCCGCGTGGCCCAGCACGTCGTACTTGTCCAGGAAGTCGAACTGATGACAGGCCACGAACTGCGCCTGCCGGATCAGGTACGGCGCGCGAATAGGCCGGGGCCCGAACCGCAGGTGCGAGATGGTCACCGCGCCCGACTTCTTCGAGTCGTACACGAAGTAGCCCTGCGCGAAGTTTGGTGTGTCCTCCCCGATGATCTTGATCGAGTTCTTGTTGGCGCCCACCGTGCCGTCGGCGCCCAGACCAAAAAACACCGCGCGTACGACGTCGTCCGGCTCAATGGACCACTCGGGATCAACCGTCAACGACTGGCCCGTCACATCGTCAAGGATGCCAACCGTGAAGTGCGGCTTCGGTGTGGGCGCCGACAGGTCGTCGAAGACGGCCTTGGCCATCGCCGGTGTGAACTCCTTCGAGGCCAGGCCATACCGGCCGCCGACGACCTTCGGATGGCGACGGCCGTCTTCGTTGAGCGCGGCCACCACATCCAGGAACAGCGGATCGCCGATGGCGCCCGGTTCCTTGGTGCGGTCGAGCACGGCAATCGCCTTCGCGCTGGCGGGCAGCGCGCCGATGAAGTGTTCGACGCTGAACGGGCGGTAGAGGTGGACCTTCAGCACGCCGACGCGTTCACCCTGCGCGACCAGTGCCTCGACCGTCGTCTCCACCGTTTCGGCGCCCGAACCCATGATGACGATCACGCGCTCCGCATGCGGGTGACCGGCGTAGTCGAACAGGCGATAGTGCCGCCCGGTGCGAGCGGCGAAGCGATCCATGGCCTGCTGCATCAGTCCCGGGCAGGCCAGGTAGAACGTGTTGGCGGCTTCGCGGGCCTGGAAGAACACATCGGGGTTCTGCGCTGAGCCGCGCAGCACCGGATGATCGGGCGAGAGCGCCCGCCGCCGGTGCGCGGCAATCAGGTGGTCCGGCAGCATCGCCCGCAGGTCATCGTCATCCAGCGCCTCGATGCGCGAGACTTCGTGCGACGTCCGGAAGCCGTCGAAGAAGTGCATCACCGGGATGCGTGAGGTCAGCGTGGCCGCCTGGGCGATCAGGGCGAAGTCGTGAGCCTGCTGCACGGTGTGCGACGCCAGCATCGCCATGCCCGTCTGGCGGCACGCCATGACGTCGGAGTGATCGCCGAAGATGGAAAGGGCGTGCGTCGCGATCGTCCGCGCGGTGACGTGCATCGTGAAGGGCGTCAGCTCGCCGGCGATCTTGTAGAGGTTCGGGATCATCAGCAGCAGGCCCTGGCTGGCCGTGAACGTGGTGGCCAGTGCGCCTGCCTGCAGCGCGCCGTGGACCGCGCCGGCGGCGCCACCCTCCGACTGCATCTCGATGACGGCCGGCACCTGACCCCAGATGTTCGTCTTGCCCTTGGACGACCACTCGTCGGACAGCTCGCCCATGGCCGACGAGGGCGTGATGGGGTAGATGGCGATGACCTCGTTGGTGCGGTGGGCGACGAGGGCGACCGCTTCGTTGCCGTCGACGGTAAGCCAGGTGCGGGGCATAGACTTGGGGGTGTGCGAAATCCGTGCCCTTGCCGAGGCGGCTTCCGGTTGGCGTTCCAGACCTTTCTGACGTAGATTCGGGGAAAATCCCGCACTCGCGTCCCGGACTATCCCGCATGAATCCTCTCGATCCCCGCATCATCGACGTCCGGCGCATCGTCGGCCTGATTTTCACGGCCGTGGTGTCCGCCGGCCTGCTGGTCGTCCTGGCGATCACGGGCTGGAGCGTGCGGCCCGAGTGGCGGGTGGTGCTGACCGGTGGCGCCGGGTGGCTGCTGGCGACCGTGTCGCTGGCGTGGTGGCTGTGGCGCTGGCCGGCCATCGCGTACCGTCACGCCTCGTGGTCGCTGGATGCCGACGGGCTGGAGATCCGGCGCGGGGTCGTCTGGCGGCGGATCGTGAACGTGCCGCGCACCCGTGTGCAGCACACCGACGTGTCGCAGGGGCCGCTTGAACGGAGTCATGGCCTGAGCACGTTCATCGTGCACACCGCCGGCACCGAACACGCCCGTGTGGCGTTGCCCGGCCTGGCGCGCGACACCGCGCTGGCGCTGCGCGATCAGCTGCTGCCCAGGGATGGCCGTGACGCCGTCTGACGACCGGCGGTTTCATCCGCTCACCGTGTTGTTCGCGCTCGGCGGGGAGCTGCGGACGTTCCTGGTGCCCATCATCTTCGCCACGTTCACCGCGCGATCGCGCGGCGGCGACGTCGAGAACTGGTTCCTGATCTTCCTCATCCCGAGTCTCTTCATGGCGACCGCGCGGTACTGGTTCAGCACGTATCGCTATGCCGAAACAGAGCTTGTGGTGAGGACCGGCGTGTTCTTCAAGAACGAGCGGCACATTCCGTACGCGCGCATTCAGAGCGTGGACGCGAAGCAGAACGTGTTGCACCGGTTGTTCCGTGTGGTCGACGTGCAGGTGCAGACCGGCACCGGCGGCGAGGCGGAGGCGACGCTGAGTGTCCTGCCGCTGGAGGCGCTCGAGGAGATGCGCCAGCGCGTGTTCGAGGGCCGCGCGGCCGGCGCGGTGGTGTCAGGTGTCGGCGATGAGGCGGGTGGCCCGGCGGCCATGCCGGCTCCGGCCGAGACCGTGCTGTCTCTAACCGTGCGCGACACCGCGCTCTCGGGGCTGCTCGACAATCGCGGCTGGGTGGTCATCGGCGCGGCGGTTGGCCTGCTCTATGAAATGGGCCTGTTCGAACGCTTCGAGTCATTGCCGCAGGCGTCGTGGATGACATTTGCGGCCATCGGCGCCGGGCTGTTCGTCATCTCGCCCGTGTTGTCGGTGGTGTGGGCCATCGTGCGCCTGCACGGCTTCACGCTCACCCGGCGCGGCGAGGAGTTGTTCACCGAGTACGGCGCGCTCACGCGGGTGACCGCCACCATTCCGCTGCGGCGGGTGCAGGCCGTCAAGATCCTCAGAAGTCCCGGCCACCTGCTGACTGGCCGCGCGGCCGTTCGTGTGGAGACCGCCGGTGGGCACGGCGCGCAAGGTCAGTCAGGCGCATCGGACCGTGAGTGGGTGGCGCCCATCATCCGGATGGAGGGCGTCGATGATCTGGTGCGGCTGCTCGTCCCCGGTGGGTCGCTGACGGACGTGACGTGGCGGCCTGCCGATCCACGCGCGGTGACGCGGCGGGTGCGACTGACGATGTACGTGACCCTGGCCGCGGCCGCGGTCGCGGCGGTGTGGTTCGACTGGCGCTGGGTTGCGCCGGCGGCCGTCGTGTTGGCCGCGATCGGCGCGTTCGGCGCGCGTCAATACGTGCGCAGTCTCGGGTGGTTCGAGGGCGAGGCGTTCGTGGCGTTTCGATCGGGGTGGTTGTCCCAGGCGATCACGCTGGTGCCCACCCCGAAGATTCAGGCGGTGGAGCTGCAGGAGTCCCCGTTCGATCGCCGCTGGGCCATGGCCTCGGTGACGGTCGACACCGCCGGCGCGGGTGCGCACCCCATCGACGTGCCGTACCTGCCTCGCGCCGTGGCCGACGACATCCACGCCACGCTCTCCGCCCGCGCCGCCGCGACGGAGTACCGCTGGTAGGGCGGTCGTCGACGACCGGGACCCCTGAGTAGTAGGCTCTTCGCCATGACGAACCGAGTCGGGCGAGGGTGGATGGCCGGAACGGCCGGCGCCGTGGTGTGCGCGGTGCTTGGTCTGGGGATTCAGGCATCGCCGCTCGAGCAGACACCGGCGGCCGGGCCGCGCACCATCACGCCGCCGGTGACGGTCACCAGCGCCGAGGCCCGGCTCGACGCCTGGCGGCACCATCAACAGATGCGGCGCGAGTCTCCGGTCACGTTGCAGTGGAGGGCCGTCGGGCCTCGCATGCAAGGCGGCCGGATCGAAACGGTCGCTGTGGCACCGGGACGGCCGTCCACGATCTACGCAGGCGCGGGTTCCGGCGGTGTCTTCAAGTCGGTCAACAACGGCACGACCTGGGTGCCGGTTTTCGACCGGGAGGCCACGACCTCCATTGGCTCGATTGCCGTGGCTCCCTCAGACGCCAATACCGTGTGGGTGGGCACCGGTGAAGTCCTGATGGCGCGCAGCTCGTATCCGGGACTCGGTGTGTACAGGAGCACGGATGCCGGCGCGTCCTGGACCCACATGGGACTCACCGACACGCACCACATCTCACAGGTGGTCATTCATCCCACCGATCCGCAGCGGGTGTGGGTCGCGGCGATTGGCCGGCTCTATTCCGAGGGTCCTGAGCGCGGCGTGTATCGCACGCGTGACGGCGGCCGCACCTGGCAGCGCACCTTGTTCGTGAACGAACGGACCGGCGCGATCGACCTGGCCCTCGATCCGTCAGACCCGAATGTGCTGTACGCCTCGATGTGGGACCGGTCGCGCAAGGCCTGGGGCCACACACCACACGGTCCGGGCAGCGCTGCCTACAAGAGCACCGACGGAGGAGAGACCTGGACGCGCCTGGCCGGGCTGCCCTCCGGCGAACACGTCGGGCGTATCGGGCTTGCCATCGCGCGCAGCAATCCACGTGTGGTGTACGCGCTGGTCGACCACTACGCCCCCGCGCCCGCAGCGGGGGCGCGCGGCCGTGGCGGTGCGCGAGCGCCGGACCGCATCGGCGGCGAGGTCTATCGATCGGACGATGCCGGGCGCACGTGGCGGAAGGTCAACACCCAGCCGGTGGCCACCGGCTGGGACTTCTGCCTGATTCAGGTGGCTCCCGACAACGAAGACATCGTGTACCTGCCGAACAACCGGTTCATGGTGTCCGAGGATGCCGGGCGCACGTATCGGCAGATTCAGGGCACACTCGTGCACCTGCTGCCGCACGGCTCCACGGTGCTGCACCTGGACCAGCACGACCTCTGGATCAATCCCGGCAACGGCGACCACATGCTGCTGGGCAACGATGGCGGTCTGCACCTGAGCTACGACCGCGGGGCGTCATGGCTCCACCTGAACAACCTGCCGATTGGCGAGTTCTACGCAGTGACGGTCGACATGGCCACGCCGTACACCATCTACGGCGGGACGCAGGACAATGCGGCGCTGTTCGGGTCGTCGGCTCAGACCATTGCTGACGATCGCGGCGACCAGTGGGCGCATGTCTACCTCGACCAGTGGGGCGGTGGCGACTCCTACTTCACGTATCGCGACCCGTCTGATCCGGACGTCTTCTATTACGAACACCAGTTCGGCGACTTGCGCCGCAAGCGGATGTCGACCGGGCGAACCGAGGCCATCGCGCCCAGGGCGCCGCAGGGGGCACCGGCGTACCGCACCAACTGGATGACGCCGTTCTTTTTCTCCGCGCACGATCCGCGGACGATGTACTACGCGGCCGAGCGTGTCTTCCGCTCGCGCGACCGCGGCGACACCTGGACGGCGATCAGTCCCGACCTCACCAGTGCGCCGGCCGTGCAGGACAACGTGCCCTGGGGCACGATCACCAGCGTCTCCGAATCACCTCGCGACGCCCGGCTTCTCTACACGGGCGCCGACGATGGCCGCATGTTCGCCACACGCGACGGCGGCGCGACGTGGACGCGGATCGGCGAAACGTTGCCCGAGCGCTGGGTCTCCCGTGTGCTCGCGTCGCGTCATGACGCCGCCACCGTGTTTGCAGCGCTGACCGGATACCGGTTCAACGAGCTGACGCCCTATCTGTACATCTCACGCGACCACGGCCGCACCTGGACGTCGATCGTCGGCAACCTGCCGGCTGAGTCCATCAACGTGGTCGCTGAGGATCCCGAGGACCCGCGGGTGCTGTACGTCGGCACGGACGCCGGCGTGTATGCATCGGTCGATCAGGGGACCCGGTGGATGTCGCTCTCCGGAAACCTGCCGACCGTGCCGGTCCACGACCTCGTGGTGCATCCGCGCGACCATGAGCTGGTGATCGCCACGCACGGCCGCAGCATCTATGTGGCGGACATCCGTCCGGTGCGGGCGGCGCCGGCCGTGCGGCGGTAATCGCCGGACTTGACATTAGAATATAATTGCTAGTCTAATCACCGGCATGCCTAGAGCAAGCCTCGGTGACGTCGAGCACTTCGTCCTGATCGCGCTTCTGCACCTGGATGGCGAAAGTTATTCGGTGCCCATCATGAACGAGATTGCGCAGCGCACCGGCCGGACGGTGGCCAAGGCGGCCATCTACATCGCGTTGCGGCGGCTCGAGGAGAAGGGGCTGGTCGCGTCCAGGGTGGGTGACGCGACCGCCGAACGGGGCGGCCGCGCCAAACGGATGTTCAAGCTGACGGCGACCGGCCGCCGGCAGTTGCGCGAGGCGAGGGACGCCTTCCTTCAGATGTGGGCCGGTGCCGACCTGGTGGCTGACCGAGGACACCGATGAGCGGGCCGCGCGTCCCTGCGCTGCCGCAGTGGGTGCTGGCCAGGCGCGTCGCGCCCGATGACCGCGCCATGGTGCTGGGCGATCTGGACGAGCAATTTCAGGAACAGGTCCGGGTTGTGGGACACGGTCGCGCGCGCCTGTGGTACTGGCGTGAAGCCCTGGCCCTGGCGTGGGGCCTCTGGTGGTGGGCGCCGCGTTCGCGGTGGGCGGCGGGACTCGTGATGACGATGGATGACGTCCGCTACGCGGGACGCCGCCTCCGCAAGCAGCCGCTCGTCACCATGGCATCGATCGCGACGCTTGCCTGCGCGATCGGCGCCGCCGCGGCCACCTGGTCGCTGATTTCCACGGTGCTCCTGCATCCCTTGCGCGTTCACGAGCCGGAAACCCTTTTCGAAGTCGGCTACCGCACGCCGTTCCGCGACACGACGCGGTATACCAGCGGGTTTACCTATCCGACGGCGGCGGCCCTTCGGAACGCGGGGTTGATGGGCCTGGCCGCGTGGGGCTCGATCGGCCCCCGTACCCCTTTGCTCGTGAAGGCGACGGGCGAGGCCCAGCCCCGCAGCATCATCTTTGCCTCTCCACACTTCCTGGATGTGCTCGGTGTCAGACCGGCGGCCGGCAGGTTCTTCGTGGAGCCGGAGGATCGCGTCGACGGACCGCTGGTGGCCGTGCTCTCACACCGCTTCTGGCAGAGCGAATTCCACGGCGAGGCATCAGTGATTGGCTCAACCATCCTGGTGCGGGATCAACCGACCACGATCGTGGGTGTCATGCCTCGCACCTTCAGGTCGCTGGAGGTGGGCCGGTCCCCAGACCTGTTGATGCCGCTGCACACCATCGACCGTGTCCACACCTGGGATGGGCTGTACGGCGATCGGCCGCCGCTGCACTGGGTTCGTCTCGTCGGTCGACTACCGCAGGGACTGCCGCCTGCTCAGATGGCCGAGCGGTTCGACAGCCTCGCGTTGGACTGGCAAGGCTCCGCGGACCGGACCTTCGAACTTCGTGATGTGGAGACCGCAGCACTTTCGGCCGACGCCCGACAGGACCTTCGCAAGTTCTCGACACTGCTGGGTGGCACGGTGGCGCTGATGCTGGCCATCGGCAGTCTGACGGTGGGCATGCTGCTGCTGCTTCGCACAGAAGCGCGCGGCGCGGAGTTTGTGATGTGCCTGGCGCTCGGCGCCTCCCGTGCCCGGCTCGCGGGCGGGGTTGTCGTCGAGGGCATCCTCCTCGCGGTCGCGGGCACACTGCTGGCGGCTCCAGTGAGTCACGTTGCGTTTGCGGCCATGAATCAGTTCCGTCTCCCAGGCGGCATTCGGTTGGAATTGCTCGATCTGTCGGTCGACGGCATGGTGCTCGCCGGGACGGCCGGGGTTGCGTTGGCCACCATCGTGCTGATCGCCGCCATCGCGGGCACCTTCGCGCTTCGGCGCCGCCAGGGTGGTGCGTTGCGGGCCAGCGCAGGCTCCACTCCGCCAGTGACGCGCCGTCGATCGCGGGCGGCGTTGGTCACGGCGCAGGTGGCGGTCACTCTGGTGCTGGTGTCCGGTGCCGGGCTCTTCGCCAGCAGTGTGGTGCGCGCCCTGTCGCTCAATCCGGGCATCGACACGAACCGTCTTGTCTGGGGCGGCGTTGATCCCATGGCCGCTGGCTACAGCGTCGAGCGCGCCCGCGTCTTCATCGACGACCTCAGAGCCCGGCTGCTGGCCCGACCGGAGATCTCGGCCGTGGCGTTCTCGTCCCATAACCAGGGCACGGGCCAGGTCTTCATCGATGGGCAACCTCGTCGTCTTGACGGGCGATTCGTCAGTCTCGTCGGCATCGATGAGGGGTATCTCGACACCGTGGGTCTGCGCCTGATCGCCGGCCGGGGGTTCACGAGTCGCGACAGTGTGGGTGCGCCAGCCGTGGCGATCGTCACTGACTCGCTGGCGAAAGTCATTGACCCATCCGGTCTCGTGCTTGGCCGGCGCATTGGAGTGGACCCGAAGTTCTCGACCATGAAGGACGCGGAAATCATCGGTGTGGTGCCGGACATTCGAGTGCCGGGCAGCCTCGAGCCGACGACGCTGTACCTCCCGGAGCGGCAGTATCAGGTGCCCGTGTATCCGGGTAGTGGTGGACCGGACCTGGTGGTCCAACCCAGTGGCCAGGTGGCGGCCGCCATGCGGGCCGTCAGCGAATCGATTCAGAGTCTCGATCCCGGTGTCCGTCCGGAACCCATGACGACCCTCGACGAGCGGATCATGGTCACCATGGCTCCGCAGCGTTTCGGCATGACCTTGATGGGGGCGTTGGGCGCCATCGCCCTGCTGTTGAGCGTGCTGGGGACGTACGTGGTGGCCGAGTCGATGGCCGTGATGCGCCGGCGCGAGATGGGGATCCGCGCGGCGCTCGGCGCGACCGGCGGGCAACTGGGGGCTCTTCTGCTCAGGGACACGTTGTGGCTGGTTGGTGCCGGGCTCGTGCTGGGTTTCGGCCTGTCCTGGCTCGGCGCCGAAACGATTCGCGCGTTTCTGTTCCAGGTCGCCCCGCTTGATCCGCTCGTGACCGGGATCGCCTCGGCACTCATCCTGGCGCTGGCACTGGCGGTCGGCCTCCGTCCCGCGCTGGCCGCGGTTCGTCTGGATGTCGCCGCGGTCCTGCGCCAGGAGTGACACGCCACGTTCGTCGCCCGGGCGGCGGCGACGGAGTATCGCCGGTAGCCCTATAATTCTGGTGTGGACACCGTCAAGGTGGAGGACGCCGTTGACCTGACGCCGGAGGAGCAGGCGTGGGCACGACATTCCGAGGAGTTGTGGCGTCGAGCTCATGCGATCGCCGCGAGCCATCAGGGCATCGACCCGGGTGACGTCTACCATGCCTTGAGGTGTCTCGAGAAATCGCCTGCCGATCGTCTGCGACAGGGGCTGAGCCGTGGACGACTTCGCACTTACGCCCGCTGAACGCGCGCTGTTTGCCGCCCTGCGTGCCCGCGGGGTCAGGTTCCTCATCGTCGGCATGAGCGCAGCCGTGCTGGAAGGCGCGCCGGTTGCGACACAGGACATTGACGTGTGGCTCGAGAACGCGCAGTCGGAGGACGTCCGACTGGCAGCGCGTGAGGCCGGGGGATTCTGGATTTCTGGCTTCGGGATGCAGCCGCCGGCGTTCGGCGGAGAGGGCCTCTCACGGCTGGATGTCGTGTTGACGGCTCACGGACTCGGCCGGTTCGCCGACGAGTACGATCGCGCCATTGAACGCGAGATCGAGGGCGTGGTCGTCCGGATCCTCCCGCTCGACCGTGTCATCGCCAGCAAGAAAGCCACCGGACGTCCCAAGGATGCCTCAGGCCTCCCGGCGCTCGAGGCGACGTGGCTCGCGCGCAAGGGCTGAGGCGTATACTCAGGTCGGGGGGCACCCATGCACGCACTGTTCGTCGCCACGGTATTCGGCGTCGTTGTCTCCGCGTCGGCGTCACAGGCGCCGGCGTTGACCAGTCAACAGATTGAAGCGGCGATTCGCGACGGCTTCGCCGGTCGCACGCAACAGGCCGCCTGCAGGACGACGGTGGCTCCGCAGGGGTTCTATTACGAAGTCACGGCGCTTGGGCCGGCGGGGCGGATCATGCGCGCGGCGCGCGAGGCCGCCAAGCGGGGCGAGGCGTTCGACGCGGACCGCGTCACGGCCGTGCACCTGGCGCCTGAGGTGACCGTGACGGTCACCGGCCATGTGACCGAGCCATCCGACCCCGGCGCGCTTCGGGCGTTCGAGGGCGAGATTCCACCGCCGTCGATGCCGCGACTCCTGTCGCGACCGCCGGGAGTCTATAACGTCACGTTTGTTGGCGCGCCAATCGCTCCGCGGGATCTGACCAGCCGGGTGCCGCTCGACGCCTTCCTCGCGATGGGTGAGCGCGTGGAGGTGCGGGTCCGCACCACGTTGGGCGAGATCGGTTGCTGGATCCGGCCTGGAGACGTCTCCGCGCGATAGCGTCGTGAGCCGGGAACCTTCGGCGCCCCCGGACGGTATAAGTCCGGCATGGCCATTCTGACCGATCTCCGCCAGGCCGCTCGGCTCCTCTGGAAGACCAAGCGCATCACCGCCACCACGCTGCTCACCCTGGCGCTCTGTATCGGGGCCACCACCGCCATCTTTTCGTCGGTGTACTCGCTGATGCTCAAGCCGCTGCCTTACGAGCAGCCCGAGCAGATCGTCGAGTTGTACACGTCGGCCGCCAAGGCCGGCCTGGACCGCATGCCCGCCAACGTGCCGCTGTACCTCGACTACAGCCGCAACGCGACGTCGTACGAGGCGCTCAACCTCTGGAGCTTCTATTACGGCCTGGTCGGTGACAACACCTCGGTCGTACGCCTGCCGGGCGTGCGGGCCACGGCCGAAGTCTTCAGCATCCTGCGCCTCCAACCCGTTCTGGGCACCTTCTTCACGAAGGAGAACAACCAGATCGGCAACGACAAGGTCGTGATCCTCACGCGGTCCTACTGGACATCGCAGTACAACGAGAATCCCGAGGTCATCGGCCAGGACCTTCGGATCGATGACGAGGCCTACCGGATCATCGGCGTGGCGCCGCGCGAACTCGAAGCGATGGACGCCCGCATGCGGTTCATGATTCCCATGGCGTGGCCGCCGGCCGCCGAGAATCCGCAGGCCCGGTACGGGGTGAACATCCAGCTCTTCGCGCGCCTCAAGCCCGGCGTGACCGCGGCGCAGGCGGATGCCGAAGCCAAGGCGATCGAGAAGCGCTACGTCGACGCCGGTCCGCCGCCGGTCGCGCAGTTCGTCGAACGTTCGGGCATGACGATGAACGTGGGCGGCGTGCAGGAACAGCGGGTGCGGCCGGTGAAGACCACGCTGCTGATGCTGCAGGGCGGCGTGGCCTTCGTGTTGCTCATCGGGTGCGTGAACGTCGCGAACCTGCTGCTGGTGCGCTCGAACACGCGCCAGGGTGAGATGGCGATTCGCACGTCGCTGGGCGCCTCGCGTCTGGTGATTGCCCGTCAATTCCTGATGGAGAGCCTGCTGCTGACCACCGCCGGCGCGGCGCTGGGCATCGGCGTGGCATGGGGCGCGCTGCGCGCCACCAACTTCTACCTCGCCCGGATGCTGCCGCAGTCGCTGCCTGCCTCGCTCGACCTCCGCGTGCTGGGCTTTGCGATTGGGCTGGCGGCCGTCGTCGGCCTGCTGATCGGGCTGATTCCGGTGGCGCACATCCTGCGCACCAACCTGGCGTCCATCATCCAGAGCGGTTCGTCCCGCGGCGCGTCATCAGGCCGCGGCGTGCGCGCCCTCAGCAGCGGCCTTGTCGTCGCGCAGGTGGCCGTGGCGCTGATGTTGCTCACCGGTGCGGGTCTGCTGATTCACAGTTTCGCGCAGGCGCTCAAGGTGGATACCGGTCTGGACATCGACAACGTCGTGACCGCGCGCGTGGCGCTGACGCGCGAACATCGCGCCAGCGACGAGGCCGCGTTCAAGATTCGCGAGCGCCTGCTGCAGGCGATGCGCGAGATCCCCGGCGTGACGTCGGTGTCGCTGGGTGGGGCGACGCCGTTCCAGGGCGGCCTGGGCATCAATGCCTTCGTTCTTGAGAACGACACGCTGCCTCCGGGCGCGCCGCAGCCCGGCGCGTTCCAGGTGGTGGTCACGCCCGGGTATCGCGAGACCCTCGGGTTGCAGCTGGTCGAAGGGCGTTTCTTCGAAGAGGCGGACATGGCGCCGGACCGCCAGTATTTCGTGGTCGACGAAAGCTTCGCGCGCAAGTTCTTCCCGAATGGATCCGCCGTGGGTGGCCACTTCTCGTTCGGCGGCCGTCCGGAGCGGCCCGAAGACTGGCCGACCATCATCGGCGTCGTCCGCGACGTGCCGCACAACGGCGTGGAAGAGCAGAGCGGCAATCCGTTCATCTATCGGCTGCTGCAGGCGGGTCGTCCCGGTGGCCTGACGATGTTCATGCGGGCGGACCGGCCGACCTCCGAAGTCATCGCGGCGCTGCGGGAGAAGGTGCGGGAAATCGATCCGGCGTTGCCGCTGTTCGAAGCCGGCAGTCTGGCGGATGCGGTCGGGTCGTCGTTCGACAACCGGCGGGCCGTGATGCTGCTGCTCACGGCGTTTGCCGTGCTGGCGTTGTTCCTGTCGGCGCTGGGGATCTACGGCGTGCTGGCGTATGACGTCTCGCAGCGCACGCGCGAGATCGGTGTGCGCAGCGCCATCGGCGCGACGCGC
Organism: uncultured Solibacteraceae bacterium; assembly: GCA_964471115.1. Classification (GTDB taxonomy): domain Bacteria; phylum Acidobacteriota; class Vicinamibacteria; order Vicinamibacterales; family SCN-69-37; genus SYFT01. The sequence continues at coordinate 44,303 of CAYYFE010000023.1, forward strand.
GGCGATATCACGTCGCTCATTCTCAAGCAGGGACTCTGGAAGGGCGCCATCGGTGTGGTCATCGGTCTGGCAGGCGCCGCGGCGCTCAGCAGCTCGATGACGACGCTGCTGTACAACGTGCAGCCCACCGACCCGATGGTGTACGCCGCCGTGTCGCTGCTGCTGGTCGCCGTCGCCGCGCTGGCCAGTTACCTGCCGGCCCGGCGGGCGTCGCGCATCGAACCCCTCGTGGCCCTGCGCGACGAATAACGCACGATTGCGGTAACGTTGGGGTCGGTGACTGCCGACCACTCTTCCGCGTTGTGCGTGACGTGTGGCCTCTGCTGCGACGGGACCTTTTTCTCCGAGGTGCGCGTTGGCGAGGCGGACCCGGTCGAACCGCTCAAGGCCGCCGGGCTCCTGCCGGCCGGCGCCGGGCCAGGCGACAGTTTTCCGCAACCCTGCGGAGCGCTGCACGGCGGCTGTTGTCAGGTTTACGCGGAGCGGCCGGCGGCGTGCCGCGCGTTTCGCTGTCTCACATTGCGGCGCCTCGACAGCGGCGAAATCGATCTGGCGAAGGCCCGCGACATCGTCACACAGGCGCTGGCGCTGCAACGTGACGTCCGCGTGGTGGCCGGTGAGCGCGCGTTGCCAGGCTGTACGGATGTGGATGTGCTGATGGCGCTGGCGGCGTTCGATCGGTTCGCGGCCCGGCACTTCACGACGATTCAGTATCGCGGGTCGCGCGTCCCGCTGCCTGGAGAAACCGACGAGTCGTCAGCGCCGTAAGTCCTTTTGTATGAAACGGTTCTGCGTTTTCGTGTCGGGAATTTTCTTCGCACTGTTTTTCCCGCCGGTGTTCGCCGCGGCCCAGGACACCGCCGGCGTGGGCGCGGTGGCCGGAACGGTGCAGGCGGCGGATGGCCAGCCGGCGCTGGCCGTGACGGTGTGCCTGGTGGACACGCTCAAGTGCGCGGTGACCGACGAGGCGGGGCGGTTCCGCATCACGGAGGTCCGCGCCGGGCAGTACCGGCTCGAGATCACGCCGCCGGGTGAGCCGCGCATCGTCAGCGAGCTCGTCGATGTGCGCGCCGGGCTCGACGCCATCGTGGAAGTCACCCTGCCGCGGCCGGCCGCGGTGCAGCAGACCGTGACAGTCACCGCGTCGGCCTTCCGTCAACCGGAAGAGGTGAAGACCTCCGGCTTCCTCGTCCGGCCGAACCAGATCCAGACCAGCGCGGCCGCGCTGCAGGACGTGTCGCGGTACCTCCAGACACTGCCCGGCGTGGTCATCGGCACCAACGACTTCCGCAACGACATCATCGTCCGCGGCGGCAGCCCGCTCGAGAATCTCTTCATCGTCGACAACATCGAGATTCCGAACATCAATGCGTTCGCCAACTTCGCGTCGGCCGGCGGCACGGTGAGCATCCTCGATACCGAGCTGATTCAGGACGTGACGTTCCTGACCGGAGGGTATCCGGCGCCGTACATCAACCGCGCGTCCAGCGTGCTGCAGATCGCGCAGCGTGAGGGCAGCCGGCAGGGGTTTGCCGCGAAGGGCACCGTGGGTTTCGCCGGCGCGGGGGTCATTGCGGAGGGGCCAATCGCGCAGGGCCGTGGTTCGTGGATCGTTTCCGGCCGCCGGAGTTTTCTCGACATCTTCACGCAGGACATCGGTTTTGGCGGCGTCCCGGTTCTGTATTCGATCAACGCCAAGGCCGTGTACGACGTCTCGCCCACGGATCGGCTCTGGCTGGTCAACGTCACCGGTATCGACCGCATCCGGCTCGGGCTCACGGAGGACACCGACCTCGACGAAGGCCTGTCGGAGTTCGACATCCGCTACCGCGGGTGGCGCAGCGCCACCGGCATCAACTGGCAGCGGGTCTTCGGCACCCGCGGCGTGGGCCTGTTCGGTCTGACACATTCGGAGGCCCGTGTCACGTCCACCGTGAAGGACCTGCTGCGTGACGGCGTACCGCCGCAGGAAGTTCCTGTCGACGATCTGATCACCAATGGTCCCGTCGTGTTCTCCGAAGGGTCTCGTGAGAGCGAGACCACGCTGAAATATGACCTGACGACATATCTGCCGGTGTTCGGGCGAAACACGAAGGTGCAGGTTGGCGGCAGCGTGAAGCGGTTCGGCCTGGACTACGACACCGGATCGCCGCTGGGTGATGACAGTCCGTTCTCCATTGAACCCGGCATCAATGCCTTTGTGCTCGATCGCGCCTTCACGGCGTGGCAGACCGGCGCGTACGCGCAGGTGACCAAGGATGTCACCGCTCGCGTCAACCTGACGGCAGGCGCCCGGTTCGACCATTACCAGTTCATCGGACACTCGCGTGTCAGTCCTCGCGCGGGACTGGGCGTCAGACTGAGCGATCGCCTCTCGTGGAACGTCAGTGCCGGCCAGTACTACCAGCAGCCCTTTTTCCTGTTCCTGGCGGCGTTCCCTGAGAACGCGCGGCTCAAGCCCTTCCGCGCGGATCACCTGGTCTCCGGGTTCACCTTCCAGGCCGACGCGCTGACGCGTGTGACGCTCGAGGCGTACGTCAAGCGGTACGCGGACTACCCGGTCTCGACGCAGTTTCCGACATTGTCGCTGGCCAACGTGGGCGACACGTTCAACGTGCGCGAGGTGCTGTTTCCGTTGACCAGCCAGGGGCGGGGCCGCGCGGAAGGGATCGAGTTGTTCATCGAGCGCGCAGCGGGCGGCCGCTGGTTCGGCCAGGCCAATCTTGCCGTCGCACGGTCACAGCAGGCCGGGCTCGACGATGTGCTGCGGCCGGGGTCGTTCGACTATCCGTTCGTCGCCAACGTATCGGGCGGTATCGACCTCACGCCGCGGTGGCAGGTGTCGACGCGCCTGTCGTACCTGGGCGGCCGGCCGTACACGCCGTTCGATCAGGCGCTGTCGGCGACCGCGCGGCGCGGCATCTTCGATCTCGATCGGGTCAACGGAGAGCGCGCGCCGGCCTACTTCCGCTGGGACCTTCGCATCCAGCGCACCTTCGCGTTCACCAAACCCCTGACGGTGTTCTTCGGGATTCAGAACGTCACGAACCGGAAGAACTTTTCAGGCTTCTCCTGGAACCGGCGGACGAACACGGTGCGCTTTCAGGAGCAACAGGGGTTGTTCCCGATTCTCGGCCTGGAGTGGGGCTGGCGGTAAGCCGCGGGACCTACGCCTCGCCCATCACCTTGACGACCACACGCTTGCGCCGCTGGCCATCGAACTCGGCGTAGAAGACCTGCTCCCATGGGCCAAGGTCCAGCCGGCCGTTGGTGATGGGCAGGATCACCTGGTGTCCCATCAACGTCCGCTTCAGGTGGGCGTCGCCGTTGTCCTCACCGGTCCGATGATGCCGGTAGGGCAGCCCCGCGGGCGCCAGCTTCTCGAGCCACTCCTGGAAATCGTGGATCAACCCATCCTCCCAGTCGTTGACGTACACCGCGGCGGTGATGTGCATCGCGGATACCAGCACCATCCCCTCCCGAACGCCTGACGCGTCCACGATGCGCGCCACCTCGTCAGTGATGCGGATGAACTCCTGTCGCTGGCTGGTGTTGAAGTAGAGATAGTCCGTGTGGGTCATACGCTGCCATTGTGCAGTAGCATGCCGGTGCATGAACGCTCGCCGGTCATCGGCCGTTGACGGCGGCGGCAGACCCGGCCAGAGGCCGGACGTGTTCGAGCAGGGCCACCAGAAAGTGTCCGGGCTGCTCGAGCATCGGCACATGTGCGGCGTGTTCGAGACTGACGAACCGCTTGGCGGGCGCCTCGATCGAATCGAACCACCGACGCGCGGTCTCGTGCGGCGTGTGCAGGTCCTGCCGGCCCATGATCACCACGACGGGGACGGCGAACTGCTGGTTGAGTTCAACGCGAGGGCCCGGATTCGCCATGACCGCCCGTGAGAACCAACGCGACGCGTCCGCCTGTGCGTCGACGTCGGCCTGCGTGTACTCCGGCGCCCAGTCGGGCAGCGCAAACAGCAGATCAAACGTCGGCTTGCCGTACCACCCGCCGTTGAAGGCCCGCGCCCACTTCCGCACGAGTTGAAGGTCGGCCATGGTCTGGGTCGGCCGGGGATAGGGGGCGATCGCCTGAAGCTCTCGCAGGGCCTCGTCATGGCCGGCCGCGGTCGCCAGCTCAATCAGGCGCTGGTAGATGAACGCATCCCCGCCCGGCGCCATTTGGGCGACACCGACGTAGGCGTGCAGCCACTCCGGCTTGCGCCGCGCCAACGCGGTGCCGATCGTGGTGCCGTAGGAATACCCCATCACGAGGATGCGGTCCGTCTGCAGCCTTGTGCGCAGCCAGGCCGTGACGGCCTCGGCGTCGGCCACCAGCTGCTCGGCGGACATCGTGGGCGCCAGGGCCTGGCGGTCGGCCGTCGCGGCGTTTTTGCCCACGCCACGCTGGTCCCACTGCACGACCGTGAAGAATTCCTCCCAGGGCGACTGATAAGCCCACGCCAGCGGCATCATGGGCGAGCCGGGGCCGCCATGGATCACGAGCAGGACAGGGTTCGTCCGGTCGTGGCCCCGAATCGAGACCCACTGCGGCACCCCGCCGATCGACACCTGTTCGAGTGCCTCGATGCCGCCGGGCGTGTGAATCCGCCGCAACTCCGAGAGGCGCGCGACCACGGCCTGGCGATCGACGCCCGGTTGCGCCTGGCCCGGCGGTGTCACCCCCGTCATGGTGCCCGCCATCACACCCACGGCAATCGCCGTGGCCGCTGTCCGTCTCATGCCCCCCTCCGGCCGGCAGTAGTCTACCGAACGCCGCGAGTCCGCTGACACCAGTTACGATAGGGCGATGCGGCCGACACTCCTGCTTCTGATGATGATCATGGCGACGCCAGGCGCGCAATCCGCCCTCACTCCCGACGAACGCGCGATGGTGGCGTTCATCGACGCCAACAACGCGCAGGCCATCTCGCTGCTCGAGAAGGCTGTGAACATCAACAGCGGCACGATGAACTTCGACGGCGTGCGCGAGGTGGGGAAACTCTTCCGCGCCGAATTCGATGCGCTGGGATTTCAGACGACCTGGGTGGAGGGCGCCGCGTTCAACCGTGCGGGTCACCTCGTGGCCGAACGCCGGGCGCCGGCGGGCAGCCGCGCGCCGAAGATTCTGCTGATCGGCCATCTCGATACCGTGTTCGAACCCGACAGCCCGTTTCAGACGTACGTGCGCGTCAGCGATTCGGCCGCCAGGGGGCCGGGCGTCACCGACATGAAAGGCGGCAACGTCATCATCGTCCAGACGCTGAAGGCGCTGCGGTCGGTGGGGTTGCTCGATCAGATGAACATCACGGTGGTCATGACCGGCGACGAGGAGTCGGGTGGCCGGCCGCTGGCGGTGTCGCGCGCGGCCCTCGTGAACGCCGCCAGGGACGCCGATGTCGCCATCGGATTCGAGGATGGCGACGGCAATCCCGCCACCGCGGTCATCGCCCGGCGTGGGGTGACCAACTGGACCCTGCGCGTCAAGGGCCGGCCCGCGCATTCGTCGCAGATCTTCAACGCCGAGAACGGGTATGGCGCCGCGTTCGAGGCCGCCCGCATCCTCAACGGATTCCGGGAGAAGCTGGCCGGGCAGCCGCACCTGACCTTCAATCCAGGTGTGATGCTCGGCGGGACCACGATCGGGTTTGACGCCGCGCAGTCGAGAGGGACCGCGTTCGGCAAGACCAACGTCATCGCCGAAGAGGTGGTGGTGCACGGCGATCTGCGCGCGCTCTCGGCGCAGCAGTTTGCCGAGGCCATGAAGGCGATGGAGGCCATCGTGGCGGCGTCGCTGCCGCAGACGAGCGCGTCGATCACGTTCGACGAAGGGTATCCCGCGCTGGCCCCGAAGCCCGGCCACGAGCAGTTGCTCCAGTGGTACAGCCAGGCCAGCATCGACGTGGGTGCCGGGCCGGTCGTGGCCGTCGATCCCGACAAGGCCGGTGCCGCCGACATCGCGTTCGTCCCCGACCACGTCCCGTACATGCTGGATGGCGTCGGGCTGATGGGCGGCGGGGGCCACACCGTGAACGAGACGGCCGACATGCGCACATTGCCGTCGCAGACCAAACGCGCGGCGGTATTGCTGGCCCGGCTGCACCGCGACCTCGCGGTCACCCATCGGGAGCCCGGACGCTGATGTCTCCGATGTTTGGCATCGAAGTCACCCGCAACGACGGCACTCGCGAGACCATGGCCGCGTACCGCGGGAAACACCTGCTCATCGTCAACACCGCCAGCGAATGCGGCTACACGCCGCAGTACGAGGGGCTGGAAGCGCTCTACCGCGAGTTCAAGGACCGTGGCCTGCTGGTGCTGGGTTTCCCGAGCAACGACTTCGGGGGACAGGAACCCGGCACGGACGCCGACATCAAGTCGTTCTGCGAGACGAACTACGGCGTGACCTTTCCGCTGTTTGCCAAGGTCGCGATCAAGGGCGCGGATGGCCATCCGTTGTTCAAATGGCTGGCGTCCGAGAAGAAGGGGCTGCTCGGCATCGGCGCGATCAAGTGGAACTTCACCAAGTTCCTGGTCAGTCCAGACGGTGAGGTGCTGAAGCGGTACGGATCCGTCGATTCGCCGGCCGTGATTCGCAAGGACCTGGAGCGGCTGCTGCCGGCCGCGGCGCGGACGTGAACCTGTACCTCATCCACCACGCGCAGGCGCACGACCCGTTCGTGGATCCACAACGCCCGCTCACCGATGAGGGCCACGCGCATGCGTTGCGAATGGCGGAGCTGGCCAAGGCGAAAGGCGCGGCGCCGGCCGTCATCTGGCACTCGGGCAAGTTGCGCAGCCGTCAGACGGGATTCGCCTTCCTCCAGGCCTGCGCGCCGTTTGCGAAGTTCGTGATGGTGCGGGGCCTCAGTCCCGAGGATTCACCGGCCGTGGCGCATCTGGCCATTCAACGCGAGTCGCAGGATCTCGCGCTCGTCGGCCATCGTCCTCATCTGCCGGCGCTGCTGCGCCTGTTGTCGCCCGCCAGCGCGCCGATGCCCGCGCATGGCGTCGTGGCGCTTCGCAGCGAGGATGGCGGCGTCAGTTGGACAGAGCAGTGGCGGCTTCCGTAAGCAGCTGCCACGCGCGGCGCAGATGCCGCTCTTCCGTCCGGATGTTGCCGACGGCCAGCCGCAGGACGATCTGACCGTTGAGCGCGGTGTGAGAGAGGAAGATCTCGCCCGACTGATTCACGCGTTCCATGATGGCCTTGTTCAGGTCATCGAGTGAGCCGGCAGGTCCGCCGACGTACCGGAAACACACGACGCTGAACGGCACCGGCGCGACGCGCTCCCAGCCGGGCGTGTCGTCCACCCACGACGCACACAGCTGCGCCAGTCGCACGTGTTCGCGCAGGCGCGCGCGGATGCCTTCGGCGCCGAAGTACCGCAGCACGGCCCAGAGCTTCAGTGAACGGAACCGGCGGCCGAGCTGGATGCCGGTGTCCATCAGATTGCGGACCGCGCCGGCTTCGGACGTCTTGAGGTATTCCGGTGTCAGCGAAAACGCCCGGCGGATGACGTCCATGCGCCGCGTGAACAGCACACTCAGATCGAACGGGGTGAACAACCACTTGTGGGGGTTCACGACCAGCGAGTCAGCGCGGTCGAAGCCCGCGCGCATCCAGGCGAACTCGGGCACCATCGCCATGACGCCGGCGTAGGCCGCATCGACGTGCAGCCACAGGCGCTCGCGGGCGCACACGTCCGCGACCGCCGCCACATCGTCCACGCTGGTGCTCGAGGTGGTGCCGACCGAGGCCACGACGGCAATGGGGAGCCGCCCGGCTGCCCGGTCTTCGGCCAGTGCCGCGTCGAGCAGATCGACCCGCATGCTGAACCGATCATCGGCGGGGATGCGACGCAAGGACTCGTGACCCAGACCCAACGCGATGACGGCCTTGTCGACCGATGAGTGCGCGTGTTCGGAGCAGTAGACGCGCACCGGCGGGAGGTTGCGGCCCGCCAGACCCTTCGTGCGCACGTCAGGGATCGCGGCCTCCCGGGCGGCGGCCAGCGCGTGCAGCGTCGAGATGGACGCGGTGTCGTAGATGACGCCTTCGGTGTCCTCGGGCAGGTGCATCAGCCGCGCCAGCCAGCGCAGCGCGACTTCCTCCAGCTCGGTGGCCGCCGGGGACGTGCGCCACAACATCGCCTGCTGATTCAGGACCGACGACACCAGGTCCATCAACACGGCCGGCGCGCTGCCCGTGATCGCGAAGTAGGCGAAGAACCCCGGGTGGTTCCAGTGGGTGCAGGCGGGCACGATCAGGCGATCGAGATCGGCGATCAGATCGGCGAACGGTTCGGGCAGTTCAGGCGCGTGATCCGGCAGCGCGCGTCGCACGTCGCCCGGTGCGACTTTCGACAGCACCGGGTACGACTCGATCTGCGCGAAATACCCGGCGGCCCAGTCGGCGAGTGTGTGCGCATGCTGCCGGAACTCCTCCGGCGGCATGTCCCCGAAAACAACGTCGGGTGCCTTTTCCGTGGCGCTCATCGGTCGGAAAAGGCACCCGACGTCTTTTTCGACGCGAAGTCGAGCGCGAACTTCTCCAGCGCGGCGCTCGACAGGCCGATGGCCTTGGCCTCCTCGATCGCCTTGTCCTGCGGCCACTTGTCCACCACCAGCCGCTTGATCAGCCACAACGCGCCGACGCGGTTGGCCGAGCCGCAGTTGATGAACAGCGGCTGGTGATTCGGGTCGACGACGATCTTGAGGAATTGTTCGGCCACGGCCGGATCGGGCGCGGAGCCGCGGAAGGGCAGGTGCAGAAACGTCAGACCCGCGGCCTCGGCTGCCGCGCGCGACTCGGGAATCTGCGCGCCGTCCTCACTTTCCTCGCGCAGATTCAGCACGGCCTTGTAGCCGCGCCTGGCCACCTCCCCCAGCGCCTTCGGATCGGTCGCGCCTGCGCAGCCGATCGTGGCGTCCACCTTCGTGTAGTTGCGGACCCCCTCGATGGTCTCTTTCTGGAGTTGTGCGGTGGGGGCCTGGACGATGAAGCCAAGGACAACGAGCGGAAGGAGGAGGGGCATATGCCCTGATTATCGCTGGATCTGCACCACCAGGTCGTCGGTGAGGCGCACCGTCAGTGCGGCGCCCGCTCGCAGCGCGACCTGCTCGCCTTCGCCCTGCATCACGGTGGCTGCGCCGGCGGCGCCGCCGGCCGCGCTGCCGATGGCGGCGCCTTTCTTGCCCCCAAGCACCGCGCCGAGAATGCCGCCGACCACCGCGCCGGTGCCGACCTTGGCCGTGGCATCGGCCGAAGGCGAGGCGCCTTCGCGGAAGATCGTGTCGGTCTTGATCGACAGCCGCGTGCCGTCGGTGAGAATCAGCGTGTCGAACCGCAGGCCCAGACGCGGCCGTTGCCGGAACTTGCCGCCTGCGTCGACTTCAACGACCGTGCCCTCCAGCCGTGCGCCTTCAGCGACGGCCGTCCGGCCCTGTACCTGGACGTCGCGACTGACTGTGGCGCTGATGCGGTCTTCCAGCCGCGCCGTGCGAGACGAGATCGGCACATCGAGGCGGATGCCGATCACGGCGTGTTTGGGCACGGTGAGTTCCTCCACCTCGGGCACGACGGGGATTGTGGCGGCCGGGGCGGCAGGCGGCGCTTCGGCGACCGCCGGTACGTACCGCGGCGCGTCCGCTGGGGGAGGAGGCGGTGTCACCGGGGTCGACGACGGCGATGACACGGGTGGTGGTGGCACCACGGGCGGATCCGCCGCCGGAGTCGTGGTCGGCGCGGCAGATTCCGGAGCGGCGGCGGTGGACCGCGGCGACGGCTGTTGAGGTCGGGGCGCCGCCTGACGAGGCGCGGGCGGTGCTGTCTGCGGGACCTGGTCGACGACCGCCGGAGCCGGGGCCGGGGCCGGCGTTTCGGGCGCGGTCAGCACCACAGGAGGTTCCGTCGCCGGGGGTTGCCGCAGCACGACAACGGCTGCAACCGCGGCTGTCGCCAGCCCGGCTGCCAGAAGACCTACGCCAACACCCCTGGTTGTCACACTGACCTCGCACAAGACTGTAGCAATCCTTGTACCGGCGGCGGGGCCCCCGCCCCCTTGGCCCGCCCCTTGCACGTGTCCCCCGCATGCGTCCACTTCTCAGAACGCTGACCATCGCCCTGCTGGCAGGGGTTCCGCTCACGTCGGCGGCTCAGACCGGCCCGGGCACGCTCACCACCCGTGACCTTGTCGCGCTGGCCCAGGCCGGGCTCGGCGATGAGGTCCTCGTCGCCATGATCGATGCCGATGCGTCCGTGTTCCGCCTCGGGCCGATGGATGTGCTTGAACTGCGCAAACAGGGGCTGTCCGACGCGGTCCTGGTTCGCATGATTCGCACGGTGCCGGCAGCGCCGCTGCCGCCGCCGCTGCCGCCGCCGGTGCCCGCGCCCGCGCCCGATCGTGTTGTGGAGGCGGAGCCCGATCGCGAACCGGCGCCCAGAGTGCGGGACGCCGACCGCCGAGCGGTGGTCGAGGCGCCGCCGCCAGTCGTGGTGACTCAGACCGTCGTGCAGCAGGTGCACGTGGAGCCACAACGCGAATACGTCCCCGTCTATGTGCCGGTCGTGACGCGTCCGCGGGAGCCGGAGAAGCCGCGCGAGCCCGAGTACTGGGGCTTCGGCGGTCAACGGCGGCCGGACGCGTGGCAGGAGCCGAAGAAACCCGAGCCGCCGAAGCGGCCGGGCGGCTAATTGGTGGCGAGGTGGCGAGATGGCGAGGTGACGAGATGGCGAGGTGACGAGGTGGCGAGGTGACGAGATGGCGAGGTGAGACAATGACGGCGTGATAGCCGTTGTGGGCGCCGGTGTGGTTGGCGCCGCCATTGCCGACTCGCTGGCCGCGCGCGGCGCGTCAGTCACCGTCTTTGACACACGAGCGCCCGGCGCGGGCGCCTCACAGGCCTCGGCCGGCGTGTTGTGTCCGTACGTCGAAGCCAAACCGGGCAGCCCGTTGCTCACGATGGGCGCGCGGTCGCTTGCGCTGTGGGATGCGTTTGCCGCCGGCGTCCGCGATCGCGCGGCCGGCCTCGACTTCGAGTACGAGCGGACGGGCACACTCGAGGTCGCATTCACCGAAGACCAGGCGCGGCACCTCCAGGACTTCGCGGCGTGGTTGCGCAGTGAAGGTGTCCGCTGTGACTGGCTCACGGGCCAGGCGCTGTTTGACTGCGAACCTGCGCTGGGGCCGTCCACGCTGGCCGGTCTGCTGATTCCTCATCATGGCTTCGTCGAAGTGCCGGCGCTTGTGCGTGCGCTGATGGCGGCCGCGCGTCTGCGCGGCGCGCAGCTGGAGACGCCGCGCGAGGTGGTGCACGTCATGCCGCGATCCGGGGCCGTCGAGGTGACCGTGGACGGCCGCACGCGCACATTCGAGCACGTCGTCATTGCTGCGGGTGCCTGGTCCAAACGCGTGCGCGTCGCGGGTCTGGCGCCGTTGCCTGTGCGCCCCATTCGAGGGCAGCTCCTGCGACTGCGTCCCGCCAGCGAGATGAATTTCAGAAGGTCGGTGTGGGGACCGGACTGTTACACCGTGCCGTGGCGCGACGGGCGTCTGCTGGTGGGAGCGACCGTTGAAGACGTGGGGTTTGATGAGCGGGCGACCGCAGAAGGCGTCCGCGGGTTGCTGGAGGCCATCAACACGCTCATGCCGGCGTCACGCGCCGCGGCGTTCGAGGAGGTCCGTGTCGGTCTCCGTCCCGCGACGGCCGATCATCTGCCGCTGCTGGGGCCGCTGCGCGACGCGCCACGGATCATCCTGGCCACCGGCCACTACCGCAACGGCATCCTTCTGGCACCCCTCACTGCCGACGTCGTCACCCGCTGCATTCTCGACGACGTCACTGATGAGGTCTTCACCGTCACGGATCCTCAGCGGTTCTGAACGCACCGCGCACTCCGCACTGGGCACTCCACTGCGCACTCCGCACTGCGCACTCCGCACTGCGCACTACTCAGCGATGTACTTCCACACCCCATCGATGCGCCGCCAGATCGTGAAGAACGGCGCGGGCGGTTGAGCGGGCGCACCGGGCTTCGGGTGCGGAGCGATGTGACCGAACGTGATACCCAGGTCACCGCTGGGTGAGACGATGGCTTGTTCGGCAGACCAGTACACCGGGCTGGTGGGATCCGGGCTGGCGCCGCCGATGTTGCGGCCGATCGCGTCGTTGCCGATCACGAAGCCTGCGTCGGTGGGACCGCCCATGTTCATCGCGTCGGGCCAGCCGTATTTGGTGAACGCGGGCCCCAGGCCAATCTGCTGAGCCTCGTCAGAAAACGCCTTCTCAGCCGCAATCAGGCTGCGCTGGTGTTCCATGAGCCTCGAGCCATCCACCGAGAGCATCAGCCGCGATGGCAGGGAGGGGGCAAGCATCGCCGTGGACACCTCGCCCTCGGGGCGCAGCCGGCGCTTGTAGGCTGCGACCCGCCACTGCCCGTCGCGACGGATCCAGTAGGCGAGGTACTTGAGCGGCACCACTTTGCCGTCGGCCTGCGTGAGCGTCATGAATCCGAACGTGAAGCCGTGCGTGCCGTCGGCCGAAAGGCCGCCTCGCACGGGCGCCCATGTGACCTTCGACGAGGCGTTCAGCGGATTGGCGTTGAGGGCGGCGGTCACGTCTTCAAGACCGAACGCCAGGCCGGCCGGCCCCGGCACGATCACGTCCGGCGTGAACATCGCGGTCAGCGCGGGAATGAGCGTGGTGCCCGCGGCCGCCGCGCCGAATCGCCGGTCCGTGTCGATGAGTTCCTGTGCCACCGACTGCGGGGTCTGCGCGGGGAGCAGGCCGGTGGCGTGGGCGTTCCAGCAGGCGGTGGAGGCCAGCAGTGAAAGAGCGGCGGCGCACAGTCGTGCCCGGGGCATGCGTGGCACTGTACCCCCGGTCCGCCCGGCCCGGTCAGACATTGTGATGAATGGCGCTGATGCGGGTACCATGGCCCACCCCGGGAGGGCTCTTGCAGGACTTGACCACTGGTTCACTGACCGGACACCTGCTGCGCACCACGAGTTTCATGCTCGTGGGCATGGTGCTGCAGACGTTGTACGTGCTCGTGGATCTGTATTGGGTGGGCCGGTTGGGCACGGAGGCCGTGGCCGCCGTGGGTGTCGGCGGCAATGTGACGTTCATCGTGCTGGCGGCTTCGCAGGCGCTGGGTATCGGCACGACCGCGTTGATCGCGCAGGCGGTTGGCCGCAAGGACACACCGGGTGCCCAGGCCACGTTTGCCCAGTCGGTGCTGCTCTCGGGTGTGTGCGCGGTGCTGTTTCTGGCGATCACGTGGGCGACACGTGACGGCTACGTCGCCGCGCTGGCGTCCGATCCGCACACCGCGCGCCTGGCGCGCGAGTTCCTGACCTGGTTCCTGCCGGCCATGGCCCTGCAGTTCTCGCTGGTGGGCATGGGCGCGGCCTTGCGGGGGACGGGACGGTTCCAGCCGGGGATGTACGTGCACGCCGCGTCGGTGCTGGTGAATCTCGCGCTCGCGCCTGTGCTCGTGTTCGGGTGGGGACCCGTGCCGGCTCTGGGGGTGGCGGGAACCGCGCTGGCCACGTTCATCTCGGTGGTCGTCGGCATGCTCGCGTTGCTGGTGTACTTCGCGCGCTGGGATGGGTACCTGCGCCTGTCGATGCTGACCTGGCGGCCGGACCTGTCGCGCTGGAAAGACATCCTCAGAATCGGCGTGCCGGCGGGCACGGAGTTCGTGTTCCTGGCGTGTTATCTGCTGGTGGTGTATTCCGTCACGCGGCCGTTCGGCGCGGCGGCCCAGGCCGGCTTCAGCATCGGCATGCGCGTACTGCAATCAGGCTTCCTGCCCGTCGTGGCGCTGGGTATGGCGGTGGGTCCGGTCGCCGGGCAGAACTTCGGCGCCGGACATCACCACCGCGTTCGCGCGACGTTCCGTGACGCGGCCGGCCTGGCGGCGGGCGGCATGCTCATCTTCTCGCTGGTCGCGCACTTTGCGCCGGAGGTGCTGCTGTCGCCGTTCTCCGACGATCCGCAGGTGCTGGTCACCGGCGCCGAGTACCTGCGCATCGTGTCGTGGAGTTTCGTGGGGTCGGGCGTGATCTTCGTAACGGCCAGCCTGTTTCAGGCGATCGGCAACAGCATACCGCCGCTCATCGCCTCCGGCGCGCGCACGACACTGACGATCGGTGGCGTGTTGTTCATGGCGCGCCTGCAGGGCTTCGCGCTCCGCTGGGTCTGGTGGCTCTCGGTCGCCGCCATCGTCGTGCAGGTCGGCCTCAACCTCTGGTTCCTGCGCCGCGAATTCCGTGGCCGCCTGGCGAGCACGTAGATAGGAAGATTCATCACATGAAGAACTGGAGGGCTGGGAGGAAGCCGGGCGGGGCAACCCGTCGTCTCTCGCGGCCCGGTTGCCTGCCAGTTCTCCATGTCTCGTTGTGAAGTTCGTGGCTATGGGTACACGTACGTCGACTGCAGCCCCAGCGGCAGTCCCAGCGCCCAGAAGAGCAGCAGGAACAGCGTCCACACCGTGATGAACGTGAACGAATACGGCAGCATCATCGACACCACCGTGCCGATGCCGGCGCCGCGAACGTAGCGCTGGCAGAACACCACGACCAGCGGGAAGTACGGCATGAGCGGCGTGATGATGTTGGTGCTCGAGTCGCCGACGCGGTACGCCGCCTGCGTGAGTTCGGGCGACAGTCCCACCTGCATCAGCATCGGCACGAAAATCGGCGCCAGCAGCGCCCATTTGGCCGACGCCGATCCAATCAGCAGGTTGACCGTCGCGGTCACCAGGATGATGCCGCCAATGGTGACCTGGCCCGGCAGCGCCAATGCCTGCAGAAAGTTCGCGCCCTTGAGCGCAAACAACGCGCCGAGGTTCGACCGGCCGAACGCGTCGGTGAACATCGCGGCGAAAAACGCCATCACGATGTAGTAGCCCATGGTGGACATGGACTTCGACATGCCGGAGACGATGTCCTTCGACGACTTCACGGTGCCGGCCGCCAGGCCGTACGCGATGGCCGGGAACAGGAACAACAGGAAGATCAGCGGCACGATGGACCGCATGAGCGGCGCCTGGAACGAGGTGATCTGCCCGTCGGGCGCCCGCAGCGGAGACGTGCCCGGCAGCGCCCACCAGGTGAGAATCGCGATGCCGACGAGCATGGCCAGGCCGCCGGTCATCAGGCCCTTGGATTCGGCCGGCGTAAGCGGCTCGAGCGTCGGCATGTCCTTGGTGTCGCCATCGACGGCCAGCGACCTCAGGCGTGGCTCAACGATGCGATCGGTGAGGAACCAGCCCAGGCCCATGATGAGCAAGGTCGATGCGCCGGTGAAATACCAGTTGGCGAGCGGATTGACCTGCCGCGCCGGATCGATCAGTTGCGCGGCCGATTGCGTGAATCCCTGCAGCAGCGGATCGATGCCCGAGGGAATCAGGTTCGCGCTGAAGCCGCCCGACACGCCCGCAAACGCCGCGGCAATGCCTGCCAGCGGATGCCGTCCGGCCGTGTAGAAGATCACCCCGCCCAGCGGAATGACCAGCACGTAGCCGGCGTCGGTCGCCGTGTGGCTCAGACACGCCACCAGGATCAGCATCGGCGTCAGCAGCGCTTTTGGCGTGAGGTTGAGCAGCCACTTCAGGCCGGCATTGAGGAAGCCCACGGATTCGGCCACGCCCACGCCCAGCAGGGCGACCAGCACCACGCCGAGCGGGGGGAACGTGACGAACGTGTTGACCATGCCGGCCAGCCACGCCGCCATCGAGGCGCCCGACAGCAGGTTCACCACCTGAATCGGCTTGCCGTTGCGTGGATCGATCTCGGTGAAGGCCACCGGTGCGAGCAGCGCGCTGAGGATCCAGACCAGGACCAGCGCGATGACGAACAGGATGGCCGGGTCCGGCAGTTTGTTGCCGGCCTTTTCGATGCCGTTCAGAAAACGGTCCAGGGGTCTCGCGCTCATGGGCATGAGGATACACTCCCCGGATGCCCCTGCTGACACCCGACGAACTCGAGACCGCCCTGCGGACCCTGCCCGGCTGGGACACCGACGGCCATGCGCTGGCCCGGCAGTTCACGTTCGAGTCGTTCCCCGACGCCATTGCCTTCGTGACCCGGCTGGCCTTCGAAGCCGAGCGGGCCGACCATCACCCCGACCTGCTGGTCACCTACCGCAAGGTGCTGGTCACCTGGTCCACGCATTCGGAGGGTGGGGTGACCGAGAAGGACCTCGCCGGCGCGCACGCCGCCGACGCATGCGCGCGGTGACAACACACGGATCACCATGGAGGCCACGAAGGGCCATGAAGTAATGCATGACCGGGGTTGGGGCCCGGCAGGGCCGGGCCGTGCGCGGCGAGGGGGACGTCACACGAGAAAGCCGTTCCCTTGTCTGCACGCTTTCTCGTGCGACGTCCCCCTCGCCGCGCTGCCGCCGCCTCCGGCGGCGCCCAACCCCGGACAAGTCACCTCACTGCATTCCTCCATGGATCTTCATGTGCTCCATGGTGAAAGCTCGTTAGAATCGCTGTGGCGATGAAGCTGAAGACGTCGTACAGCGCGCGCGAGGTGGCCGCGCTCACGGGCCTGACCGGCCGCCAGTTGCAGTGGTGGGACGAGGCCGGCGTCTTCCGGCCGTCCATCGCGCCGCGCAAGACGTCACAGGGCGGGTTCACGGAACGCCGGTACTCGCCCGTGGATCTGCTCGAACTGATCGCGCTGGCCGACCTGCGGCACCGCGGCTTCGACAACGCCCGGCTGAAACAGATGATGGACGCGCTGCGCGAGTACTTCCGCCGGCGCCTGTCGGAAACGCTGGACGATGCCGGCGACTTGCGGCTGTTGACCGATGGCAGCGGGTTGTTCCTGCGCACACGCCAGGGGCACGTGTTTGACCTGCTGGTCGACCCCATGCAGGCGCTGCTGGGCAGCGAGGCGCTCAAACTCAAGCCCGTGAGCGGGCGGGCCAAGCGCAAGACCGGGAAGACCGGCCGGACGAGGAAGACGGGAGAGTCATGATGCGAGGTGTGGTGGGACACGCGGCGTGGAGCCTGCGGGTGGCGGTGGTCGCGGTGCTCGCGCC
>CAYYFE010000024.1:0-58006 GCA_964471115.1 uncultured Solibacteraceae bacterium
GCGCGGACGATGTCGGAGCGGGTGATGACGTAGGTGGCGTCGCTCTTGAAGTCGCGCACGAGCACCGCCGGATTGTCGGCGGTGATCATCGTGGCCAGCGCGTCGATGCCGGTGGACACGTCGGCGAACGGAAAGGCCGGCTGCATCACCGTCTCGACCGGCTCGCTCCGAATCGCCGGGTTCTTCACCAGCGCGGCGTAGACGCGGGATTCGTTGACCGACCCGACCAGGCGACCCGCCTGCATCACGGGAATCTGCGAGAAGTCGTGCTCGGTCATCACCTGCACGGCGCGGGCCACCGTGTCGGTGTGTTCGATCGACAACATCGGCACGGTCTTCTTGGCGGCCACCAGATCACGCGCGGTGAGCCCCGACTTGTCGAGGTAGCCCATCTTGCGCATCCAGTCATCGTTGAACATCTTGGCCAGGTAGCGGGTCCCGTGGTCGTGGAAGATCACGACGACCACGTCGCCGGCCTTGAAGCGATCCTTCATCTGCAGCAGGCCGGCCATGGCCGACCCGGCCGAGTTGCCCACGAAGATGCCTTCTTCGCGCGAGATGCGTCGCGTCATGATGGCGGCGTCGCGGTCGGTCACCTTCTCGAAGTGGTCGATGATCGA
Source organism: uncultured Solibacteraceae bacterium (assembly GCA_964471115.1). Classification (GTDB taxonomy): domain Bacteria; phylum Acidobacteriota; class Vicinamibacteria; order Vicinamibacterales; family SCN-69-37; genus SYFT01. Next base: position 621 of record CAYYFE010000024.1, read on the forward strand.
GAAGTCGACGTTCTGCGGCAGGAAGTCCTCGCCGATGCCTTCGGTGACGTACGGGTAGATCTCGTTCTTGTCGAAGATCCCCGTCTCCTTGTACTTCTTGAAGACCGAGCCGTAGGTATCGATGCCCAGCACCTGGATGGCCGGGTTCTTCTCCTTGAGGAACTTCCCCGCGCCGCAGATGGTGCCGCCGGTGCCGACGCCGACGACCAGGTGCGTGATGCGCCCGTCGGTCTGGTCCCAGAGTTCAGGCCCGGTCTGCTCGTAATGCGCCCTCGCGTTCGACGGATTGTCGTACTGGTTCGCCTTCCAGCTGTTGGGGGTCTCCTTCTCGAGCCGTGACGAGACGGAGTAATACGAGCGCGGATCCTCGGGCTCGACGTTGGTCGGGCACACGATGACCTCGGCGCCCAGCGCCTGCAGCGCGTCCACCTTCTCCTTCGACTGCTTGTCGGTCGTCGTGAAGATGCACTTGTACCCCTTGACGACCGCGGCGATGGCCAGGCCCATGCCCGTGTTGCCCGAGGTGCCCTCGATGATCGTGCCGCCGGGCTTCAGGCGGCCGTCGCGCTCGGCGTCCTCGATCATCTTCAGGGCCATCCGGTCCTTGATCGAGTTGCCCGGGTTGAACGTCTCGACCTTGGCGTAGACCTCGGCCGGGATCACACCGCGCGTGAGACGGTTGAGGCGGACCAGGGGCGTGTGGCCGATGGCCTCGAGGATGTTGTCGCAGATCTTTTTCGTGGTGGCGGGCACAGGTACTCCGGGCCTGATTCTATAATGCGGGCCCATGCGACACGTGTTGTCTGTGTGCCTGCTGCTTCTGCTGGTGTCGGCGACCGGTCACCCGGTGCTGGCGCAGCAGGGACCGTACCCCACCAAGTTTTCGCCCGAGATTGCGGCCCGGCCGGACGTCAAGGCGGCCGTCAGCTGGCTGGACCGCGAGTTCGAGGCGCAGGTGGCCGAGTGGATCCGGCTCACGGAAATCCCGGGGACGTCGGGCCACGAGGACAAACGCGGCGACTACGTGATGGCGGAGCTCAGCAAGCTGGGGCTGACTCCGCAGCGGGATGACATGGGCAACGTCTGGGCCGTGCGGAAAGGCACCGGCGGCGGTCCGTCGATCGTCTTCGCCGCCCACATGGACACGGTGCATCCGCTCGACACGCCGCTCAAGGTGCGCCGCGAGGACAACGGCACCCTGCACGCGCCGGGCATCATCGATGACACGGCCGGGGTCTCAGGTCAGCTGCAGGCGCTGCGCGCGCTGGAGGCCGCGAAGATCCAGACCCGCGGCGACCTCGTGTTCCTGTTCACGGTCGAAGAAGAAATCGGCCTGAAGGGCATGTACTACTGGGCCGAGCGCAACCGCGCGATCACCGACATGCTCGTGGCGGTCGACGGCGGCGTCGGCCCGGTCAGTTACGGCGCGCTCGGCATCTACTGGTCGCGCATGACGTTCACCGGCGACGGCGGGCACACGCTGAGTTCGCGCGATCGCCCGAACACCGTGCGCGCGGCCGCCCGCTGCATCGAACGCATCTACGACATCCCGCTGCCGCCGGCCAACGATCCCGTGCCGGCCATCTACAACGTCGGCGGCATGATGACCGGCGGCAAGGTGGTCAACGCGATTCCCCAGGAGGTCACGTTCACCGTCGACCTGCGCACGGTGGATCCGAATCTGCTGCAGACCCTCGACAAGGCCATCATGGCCACGTGTGAGGAAGCCGCGGCGTGGCAGAAGGTCACGTTCACGCGCGAGTGGATTCAGCGTTCGGAGGCCGGTGGCCGGCCCGAACAACTGGCCGACCGCCGCGCGCACCCGGTGGTCCAGACGGCCATCGACATCCTGAAGTACCTCGACGTGTCGATGCCGGCCGGTCGCGAAGCCAATCCCACCGGCGCCACCGACGGCAACGTCGGCGTGCTCATGGGCATCCCCACCGTCTCGATCGGCGCGGCCAACGGCGGCGCGGGCCACACGCTGCAGGAATGGGCCCGCATCGACTCGGCCCGCACCGGCGTGGTCCAGATTGTGCTGCTCGCCGTGTCACTCGCGGAGCCGGCGGGTTAGGAACACCGCCGTCAGCGAATCATCGTCGATGGCCCAGGCCCCGGGGGACTCCCCGGTGAACCGGCGGAAGTCATTGATGAAGTGCGCCTGGTCGTAAAAGCCCAGACGCACGGCCAGGTCGGGCCAGTCGCCGGGATCCGGCTCGCGCAGCGCCGCCATCACCTGCTGGAACCGCAACACGCGCAGCAGCTGTTTGGGCGACAGGCCCACGTGCAGCGCGAATTGCCGTTCGAGCTGACGCGTACTGAGTCCCACGGATGCGGCCAGCTGATCCACCCGCACAAGCCCGCCGGTCCGTTGTGCGTGGGTCGTGGCCGCGATCACCGTCGGAGGCACGAGGTCGGAGGCCTGCGCAATCCGCTGGGCGAACACGGCCGCCAGCATGCCTTCAAACGCGGCCATCGCCTCGTCGACATCGTCCCGGCCGGCCAGGTGCTGCGCCAGCCGCGCGGCCGCTCGCTTGTTGATGGCCGAGAGGTCATGAATGCCGCCGGTCAGTTCGTGCTGCGGCACCCCCGTGAGCAGGGCGCCCGCCCAGGGATGCAGCCGCGCGCCGACCACCAGCCCCGACGACGCCGACACGAGTCGAGCGGCCTCCAGGATCTGGGCGCCATAAAGCACGCGCGACTGGACGTGTGGGCGGCCGTCCGCGCCCACCTCGGCGAACGGCGCGCCGACGTGCACCATCACCTCGACGTGCCCGTCGGGTAAGACCGGCGACGGCGTCGGCGGATCGTCGGCCGTCGTCTCCAGTGCCCAGAAACGGTCAACGAGCGATCGCAGTCGAGACCCGGCCGCCCGTTCGACGTAGCGCATGAATCCGGAAGACTAACGGGTCCAGGGTCTTTGGGTCCAGGGTCCGTGGGTCCAGGGTCCAGGGTCCAGGGTCCAGGGTTCCTGTCCTTTATCCATGATCCCTTATCCCTGTGCCCTGTGCCCTGCCCTGTGCCCTTCCTGTTGTGTTTCAACATGAAGTCGTGTAGTTTTCCAACATGAGTGATCGCACCGACGTCCTGCAGGGCACCCTGGCGCTGATGATTCTCAAGACGTTGCATGCGCTGGGACCGCAACACGGCTACGGGATCGCGCGCCGGATCGAGCAGGTCAGCCAGGACGCGCTGCGGCTCAATCAGGGCACGTTGTACCCGGCGCTGGTGAAGCTCGAGCAGCAGGGCTGGATCCGATCGAAGTGGGGCGTGTCCGATCACAACCGCAAGGCGAAGTTTTATGCGCTGACGCCGCGAGGACAGAAACAGCTCGCGGCCGAGGAGGCGAAGTGGGCGCGGGTGGCGTCCGTCGTGGGCCGCTTCCTGGGCGCGTCAGGAGACGCGTCATGACGGCCCTGCGGCGATTCCTCACCCGCCTGCGCGAATGGCTGCGCCCGGGCGGCGTGGATGCGGACATGGCCGCCGAGCTGGAGAGCCACCTGGCGCATCTGATCGATGACCACATGCGCCGTGGGTTGTCTGCCGGCGAAGCGCGCAGGGCGGCGCAACTGGAACTCGGCGGCCTGGCGCAGGCGCAGGCGCTCACCCGTGATGCCCGTGGCTTCCGCGTCGTCGACGCGATCGTCCATGACGTGCGCCTGGGCATCCGCCATCTGCGGCAGACGCCGGCCTTCACGACGGCGGCGGTCCTGACGCTGGCGCTGGGCACCGGCGCCACCACGGCGGTGTTTGCGATGGTCGACGCGGTCCTGCTGCGCCCGCTGCCGTACACGGACGACCGGCGGACGATCGCCGTGTGGGAGGAGATCGCGGCTCTGCCGGCGCAGGCCGGAGCCGCCACCGAGCCGGGCGCGCCGCAACGCACCGTGTTGTCACCGGCGAGCCTGCGCGACTATGGTTCGCGTCTGACCAGCGTCGAACACGTGGCCGGCTACACGTCGCAGGGACGCAACGTCACCGGCGACGGCATGGCGGAACGAGTGCTGACCGAGGCCGTCACGCCGGAGTACTTCAAGGTCTTCACGGTCACCCCGGTCCTGGGTCGCGCGCTGGTGGACGATGACATGGACGGCCGACGGGTGGCCGTGATCAGTCATGGCCTGTGGCAGCGACGCTTCGGCGGGGATCCGGCGATCGTGGGCCGCGCGGTTCGGCTCGATCAGCAGGCCTACGAGATCGTCGGCGTCCTGCCGCCGGATTTTGTTCCGCCCTCCGCCGTCGACGCGTCCGAGCCGGTGGCGGCCTGGCTGCCGTTGTCGTTCGAGCCAGACCTGCTGACCAGCCGCCACGAACACATCGTGGCCTCCGTGGGGCGTCTCCGTGAAGGGGTGTCGCTCGACACGGCGCGCGCCGAACTGGCCTCGGTGTCTGCGGCGATGGCCGCTGAGTATCCCGACTACGCCACCACGCGTGGAGTGATGGACCTGCTGCGGCGCGACCAGGTCGCGTCGGTTGACACGCTGTTCGTGGTGCTCGCGTCGGCGGTCGGTCTGGTCGTACTCCTGGCCTGCGTCAACGTAGCCGGCCTCCTCATCGTCCGCGCGATGGGACGCCAGCGCGATGTCGCCGTTCGGTATGCGCTTGGCGCCAGCCGCGGCCGGGTGCTGCTCGAACATGTCGTCCAGAGCGTGTTGCTGGCCGCTCTCGGCAGCGCCGCGGGATTGCTGATGGGCGGTTGGCTGCTGAACCTGCTGGTGGCCGCCGCGCCTGCCTCGCTCCCGCTGGTGGCCACGGCCACGCTTGACCTGCGGGTCATCGGCGCCGCGGCCCTGGTCACGCTGGGCACGGCGCTCGCGTTTGGGCTGTGGCCGGCGTGGCAGGCCTCACGCATCGATCCCGTCGAAACCCTGAAGGCCCACGATCGACCCGCGGCCGGCGCGTCGCTTCTCACCAGACGTCGCGGACTGCTGACGGTCGAAGTCGCGCTGGCCACCGTGGTGCTCGTCGGCGCCACGCTGATGATCCGCAGCCTGATGCGGCTGCAGGACGTCGACCTCGGTTTTGATCCCGCCAACGTGGTGGCGGCAAGCGTGGCCTTGCCAACACGGGCCTATCCGACACCGGAAGCGCGCCTGGCGTTTTTCGAAGCCCTCGACGAGCGGCTGCGCGCGCTTCCCGGCGTCGTGTCGGTCGCGTACGGCAATCGTCTGCCGCTGCGCGGCAATTGGGTCAGCGGCCTGCTGATTGACCCGGCGAACCCGGGCGACACCCCCGGGCCAATGCAGGAAGCCGGATTCCAGGCGGTCAACGTCGACTACTTCGACACGGTCGGCATGGCGTTGCGGCGTGGACGCGCGCTGGCGTCCACCGATGTGCAGGGCGCGGAGGCGGTGGCGGTGGTCAACGAAGCCTTCGGCCGGGTGTTGCTCGACGGCGCAGACCCGATCGGCCGGCGCATCCGCCGCGGCCCCCAGATGCCGGCCATCACCATCGTCGGCGTCGTCGCGGACATCCGGCGCACCGGACGGGCCGACGCCGAGGGCCGGCGTCCGGCCGAGGTGCTGCCGCAGGTGTACCTGCCGGCCGCGCAGACGGGGCTGTACCCGCTGCCGTTGCGGGACATCGCGATTCGAGTGGCGCCGGGTGCGATGGCCCAGGTGAGCGCGGCCCTCCCGGCGGCCGTCGCCGCGATCGATGCGGATCAGCCGGTGACGGCCGCGCGATCGCTTGAAGAAACGCTGGCGCTGGGGGCCGCGGCGCAGCGCTTCCAGACCCTGCTCTTCCTGCTCTTCGCCGGCATTGCCGTCACGCTCGCGCTGGTGGGCATCTACGGCGTGGTCGCCTACGCCGTGACGCAGCGGTCGGCGGAGATTGCGTTGCGATCGGCGCTGGGCGCCACGCGCGCTCGCGTCATCGCCGGCGTGGTCTGGCCCGCAGCGAAATTGGTGACGCTGGGTGTCGTGCTCGGTCTTGGCGCGGCGTGGCTGGCCTCCGGGCTCGTGTCGGGGCTGCTGTTTGCGCTGCCCGCCACCGAACCCCTGACATACGTCATCGTCGCGGCGCTGCTCGTCACCGCCGGCACGGCGGCCGCGTGGCTGGCCGCGCGCCGGGCCGCGGCCATCGATCCGATTCAAGCGCTGCGGTAACGAGCGGCGCGGCAAACTTTTCCGCGCCGGGTCCCGTCTGATGGTGTATTCATGATGAACATATTCATGGTGCACCTATGCCCTTCAAGCCTCCCGACGCCCTGTTACCGCTGACGCCGGTGGCGTTCGAGATCCTGCTGGCGCTGGCCGGCGAGGACCTGCACGGCTACGCCATCCTCCAGGCCGTGGACGCCCGGCTGGGCGGCCTGCTGCCCCTGCGCACGGGCACGTTGTATCGGTCGCTCGCGCGGCTGCTCGACGATGGCCTGATTGAGGAGACCGAGGGCGACGAACGCCGGCGGTTCTACCGCATCACGTCGCACGGCCGTGAGGTGGCCGCTCTCGAGGCCGAGCGGCTGGCCGGGCAGGTGGCGGCCGCGCGCGCCCGTCGCCTGCTGCCGGCGCGGAAGGCGCGGTCCTGATGTCCCGACGGATGGCGGCGGCCCTGCATCGACTGGCGCTGCGCGCGTATCCGCGCCCCTTCCGCGCGCGGATGGGCGACGACCTCCACGCCACGTTTCTGGAACAACTGGCGCGCGCCCGCACCCCGCTGGGCGCCGCCGCCGTGTGTGCGACCGGCCTGGCCGACGCGATCGCGTCCGGCTGGGCGGAACGCGCGGCCGATGCGCGCCAGCGCCGTCGCGCGCAGCTGCTCGCCCCCCCTGACAGGAGCCTGACCATGACCTGGGAGTCCCTTCGCGCCGACCTTCGGCTGGCCGTACGCCAGTGCCGCCGTGCACCTGGTTTCGCCGCGCTCGTCGTGTTGACGCTGGCCGTCGGCGTCGGCGCCAACAGCGCGATCTTCGCGGCCGTCCACGCCGTCCTGCTCAAACCGCTCCCCTACGACGCGCCTGATCGTCTGGTGGCTGTGTGGAGTCATCACACCAAGGCGGGCGATCCGAACTACCCGGTCTCGCCGGCCAACTACGACGCCTTCGCCCGCGAGGCCACGGCCTTCAGCCACGTCGAAGCGATGTACTCGTTTCTCACGAACCAGCAGGTCGCGGTCGGCGACAGCACCGAAACCATCCAGGCGTCGTGGGTCACGGCCGGCGTGTTTTCAATGCTGGGCCGGCCGGCGTTGATCGGCCGTGGTCTTCAGGCGGGAGACGAGCAGTCCGTCGTGCTGAGCTACGCCTACTGGCAACGACGCTTCGGCGGCGACCCCGACATCCTGGGCAAGCCGGTGCCGCGCCCGGCCGGCGCCCCGGCATTCACCGTCGTGGGGGTCATGCCCGAGGACTTCGTGTTTCCGTATCGATCGATGCTCGCGCCGAGCGGCTTCTCGCGGGCGCAGCAGCCCGACGTCTGGATCCTGCTCACACCGCAGACCGGATTCCGCATGGTGGACGCGACCGGTCAGCCGAGCCGCACGATCCACATGCTCGCGGTCGTCGCGCGCATGAAACCCGGCGTGACCATGGCACAGGCCGAGGCCGACCTGGCATCGATTGCCGAACGGCGAGCGAAGGACTTTCCCGACTCAAACGACGGCTTCGCCATCACCATGCGACGGCTCGACGCGCAGACGACCGGATCGGTGCGGCCGGCGCTGGTGTTGCTCTCGACGGGCGTCGGGCTGCTGTTGCTGCTGACGTGTGTGAACATCGCCAACGTGCTGCTGGCCCGCGCCACCGGCCGCCTGCGCGACGCCTCGGTGCGCGCGGCGCTGGGGGCCACACGCGCGCGGCTGCTGCAGCAGGGGCTGGTGGAGAGCTGCGTGCTGAGCCTCATGGGCGGCGCGGCGGCACTGGTCCTGGTGGCGGTCGGGTCTCGCGCACTGCTGGCGCTGGCGCCCGCCGATCTGCCCCGGCTGTCGGAGACACGACTGTCGCCGGAGGTGATTGTCTTCACCGTCGCGGTGGCCGTCCTTGCCGGCCTCATCACCGGGCTGCTGCCGGCGCTCAACACCGCGCGGGCCAAAGCTGAAGATGGCCTGCGCGACTCACGACGGGCCACGGCGGGCCGCGCACAGCAGGCCGCGCGTTCGACCCTGGTCGTGGCCGAGATCGCCCTCGCCACGTTGCTCACCGTTGGCGCCGGCCTGCTGCTGCGCAGTTTCGTGTCGGTGTTGAGCGTCCATCCCGGGTTCGCGCCCGATCACCTGCTGACGTTCCAGGTGGCCGCGCCGCCGCGGTATGCCGGTGCCGCCAACCTGATTCGTTTCTACGACGAACTGCGCGACAAACTCGCCGCGATCCCCGGCATCACCCACGTGGGCGGCTCGACGCGTATTCCGCTGGGCAGCACGCAGGTGTCGACACAGCTCTCGGTGGACGGGCGCGAGGTGCCGCCGGCCGACCTGCCCGAAGTGCAGATGCGGCGCGCCGTGCACGACTATTTCGGCACCATGCGCATTCCCGTCGTCGAAGGCCGCGTGTTCACCGACGACGACCGGCGTGCCACTGAGCCGCTGGCCGTGATCAATCAAACGCTGGCGGCGCGGGTATTCCCCGGTCAGTCGCCCATCGGCCAGCGTGTGCAGATGGGCGCAAACCCACAACCGGACGGCTGGATGCGCGTCATCGGTGTGGTCGGCGACATCCGTCACACGAGCCTGGAGGAAGTGCCGCAGCCGGAGATCTACATCAGCCACCTGCAGGGGCCGCCGGTCAGCCCGTTCATGGCCGTCCGCACGACCGTGGAGCCGGGGTCCGTGGCATCCGCCGTGCGAGATGTGGTGCGGTCGCTTGGCGCCGACACGCCGGCCAACGTCAAAACCATGGAGGAACTGCGGCAGGAGTCGGTCGGCGAGCGCCGGTTCGTCGTCTGGCTGACGATTGCCTTCGGTGTCGTCGCCCTGGTGCTCGCTGCGGTGGGTGTATACGGCGTCATCGCGCTGCTCGTGTCCGAGCGCACGTCGGAGGTCGGTGTCCGACTCGCGCTGGGCGCGTCGCCGGCGCAGGTCTGGTCCATGCTCGTCCGCCAGGCGGCGACGCTGGGCGCCATCGGTGTGGCGCTGGGACTGGCGGCGGGCCTGCTGGCGGCGCCGCTGGCCGCAGGCCTGCTGTTCGGCGTGTCGGCCTCGGACCCATGGACGTTCGGCGCCGTCGGCGTGTTGTTGCTGGTGATTGCCACGGCCGCCGCCGCGGTGCCGGCCCGGCGCGCCATGGCGGTGGACCCCGCTACGGCGTTGCGAGCGCAGTAGCCGAGAGTCGTCGCGCGGCCAGATCTGCTGGCCGCGTCATGGCAGAAGCGTGCGCGCGCGGAGGAGGGCCTTCCGGTACACGTCGCCTTTGACGTAGTAGGCGTGCCGCAGGGAGTTCAGATACCGGCGGCCGCCGGTGAGGTCGGGCCGGTCGGCGGCACGAATCGCGTCAAACTGCGCGGCCCGATCGGGCGCCTGGGTTCGCGCGGCCAGATAGGCCGCCACGAGGTCGGCCTGCCGGCCGAACAGTTCGTACGCCGCGCCATCGGTCTCGAACAGTCCCATGAAAAACAGCGTGGACTGCGCGCGGTCGCACAGCTCCAGGTAGAGGTCGCGTTTGATCGCGCCGTCGTCGCCATCGAGGAACGGAAACCGCCGGCGGTACCCGGTCGCCCACACGATCAGATCGATCTCTTCGTCACGCCCATCAACGAACCGCACGCGCCGGCCGTCGAGTGACGCGACGTCGGGCCGGCACTGCAGATCGCCGTGGCCGAGGTAATGCAGGATCTGCGTGTTCATGATCGGGTGCGATTGCAGGATCGGATGATCCGGCTTCGGCAGGCCGTATCGTGTGAGATCACCCACCAGCACACGATCGATCAGGAATCCGAACACCCGTTCCTCCAGCCACGGAGGCAGGTGCGGCCCGGTGTGCGCAAACACATCGGCCGGCTTGCCGAAGATGTACTTGGGGACGAAGTGATATCCGCGACGCAGGCTGATGAACGCCCGGCGCGCGTGTCGCGCGGCTTCACAGGCGATATCGGCGCCGGAGTTGCCTCCGCCCACGATCAGCACGCGTTTGTCACGGAAGACGTCCGCCGAGGTGAACTCGCGCGAGTGCAGCTGCTCGCCGTCGAACGTGCCCGGCACGTGCGGCAGATTCGGATGCCAGGTCACACCGGTCGCCACGACCGCCGCCGACCAGTCACGCGTCTCGCCCGTCGACAGGTGCGCCCGCCACCCGCCGCCAGGCGCGGCCTCGAGACGCTCCACCCGTGTGCGAAACCTGATGCCGCCGGTCAGTCCATGGTGGTCCGCATAGGCCTGAATGTAGGCCAGCACCTGGTCGTGGCGCGGGTAGTCCGGATAGTCAGCGGGCATCGGAAAGCCCGAAAACCCGGACTCGGTTTTCGACGAGATGAAATGCGCCGCTTCGTACATCGGCGTGTCAGGGCGGCTGATGTCCCAGATGCCCCCGGCCCGCTCACCCGCGTCGACGATTTCGAAGGCCACGCCGCGCGCCTTGAGGGCGGCCGCCGCCGCCAGACCGGCCGGTCCGGCCCCGATGATGCCCGCAGGCTTCACGTCCGACATGCCCACTAGAATAGAGGCTGCCGATGAAGATCTGCCTGGCCACGGTGCACGCGTACCGGAACTCGCTTCCGCTCGCGCTGATGTACATCCAGGCCAACCTGGTCGAGCGGCACGGCCACCCGTTCGAAGACGTTGAGATCGTGGAACTGCCGCGCGAGACCGCGCCGGCGGAACTGGCGCGCCAGCTCGCCGAACGCCAGGCCGACGTCGTCGGACTGTCCTGCTACATCTGGAACGGACGCGATCTCATTGCCGCCGCGCGGGCGCTTCGCGAACTGCAGCCGTCGGTGAAGATTGTGCTGGGTGGGCCGGAGGTGGGTCCCATCGCGCGGGACGTCCTGACGGCCGAACCGGCCATCGACGCAATCGTCCGCGGCGAAGGCGAAGTGCCCTTTGCCGAAATCGTCGACGCCTGGAAGGCCGGCCGCGATCTCGACGAGGTCGCCGGCATCTGTTTCCGCCGTGGCGACGACGTGGTGGAGACGGCCGACGCCGTGATCCTGCGCGACCTGAACCTGCTGCCGTCGCCCCACCAGGACAAGTACGTCACGTTCAAGGGGCGGGTGGCCCAGATCGAAACGCAGCGCGGCTGCGTCTTCCGCTGCAATTTCTGCTTCTACAACAAGGACCTCTCGATCCGGAACCGCCGGTTCGAGCTCGACCGTGTCAAACGCGAGCTGCATTACTGGCTCCACCGCGACGTGCACTCCATCTATCTGATGGACCCGGTGTTCAACCTCAACGCCGAGCGGGCAAAGGAGATCTGCCGGTTCATCGCGGAGCACAACCACCAGGGCATCAAGGTGCACTCGGAAATCTGGGCCGAGTTCATGGACGATGAGCTGGCGCGGCTGATGAAGGCCGCCAACGTGTACTGGCTCGAGGTCGGGCTGCAGACCACCGACGACACGTCGCTGGCGGCCATCGAACGGCGTCTGCGGATGGAGCCGTTCCTCAACGGCATCCAGTGCCTCAAGCGGCACGGCATCTACTTCGAGCTGCAGCTCATCTACGGACTCCCCTTCGAGACGCCCGAGAGCTTCAGGCGGTCCCTCGACTTTGCGGCGAAGCTGGAGCCCTCCGAGCTGAGCGTCTTCATGTTGCTGGTGCTGCCGGGGACGGAGCTGTGGCGAAAGGCGAAGGCCATGGGCCTGGAGTTCGACCCCAATCCGCCCTACCAAATCCGCTCCCACCCGTCGATGGACGCGGCCACCATCACCTACGGCGAGCGCATGGTGGAAATCGTCAACATGATGGTGGGGTCCACCACCTTCCGTATCCTTCAGCGGGAACCCGGCATCACACTGTCAGCGATCGTCGACGGCTTCATTGCCTGGCGCGACGAGCGCGGGCTTCGGGAAATGACCGGCGGGCACGTGCGGGAATTCGTCAGGGATTTCTGCAGCCGCCACGGGGTGCCCCCGGCGTTTTACGAAGCTCTGGTGGCGCGGGAGTATCCGGAGACCGAGGTGGCCCAGGGCCGCCAGGTGCCCGGCCTGCCTCCGCGTCAATATCCCGAACCCGTGGTGGTGAGCTGAACATGTCGATCCGTCCCGTCTCTCGTATCGTGTCCGCGCAACCCACGCTGGAAGGCGCGGGGGTCAAACTTCACCGGGCCTTCGGGTTCGGGAATACGGACGAGTTCGACCCGTTCCTGCTGTTCGACGACTTCCGGGGCGACCGCCCGCGCGACTATCAGGCCGGCTTCCCCTGGCACCCGCATCGGGGCATCGAGACGATCACGTACGTGCTGGCCGGCACCGTGCATCACGGCGACAGCCTCGGCAACGTCGGCGCGCTCGGCGCGGGTGACGTGCAGTGGATGACCGCCGGCTCGGGCATCATCCACCAGGAGATGCCCGAGGGCGACGCCGAAGGCCGCATGCACGGCTTCCAGCTCTGGGCCAACCTGCCGAAGTCGCTCAAGATGACCGCGCCCCGTTACCAGGAGGTCGGCTCGAAGGACATCCCGGAAGTCATCGATGACGATGGGACGCGGGTGAAGATCGTGGTGGGCGACTTCTGGGGCAAACGCGGGCCGGTGGACGGCATCGCGGCCGACCCGATCTACCTCGACGTATCGGTGCCGCCCGGTGTGCGCAAGACGCTGCCGGTGGAGACCACGCGTCACGCGTTTGCGTACATCTTCGCGGGGTCGGGCACGTTCCGCGACGCGTCGGCGCCCCGCGGAGTCCTCACCGACACGACGGGCACGGACATCGACGACAACCCGGTGCTCGACCTGACGGGCAACCGGTCGCTGGTGGTCTTCGATCGCGGCGACGAAGTGACGGTGCAAGCCGGGCCGGAAGGCATCCGGTTCCTGCTCGCCTCGGGCAAGCCGCTGGGTGAACCCGTCGCCTGGCACGGCCCGATCGTCATGAACACGCCGGACGAGATCCAGGAAGCGCTGTACGACCTGCGCGCCGGCACGTTCATCAAGTAGCCACGATTCAGGGACGATATCGCAGCAGATCCGTCGAGGGTGGGACGCCGCCCACCAGACGGATCTGCGACGCGATCTGTCCCCGGTGGTACGTCGCGTGATTGACGACGTGCTGCAGCAGGAAGCCGAGCCGCGCGCGGTCCGTGTCGCCATTGAGGCGCGTGAACTCGATCTCGACCGTCAGGTCCTCGTCACGCAGGCCGGCGATGAACGCCTGCCGCTGGTTGTGGATGCGGCGCCACTCCTCACGAATCTCCCCCACCGATCCGTTCGCCCAGGAGGGCCACGCCTTCGGGTTCTCTCCGGTCCAGCGGCACAGCCACACCCAGTCGGCCGACACCAGATGGGCCCAGGTCTCGCGAATCGACGCGAAGCTGCCGCCCACGTCACGCGTCTGCTGCTCGGGCGTCAGCGCCGCCGTGGCGTCAAAGGCCCGCTCGTTGGCCCACTCGGTGTAGCCGTACAGGAATTGATGATCGGCGACGGTCATGCGCCCATTGTAGGGGCGCGCCGGCGAGTGAGCCACCAGACCAGCACGCCGATGTAGATCACCGCCACGGCGCCCAGCACGTACACGGCGCCGGGCAACACGTCGAAGATCTGCTCGGCCAGATACGCCTGGGCGAAACAGAGCGGCGCCATGCCGATGAACGTGGCCAGGCCGACGCGCCACACGGCGATGCCCAGCGCACCGGCCGCATACGACACCATGTCTGACGATGTGAGCGGGTTCAATCGCAGGCCCAGCACGACCCAGAACGCGTTGTGGCGAATGGCGGTGACGTGCCGCGCCACGGGCGTGCCTTCAAGCCGCCGCGACACGGCGGCTTCGCCCAGCGCCCCGGCGACCGCGCACGCCACCATCGCGCCGATGGTGTTGCCCAGCAGCGACAGCAGGCCGCCGAAGAACCCGCCGAACAGGGCTCCGGCCGGCGCATACAGGAGTGTGCCCGGTATGGGCGCGACGAGCACTTCGACCACGACGGCGGCGACGTAGACGGCCGGCGCAAGCGCCCCCCACCGGCTGAGCGCCTGGCGCAGGGCCTCGAGCGACGCGTCGTTGTCACCGGCCGCCCCGGCGGCCGCGATGACCGTCGCCATCACCCCACCCGAGGCCCAGGACCACGCGGCCCAACCGAGCAGGAGGGCCAGCAGCACGAGGATCCAGCGCCGGCCACCAGTCACGTTTGTGGACAACCTTGTCCCTCGTTTTTCCGTCTCATCCCCACGTGCTGAACATCCGCTTTGCGCTCCGTACCCTGTTCAAGACGCCGTTTGTGACGACGGTGGCCGTCTTGTCGCTGGCCTTTGGCATCGGCGCGAACACGGCGATCTTCTCACTGTTCAACCAGATGCTGCTCAAGCCGCTGCCCGTGGCGGCGCCGGACGAACTGGTGAACCTGTCGGCGCCCGGGCCCAAGCCGGGGTCACAGTCGTGTAACCAGGCGGGCGACTGCGACGCGGTGTTCAGTTACCCGATGTTCCGCGACCTGCAGAAGGAAGGGCGGGTGTTTGCCGGCCTGGCGGCCCACCGGCTCTTCGGCGCGAACCTCTCGTATCAGGGCCAGACGCAGAACGGCGACGCGATGCTGGTGTCGGGCAGCTACTTCCCGACGCTGGGGCTGGCGCCCGCCTTGGGCCGCCTCCTCGGTCCTGGCGATGACGCCAAACCCGGCGAATCGCTGGTCGCGGTGCTGGCCCACGACTACTGGGTCACCCGCTTCGGCGGCGAAGCGTCGGCGCTCAACTCGACGATGGTCATCAACGGCCACACCTTCACGATCGTCGGCGTGGCGCCGGCGGGGTTCACGGGCACCACGCTGGGGGGCCGGCCGCGCGTGTTCGTGCCGATCACCACGCGCAATCTGGTGGAGGCCAACTTCGCCGCGGCAGGCTTCGAGAACCGTCGCAGCTATTGGGTCTACGTCTTCGGGCGGCTGGCGCCCGGCATGACCGTGGAGTCGGCCGGGACGGCGATGGAGCCCGTGTATCGCACGATCGTGCAGCAGGTGGAAGCGCCGCTGCAGCAGGGCATGAGCGCGGCCACGATGGAAAGGTTCAAGGCGAAGCCGCTGGTGCTCGAAGCCGATCCGCGCGGTCAGAGCTCGGTGCACGAGGAGGCCGGCACCCCGCTGCAGATCCTCTTCGCCGTCACCGGCATCGTCCTGCTGATTGCCTGCGCGAACATCGCCAATCTGCTGCTCGCGCGATCGGCCGCGCGTGCCAACGAGATGGCCGTCCGCCTGTCGATTGGCGCGGGCCGCGGACAGCTGATTCGCCAGCTGCTGCTGGAATCGTGTGTGCTGGCCCTGATGGGCGGCGCGGGCGGCCTGCTGGTGGCGCAATGGACGATGGGCGTGATCTCGCAGATGTTGCCGCCGGACGCCGCGGCGATTCTGGAGTTCAACGTCGACTGGACGGTGATGGCGTTTGCCGCCGCGCTGTCGCTGGCCACGGGCGTGTTGTTCGGCCTGTTCCCCGCCGTTCACAGCACACGCCCCGACCTGGCGACGACACTCAAGGGCACGGCGGGGCAGCCGTCAGGCGCCCGGTCGGCCGCCCGGTTCCGCGCGGCGCTCGTCGTCGGCCAGATGGCGCTGTCGATGGCACTGCTGGCGTCGGCGGGTCTCTTCATCAAGAGCCTCATGAACGTCAGCCGTGTCGACCTCGGTCTGGACGTGGAGCAGGTCGTGACCTTCCGGGTGTCGCCGCGGCTGAACGGCTACAGTCCCGAGAAGTCGAAGGCGCTGTTCGAGCAGATCGAATCGACGCTGGCGGCGCAGCCGGGTGTGACGGGCGTGACCGCGTCGATGGTGCCGCTGCTGGCGGGCAGCAACTGGGGCACGGATGTGAGCGTGCAGGGATTCCAGTCGGGCCCGGACATCGATTCGAATTCGCGGCTCAATGCGGTGGGACCGGAGTACTTCAAGACGCTGGGCATTCCCCTGATTGCCGGCCGCGAGTTCCTGCCCTCCGATCGTGAAGGCACCCGTCAGGTGGCCATCGTCAACGAAGCGTTCGCGGAGAAGTTCAAGCTGGGCCGCGATGCCGTGGGCAAGCTGATGGGGCAGAACGGATCGGGCGCGCCGCTCGACATGGAAATCGTGGGCCTGGTGCAGAACGCGAAATACAGCGAGGTCAAGGGCGCCATTCCGCCGCTGTTCTTCACGCCGTACCGTCAGGACTCGCGTATCGGGTCGATCGCCTTCTACGTGCGCACCGGCATGGAGCCCGAGCAGGTGCTGCGCACGATTCCGGCGCTCATCGCCGGCCTGGATCGCGACCTCCCCGTGGAGGAGTTGCGGACGATGCCGCAGCAGGTGCGCGAGAACATCTTCCTGGATCGGTTGATCAGCACCATGTCGGCGGCGTTTGCGGTGCTGGCCACGCTGCTGGCGGCGATCGGCCTCTACGGGGTGCTGGCGTTCACGGTGTCACAACGCACGCGGGAGTTCGGTCTGCGGATGGCGCTGGGCGCTGACGGCGCGAGCGTCCGCGGCCTGGTCCTGCGGCAGGTCGGCCTCATGGCCGCGGTGGGCGGCGCGCTGGGACTGGCGCTGGCGTACGGGATCGGCCGCGAGGCCGAGTCGCAGCTCTTCGAGGTGCAGGGCCACGATCCGACGGTCTTCGCCGGCGCGTTCGTGGTGCTCGGTCTGGTGGCGCTCCTGGCCGGGTTCCTGCCCGCGCACAAGGCCTCGCGCGTCGATCCGATGCGCGCGTTGCGGTGGGAGTAGCGATTACAGCGCGCCGATGAATGCCCGGAGGATCGCGTGCAGCGGCTTCCCGGCGATCGATCCCACCTGGGGCTGGAACAACGTGGCCACAAAGAACGGATGCGCCGACATCGGCAGTTCCACGGCCTCCACGCCCGCGTCATCGGCCATCGCCGAGACCTGAAGGCCGTGCGCGGTAAGCCGGTCGACGTAGGCGCTGTTCACGCCGTAGTTGCACCAGTGAAACCCGGTGAACGGCTCGGGTCCACACCAGCCCGCCATCCGTGTCCCGGGCACGGCTCGAACCAGGCGTTCCTGCCCCACGAGGCTGCATGACAGCCGGCCGACGACCGGCGCCGGCGCGTCGGGCTCGGTCTCGGCGTGGACGGCATCGGCCATCCCCGCGGCGTTCCTGGCGAATTCGATCACGGTGTACTGGAAACCCGCGCACGTTCCCAGAAACGGCTGTCCGGTCGTCCTCGCTCTGGTGATCGCCGAATAGACGACCTCATCGTTGCGATACGGACTGCCCGGCACCACCCAGAGACCCTCGGCATCGCCGGTGCGCTGCGCGGCCGGCGTGTTGGTGCCCACCCACTCCGCACGCACATCCCCGGGCAACAACCGGACGGCGGCGTCGAGTTCCTGATGCGTGATGACGTCCGGAAGCCGATCACCCAGCAGCACGAGATGTCTGGCCATGGCCAACCATGATGGCGTACTTCATCTCCGTCAGAACTGCCATCGCACGACCAGGCGCGGACGCACGAACACCTCCGAGGTGTGTTCGCTGAGTCCCCCGTAGGTGTGCACACGTATCTGCGGAATCAGCTGCAGCCGCTCCGTCAAGGCCACCGTCAGGTCGCCGCCGATGGACCCGGCCCACCAGGTGTGGGTCGGCGAGCGTCTGTTGATCTCGGTGTGAGCGGTGACGTGGCCGTCCAGGTCCCGCCGCTCCGTCCACCCACTCGTCCGAAACTCGCGCTGTGTCCTGGTCAGGCCGGCCACCCACGCAAGGCCAACCCGCGAGGACAGCGCGTAATCCCGCCCGGCCAACACTGATATCGAAGGTGACCGGCCTTCGTCATGAAGATCAAACGCCTCGATGCGGTCAACGACACGTGTCTCGCCGCGGCGGTGTGACGCGTGCCACCGGGGGGCGTCAACCTCCAGCCGTACGCTCCAGCGCGGCGTGATGAAGACACCGGCGCTGCCGGTCACCCCGGCCGTGGTGGTCTCGTCTGCGCGAAGGGTGGGATTGTAGTCGGCCAGGATTCCGCCTTCAACGAATACGCGCCGTGTCTGCGCAGCCGCTGAAGTGACGAACATCAGGAGCAGCAGGACGGAGAGGACAAGTTTCGCCATGTCCCGATATGCGCCAACCCCGGACATATCGGCTCACCCGCCAAGGAAATGATCCCTGCTCCCTGTGCCCTATTCCCTATTCCCTATTCCCTATTCCCTACCCCTCATCCCTTCCCAATCTCTTCATACAAAATCGCCGCCGACACGATGCCGTTGTGGAAGTTCGACAGGTCGAGCTTTTCGTTCGGCGCGTGGGCGTTTTCGTCGGGCAGGCCCACGCCGAAGAGAACCGACGGAATGCCCAGCACGTCCTGGAACGTGCCGACGACCGGAATGGACCCGCCTTCGCGGCAGAACACCGGCGTCTTGCCGAAGCCCTGTTCGATGGCGCGGCCGGCGGCGCGGACGTACGGATTGTCGAAGTCGGCCATCCACGGCTTGCCGCCGTGCATGCGTGTGACCTTCAGCTCCACCGTCTTCGGCGTGACGTCGCGCACGTAGGCCTCGAAAAGTTCGGCGATCGTGTCGGGGTCCTGATCGGGCACCAGGCGCATGCTGACCTTGGCCATGGCCACCGCCGGCAGCACCGTCTTGGCGCCTTCACCGGTGAACCCGGACAGCAGGCCGTTGACCTCGAAGGTCGGGCGGCCCCACTTCTGTTCGAGCGTCGTGTACCCCTTTTCGCCGAACAGCTTCGGCGCGCCCAGTTCCTTCATGTAGCGCTTGTCGCTCCACGGCAGCTTCCGCCACTCGGCGCGCTCGGCTTCGGTCAGTTCCCGCACCTGGTCGTAGAACCCGGGAATCTTGATGCGGCCGCCCGTGTCGCGCATCTTGGCAAGCACCTGCGCCAGCACCATCGCGGGGTTGGCCACCGTGCCGCCGAACAGGCCCGAGTGCAGGTCACTGAGCGACCCGCGCATGTCGATCTGGAAGTAGACGAGGCCGCGCAGGCCGTAGCAGATCGAGGGCACGCCGCGATCGAACATTGCGGTATCGGAGATCACGACCACGTCGGCGGCGAGCAGGTCCTTGTTGCCGCGCACGAAGGCGTCGAGGTTCTTCGAGCCGACTTCTTCCTCGCCCTCGATGATGACCCGCAGGTTCACGGGCAGGCGGCCGTTCTGCTTCATGTGCGCTTCAATCGCCTTGAAATGCATGAAGACCTGGCCCTTGTCGTCGGCCGCGCCTCGCGCGAAGATCTCGCCGTCGCGCACGGTGGCCTCAAACGGCGGCGACTCCCACAACTCGAGCGGGTCCACCGGCTGCACGTCGTAGTGGCCGTAGAAGAGAATCGTCGGCGCGCCCTCGGCATGCAGCCAGTCGCCGTACACCACCGGGTACCCATCCGTCTCGATGAGCCGGACGTTTTCCAGGCCCACGCGGGTCATCTCCGCGGCGGTCGACTCGGCGCACCGCCGCACATCGCCGGCATGTTCGGGCAGCGCGCTGATGGACGGAATCGCGAGGTAGTCCTTGAGTTCGTGGACGTACCGATCGCGGTTGGTGTGGATGAAGTCGATGACCTTGAACATGACGCCAGCATACCGCAGCGCCCGCGTAGAATGAGGCTCGCATGACCATCGCGCGGCCTCGATCCCGCCGGCTGCTTCGCGCCGCCGGCCTGCTGTTGGCGACTCTGTTCGTGCTGGGCGCCGGTGTGGCGGGCTGGGCCTGGTGGCGGCTCGACCGCAGCCTGCCGCTGCGCGACGGCGTCCACGCGCTCGAGGGCCTGACCGCCGACGTGACGGTCGACCGCGATGGGCTCGGCGTCTCGACCATCCGTGCCGCGTCCCGCGAGGACCTGGCGCGGGCGCTCGGATTCGTCCACGCGCAGGAACGGTTCTTTCAGATGGATCTCGCCAGGCGGCGCGCGGCGGGCGAGTTGTCGGCATTGGTGGGCCGCGCGGCCCTGGCTACCGATCGCGCCGCCCGCCTCCATCGCTTCCGGGCGCGCGCGTCGGGGGTGCTGTCCGCCGAGACCCCGGAGAATCAGCGTGCCATTCAGGCGTACGCCGGCGGCGTCAACGCGGGCCTCGCCGCGCTCGGCGCGGCGCCCTTCGAGTACATGCTGCTGCGTCAGGATCCGAAACCCTGGGTGCCCGAAAACACGATTCTGGTGATTGCGTCGATGTTCTTCAACCTGCAGGATTCGCAGGGCCAGGGCGACGCGCGCGCGGGAGCCCTGTACGACGCATTGCCTGCGCCGCTCGCGGAGTTTCTCAACTCGACCGCGTCGCAGTGGGACACGCCTGAACTGGGCGACCCGCTCCCAGCGCCGGTGCCCCCGGGGCCCGAGGTCTTCGACCTGAGACAGCAGCCGCGGGTCGTCGCCAACGCCACCGGCACCGCCGGTGCGAGCGTGATGGACACGCTCGCCGAGACACCGGTGGGCAGCAACAACTGGGCCGTCGCAGGATCCCGCACGCGCGATGGCCGCGCCATCGTGGCCAACGACATGCACCTGGGCCTGGGGGTGCCGAACATCTGGTTCCGCGCGTCACTCATCCGCCCACACCAGGGGCGCGACCTCGTGGTGACCGGCGCCACGCTGCCAGGAGTCCCCGGCACAATCGTCGGCTCGAACGGCACGATCGCCTGGGGCTTCACCAACACCACCGCCGACTGGACCGACCGGGTTCTTCTGGAGGTGGAGGGCGACGGCGCAAACGCACGGTATCAAACACCTGATGGCTGGAAGCCGTTCGACGTTCATGTCGAATCGATCGCGCTCGACGATGGCACCACGGAGACGCTGGAGGTGCGGGAGACGATCTGGGGGCCGGTGACCGGACCGGACGCGCAGGGACGCCTGCACGCGATCGTGTGGGTGGCCCACTCCCCCGAGGGGCTCAACCTGCGTCTGTCCACCATGGACGAAGCCGCGTCCCTCGAGGACGCCATGCGCATCGTGAATCTGTCGGGGACGCCGGCGCAGAACTGCACGATGGCCGACAACCAGGGCCGCATCGGCTGGACGATTGCCGGGCGCATTCCCAGGCGTGTCGGATTCGACGGCGTCGTGCCGGTCTCCTTCGCGGATGGATTGCGACGATGGGACGGCTGGTACACACCTGACGACTATCCGCGCATTCTCAATCCCGACAGCGGCCTGATCGTCACCGCCAACAACCGGATCGTGTCGGGAGCGCACCTGGCGATGGTGGGCGACGGCGGCTACGACCCCGGCGCCAGGGCGAGACAGATTCGCGCGGGGCTTCTCGAGAAGCCGGGCCTGACCTACGACGACATGATGCGGGTGCACATGGACGATCGCGCGATCCTGATGACGCAGTGGCGCGATCTGGCGCTGGGCGCGCTGCGATCGGCCGAATCCACCGCCGGCCGCGCCGAGTTCACACAGCTGCTCGAGACGACGTGGACCGGGCGCGCGTCGGCCGACTCCGTGGCGTACCGGCTGGTCCGTCAGTTCCGCGCGAAGGCGGCGGAACTGGCGTGGGCGCCGTTCACCGCCCGTGTGAGAGCGGTCATGCCGGGGTTTCCGGCGTCACCGGGTCGGGCGCTGGAGGGCCCGGTGTGGGCGCTGCTCACGCAGCAACCACCACACCTGCTGGATCCGACGTATCAGGACTGGCCGGCGCTGATGATCGACGCCATCGATCAGGTGGTGGCTGACCTCACGCGTGACGGACGCCGGCTGGCCGATCGCACGTGGGGCGAAGCCAACACCCTGGCCGCGCCACATCCGCTCTCGCGTGGGGTCCCCGCGCTCGCGTCGTGGCTGGATCTGCCGCGCGACCCGCTGCCGGGCGACCACCATGTGCCCCGCTTCCAGAGCGCCACCAACGGCGCGTCCGAGCGCATGGCGGTGTCACCCGGCGATGAACGGTCGGGGTACTTCCACATGCCCGGCGGCCAGTCGGGGCACCCGCGATCACCCAACTATCGGGATGGCCACGCCGCGTGGGTCAACGGCACGCCCACACCGTTTCTGCCTGGACCAACCGTGGCGACGTTGCGTTTGACGCGGCGGTAAGACACCTCGCCACCTCGCCATCTCGCCATCTCGTTATCTCGTCACCTTCACGAGCGGCAGGTCGTCCCGATCGCCCCATTCCTTCCAGGAGCCCGTGTAGTTGCGGACCTTGGCGAAGCCCAGCAGGCGGAGGGCGAGGTACGTGTGTGCCGCGCGGTAGCCACCCTGGCAGTAGGTGATCACTTCGCGGTCGGGGGTCACGCCGAGCCCGGCGTACTGCGCGCGCAGCGCGTCAACCGACTTGAACGTGCCGTCCGGGTTGAGGTTCTGCTTCCACTCGAGGTTCACCGCGCCGGGAATGGCGCCGCCGCGTTTCGCCCGGACTTCCTCGGCGTAGAACTCACTTGGCGCACGGGTATCAACAATCGCCACGTCCGGCTGTTCGAGACGCGCCAGCACCTGCTCCCAGGTGGCGAGCTTCGAGGTGTCGGGCTCCCCATGCCACGTGCTGGGCGTCGGGCTGGTCACCGCAGTGGTCACCGGATGTCCGGCGCGAGTCCACGCCGCCAGACCGCCGTCCAGCACGCTCACACGCGGGTGGCCGAGGTATTCGAGCAGCCAGAACACGCGCGCGGCCTTGATGCCCGTCTGCTCGCCCTCGTAGACCACCACCGGGCGGTCGGGGGTCACGCCACGCAGCGAGAAGAGGTGGCCGATCATCCACATGAACGCGCGCAGCGGCGCCGGGCTGGTGTCGATGAGGCTCACGCCCCACAGGTCCAGGTGAATCGCGCCGGCGATCCGCGACACGGCAAACGCCTCCGCCGGTCTCACATCGAGCACGAGCGGAGGCGTCGCCGACGCCAGGTCGCGCGCGAGCGCGTCGGGCGTAATCAGCACAGCAGACCTACTCGATGACGACGTAGCGCCAGAGGCGCGCCACTTCCTTGGCGTTGACGTACTTGCCGATTTCCTTCTCGAACTGCGCCTTGGTCTTCCACGGCCGGTATTCCTTGAACTCGCGCACCATCCGGTTGCCGGCGCCGGGGATGCTGAGGATGTCTTCGTCGGAGGCGGTGTTCAGATTCACCGGGATGAACACGTACTGCTTCAGCCGGGCCACTTCCTGAGCGTTGACGTACTTGCCGATCTCCTTGTCGAACTGCGCCCACGACTTCCAGGGGCGGTACTCGTCGAACTCACGGGCCATCCGATTGCCGGCGCCGGGAATGAGCAGGATCTCCTCACGGGTGCCCGTGTTGAGGTTGACGTGCACGAAGGCGCGGGCGTACACGCCGCCGAGCTGCTCGGCGCTGAGCCCCTGCGCCTTGAGGAACCCGTCCGCTTCGACGATCGAACCGAACGGCCGGGCCGTCAGCATCGCCTTGATGACCGCAGGCGACAGGCCCGGCACGCCGGACAGCTGGGCCTCGGTGGCGGTGTTGAGATCGAGCAGTCCCTGGCCGACCTGCCCTTTCACCGTCGACGGCAGGATCACGGCCAGCGCAAGTATGAATGGCAGACACACACGAAGACGTACGGTCGACATAGGCACTCCTTGATCGGTCATCAGTCCGGACTCGTCCACTCAACCCGCCACACACTCAGCAGGCCCAGCAAACCGAGCAGAGCCATGTTGCCGGGGGCCAGCGCCGGCGGGGCCTTGGCATGCAGGACCTCCCGCCAGAGCGGCCACCCGCCCAGCGACGGATCCATCTCGAGCTGAAACTCCATGTTGGCGCGGATGTGCATCACGGCGCCGGTCAGGCCCACGAGCACCAGAGCCACCATGACGACCCGAAAGACCCGCGTCGCCGCGGGCGACCAGCCCGCCGCCACCCAGGCCGCGCTCAGGCCGGCGGTGGCCGTGGCCACCAGAGGCGCCCGCTGCCAGACGTCCTCGTAGTGCCCCATGAGCCACAACTCCAGCGTCGTGCCGCAGAGCCCAAGCGCCAGCAGCCCCAGCATCAGCCGTCGGGTGCGCGCAAGGGTGGCGGGATAGAAGTCAGACATCGCGGTGGCCCAGCATCTCGAGGAGGGCCTCGACCGTCAGACGGGCGGCCGGCCAGAGGTCTCTCGACACGTCAGCATACACCCGCGCCACGATGGCATCGGGATCGGTCACGCCGTCCGCCAGGCACGCGCGCACCTGGCGCTCCCGTTCGGCGCGGTGGGCGAGGTACTCGGCAATGCGCGCGACGGGCGTGTCGATCACGGGACCATGGCCCGGCCAGGCACGGACCGGGTCAAGCGCGGCCAGGCGGCGCAGCGAGTCCAGGTAGTCGCGGAGGCTGCCGCCGCGCGACGCCGGCGGCACCATGACCGTGGTGTCTCGCGTCATCATGTCGCCGCAGAACAACTCGCGCGTACCCGCGTCCCAGAAACACACGTGATCGGCGGCGTGGCCGGGCGTGTGAACGACGGCCAGGGTGCGATCGCCGGCGGCCACGACGTCGCCATCGCGCAAGGTCCGCCAGCCCGGCTCACCGTGCGGCACGACCCACGCGCACACGACGACCCCGGGCCAGCGCCGGCGAAGGTGCGGCACGCCCGAGGCGTGATCCGGATGACCGTGGGTCACCAGCACCCGCGCCAGCGGGCGGCCTTTCAGCGCCGCCGCAATCGCGTCGAGATGCCCGGGGTGGCCCACCCCGGCGTCGATGAGCACAGGCTCGTCGCCGTCAAGCAGGTAGGTATTGTTCCCGGGTCCGGTCAGGGTGCCGGGATTGCCCGCATTCAGAACAACCATCGGAGTCTGAGGAACGCGAAGTCGCGTTCCCGAAACCTCGACAGCGTATCGGTCGCGTCCTGGCGGCCGAACAGGAGACCGCCCGAGACGTCAAGCGACAGGTCGTCGCGCACGCTCCACGCCGCAAGCGCGCGCACGAAGCCCGACTCGTCCACGGGATTGCCCACCCCGAACACGCGGATCAGATACCGGTCGCGCGAGAACCGTCGCTCGACGGATCCAATCAGACTCAGGTCATCGTTGACGACCGACGGCCCTTCAACCGTCCAGTCGCGATGCCAGACGACCGAGGCGAACACACGATAGTCACCGGCCGATCGATCGACACCCACACCGGCGTCCAACGCCCGCGCCTCAACGACACCGGTGAGGCCCGCCTGCCGTCGCGCCGGAAACCACGCCGCTTCGCCGCGAATGGCCCAGGGCCCCACCACGGCCTCCGCATCCGCGGCCACCATCGTGAAGCGGTGATACCGTTCGACCAGTTCACCCACGACGGTCAGGCTCGGCGGCGCCAGCAGCGCCGGCTCAAACGACACGATGCCGAAGTTGTCGAAGCCCCGATACCCCGACACACTCACATCCACCCGCCCCAGGGTCGTCGACAGCCGTCCGCCCCACTGCAGATTCGACCACGATGCCTCCGGCTCTTCGCGCCGCACCCGGGTGCCTGCCGTAGTCGCGGGCAGCACCAGCTCGTTCAGCAGGTTGAAGGGTGACGACGGTTCGTCCAGTTCGTCGAACCGGCCGCGGCGGCCCGGCAGGCTGACGAGGCCTTCAAGACTGGTGGCCTCGGACAGGAACACCCGCGCGCGGCCGAACGCGATTGGCAGGCGCGCTTCCGCGCGGCCCTCGAGGAAGTACCTCGCCGAGTCGATCGGGTTCAACACGTCGGACGGCATGATCTCGTCGAGCCTGCCCCACGCCAGCCGCCCGTATCCGACCCGCAGGTCAAAGCGGTCCTCGCGCCACTCGACCCATCCCTCACGGACGCGCACGATCGCGGTGTTCGTTGATCCCAGGCGATCGGCGACAAGGCCGTCCGCCGCCGCGTCCAGCCTGAGCCTGAGCCAGGGTGCCGGATCCACCGTCAGTTCGGCTGTCGCGCGTGCGCGCAGGTCCGTCGCCTCCTTGCCGGGCACGAGCAGTCCCTGCAGAGCGACACTGCCGTTCAGCTCGACGGGCGGCGGTGACTGGCCGAAGGCGGCCCCCGGCGCGGCGACGACAAACGCCCACGCACAGACCCACACATGACGGATGGCTCGACTCTTCATGCACTCACGTGATCGGCCCGGCGCACCCGCTCGGCCGAGAACAACTTTGGGAACAACTTGATGGTCGCCGGCAGAATGAACACCTCCGCCAGGAACGCCACGACCATGGTCAGCGCCAGCAGCCCGCCGAACCACGCGCTGGGCCGGTACTCCGACAACATCAGCACCCCGAACGCGCAGCAGTTGATCACCGCCGTCGTCAGCGCCGCGCGACCTTCCTGGGTCGTCGCAATCTCGATGGCCTCGTCGGTCGACACCCCGCGGTGCGTTTCCTTGCGATACCGGCTGATGAAGTGAATCGTGTCGTCATCGACCACGCCCAACGCGACGCTGGCCACCATCACCGTGGCCACGTTGAGCGAGATGTCCAGCCAGCCCATCGCGCCGAACACCACCGCCACCGGGAACAGGTTGGGCGCCATCGACAGCAGACCAAACCGCCACGACCGGAACACGATGAAGATCACGGTGAACACCGTGACGAAGGCAAACGCAAAACTCGAGATCTGCGACCGGACCAGGTAGTGATCGAGCGTACTGAACAGCCGCCCCGACCCGGTGACGGTCACCTTCACGGCGGATCCGGCGAAGATCTCCGAGGCGAGCCGCTCGGCCTCTCGGACCTGCTCGAACACCAGATCCGAGCTCATCGACGCCAGTTTCACGGTGATCTGCGCGCGCGAATAGTCCGACGCCACCACCCGTTCGAGCTCCGCGCGGCCCTCGTCGCCCAGGCCGAACACCAGCAGCTCCTGCGCCACTTCCTGCGAGGTCGCGGGGATGACGAAGGCCTCCGGCCGGCCGTCGTTCAACTCACGATGCACACGCTTGACGTAGTCGGCCAGCGACGTCACCTTGCGGACGAACGGCAGCGCCTCGAGCGCCGTCGACAGCCGGTCCATCCGTTGCAGGACGTCGGGCTGCTGAATGGTGTCCGGCTCTCCTTCCAGGAAGATCTGGAACGTATAGATGCCCGACAGCTGCGTGTCGATGACCTGCGCGGACCGGTACAGCTCGTGGCGTTCGCTGAAGAAATTGATGTGGTTGGTGTCGACCTTCAGCCGCGACATGCCCCAGCCGGCCAGCGCGACCACCACCAGCCCCACCGCGGCCACCGCGCGCGCATGGCGCGTGGAGTACATCGCGACGCGCCGCAGCGGCCCCAGGAACCAGGCCTCCTGCGGCACGGTGTCCGCCTCCGGCTTCACCCAGGCCAGCATGGTCGGCACCAGGACGATGGAGATCACGAAGTCGACCATGACGCCGATCGCCGACCCCATGCCGAACTCGCGGACGGCCACCACCTGGCTGGTCGCCAGCGACAGCATGCCCAGCGACGTGGTGGCGCTGGCGCCGAACAACGGCGCGAGCAGGTGGCTGACCGTGTGCACGAACGCGTCCTCGTGTGATCGCGACCGCCGATCGAGTCCGTAATGCTGCAGGATGTGCACGTCATCGGCGATCGCCAGCACGACCACCAGCGGCACGATCATGCTGCTGAGCACGTTGTACGAAAAGCCCGCCAGATCGTAGAGACCAAGCGTCCAGAAGAGGCTGACGAGGATGGCGCCGAAGGTCAGCGCCATCTTCCGCCACGACCGGAACATCACATACAGCGCGCCCAGCGTGAACAGGAAGATGGGCGGCGTGAACTTGAGCTGGTTGTCGAGGGTGACGCGGTTGTACCACTCGGTAATCTCGAGGCTGCCGTTGAAGTGCGCCTCGAACCCCTCCGGCAGCCGCGCGCGCACCCGGTCGCGGATCTCCCCAAGGACGACAGCCCGCACATCGTCAACCCGCGCCTCATCGAAGAACACGATGAGCGCGGTCACGGTGCCGTCTTCGGAGATCAGGTCGCCGCGCAGCAGCTCGTCGTTGAGGGCCCGTTCGCCAATCTGCTCGGCGGTGCGCTCGCCCAGGTCCTCGACCAGCCGTCGCACCCGCAACCCGCCGTCTTCCCCCTCCGCCGCGGCCGGCAGGGCGTCCACCACGGTGGCGGTCGCGAGGCTGCTGACCCGCTGCACGGCATCCACGCGCTCGATGTCGCCGCTCAGGTCCGCCAGCCGCTGCAGGAAATCGTCGCTCAGCAGGCGCGCGCGATCCGGCGCCTTGATCGCGATGATGAGCGTGCGGGTGCCGCCGAACTCGCGCTGGAACCGTTCGTAGTCCTGATACACCGGGTCTTCGCGGGAAAACCAGGCCGTCAGGTCGTTGTCGATGTTCTGAATCTGCGCGCGCGGCGACAGCACCACCGCCCCGACGACGATGAAGGCGGACAGCCAGAGGCGCCAGCGGTAGATGAACCGCGCGACGCGGAGACTCACCGAGAGCCCCGTTCGAGCTCGCGTCGGCTGAAGTCATCGGCCGTCAGGCCGATGTTGTATTCGATTTTCTCGATGACCAGTTCGGTGCGCGTCTTCTGCAGGCTGTCGGCCATCGTCATGTCCAGCACGGTCCAGATGCCGGAGACGCGGTCGAGGCGGCGGACGTCGAAGACCTTCTGCACTTCGTCGCGCCGGTTGTGGATCTCGGCGCGGACGACGACGAAGGTGTCCTGGCGGACGAGTGACACGACCCGTGGGAAACGCGCCTTGGGATCGCGGTGCCGCGACTCGAGGCGCCAGGCCGGATGCGACGTCCCATCGGGCGCGGTCCAGCGCGCGGCCGTGTCGAGCATCCGGTACGTGTAATCGTTGAACTCGCGGCCGCCGATGTCCTCGTAGGTGAAGTCCGAGCCGACGAAGCTGTCCTGGGTCTCGTTGCCCGCGATGCGGCGCACGCGGCCGAGCGACGGCAGATACAGGAACCGCTCATCGTCGGCGGCCGGATTCTCCCAGACGAGGAAGCCGGTGCCGCTGATGTCGTTGGGGGCGGTGAATCTGGTGAGGGACCGGTCGCCGGGCACGGGCCGGCCGGGGCCGCCCTTCATGCCGAGGACGGTGAGCGCGCGCTCGCGCACGCGGCCCTGCCGGTCGTAGAGGCGCATGCGCATGGCGGTGCGGCTGTCGCGGCCGGTGTCGCGATCCTGCACCTGCCGCGCGAGCCAGGTGCCCTGTTCTTCGGGCGAACGGCCGGGCGGCTGTGAAGTCGCCTGAAGAAAAAGCTCGTTCCCGGCCCAGGTATTAAGGAAGAGCGTTATGAGGAAGAAAAAACAAAGGCGAGACATCGTTCTTACGTAGACAAACAGCTTCCGGGGAAAGGAAGCCGTGCGGGACTTACTAAGTAGCGTGGGCCGAGAACGACTGCGGGTAATTGTGTGAAATCTTTCACAAGATGTCAAGGCCGGTTTAGCCGAGTGGGGAGCGCGTCCATTCGCTGAACTTTTGCCCCGGTGCGCCCGTCAGTCCTGCCGGACCTCCCCGACCGGCGTGGACAATCGGGCTTTGACCTCATCGGTGAGGACTTCGGGCTGCTGCCGGTCGTAGTTGAACTTCACCTGCACGGTCCGCGCTTCCAGGACGGTGGCCCCCGTCGTGATGTCGACGAGTTCGTACTCGTACCTGAAACTCGTGCGCCCGAAGCCCGCCAGCCGCGCGCGCACTTCGAGCACGTCGCCGTAGGTGGCCTGGGCGCGGTAGTCCACCTCGGCGCGCGCGAGGATGACGCCGCGCACGTCCTGCGCCTTCCACAGGGCGAATCGCGCGTTCTCGAGATAGGTCAGGTAGACCGCGTTGTTGACGTGCCCGTACGGATCGCAGTCGCGAAACCGCACCTGGAGGCGAAGCCGGATGAGCCAGGCGGCGTCATCGGTCACCGGCCGCTCCGCTTCTGCTCGAGGCGGCGCTCTTCCTGGAGGCGTTCCAGCTCCACCTCGGAGTGATCGACGAATCGCATCGCCGCGGCGATGGCGTGATGGCCGGCACGCGTCTCGATCAACCGGTGCATCTGCTGACAGACGCGCCGATAGGCCGGGTGCCCCTGAGGGGCCGTGCGCAGTTCGATGACGTGCATGGCCTCGCGCGCGTTCATGTCCATCACGAACCGCACCCGGTACGCCATCGGGACCGCATACTGCGCGACCGACGTCAGGCCGGCGCCGGCCAGCTGCTCGAACACCTCGGCGCACCGCGTCATCACGCTGCGCCACTGGGCGTCACCGCCGGCCTCAACGATGGCCTCGGGCTGGGTGAAGCCGTGGGCCACCGACAACGCCTGCCAGTCGATCGTGCACAGCCGGTGGCGCTGCAGGTCCCTGAAGGCGCCGTAATCGGTGAGAACGTCGAAGCGGTAGCCGGTCCGCTCGAAGGCCCGGCCCGGCTTGTGACGCCGGTTGCCGCGCTCGCCGATGTACGCCCGTAGCACCGCGGTCCGCTCCTCGGCGGTCATCCGCCTGGCGACCGCGAGCAACTGGTCGTCCGGAAGGCTCGTGGCGGCATACAGCGCGGCCGCCACGACCCTGACCTCACCGTCCGGATCGAAATCCGCCAGGTGCACTTCGTCGCGCGCCTCGGGTTCGACGTGCGACGTCAGCCGAGCCGCCGCCTCGAGCGTGCGGGCGCGTGTGTCGGCCAGGTACTGGGTCCACCGGCCGCCCCGGTCGGGCTGGTCAACCCGGGTGAGGAAGGCGGGAACGACCTTCCGCAGTTCCGCCAGCATCAGGTCGGCGCACTCGCGCGCTTCGGCCAGCGGGTGCGCGCGCATGCGCAGCAACAGCGCTTCGTACGCCTGACCGGTGCCGTAGATGCCGACGTTCGAGCGCGTGGCCGCCGGCAGCAGCCCGCGAAGCGTATCGAGGGCCTTGGCGCGAATGGCCGAGCGGTACACCGCGTCGGAATCCCCCGCCGCCTTCGGGTACCGCTTCTCGAACCACTCCCGCATCGGGTCGATCCAGCGCGCGTAGACCTCGAAGGCGTGATCGAGCGCCGCCACGTAGGCCGCGCGCAGCGGATGCCCGTCGAGTTCGGACGGGACCAGGTAGCGCCACCGGCCGTTTCGCTGCTGCGTGTACGGAATGTAGCGCGTCGACTGCTCGAGGTAGGCCATCAGGCGGCCTCGCTCGAGCACCTTGGTGAGCAGATTGGAGACGTCCTCACACGCCAGATGGACGCCGCCCAGCTGCGCCACCGAGTCGTCACCGTAATCGTTGAACACGCGCTGATACAGGTCGTCGGCGCGTGAGGCCTTCACGGCCGAATCACCCTCCGGCCCGCCGGCGCGCAACTGGTCGAGAAACTCGTCGAGCAGCAGGCGCCTGACCGACTTGGGCGATCGCGAATACCGCGCAAACAACGCGCCCTTCACCGTCTCCGGCAGGTTGATGAGCGCAAAGACCGGCTGGTCGACGTTGGTGACGTACGGCGCGAGGGCCGCCGCTTCCTCGGAAGTGAACTCGCCCGTGGCCGCCACCCGCTACTCCTCGTCCTCGTCGCCTTCGTCGCGACGTGACCAGTACCGATCGAACTCCTCGAGGAAGGTCAGCGACTCGAACGAAGCCATCCGGTCGAAGAACAACACGCCGTCGAGGTGGTCGTATTCATGCTGGATGACCCGCGCGGGGAAGCCGTGCGCCGTGAACGACACCTGGCGGCCGCTGCGATCCCACGCCTTGACCTTCACCTCGCGCGCGCGGGGCACCCGGCCGCGAATGTCGGGAATGCTCAAACACCCTTCCCACCCCAGCTCGGTGGGGGGCCCCACCAGGGTGATCTCCGGGTTGATCAGCGCCACCAGCGGCATCTCCTCATCGTCGCTCATCGCCGGGCCGAGCACGGACGGCTTGGCCCCGGCCACGAAGAGTCGAAGCCCCTCGTGCACCTGCGGCGCGGCCAGGCCGATGCCGGAGTATTCGCGCATGGTGTCGAACATGTCGTCGATCAGCCGCTGGACTTCCGACGAGGTGATCGTGCGGGGATCGATGGGATGGGCTTTGGTGCGCAACACGGGATGGCCGAGCCGCGACACCTTGAGGATCGCCATGGCGTGATTATACGAGCCGGGGCCTGTTGCGACCGACGCGCCGCGCCGATACCGACGACGCCATGGTTCGCACCCTGTTGTTTTCAACCCTGATCGTTGCGCAATCCGCCGGCGGATGCCTGCAGACGCTCAAAAACGCCGTTCCGACCGGTCCGACCGGCGAAACCGTGATGTCGGGCTTTGGCGGTTCATGGGCGTCCCTGGCGGCCTCGACCGCGGCACAGGCGTGTACCGACTACGCCTGGAACGTCACCGAATGGACCGCCACGTCGGCCACCGGCACCTGGTCGGCGCGGTGTTTTTCGTCACTGCCGGTCACCGGAACGGCGTCGGCCGCGCTGGTGGACGGCGCCGTGCGGTGGACCGCGACGGGCACGGGCACGGCTGAAGGCGTGTCGTGTCCGGTGGCGCTGGCCGGGTCCGCCGTCCTGGAACAGTCGCAGATTCGCATTCCCTATTCGGGAACGACATGCCTCGGCCCGGTCGCCGGGACGGAGATCCTGCGGAAGTAGACGCGCCGTGACCGCAGCGGCGGCGGTCAGAAGCCGCCGTAGGTCGTCATCAGCCGCGGCCAGGTCGTGAAAATGATGTCGCCGGCAAGCGTCAGGCTGATCAACAGGTGAAAGTGCTGTACACCGACGGTCACGCCGGCCAGCGTCCACTGCGTCGATCGGAACGGTTCCCGCGCCATGATGACGGCGGTCGTGAACAACAACGGCAGCAGATGCGCCATCAGGAACCGGGTGGTGCCGGTGCCTGAGATCGGATGGTAAAACGCCACGCCCAACAGGTAGACGGAGCCGTACAGCAGGACGAAGGCCGTCAGCGCCAGCCGCGCACGCACGAGCGCCACGAGTTCCCGCCGCCGTTTGATCGCGATCGCGGCCAACATGCCGACGTACAGGACGACGTACTTGAAGTACCAGAACGTTTTGTACGACCGATCCACCATGTCCCAGAGTCCGCCGCCGACGCGCGCCGCGATCTGGCCCAAGGTGTGCTCGCGCCAGTAGCGTGCAGCACTCGGCAGCTGTTCGGGCGGCATCGTCGGCCACCCCACGCCGTCCCCGTGCAGGATCGTGCCGACGCTGGCCTCGGGCCAGTCGTTGTACCAGATGTAGAACGTCGTGTTGACGTTGTAGAAGTAGCGGCCGAAGACCTTCTTGTTGGTCTGCAGGTAGGGTGACAGGACCAGCAGGAATCCGGCGGTCAGGGCTGCGGCGATGGCCAGCGTCCGCCACGCGTGGCGCGACCGGGCGATGAGACCGGCGGCGGCGGCGCCCAGCAGCACGACGACCACCAGGCCCATCAGCGGGAGCAACGACGCCTTGGTCAGGTGGGCCACACCGGCGACGCCGCCGGCGGCAAACGCCAGCCCGGCGGTTGTCCATGTGGCCGGCCGGCACAGGAGCGTCACGAACAACAGGAACGTGAGGAAGAACAGGAAGTAGAAGAGCAGCTCCGATTGTGTGTATCCGGCTCGATAAACGAAGTAGCCGAACGCGACGACAAGCGTGAGATTCGTGGCCGACAGCGGCGGCAGGTATCGCGGCAACAGCAGGGCCAGGATCGCCAGCAGGCCCAGCGAGAGATAGATGTTCCACCGCTTGGCCTTCTCGAAAAACACCTCGTTGGAGTCCGCCGGATCCCAGAACAGGGCGAGGAAACCCGCATACACCGGCATGCGGTTTCGTTGCCCGATGACGACGGGCGGCTGCTGGCCGTTCCAGTTCGCGCGGACGTTCTGCGCATCCCAGAGGTATCCACTCTGGTCGCCGCGGGCCTTGGACGTGTTCACCCGTTCGGCGTGTGTCGTCGCCCCGATCACGTAAAAGACCGACAGGGCGGCAAACAGCCCGACGCGCAGCAGGATCGAACGCATGTGGCGGTGCGGCCGGCCCGGGATCCCCGGCGGTTACGACCTGAGCGCGTCGGCGCTGTCGACGCCGTAGAACGAGAACCAGGGCTTCGCGGGCTTGAGCGCCTCGTTGACGTTCCTGATGTTCTCGACGCCCTGGGTCTCGAGCCACGCCCGGAACGCCGCGGCCCCCTGCTTGGCGTAGATGGGCATGCCGTCCTTCCAGGTGGCGCGTCCACACAGGACGCCCGAGAACCGCACGCCGGACTCAGCCGCCAGCGCCAGTGACTCGGTGAATTCGGCGTTGCTCACGCCGGCCGACAGGTAGATGAACGGTTTGGTGGAAGCTTCGGCGGCGCGCAGGAAGAGCTGCTTCGCCTCATCACGCGTGTACGCGACTTCGCCCGTCTTGTTGGCCTTGGCCCCTTCGACGAACTTCATGTTGATCGGAATCTCGACCTTCATGACGTCGACGCCGTACCGGTCGCGGGTGAACTCGGCCATCGACCCGGCCACCACTTCCGGCTTCTTCTTCGCGAACTCGAGCCCCTTTTCGTCGGCGCCTTCTTCATAGCCGACGAACTCGAGGAAAAACGGGATGTCGTTGGCGCGGCACTCGTCGCCGATGCGCTCGACCCACGCGTGTTTGACCTCGTTGACCGGCTTCGGATCAAAGGGCGTGTAATACAGCAGGATCTTGATGCAGTCGGCGCCGGCTTCCTTGAGGCGGCGCACCGACCAGACGTCGAGCAGATCCGGCAGCCGGCCCGGCGTGTTCGCGTCGTAACCGGTCTTTTCGTACGCCATCAGCAGGCCCGCGTTTTTCGCGCGGCGCTTCGACGGTCCGATGCCCCACTCAGGGTCGAGCAGGATCGCGCTGGCGTGGGGCGTGAGCACTTCGGTGACCAGCCCCTTGAACTCCTCCATCATCGCGTCGCTCACGTCGCGGCCGCTGTCCTTGGCCAGCGCCTTCTTGAGCGAACCGCGCTGATCCATGGCCGCGGCGGCAATCACGCCACGCGCGTCGGAAACGGCCTTCATGCCTGCGAGCTTGCCGGGGGACATCTTCATGGTCTGGACTCCTGCGTCAAAAGCCGACGGATTTTATCATTGCCCGACATCTGGTCGGGGAAGCGACGATCCTCGATCACGATGGCCGACAGGGCCTCGGCGGCCAGGGCCTCGATGTCGAGCGCGGCTTCCGCGGCGAGCACGGCGTCCAGTGACGCGCGCGTCGTGGGAAAACGCGGCGTGAACAGCGTACAACAATCCTGGTCGGGCAGGATCGACGTGGCATACGTCCCCAGCGCCTTGGCCTGGTCGGTAATCGATTCCTTGTCGCTGCCGATGAGCGGCCGGAGAATCGGCAACGTCGCCGCGTGATCGATCGCGCGGATGTTCTCGAGTGTCTGCGAGGCGACCTGCCCCACCGATTCGCCCGTGATGAGCGCGTCGGCCTTGACGCGCAGGGCGATGCGCTCGGCCAGCCGCACCATCATGCGGCGGTACAGGATGACCCGCAGTTCGGACGGCACACTCACCAGCACCTGCTGCTGGAACGCCCCGATGGGCACCAGATACAGGCGCGTCTTCAACTGGTACTGCGTGAGCGTGGCGGCCAGCTCACGCGCCTTCTGCTGCGAGGCGTCGTTGAGGATCGGGTAGGAGTGAAAGTGGACGAGCTGGACGCGTACGCCGCGACGGATGAGCTGCCACGCGGCGACGGGCGAATCGATGCCGCCCGACAGCAGGCACACGGCCTTGCCGCCGGTGCCGACGGGCAGGCCGCCGGGGCCGGGGTCGCGATCGACGAACACAAACGCCTCATCGAGCAACACGTCGACGCGCGCGACGAATTCAGGGTGCTTCAGATTGACGGGCCAGCCCAGCGCCTCGACCACCCGCTGGCCCAGCTGCCGCTCGAGCTCCGGGGATTCGATGGGAAATCGTTTGTCGGCGCGATGGACCTTGATCCGGAACGGCTGGGCGGGCCGGTCGCGCAGGCCATCGATGATGGCACGCGCGATCGCGTCCACGTCGGCGGGCACGCGTTCGGCCCTGGCGAAATGACCGATGCCGGGAATCCGCCGCAGCCGTGCGCGCGCTTCCGGCCACTGGTCCTCGCGGTGCAGCGCGATGTCGATGCGTCCGACCAGCGATCGCACGTGCGCCACCTCCAGCCCGGTCAGCGCCGCCTGGATGTTGCGGATCAGCATGTTGATGAACCAGGAGCGGTTCTTCCCCTTGAGGGTGATCTCCTGGTAGTGGACGAGGACCGACGTCACCTGGGGATCTTACCGCCCGGCGCCGGCATCGTCTGCAGCACCGCCTCGGCGGCGGCGTGGCCCGAGCGCACGGCGCCTTCGATGGTGGCCGGCAGTCCGGTATCCGTCCAGTCGCCGGCCAGGAACAGCCAGGGCAGCGCCGTGCGTGTTTTCGGTCGCGCCGGGGCGCCCGGCGCGACCGAAAACGTGGCGCGCGCCTCGCGCACGACGCGGGCGTGCGCGACGCGCGCCTGCCGCGCGGCCGGGACGCCCTCGCGGAGCTCACGCTCCGCGAGGGCGACCAGGTCGCGATTGTCGCGGCGCAGCAGGTGGCGAGCCGCGCTCGCCACCATGGCGACGCGGGCGGCGGAAAAGACGTCGGGTGGAATTTCGGCTCCGAAATTCCACCCGACGTCTTTTCCGCCGCCCCCAAACACCCACTGGAACTCGGTCCCCACCAGGCCGACCTGCCGGTGTGACAACACCGGGCGGTCGAGCCACAGGTGCACCGACACGATTGGTTCCGACTCGAAACCACCGGCCGTTTCGGCAATTGCCCGAATCTCTGGCGGCACCGGCCCGGACCACAGGCCCGCAAACGCATGCCACGGCACGGCGGCAATCACCGGGACCGCACCAAAATGAGCTCGGAGGTCATTTTTTTCAGAATCGCGAAAAATGACCTCCGAGCTCATTATCTCGCCGCCGCGGGCCTCGACGTAACGCACGGCCGGCGTCACCAGCAACTCGTCCAGCGGCACGCGCGGAATCCCCAGGGCCGCCGATCCCGGCTCCCGGCCCAGCAACTCCCCCACGACCCGCGCAAAGACCCGCGCCGACGCCACGTCCGGCGACTGGTTGAGCGCCGACAGCGCCAGCGGCGTCCACAACCACTCGCAGATCGCCGGCCCCTGCCCCAGCGACGCCAGCCACTGCGACACCGTCCACGCCTCGGGCACCCGGGCCGCCGCGGCGTCGGCACCGTCGGCATGCACGTCACGAAGGAAGTCGCCCAGCTTCAGCGCCGACCAGCGGTCGCGAAACGGCAGCGCCTGCCACGTCGCCACACCGGCCAGCAGGTGCCACGGCGCCGGCCACGGCGGACACGACAACTCGAACTGCCGGCCCAGCCGGTCCGCCATCACCAGCGACAACGACGGCTCGAGCGGCGCCAGATGATCGCTGCCAATGGCGCGCAGGTACGCGTACGTCTCGCGGTAACAGCCAAACAACGCATGCGGCCCGTTGTCGACACGGTCGCCCGTCGTAGCGTCGACAAACGACGTCGTGCGGCCACCGAGCCGCGGCGCGCGGTCCACCACGCGCACGCGGACGCCGGCACCGGCCAGCCGCACGGCCGCCGACAGGCCGGCAACGCCCGCGCCGATGACGACTACCTGCGGAGCCGCCACCACGTTCGCGCCGCAATCACGGCCTGCGCAGGCCGGCCCACCCTCGGGACCTGCAAGAACACATCGAACTGCGCGGCCTCGATGCGGCGCAGCAGTTCGAAGTACACGCCATGCATGATCTCCGCCGCGATGAACCGGCGCGCATCCTGCTTCGGCAATTCCGCCGACGCCCGTGCGAAATACTCGCGCGCGCGGCCGGCATGATGACGCAAGGCCTGCCGCACGGCGGCTGACTGCACGCCGCGGCCGGCCTGTTCCACCTCACGCCGGATGTCGTCCTCGGTGCACCCGGCGGCCGCCAGATCCGCCAGCGGCAGATAGAGCCGTCCGCGCCGGTAGTCCACGCCGACGTCCCTGAGAATGTTCGTCAACTGCAGCGCGACGCCCAGGTCCGTCGCGTACGCCACCGTGCGCGCGTCCGTATAGCCGAAGATCTCGGCGCACATCAGCCCGACCGACGAGGCCACACGGTGACAGTAGGGCACGAGCGCGTCAAACGTCTCGAACCGGAGCGGCTGCGCATCCATCGCGACACCCTCGATGAGCGCCTCGAACTGCTGCCTGGGCAGGTGGAATCGCGAGACGAACGGCTGCAGCGCCCGTCCCTGCGGCGTGGCGGGCGGCTGACCGCCGAACACCCGCGCGATCTCCTGCCGCCATCCGTCAAGGGCCTGCGACGCGCGCGCCGGATCCGCTTCCAGATCCACCGCATCGTCAATCGCGCGGCACACGTCGAAGACGGCGGTGATCGCCTGTCGCTCTTCTCTCGGCAACGCGAGGAAGGAGTAGTAGAAGGAAGTGTTTCTGGTCACGACTGCCGGGACGCCCGCCAGCGTACCGCACCAGCGACCAGGGAAGGTAAATCCGCCCGGGACAACGTCGGCCGCGTCCGGAACACATCGTAATCCGCCTCGGCCAGCCGGTCGAGAATGCGCCGGCCACCCAGCCAGGTCGCGCGCAGTTCCCATCTGAGCCGGCCCCGGACACCATCAGCCACCGGACGGCCCTCATCAAACAGCCGCCGCGTGCGGTCCCCGACATCGCGCAGCGCATCCCGCCATTGCGGCGACCACATCCGCAGGTCCAGATCCCCGAGGCTCGCCCGGTGAAACTGGACGACCTCCAGCGGTACGTACAGCCGGCCGGCAGACCAATCGATCGCCAGGTCCTGCCAGAAGTTCGTCAACTGAAGCGCGGTACACACGGAGTCGGACTGCCGGGCCAGATTCTCGCCGCGAACGCCGGTGACCAACAGCACCAGCCGGCCAACCGGGCACGCCGATCGCCGGCAGTAGTCCAGCACGTCCTCCCACGCATCGTATCGATGGGTGGTCACGTCCTGCCGGAACGCCGACAGCAGGTCGCTGAGCAGCGCGTGCATCGCCGCACTCTGCCGGCCGCCATCAAGCGTACGCATGGTCTGCGCCAGCGCCACGAACACCGCATCCTGCTGGTACTCGCCGGTCGTCACCACCCGCCCGGCCACAGCATCGTCGAGGCGCCGCTGCCACGCGTCGAGCAGCACCAGCCGCTGGGGCGCGGGCCGAGACGGCTCGTCGGCAAAATCGTCGGCGATGCGCGCAAACGCGTAGATGGCGGTCACGTGACGACGGGCGTGCCTGGGCAGCAGCCAGGACGCCACGGGGAAGTTCTCGTAGTGGGACCGCGCCAACGCCTGGCATGCCGCATAGGCGGCTGCCGGGGTCATCACCACTCGGTCTCGGGAATACCCGCGCGCGCGTTGACGAGCCGGGCCAGCGTGAAGAGCAGGTCGGACAATCGATTGACGAACACGACCACCACGGGATCGACCTCGGCGTCGCCCAACGCGACGATCTGCCGCTCGGCCCGACGGCACACCGTGCGCGCCACATGCAGCATGCCGCCGGCCTTCGACCCGCCCGCAAGGATGAAGCGGGTCAGCGGCCTGAGCTCGCGATCGCACGCGTCGATCCAGCCTTCGAGCCGCGCGATGTCCTCATCGGTCAGCAACGCCTTGTCGACACGGCGCGCAATCTTCTGCCGCGGGTCAGCCAGCATCGCCCCCACGGCAAACAGGTCCCGCTGAAGCCGCTCGAGCCGTCCGGCGGTTTCCGCGTCGACACCCTCGGCGCGCACGAGGCCGAGCCAGGCATTCAGTTCATCGATGTCGCCATAGGCGGCCACCCGCGGATCGGCTTTGCTGACGCGTGTCCCGTCAAACAGCCCTGTGTCGCCCAGGTCCCCCGTCTTTGTGTAAATCTTGGTCATCGTGGCGTCTCGATCTTACCGCCGTACCCCGCCCCTGCCCGCGCCCGCCCGTCGCCAATGGTTCCGTCGCCGGCTGCTCGACTGGTACTGGAAGAATGGCCGATCGCTCCCCTGGCGGGAGACCGACGACCCGTACCACATCCTGGTCTCCGAGGTCATGCTGCAACAGACGCAGGTGGATCGCGTCTTGCCGAAGTATCACGAATGGCTCGATCGCTACCCCAGCCTCGAGGCGCTGGCCGATGCCCCTGAAGACGACGTGGTTCGCACGTGGTACCCGCTGGGGTACAACATCAGGCCGCGGCGGCTGCAGGCCATCGCGCGTGAGTCGGTCGAAAAGTACGGCGGCACCCTGCCCGACGATGAGGAGACGCTGCTGTCGTTCAAGGGCATCGGCCAGTACACCGCCGGCGCCGTGATGAGTTTCGCCTTCGGCAAACGCGCCGCCATCCTCGATACCAACGTCGCCAGAGTGTTGTTCCGCGTGTTCGTCGGCAAAGGCGAACCCAAGAGCCACGCGATGGTGAAGCGGCTCTGGGCGCTGTCACGCGCCGTCCTGCCGCACAAACACGTCTTCGACTTCAATCAGGCGCTGATGGACCTGGGCGCGACGGTGTGCACGGCGCGAAAGCCGCTGTGCGACACGTGCCCCCTGCGGCGAGGATGCCGGTCGGCGGGGCGGAAGCCATGACGACGCCGGTCATCATCGTCGCCGCCGCCGTCATCGAGCGCGACGGCCGGTTCCTGATGACGCGGCGACTGAAGGGCACGCACCTGGCAGGCGCCTGGGAGTTCCCCGGCGGCAAGTGTGATCCCGGCGAGTCGCTGGACGCGTGTCTGGCGCGCGAGCTTCTCGAGGAACTCGGCGCCGGCGCGCGGATCGGGGCCGAGATCTTCACCGTGGAACACGCCTATGCCGAGCGCACGGTGCGCCTGCACTTCTTCGCGACGGACCTTCTCGACGAGCCGCGCCCGCAGCTTGGTCAGCAGATGCAGTGGGTCAGCCGACAGGAACTGGCCTCGCTGGAGTTACCCGAGGCCGATCGCGGACTGGTGGAGCTGCTGGTGGGCGGCGCGTGACGGCGCCCGCCAGATCCGGGCGTCCTACGACGACGTTACGTAGCGCGGCCGGATCTGCCGGCCGCGATCACTTCCGGCCCGTCATGTAATCCACCGTCAGGTGCGCCAGCGCGCGGACGCCGGTGGGCAGCGCGGCTTCGTCCACGACGAACAGCGGCGAGTGATTCTGCGGCGCCTTGCCCACCTGCGCGGGCGGCGTGATGCCGAGGAAGAAAAACATTCCAGGCACCTGGCGCTGGAAATAGCTGAAGTCCTCAGCGCCCGTGATCAGTTCCGACTGTTTGACCATGCCCGGCGCCACGCGCTCGAGCGTGGGCAGCATCCGCGCGGTCAACGCCGGATCGTTCGCCGTGACGGGATACCCCCGGGTGATGGTGACCTGCGCGGTGGTGCCGGCGGCTTCCGCGATGTTCTGCGCGATCCGGGTGACCTTCGCGTGAATGTCGTCCTGCACCCCATCGTCAAACGTGCGGATCGTGCCGACCAGCCGCGCGCTGTCCGGAATGATGTTGTTGCGCACGCCCGCCTGGAACTGCCCGACGGTGACGATCGCCGGCAGCGCCGTGATGTCGACGCCGCGACTCACAATCGTCTGCAATCCCACCACGATCTGCGAACCCACGACGATGGGGTCGATGCCGCGCCAGGGCGTGGCGCCATGAGTCTGGCGGCCGCGAATGATGATCTCGAATTGATCGGAGGCGGCCATGAACGGGCCGCTGCGGTAAGTCAGCTGGCCCGTCGGAATGTTGGCGAAGACGTGAAGGCCGAAGACGGCGTCCACATCGGGGTTCTTCATCACGCCCGCTTCGACCATGGCCTGCGCGCCGGCCGGTGATTCGCCGCGGGGCGCGCCCTCCTCGGCCGGCTGGAAGATGAACTTGACGCTGCCCGGCAGCCGATCCTTCACCTCCGACAGCACCTTCGCCGCCGTCAGCAACATGGCCATGTGCGTGTCGTGGCCACACGCGTGCATCACGCCGACGGCGTTGCCCTCGTATTCGCCGGTTGCCTTGCTGGCAAACGGCACGTCGGTTTCTTCGCGGACCGGCAGGCCGTCCATGTCGGCGCGCAGCGCGACCATCGGCCCCGGCAGCCCTCCTCGCAGCACCGCCACGACGCCATGGCGGGCGATGCCGGTCTGCGGCTCGAGGCCGAAGCTGCGCAGCTTGTCCGCGATGTATTTCGCCGTCTCGACCTCGCGATTGGACAGCTCCGGATGCTGATGCAGGTGGCGGCGCCACTCGATGAGCTGCGGCTGCGAGGCGGCGATGCGTGTGTCGATCTCGGCCAGCAGGGCCGCCGCACCGGCCTGCGCCTCGGCCGGCGCCGCCGCGGGTGCGACGGCAGAAACGGGGGCGACTTGCAGCCCGGCCAGGACCGTCAGCAGGAAGGCGGAAACGAGGTGTCGTGGACGCATGGCTAAAATCCTATCTTCCGCATGACGAACCGCGGCAGGTGGCGGATCACCAGCATCACCAGGCGCCAGATGCCCGGCGTGTAGATGAGCGGCTTCTTCGCGTCCATGGCCCGCAGGATGTCGCGCGCCACCTGATCCGCCTCCCCGGCAAACGGCGGCGGCTTGAGGCCCGCGGTCATGCCGGTCTTGACGAACCCGGGCTTGACGCACAACACCCACAGGTTCTTTTCGCGAAACTTGTGGTCGAGCGCTTCAAGATAGGTCGACAGGCCGGCCTTGCTCGATCCGTAGATGGCCACCGGCTTGCGGCCGCGGTCGCCGGCCACCGACGACACCACCGTCAGCCAGCCGCCTCCGCGCGACAGCAGGCGGTGGCGCGCCATCTCGCAGAAGGTCACGGTGTTGGCGTAGTTGACCGTCGTGAGCCGGCGCGTCAACTCCACGTCCCGTTCGAGCGCCTCCTGTGTGGCAAACATCGCGGCGGTGACGATGACCGCCTGGAATCCGTCCAGCGCGCGGTCGGCGGCATCCAGAGCGGCGGCAAACGTCTCGGGGCGCTCGAGGTCGCACACCGCCGAGGCCGCCGCGGTCTGCGACGGATGCCGCGCGGTCAGGTCGGCCACGCTCCTGGCCAGCGCGGCTTCATCTCGCCCGAGCAAACACACACGATCGCCGCGTTCGGCCAGCTGCTGAGCAACGGCGCGGCCAATCCCCGCAGTGCCACCAAACACGACAACCTTCATGCCTTGTCCCCGAAGAGTCTACGCGACTGCGCGCTGCGCAACCGCCGCTGTGGGTCCCACCGGGCGCGCAACGCCTCAAACGCCGGCAGCCGCGGCTCCATCGCGCGGAAATGCTCGGGCCGCGTGAATCGATCCTTGGTGAGGTAAATGCGCCCGCCTGTCGCAATCAGAAACTCGTTCAGCCCGTCGACGATGCGCTGGATGTCGGAGGTGACGGGCATGTCGACGGCAATCGACGTGCCCTCCATCGGAAACGAGAGCGTGCCCCGGCCTTCCGGTCCGCAGTCCTTGATCACGCACAGCGGCGAGGCGGCACCCAGCTTCGTCAGGCGGTCCATGAACTCGCGCACCGCGGCGGGTCCGGCGGCTCGCGGCACGACGCACTGATACTGCGTGAACCCGCGTGCGCCATAGCCCTTGTTCCATTCCAGAATGAAGTCGAGGGGAAAAAAGAACGGGTCGGGCGCCACCCGTTTCGCGACGCGGCGCCGCAGATGGCTCCAGTAGTACGCGGTGTTGAACACGCCGACGGTCAGACCGTTGATCGCCCAGTTGGGCAGTTCGACCGGCAACGCGACATCGGCCTTCTCCCGCGGCGTACGGTCTCCGGCCTCCTCCGGGGTCGCCCATCGTCCCGCCATCAGCACGCCGCGGCCCATCGTGCGGCCCCGATGAATACAGTCGATCCACCCCATCGTCATCGGCCAGGCCTGCGCGGCGGAGTTGAGGCTGGACAGGTACGTGTCGATGTCCGGCACACGCTCGCGTTCCATCCAGATCCAGCGGGACGGGATGCGCTGCAGGGCGAACTCCACTTCAAGGATGTGTCCCAGCAGGCCCATGCCGCCGATGGTGCCGTAGAAGAGGTCGGGCAGCTCCGTGGGCGAACACGACACGATGGTGTTGTCGGCCAGGCGAACGCGCATGGCGCGCACGTGCGCGCCGAAGCAGCCGTCGCGGTGGTGGTTCTTGCCGTGGACGTCGCTGGCCACCATGCCGCCGACGGTGACGTACTTGGTGCCGGGGACGACGGGCGGAAACCAGCCGCGCGGCAACATCAGCCGCAGCAGGCTGACCAGACTCACGCCGGCTTCGACGCGAATGACGCCGGTCGACGGATCGAACGCCAGAATGCGATTGGCCAGGCGGGTGGCCGTGACCTTGTCGGCGGGCCCGGCCGGCAGCGAGGAGTCGCCGTACGATCGGCCGAGACCACGCGACAACGTCGCGTCGATGGTGAGGCGTTCCAGGTCCTCATCGAGGACCTCGGTGCCCGGCTCGGGCAGCCGGCCCCAGCCTGCCAGCGTCGCCATCGTCAGGCGAGGCCGCCGCGCGTCGTCCGGATCAGTTCGTTGGCGTCCTGCGGGTGGCGTTTGCACTCGAGCAGCGCGGTCAGCATCAGCGGCGCGACGATCGTGGCGTCCGATTCGATGACGAACATCGGCGTCTCTTCGGTCAGCTTGTCCCAGGTGATCTTTTCGTTGGGTGTCGCGCCCGAGTACGACCCGTACGACGTGGTCGAGTCGGAGATCTGGCAGAAGTACGCCCACGGCTTCACGTCCACCTGCATGTCGT
Organism: uncultured Solibacteraceae bacterium; assembly: GCA_964471115.1. Lineage (GTDB taxonomy): Bacteria > Acidobacteriota > Vicinamibacteria > Vicinamibacterales > SCN-69-37 > SYFT01. The sequence goes on from CAYYFE010000024.1 coordinate 45,135, forward strand.
ACTTCAGGGACGGCACGACACAAATCGGGAAGTCTCCCGCGATGCCGCCTCCAATCTGGAAGAAGCCGACGCCCGGACCGGCCGAAAGCGCCTGGTACTGGTCGTAGAACGCGCCCATGTACTCGATGCCCGACTTCGCGATGCGCGCGTCGAAGTCCCCGGCCTTGGCGTGGCCGGCGAAGATGTTGCCGAACGTGGAATCTTCATAACCCGGAACGACGATCGGCAGATTCGCCTTCGCCGCGGCCAGGAGCCACGATTCGTCGGCCGGCCCCTCGAAGAGTGAGGAGTCGAGCGTGGTCACCAGCTCGTAGAAGTACTCGTGCCAGTACCGGCGCTCCCCCGCCTCGCTCGCGCGCTTCCACATCGGCACGATGAAGGCTTCAACCGCGCGAAAGGCCTCGTCCTCGGGAATCGAGGTGTCGGTGACGCGCCGCATGCGATCGTTCAGGATCCTCGTGTCGTCGGCCTTGGTGAAGTACCGGTAGTCGGGGAAGTCCTTGTAGCTGTCATGCGCCACCAGCCGGAAGAGTGACTCCTCCAGGTTGGCGCCGGTTACCGACAGCCCGTGAATCAGGCCCTCACGAATCGCGGGCGCCATCGTGATGCCCAGCTGCGCCGAGGACATCGCGCCGGCCACCGCCCAGAACATGCGGCCGCCGCCTTCGATATGGCGCCAGTAGGCCAGGAACGCGTCACGCGTGGCGCGCGAGTTGAAGTTCTTGTAGTTGCGGAGGATGAACTCGGTGATGGGCAGCTGACTCATGGTCGTCCTCTGAACTATACCCGCTCAACCGGCGAACGCGGCCACGCGCGCCGGAGCGGGGCCGGCCGTCTCCACGCTCTGGCCGACCGTCGCCAGGTCGCGAGGCACGTACCCCAGTCCGATGATGCGGCCGGTGGTGACGCTGCGCGCCGCGCTGGTCAGCGTGCCCACGGCTTTCCCCTCATGGAAGAGCGGCGCCGGAACCACGGGCACGTCGACCACCTCCGGCGCAAACTCCAGCCGCATCAGCCGCCGCGCCACCCGCCCTCCGCCCCGGTGCAGGACGCGGACGATGACTTCCTGACCGACGTAACAGCCCTTCGTCTGACTGATGGCGCGATCGAGCAGCCCGGCCTCGAGCGGAATCGTGTCGGTGTCCATGTCGACGCCGAAGACCGGCCGGCCGGCCTCGATGCGGAGCGCGTCGAAATGAGCTCGGAGGTCATTTTCTGAGGCGGCCGGAAAAATGACCTCCGAGCTCATTTTCGGCACCCAGATCTCCCACGTCGGCAACGCCGTGTCGTCGGTCCGGATCACCCGGCAGCCGCCCGCCATCACATGCCCCCAGACCGGCAACGCCTCCAGGTCACTGACGGCGGCGCCGGTGGCGCCGGCGACAGCCGCCGAAGCCCCCTCACCCGCCACCAGGGTCACGTCCCAGTGGGCAGACTCATCGGTGACGCGCACCTGTTCGGCGAAGATCAACTGGTCGAACCGATCGCGCAGGGCGGGGGCCAGACCGGACGGCACACGCGCCCAGACGCCGGTGTCGTCACGCAGCGGCCGGAGGTCGGTGATCATGCGCCCCTGCGGCGTCAGCCACGCCGCATACACGCCACGGCCGGCCGGCAGGGTGGCGACGTCATTAGTGACAAGTGCGTGCAGGAATGCCGCCGCATCGGCCCCGTCGAACCTCAGCAGGCCCGGTGCAGCAAGGGTGTGATACTCAATGGTCATGACACAGCGTCTGCGTCATTGTACGGTTGCCGTCCTCCTCCTCCTCACTGGGACGGCCTTGACGACGACCGCGGCGGTCCAGCCGGATCCGTCGGGTTCGGCTGAGTTCTCGGTGTTTCTGCGCGGCCAGCGCATCGGGTCCGAGCGGGTGTCGGTGGTCCGGGGCCAGGACGGCCTGACCATTTCGGCCAGCGGGTCCGTCAATGCGCCGCTCAACCTCACCTTTGATACGTTCGTCGCCCGGTACGGCCTTGACGGCACGGCGCGATCGCTCCAGATCAGCGCCCACCTGCGCGGCACTCCGCTCACACTCAACACCGCCTTCGCCGCCGGGCAGGCGGTGTCCGACGTGGTGCAGGCCGGCCAGCAGTCGCGGCTGACGCACGCGGTGTCGGCCACCACCGTCGCGTTGCCCAATAACTTCTACTCCGCCTACGAAGCGCTGGCCCTGCGGCTGCACACGCTGGCCGTCGGGGATTCCGTGCCGGTGTATGTTGCGCCGCAGGCCGAGATTCCCGCGCGGATCGAACGCATCACGCCGCGCCGCATGGAATCGCCGACGATTCGCCACGAACTGCGCCAGTTCGACCTCGTCTTCGCCAATCCGGGCGGCCCGCTCAACGTCGAGGTGTGGGTGGACGCCCGCGGACGGCTGGCCCGGGTCGCCATCCCGGTCGCCTCCCTGACCGTCGTGCGTGATGACCTGACGGTGGTGATGGCGCGGCTGGATTCGTTCAGCCACCCGCGCGACCAGGAGCTGTTCATTCCCGCCAACGGCTTCAACATCGCCGCGACGATCACCCCGCCGCAGGGCGTCGAGAAGCCGCCCGTCGTGATTCTGCTGGCGGGATCGGGCGCGCAGGACCGCGACGAAACGGTATTCGGCATTCCCATCCTCGGGCAGATCGCCGCCCGCCTGTCGGACGCCGGTTTCTTCGTCGTTCGTTACGACAAGCGGGGCGTGGGCCAGAGCGGCGGCCGCGTCGAAAGCGCGTCGCTGGACGCGTATGCCGAAGACGCGCGCGCGGTCGTGCAATGGGTGCGGCGGCGGCGCGACGTCGATCGCGACCGGATCATCCTCGCCGGCCATTCCGAAGGCGGCGCGGTGGCGCTGCTCACCGCGGGCCGCAACCGCGGTGACATCGCAGGCGTCGCCCTGCTGGCGGCTCCGGGACGGTCCGGCCGTGACATCACGCTGGCGCAGCAGCAGTATCAGCTCGAGCGCTCGAACGAATCGGACGCCTCCAAGCAGGAGAAGGTCGCGCTGCAGACGCGCCTGATGGATGCCGTCCTGACGGGCCGAGGCTGGGAGACCATTCCACCCGAGTTGCGCAAACAGGCCGATACGCTCTGGTTCAGGAGCTGGCTCGGCTGGAACCCGTCAGAGGCCATGCGCAGGACCCGTCAGCCCATCCTCATCCTGCAGGGCGCGCTCGACGTGCAGATTCCGCCCTCCCACGCCGACACCCTCGAGGCGCTGGCCAACCAGCGCGGGGGGCGTCCGGCGCCGGCGCGCAAGATCGTGATTCCCGGCGTGAATCACCTGCTCGTGCCCGCGGCCACCGGTGATCTGTCCGAATACGCCACGCTGCCCGACAAGAACGTGTCGTCGCCGCTCACCGACGCCCTGATCACCTGGCTGCGCGAAGTGACGATGGATCGGTGAGGTCCGAAGTAGACTACTGCCCGCATGGCCGGATGGATTCTTCAGAGCAGCGACGACCCGCCGCGGGTCATCCGCATCACCCCCGGGGTGGAAAAAACCATTGGACGAGGCGCGCAGGCCGACTTCGTGTTTGAGGCCCCGCTGGTGTCGCGGCTGCATTGCCGCCTGAGCGGCGACGCCTCGGGCCAGCTCGTCATGGACGACCTGGGTTCGACCAACGGGACGTCGGTCAACGGCACCCCCACCGCCCGCGCGGTGCTGCGCCACGGTGACGTGCTCACCGTCGGCCGGGTGACCCTGACGGTACAGGACGACCGCTAGCGCGGCGGGAGCGCCCTACGCGCTCAGAAACGGGTTCGTCCGGCGCTCCTCGCCAATCGTCGTGTCCGGGCCGTGTCCGGAATGCACGACGGTCGGGTCGGGATAGGCAAACAGCACCTGACGGATCGAGGTGAGCAACGTCTCGAGGTCGCCGCCGAGCAGGTCGGTGCGTCCGATGGATCCGGCAAACAACGTATCCCCGACGAACAGCTCGCGCTCCAGGTGTCCCTGCCGGCCAATCGCCAGACAGACGCCGCCGGGACAGTGCCCCGGCGTGTGCGCCACTTCCACGGCGAGATTGCCGAACGCCAGCGTCTGCCCTTCTTCGTAGAACCGATCGGGCGGCGGCGGCTGGGTGGCCTCCACGCCGAAGAGCCGCGCCTGATCGGCCGCGCGGTCGTAGAGAAACAGATCGTCGCGGTGCAGCCAGACCGGCGCGCCGAGCGCCGCCTTCGCCGCCCCGACGCCGGTGACATGGTCCACATGCGCGTGGGTCAGCAGAATCCACTTCACCCGCACCTGCTCTCGACGCACGATGGCCAGTTGCTCCTGCACGTCGTCGCCCGGATCGATCAACACGGCTTCCCGCGTGTCTTCACACGCCACGATGTAACCGTTCTTGAAGAAGGGAGGCGCCGCGGTCGTCCAGACGTGCATAATTCCATTATGACGCTGGGAGACGTGGAGGCCGCCGCGCGACGGCTTCGCGTCTGCCGGACACCACTGCTTCGATCAGTCTGGCTGTCGGAACGCTGCCGGGCGGACGTCTGGCTGAAGCTGGAGTCGGTGCAACCCGGCGGGTCGTTCAAGATTCGCGGCGCGTTCAACGCGCTGCAGCAACTGAAAGCATCGCGTCCCGACGTCACGACGGTCGTCACCGCCTCGGCCGGCAACCATGGCGTGGCCATGTCACTGGCGGCGCGCGAACTGGGCCTCGGTCTTCGAGTGCACGTGCCGGCCTCGGCGCCGGACGCCAAGAAGCGGGCCCTGCAGGCCAACGGCGCGACCCTGATCGAAGCGGCCGACTACGACGCCGCCGAACAGGCGGCCCGCGACGAAGCGGCCGCAGGCGCCACGTTCATTTCCCCCTACAACCACCCGGACGTCATCGCCGGCGCGGGTACGGTCGCGCTCGAAATGCTCGAAGAGCAGCCCGGACTGCAGGCCCTGGTCGTCCCCCTGGGCGGCGGCGGACTGCTGGCGGGCGCCGCGCTCGTCGCCAAGTCCCACACCCGCCGGATCGCGGTCATCGGCGCCGAGGCCGAGGCCTCGCCGGTGTTCACGACCGCGCTGGCGGCCGGCGCCATCACGCCCGTGGAGGTCCACCCGACCCTGGCCGATGGCCTGGCCGGCAACCTCGAACCCGGCAGCCGGACCTTCGATCTGGTGCGCGATCTGGTCGACATGGTGGCGCTGGTGGCCGAGTCGTCGATCGAGACGGCCATGCGGCAGCTCGTCTGGCGCGAGCGGCTCGTCGCGGAAGGCGCGGGCGCCACCGGCGTGGCGGCGTTGCTGCAGGGCGGCCTGCAGCTGGAAGGCGCGCGCGTCGGCGTGATGGTCACCGGGCGGAACGTCGACGAAGCCGTGTTGCGGCGCCTCCTTGCGTAGCCTCCTCGATCTCGTTCGCGCGAACCGGAATTTCCGGTTCCTGTGGTTCGGACAGATCGTCAGTCAACTGGGTGACTGGTTCAACACGGTCGCCATCTTTTCCCTGCTGTTCGAACTGACGGGCTCGGCCACGGCCGTCGCGCTGCTCATGGTCCTGCAGGTGCTGCCGGTGGCCATCGTCGGGCCGGCGGCCGGTGTCGTCGTCGACCGGTTCGATCGCCGCCGCATCATGATCGCGGCGGATGTCGTACGCGGCCTGGCCGTGCTGGGTCTGCTGCTCGTCAAGTCGAGCTCGATGGTGTGGTTCGCGTACCTGGTGACGGCCGTCATGGTGTCGGCCAGCGGCTTCTTCGAACCCGCGCGCTCGGCGACCGTGCCGGCCATCGTCGCGCGCGATCGGCTCGTGGCGGCCAACGCGATCTCCACCGGCACGTGGTCGGCGATGCTGGCGGTCGGGGCGTCGCTGGGCGGCCTGGTGGCGGCGACACTCGGCCGTGACGCCGCATTCCTGATGAATGCCGGGTCGTTTTTCCTGTCGGCGGTCTTCCTGTGGCAGGTGCGCGCGCCCGCCCGCGCCGAGTCCCAGCGGGCCGCGCCGGGGCTCAAGGGCATCGGCGACGGCCTCGCCTACATGCGCGCCCATCGCGATGTGGCGCGCATTGCCTTCGTCAAGGGGGGATGGGCCCTGGTCGGCGGCGCCCTCCTGCTGCTGACGGTGTTCGGCGACCGCGTCTTCCGCATCGGCGACTCGGCCGACGCCGGCATCGGCGTGTTGTACGGCGCCCGCGGCATCGGCGCGGTTGCCGGGTCACTGGCCGTGTCGATTCTGGCCGCGCGTCAGCGCCCCCTGGTCACGTTGATCGCGCCGTCGTACTTCATCGCAGGCGCCTGTTACGCCTCGCTGGCGATCGTCCCCACGATCTGGATGGCCGCCCTGGCCGTGGTGGGCGCCCACATCTTCGGCTCCATCCTCTGGGTCTCGAGCAACGTCCTGCTGCAGATGCATGTGCCCGACCAGTTCAGAGGGCGCGTCTTTTCGGCCGAGTTGTTCGCGCTGGCCGCGGTGCAGTCGTCGGTGTCGTACCTCACGGCCCTGGCCCTCGACGCCTGGCACGTCTCGCCGTTCACCCTGGCCGCCGTGGTGGGTCTGTCGCTCTGGCTTCCCGGCCTCTACTGGTTCACACTGGGAAGGACGACCCTGCGGAGCGGCTGAGATGCCTCTGGGATATTCGTCGGGATATCAGGATCGGCGCGATGCCGGACGGCAACTGGCCGCCGCGCTCGAGGCGTACCGCGACCGTCCCGACGTCATCGTGTTGGGACTGCCCAGAGGCGGCGTCCCGGTCGCCGCCGAAGTGGCCTCGGCCCTTCACGCCCCGCTCGACATCTTCATCGTCCGCAAGCTGGGTGCGCCGTGGCATCCCGAACTCGCCCTCGGCGCGCTGGCGGAAGGGGGCCTCGAGGTCCGGCATCACGCCGTCATGGCCTCGTTTGGCGTGAGCGACGCCGATCTGGACCGCGTGGCCGCGGCCGAGCGCGAGGAACTGGCGCGGCGCGTCGCCCGCTTCCGCGGCCGTCGACCGCCCCTCAGTCTGCGCGACCGCACCGTGGTGCTGGTTGACGATGGGCTGGCGACGGGTTCCACGATGGAGGCGGCCATCGCCGCAGTGCGCCGCCAGGCGCCGGCCAGACTGATCGTCGCCGTCCCGGTCGGCGCGGCCGACACCGTCCGCCGGGTCCGGGCGATGGCCGACGACCTCGTCTGTCCCCTGTCGCCCACGAACTTCAGTGCGGTGGGCGAATGGTATGCCGACTTCACTCAGACGACCGACGAAGAGGTCTCGGCATGCCTCGACGCCGCGAAATCCCCCTCAGTCCCGGCGAAAAGTCCGCCACAAGCCTGACTCCGCCGCCACGGCCGGGCGGCGCGGCCCTGGTACTCATGTTGCTGTGACAGAGGCAGGCCCCTCCGGGGGACTGCTGGAGGAACGGCGCCATGCGGACCGACAAGCGATACACCAACACGACCTTCACACATCGGGTCGACCACGATGGCGGGCGGAAACGCCAGCCGCAGTCCGGTCCGTCGCCGCAGGTGTGCGGCACTTGCGGAGCGGTGTATCGGGACAAGCGGTGGAGCCTCCCGCGGGGGCCTGTCGCCGGCGACCTCACCACCTGTCCGGCCTGCCGCGCCGCCGCCGAAGGCCACTGGCGCGGGGAAGTGATCGTGACCGGGGGGTTCGTCCTCTCACATGCGGACGAGATCGAGCGCCTGCTGCGCAGCGAAGCCGCCCGCGCCGCCGACGACAATCCGCTGGCCCGCATCGTCGAACTGATCCGTGTATCGCCGAATGCCTTCCTGGTGAAGACCACGACCGAACACCTGGCCAAACGCCTGGGCAGCGCGCTCGAACACGCCTACAAGGGGTCGGTCGAGTACGGCTTCTCCCACGAGAACAAGTTCGCGCACGTCACCTGGTCGCGCGACTGATCGAGAGCCGATCGCGGGGGCTCAACGGGGCCGCGATGGCCTGATCTCTATCTTGCTGGGCAGGCTGCGGCCGTGGTGCGCCAGCAGATCCATCACCACCTGCGCCACGTCTTCGGGCCGGAGCTTCCAGTCGTCCTCTTCACGCCGGCCGGATGGACCCACGAAGTCGGTCGACACCGACCCCGGCATGATGACCGAGACGCGGATGTTGTCCTGGCGAACTTCGAGCATCAGCGATTCCGAGAACGCCACCAGACCCGCCTTGGACGCGCAATACGCGGCGCCGTTGGCGAAGTAGTTGCGCCCGGCCAGACTCGCAATGTTGATGATCCAGCCGCCTCCGGCGCGACGGATGGCGGGCACCGCCGCCCGCGACGCGTAAAACACGCCTGTGAGGTTGGTTTCAATCACCCCGGCCCACTCGTCGTCGGACGTCGCTTCCACCGTCGAAAAGGCGCCGACGCCGGCGTTGTTGACCAGGAGCGTCAGCGACCCGAACACGTCGATCGTGTCGGCCACCAGCCGGTCGACGTCCGGGCGCCGGCGCACGTCGACGGCCCTGCCGGCCACACGTTCACCCGCACCGGTCTCGAGCCGGACGGCGGTGACGGCCACCTCGACCTGTTCCGCATTCCGGCCGGTCAGCATCACGGCATGCCCTGCGCGCGCCAGCGCGGTCACGATGGCGCGTCCGATGCCCCTGGTTCCTCCGGTGACGATGGCGGTGTGCATGAGGTGATTGTCGCGTACGATCGCGAGGATGCCGTCGTTCGAGTGCAGCGTCGAGATCGAGGCTCCGGTGGAAGCGGTCTTCGCCTTCCACGAGCACCCGGATGCGCTCAGGCGCCTGTCGCCGCCGTTTCCTCCATTAAAGGTCCTGCGGCGAAGCGGCGGGCTCGAGGCCGGCGCGGAAGTGGATCTGAAGATCGGTCCACTGACCTGGCAGGCCCGGCACACGGCCTACGAGCGAAACCGTCTCTTTGTGGATGAACAGGTCCGCGGTCCCTTCAGGCGATGGGTTCACCAACACGTGTTCGAGGCGCTTGGCCCGGCGCGGTCGCGCCTGACCGACCGCGTCGTGTTTGAGCTGCCGGGGGGACGGCTCGTCAACCGGGTGGCCGCACCGGCCGTGCGAATCGCCCTGCGTCAGATGTTCGCGCACCGGCATGCGGTCACGAAACACGCCTGTGAACTTTAGTCCGTCGTCGCGAAACCGCCTGACGCGTCACGACCTCGGCCGGTTCGCGGGCACGACGCTGTTCGATCGGGTCGCGCGCGTGTTGTGCGCGGCTGAATGCCTGCCGCGCAAGGAACTGTACGAGGCATGGGAAGTGGCGCGCCGGGCGCGCAGGCAGTTTCGGGGCGGCCGGGTGGTGGATGTGGCCGGCGGCCACGGCGTACTGGCCGCGCTGATGCTGCTGCTCGATCGAACCTCGCCCGAGGCAATCGTGGTCGATCCGGCCATCCCGCCATCCGCCGCCGCGGTGCGACGCGCCCTGGTCGACGCGTGGCCGGACCTCGATCGCCGGCTGCGCCTCCACCAGGGGCCACTCGATTCCTTCACGCTGGAGGCCGCCGACGTGATTGTGTCGTGCCACGCGTGTGGAGCGCTGACCGATCGCGTGCTCGAAGCGGCCACACGCGTGCGCGCCAGGGTCGCGGTGTTGCCGTGTTGTCACGACGCCGGCACCTGTGACGCCGGGCCGCTCCGCGGCTGGATGGACTTCTCGCTCGCGGTCGACACGATGCGGGCGCAGCGTCTGGCCGCCGCGGGCGCCGACGTACGCACGCAGACGATCCCCGAGAGCATCACGCCGAAAAACCGGTTGCTGATGGCGCAGTGGCGTGACGCCGTCCTCTGACGGCCGGCGTGTCAGACGCCTTCGAAGAAGTCGACCCGGCCGGACGCCAGCGAGTACTTGGCGCCGACGATCATCAGCTCGCCCTGTTGAACCAGGGATTCGAGGATGTCGGAGCCGTGCCTGAGCTGATTACACGACATCCGGATGTTCGCGCGCACCGCCTCACGCACCAGATCCTCGGGCCGATCGCGCAGGTCCGTGACGAGGAGCGGTTCCACCGACGGCCGCACGCGATCGACGATCGCCCGCAGGTTGCGTGACTGATCCGGAAGGGGCCGGCGCAGCTGCTCGATCGTGGCGGTAATGGCCCCGCATTGCGAGTGTCCCAGCACGACGACCAGCCGGGTGCCGAACTGCTCGACGGCAAACTCGATGCTGCCGATCTGCGACGGCGCGACGATGTTGCCGGCGACACGGATGACGAACAGATCACCCAGCCCCTGGTCGAACACGATCTCGGCGGGCACGCGCGAGTCGGAACAGCCCAGGATGATGGCAAACGGCTGCTGCCCCTCGGCCACCTTGTGGCGGCGGGCGCGATCGGTCGCCGCTTCGCTGTGAATCCGATCGTCGATGAAACGGCGATTGCCTTCGCGGAGCCGTTCCAGGGCCTCTGAGGCGGGGATCATGGCCGATCAGTATGCCTCATTCCCGCGATACCATCTTCCCCGGCATGTCGCACGTCGCCATCATCGGCTGCGGTCCCATCGGCGCCGGAATCGCGCACGCGCTGGCCGCGCGCGCGCGGGTGACCGACATCCGCCTGTACGACAGTGCGGGCGCGGTGGCCGCGGGCAAGGCACTCGACATCAGGCAGAGCGGCCCTGTCGACAACTTTGATACCCGCGTGAGCGGCAGCGGTGACGTACTGGGCGCCGTCGGGGCGGCCGTCATCGTCCTGGCCGACGACCACGTCGACGGTCAGTGGGCGGGCGACCGCGGGTTGGCGCTCATCACGCGTCTGCGGGCGGCCGGCGCCACGGCGCCGCTGGTGTTGGCGGGACCGGCGCAAACTCCCCTGCTGGAGACCGCGATCAAGGAAGTGGGGCTCGACCCCTCGACCATCGTCGGAACCGCGGCTGGGGCGCTCGTGGGCGCCGCGCGGGCGCTGGTGGCGCTCGAGACGGGGGGCACAGGCGCGGACGTGTCGTTGATGGTGTACGGGCGGCCGCCGGCGCTGACGGTTGGCTGGTCGAGCGCGACGATCGCCGGCGCGCGGCTCACCGAGCGGGTGCCCGCTCACCGGCTGCTCGCGATCGCGGCTCAACTCCGCGCCTTGTGGCCGCCTCAACCCTTCGCCATCGCGTCGGCCACCGCGCCGGTCGTCGAGGCCCTCTGTGGCCATGGCCGTCACGAACTGCCGGCGGTGGCACTGCTCGATGCGCACCTGGGCGTCAAGGGCGCGGCCGGCCTCTGGCCGATGACGTTCCGGCAGGGACGCATCGACCGCCTGTCCGCGCACACCCTCAGTCCGCAGGAGCGGACCGAAGTGCTCAACTCACTGTCGCCGCGAGGCTGACGGCCGCTCAGGCCTGCCGGAACACCGAGGTGAACGCATCCTCGACGTGCGGCAGGACCTCGTCGAGCGAGACCTGACGGTCCAGTTCCTGTTCCATCGACGTCACGCCGCGATCGGCGATGCCACACGGCACGATGAGACGGAAGTGACGCAGGTCGGTGGCCACGTTGAGCGCGAAGCCGTGGCTGGTAATCCACCGGCTGATGCGCACGCCAATGGCCGCGATTTTTCGCTCGCGGCCGGGAGCCCCGACCCACACTCCCGACAACCCCGTCACGCGGCGACCGGCAATGCCGAAGGGCTGCAGCGCGCGAATCAGGACTTCCTCGAGGTCGCGCACGTACTGGTGTACGTCGCAACGGTCGGGCCGCAGGTCGAAGATCGGATACGCCACGAGCTGGCCGGGACCGTGATACGTCACGTCGCCGCCTCGGCCGGTTTCGTGGACGGCCACGCCCTCACGCGCCAGCTCGTCGGGCGACGCGATGATGTGGTTGGGCCCCTGACGTGTCTTCACGCCAAGAGTGATGACCGGTGGATGTTCGAGCAACAGCAGCGTGTCGCCGATGGCGCCCGATCGGCGCTCTTCCACCAGCGCGGCCTGCATGGCCAGCGCGTCGGCGTAGTCCACGCGCCCGAGTCTGCGGACGTCCAATGGCTGCCTCCTCGTCATACGTAGCGCGGCCGGATCTGCCGGCCGCGAACCTAGCGCCCCACAGACCGTGGCGCCCTACGTACGCACACGCGTCAGACCCAGCTCTCCTCGAAGTTCTGGAGGCGGTCCTTGAGCGCCTGGAGGAAACGGCCGGCATCGGCGCCATCGATCAGGCGGTGGTCGTACCCCAGCGTGAGGTAACACATCGGGCGGATGGCGATCATGTCGTCGACCACGACCACGCGTTTGTCGACGCTGCCCACACCCAGGATCGCCACCTGCGGCTGGCTGATGATCGGCAGGCCAAACGCGGCGCCGAAGATGCCGGGGTTGGTGATGGTGAACGTGCCGCCCTGGACTTCCTCCGGCTTGAGCTGCTTGGTGCGCGCCCGGCCCGACAGATCCTGAATCGCGCGGCAGATGCCCAGCATGTTGCGCTCGTCGGCGTTCTTGATGACCGGCACGATCAGGCCGGCATCCAGCGCGACGGCAATGCCCAGGTTGATGTCGCGTTTGTAAACGATGTTGTCGCCATCGATCGACGCGTTGGTGAAGGGGAACTGCCGGATCACGTCGACCGTGGCCTTGGCGATGAACGCCGTGTACGTCAACTTGACGCCCGCGGCCTCGTACTCGGCCTTCTTCTTCTTCCGAATCTCGTCGATGCGGCCGAAGTCCACTTCGTACGCCGAGTAGACATGCGGCGACGTGCGCAGGCTCGCCACCATGTGTTCGGCGATCTTCTTGCGCATGATGCCCATCGGCTCGATGCGCACGTTTTCGCCGGGCGCCAACGGGCGCGCCGCCGGCGGGGCGGGAGCCGGCGCGGGTGCCGGAGCCGCCGCGGGTGCGGCAGGCGCCACCGGCGCCGGTGCGGCTGCGCCGCTGGCAATGTGGGCTTCGATGTCCTTCTTCGTCACGCGGCCGGAGATGCCGCTGCCGGTCAGGCGGCTGATGTCGATGCCGTGTTCCTTTGCGATGTTGCGCACGACAGGTGACGACTTCGTCCGCAGACGGCCTTCAAACG
>CAYYFE010000025.1:0-8647 GCA_964471115.1 uncultured Solibacteraceae bacterium
CTCGCCATCTCGCCATCTCGCCACCTCGCCACCTCGCCACCTCGCCACCTCGCCACCTCGCCATCTCGCCATCTCGCCATCTGTTAGTCGCCAAAGCCCCTGTCGAGCTGCGTCCGTCCGGGCATGGGCACGGGGGGTACGGGCATCGCGCCGTAGGCGTCGTGGCCGACCGGCGGGGTCAGGTCCTGTTTCGCGTTGAGCGCTTCGTCCCAGGTGATCTCCTTGCCGGTGTACGCCGCTTCGCGTCCCATGATGGCCGACAGCGTGCTGTCGGCGATGCCTTTCAGCTCGTTGTACTTCGCGTCGGCGCGAATGGCGGCCACCAGATCGGTGTGTTCCTGCTGGAAGCCGTTGACGCGCCCCGCGCCTTCGGGCCGGGTGAACGTCCAGGCGTTGGGCCCGGTGATGCGGCTCGAGGCGTTGGACTGGCCCTTCGTTCCGATGAAGTTCTCGCCGATGCGATTGGTCGTGCCCTGAATCTGCCGGCACATGCTCAGGATGCGCGTGCCGTTCGGATACTCGAAGTCGACGGCGAAGTGGTCGAAGATGTGTCCGAATTTCGCGTCGGTACGCCACTGCCGGCCGCCCACGCCGGTCGCCTTGATGGGCGTCATGCCCAGCACCCAGTTGGCGACGTCGATGTTGTGCACGTGTTGTTCGACGATGTGGTCGCCGGAGAGCCAGGTGAAGTACAGCCAGTTGCGCAGTTGCCACTCGGCGTCGGTCCAGGCCGGCTGGCGATCGCGGCTCCACAGGCCGCCCTGGTTCCAGAAGACCTGGCCCGAGACGATGTCGCCGATCGCGCCGTCCTTGATGCGCGCGATCGTCGCGAGGTAGTCGGCCTGGTGGCGGCGCTGCGTGCCGACGCCAATCTTCAGGTTCTTCGTGAGCGCCAGCTCGTAGGTGGCCAGCACCGAGCGCACACCGGCGGGATCAACCGCCACGGGTTTCTCCGCAAAGATGTGTTTGCCCGCCTCGGCCGCGGCCGCCAGGTGCAGCGGGCGGAAGTGCGGCGGTGTGGCCAGGATGACCAGCTGGACGTCGGTGGCCAGGACTTTTTTGTAGGCGTCAAAGCCCGTGAACGTCAGGTCGTCGGTGACCTTGTACTTCGCGGCCAGCGCGGGGTCTGACGCGGTGGCCTTCGCGAGCTCGACGCGGCTGCTGGCCAGCCGATCCGGCGCGAGGTCACCCATCGCGACGAGTTCGACGCCGTCCGATCCGCGCAGACAGTCCATCGCGGCGCCCGTGCCGCGTCCGCCACAGCCGATGAGCCCCACGCGAATCGTGTCCGAGCCCCGCCGCAATCCCATCAACGGGATGCTGCCGGGAAACGCCATCGCGGCCGCGGCCGCCGCGGTCGTCTGGATGAAAGTACGTCGGTCAGTGCTGCTCATCATTCCCCCTTGCGCGAATGGATCAGTGGATCGGTCGATGGATCGATGGATCAATGGATCGATGGATCAATGTCCGGACCCTGGACCCTGGACCCTTGGACCCTGGACCCCCGAGATCACCCTCAACCCCGCAAACGGTCCGTCCGAGAGCCACCACCGCGACTTCGGCAGTTGTGGATCCCGTTCGTTCCAGGTGTCGTCCTGGACGGCCCGGGCGTCCGGACCGAGCAGGTCGGCGGTGGTCCGGAATGTACCGCCGCGCAGGACGGCCGCGTCATTGGCCGCCGTGACCCATTCACCCGCGTTGCCGAACAGATCGAACAGGCCCAGCGCGTCGGGCGCCTTGCGGCCCACAGGATGGGTGACCATGCCGGCGTTGCCCGCGTGCCACGCAATGTCATCGGCGGTCTTGCCGGTCCAGGCCCGTCGCGCCACGTGTTGCCACTCCTCCTCGGTGGGGAGACGATACTCCCGGCCCGTCTTGAGGGAAAGCCATTTCGTGAAGGCCTCGGCCGCGGGCCGGGCCACGCTGATGGCGGGGTAGCCGGCGTGGCCCCAGCCGTAATCAGGCGCGCCGTACGGATTGGAGGGCTGGCCAATGGCGTCGAGCCCGGCCGGCCGCGAGGCGGGTTCGTCCAGGCCCAGCGCAAACACGTCGTACAGGTCCCACGTCACTTCGGTGCGTCCCCAATACAGCGGCGGCCGCCCGTCCTCGCCCGGCACCAGCACCATCTCGAAACTCACCACCGTTCCCGGAATCGTTTCGCGATAGCTTGACGGCAGTGCCTGCCCGCGTGCCACGACTGTCGCCACACCCACGGCTGCCATCAGCATCAGCACGGACCCTGTGGACCCTGTGGACCTTGTGGACCCTGTTTCCATCGCCACAATCCTACGTCTATCGGCAGGTGCACATGGGGATGGAAGTGCGCCTCGTGTTGGACGTGGAGGACGAAACGGTGGCGCGGCGCGCGGCCGAGGCGGCGTTTGCGACGATCGCCAGTCTCGACGGGCGGCTCAGTGACTATCGGCCGGACTCCGTGGTGCGGGCCATCGAGCGCGCGGCGCCCGATCCGGTGGAGGTGGATGGTGACGTGCTGGCGGTGGTGCAGCAGGCCCTGCAGGTGGCCCGCGCCTCGGGCGGCGCGTTTGATCCCACCGTCGCGCCCGTCGTGGCGTTGTGGCGCGAGGCCCGGCAGACCGGACGATTGCCCGACGCGGGCGCGCTGGCCCGCGCGCGCGCGCTGGTGGACTGGTCGCGGGTGGACGTGGAGGTGGACGCGCGCCTGATTCGTCTGCGGGAGCGAGGGATGCGGCTCGATCTCGGTGGGGTCGCGAAGGGGTTCATCCTGCAGCGCGCGCTCGACACGCTGCGCGCGCATGGGGTCACTCGCGCGTTGGTGGAAGCCGGCGGCGACATCGTCGTGGGCGAGGCGCCGCGGGGCCGAGGGGGATGGCAAGTGGCGGCAAGTTGCGGCGAGTGGCGGCCGGCGGTGACGATCGTCAATGCGGCGATGGCCACCTCAGGCGCCACTTTCCAGTTTGTCGAGATCGACGGCGTGCGGTACTCACACGTGGTGGATCCGCGCACCGGCCGCGCGTTGACCACCCATCACACCGTGCACGTCGTGGCGGCCGACGCCGCGCTGGCTGATGCCTGGGCCACCGCGCTCGGCGTGCTCGGCCCCGACGGCGCGCGCATCGTCACACTCCCGGCCGGCCTGCGCTACTGCGTGAGGTGAACAGTGCGGAGTGCGGAGTGCGAAGTGCGGGGTGCGGAGTGCGAAGTGCGGAGTGCGAAGTGCGACGTGCGGAGTGCGCAGCACCGTGGGGCCGTAGCGCGGCACGGTCTGCGGGCCGCGGCACCTCGCACTCCGCACTTCGCACTCCGCACTCCGCACTGTGCACTCCGCACTGGGCACCTCGCACTGCGCACTTCGCACTCCGCACTGCTAGCGTCTCTCTTCCAACTCCGCCCACCGATGCACGAGTGTGTCAATCTCCGCCTTGACGCGTTCAAGCTCCGCGAGTGTGTCGTCGATCGCGGCCTTGCCCTTCAGGTAAAAGTCGGGCGACGCGATGTCGGCCTCGAGCGCCCGCTGCCGCGCCTCAGCCGCGTCGATCTTCGCCGGCAGCGCCTCCAACTCGCGCTTCTCCATGTACGACAACTTCCTCACACCCCCACGCGCACCCTGTGCACCCTGCGGACCCTGTGGACCCTGTGGACCTTGTGGACCCTGTGGACCTTGTGGACCCTGCCTGACCCAATCGTCGTACCCGCCCACGTACTCGCGGACCCGGCCGCCGCCCTCGAACGCCCAGGTGCTGGTGACCACGCGGTTGAGGAATTCGCGGTCGTGACTCACCAGCAGGATGGTGCCGGGGAACTCCGTCAATCGCGCTTCCAGCAGTTCGAGGGTTTCCAGGTCGAGGTCGTTGGTGGGTTCGTCGAGAATCAGCACGTTGGCCGGCTGCGTGAACAGGCGCGCCAGCAGCAGCCGGTTCCGTTCACCGCCTGACAACGACCGCACCGGGGACCGCGCGCGTTCGGGCGGGAACAGGAAATCCTCCAGGTACCCGAGCACGTGCCGTTTTTCGTCGCCCAGCATGACCCAGTCGTTGCCGTCACCCACCGTGTCGGCCACCGTGCGGTCCGGATCGAGCTGTTCGCGCTGCTGGTCGTAGTACGCGATCTGCACGTTGGTGCCGCGCTCGACACTTCCGCTGTCCGGCGCCAAATCCCCCACCAGCATCTTCAGCAGCGTGGTTTTGCCCGCGCCATTCGGCCCCAGCAACCCGATACGGTCTTTCCGCATCACCCGCGCCGTGAAGTTCTCCACCACCGCACCGGACCCTGGACCCTGGACCCCCGGACCCTGGACCCCGAAGCTCTTCGTCACCCCTTTGACATCGAAGACCACCTGCCCGGTGCGTCCTGCGGACGTGATCGTGAGCGCGACGTTGCCGGCCTGATCGCGGCGCGCCGCGCGTTCGCGCCGCATCTCCATCAACGCCTTCACGCGCCCTTCGTCGCGCGTGCGTCGCGCCTTGATGCCGCGCCGCAGCCAGGCTTCTTCCTGCGCCAGCTTCTTGTCGAACTTGGCGTGCGCCGTTTCGGCGGCGGCCAGCGCCTCGTCCTTGCGGCGCAGGTAGTCTTCGTAGAGCGGCAGCGGCGCCGCGCCCTTGGCGGGCGCCGAGGCGCTGTACGACGTGAGCTGTCCGCGATCGAGTTCAATCAGGCGCGTGGCCAGCCGCTGCAGGAACGCGCGATCGTGCGTCACGAACACCACGGCGCCCGGCAGGTCCAGCAGCAGTGTTTCGAGCCACGTGATGGTGTCGATGTCGAGGTGGTTGGTGGGTTCGTCGAGGAGCAGGACGTCCGGTTGCACCACGAGCGCGCGCGCCAGCGTCACGCGCCGGCGCCAGCCGCCTGAGAGTGTCGCGATCGGGGCCTCGGGGTCGAGCGACAGCCGCTTCATGATCTGCTCGACCTGCTGCTCCTGCTGCCACAGTTCCAGGTGATGGTCGGCGGCCAGGGCCGACAGGCCGTCGGCCACGACGCCGCGCACGGTGGCGGCCGTTTCGTTGGCGTCGATGACGTCCTGCGTCAGCCGCACCACCTTCGTCCCCGGCGCGCGCCACACGCGGCCCGCGTCCGGCTCGAGGTCGCCGCCCAGGATCTTCAGGAGGGTGGACTTGCCGGTGCCGTTCCGGCCGACAATGGCAAGACGCTCGCCCGCGTCAATCTGCACCGACGCATCGTCGAGCAAGGGGACATGGCCAAATGCGTGGGAGAGGTGATCGGCGACAAGCAACGGCACGCCTTCGCAGTGTAACAGCCGCGTTGGTGGCGCTGTGTCTGCTGGCCGGCGTCGCGACCGCGCAGTCCGGCCGCCGTGGCCCCGTGCGTCTCGAGGGAAACGCCGTTTCCGACGATGGGGGACCGTGGCTGGCGCTGGGCACGACGTTGTTCTGGGCGTTGTGGGGGGAACGGCACGACGCGGCGCGGCTCGAGCGCAACCTGGCCTTTGCCGCGCGGCAGGGTGTGGACTACGTGCGCGTGTTGTCGATGGTGGGCAGCGACTCGTGGCGTGATCGCGTCATCGATCCGCGGTGGCCCGACTATTGGGACGTGGTCGATCGCCTCGCGGCCCGCGCGGCGCGGCATGGGCTGCGGCTGCAGATCACGGTGTTTGCCGATGCGCAGGTGATGATGCCGCGGGCTGACGATCGCCGGGCCTGGGCCGATCGCTGGGCGGCGCGTGTGTCGGCGCAGCCCGAGCGGTTCTTCCTGCTCGAAGCCGCCAACGAGGCGTGGTTGAACGGTCTCGACGACCTGGACCAGCTCGTGGCGCTGACCGAGCGCCTCAACGAGCGCACCGGTGTGCTCGTGGCGGCCTCCGCGCCGTCGTGCGGGCCGCCGCCCTCCGACGTCGCGGCGGATTCGGCCGAGGCCTGCGCGGCCGAGTGGCGACGGCTCGCGGCGGTCGCCGACGTGATGACGCCGCACCTCGATCGCAGCCCTGCGCCCGGGGAAGGCGCGGATCGGGCGGTGCGCCGTCCGTGGGAACTGCTCTTCGGACCGCGCACGCTCGGCATGCGCGCGTGGATCAACAACGAGCCGCTGGGGCCGCAGTCATCGGTGGAGTCGGAAACCGATCCGCAACGTCTCGTGATGGCGGCGGCGGTGACGTGGCTGGCGCAAGGCGCGGCCTACACGTTGCATACCGGTGCTGGTGTGCGAGGGGGTGGCGAGGCTGACCGCGCGATGGGCCGCGCGGCCAACCTCGACGAGGTGCCGCGGATCGCGGCCACGTTGCGCGCGTTGCACCAGGCGAGGCGCCGGTTGCCGGCCGCGTTGCCCAACTGCCGTCCCGCCAACGCGCACTGGCCCGAGGCGCCGCTGGCCGCCGACCTTGACGATGTGGTGCGCGTGTATCAGGCGGTCTGCACGGATGGCACGGTGGTCGCGCTCCCATTCGGGGTGCGCGATGGCGCGACGGTTCTGACGGCGCGCCGCCGCCTCGAGATCAACGGCCGCGTCCTGGCGCCCGGTGACACGTTGCGGGTTGATGGCCCTTCGGCCATCCTCGTCGGTCGTCTGCGCTGATCCTCGTCAGCGCAGGGGCGTGACGTACAGCGAGTACCGCCCGTCACGTTCCACCCGGGTCAGGCGCAACACGTCCACCGCGAAGCGCTCCAGGTCGGGCGAGGCCCGCTCGTGATCAACGATGACGTACGCGAGTTGTTCCGCGGCGATGAAGGCGCCGGCGTCGTTGCGGGCGGCCGTCCAGGCCCGCAGGCCCACGGGATCATCGTCGCTCAGGCGGATCAGCGGGCCGAGCACCGGGTGCGCCCGATGGGCGGCGCGGCGGCTGCGTCCCGTGCGTGACAGGTAGCCGCCCACCAGCCGTTTGCCGTGGGTGGTCTGGTGAAACTGGCTCTCGGCGCTGAAGTCGCCGAGCGACCGCAGGCCATCACGCACCCCGGTCGGCAGCACCAACACACTGACGTCCCGGGCGTCGCGCGTGATGCGGTCGTAGATGGCGGGCACGCGCGCGTCGTGCAGCGGCCGCGGCGCGGGCCACAGACCCACCGCCAGCACCAGAGTGGCGGCTGTCAGCACCAGCGGCCGCCGTGATGGCCAGCGGCGCGTCAGCGCCGACAGCGCGCTGGCCAGCAACATGGCTGCCGCCAGGGTGGCCAGCACGGCCATGCGAGAGGGCATCCGCGCTTCCCCCAGCAGCGGGACGTAGCGAAGCACGGCCCACGGCGTGGGAACGTGTGTGTTGACGCCGGCGATGAAGACGAACGGGCCGAGCGCCAGCACGCCGAAGCCCACCGCCATCCAGAGCCACCGCCGCGGCGGCCGCCAGCCGGCCCACGCCGCCGCCAGGCCGATCAGCAGCCACCACGCGGGTGACCACGACACGCTCTGTTCGATCAGCCCCTCCGGATGGGTGGCCAGGGCTGCGCGGGCCCAGTCGGCAAGCCACGGATGTTGCCAGTGCGGCAGCACGAAGGCCAGCAGGTCCGCGCCGCGTGGTCCGGTTCGCCAGAAGATCGTCGGCGACTCCATGCGGTCACCGGCCACCTGCGCGATCAACATCGGGGCCGAGGCCAGCAGCGCCGCCGCGGTGGTGACCGTGGCCATGCGCATCATCGTGGCGTGGCTCGGCCAGCCGGCCCACGACGGACGCAGGCGCAGTGTCAGCAGCGCCCGCAGGGCGAGGGCCGCCGTGAGGATCAACACCGGCGTGTAGAGCGATCGGATCGAGATGCGCACCGGCCCGGCCGACCACGATCCGCCGCCCAGCACGAGTCGTCCGATCACGATCGCGCCGGCCAGCACGGCGATGATCAGCAGCGCGCGCTGCACGACCGGGCGCTGGCGCGGCTCGCGCGACACGCTCACCGCCTGCGCGGCCATGAATCCAATCGCCAGAATGAGGCAATACACGCCGTAGTACGCGTCGGAGGCCAGCGCCCACGCCATCGTGGCGCCCAGCGCGACGGCGTCGCGGGTGCGGCGCCGTTCCCAGCACCGGAGCAGCGTCCACAGAAACAGCGGCAGCGGCGCGGCGGCCACCAGGCTGAAGTGGGCGGTGGCGCGACCCACCATGAAACCCGAGGCCATGAAAAACGCGCCGGCCAGCAGCGCCTCCGCGTTCGACGTCGTGACGCGGCGCGCCAGCAGGAACAGCCCGAAGCCGGCCAGCGCCAGATTCAGCAGCAGCACCAGGTTGAAGGTGGTGACGATGTCGAAGGCGGTGTGCAGGGGCAGCGCCATCAGGTTCGACGCCGCGGTGTAGTTGTGGTGCGCGAGGTTGGCCGGACGGTCGCCGGCAAAGATGCGGTCGGTGGCCAGCGGCCAGCGGCCCTGGTCGAGCAGTTCGTGCTGGAAGACCCAGAGGTTCCACACGTACACCCCGGTGTCGCCCGCCGGCGAGCCGGTCAGGTGAGTGTCGAGGTGTCGCGGCAACGGCCACGTCTGCAGGGCAGCCAGGCCGAAGAACGCGCTGAAAACGATCGCGGCCTTCAGCCGCGTCAGCGAGCGCATACCCGGTTTGGGTATGGGACGCTACCACAACTTGAATGGGGAAATGGGGAAATTAGGAAGTGAGGAAATGAGGAAATGAGGAAATGGCGGCCGCGGCCCTGTGGGTGGCGAGATGGCGGGGTGGCGAGATGGCGAGGTGCATGTAGCGCGGCCGGTTCTGGCGGCCGCGGCCCTGTGGATGGCGAGATGGCGA
>CAYYFE010000025.1:8747-54168 GCA_964471115.1 uncultured Solibacteraceae bacterium
GCATGTAGCGCGGCCGGTTCTGGCGGCCGCGGCCCTGTGGATGGCGAGATGGCGAGGTGGTGAGATGCCAACCGGAGCTGCTCGCCGCCTTCGCCGTGAGCGGCTGCGGCGGCCAAGGCGTAGCGAGCGGTGAGCGGGATTTGGCTCGCCAACCGGAGCTGCTCGCGTAGCGAGCGGTTGCGGGACTTGGCTCGCCAACCGGAGCTGCTCGCGTAGCGAGCGGTTAGCGAAGGTTGGTGCGGAAGGAGAGACTCGAACTCTCACGCCCTTGCGGGCGCCAGCCCCTCAAGCTGGTGCGTCTGCCAATTCCGCCACTTCCGCGTGGTGTGTCCGTCCGGAGCAGTCCCGGACGGAGGCTGAGCCGTCAAGTATATCTGGAGCGCGGCCCTAATTCCCGCCGCCGCGGCCGCCCTGGGGCGGCGTCGCCGGAGGCGTGGCAGGAGCGGCCGGGGCCGGAGTCGTCGTGGTCGGCGCCAGCGGCAGCGTGTCCTGCGGGGTCGGCGCGGGCGTGGCCGGCGCGGAGGCCGGCGGAGGACCACCGACGCCGCTGACGACCGACGAGCCGAAGCCGCCGCTCGATCCCATCACCGCGAGCATCAGCGAGCCAATCATGAACAGCGCGCCCAGAATCGTCGTCGCGCGCGTGAGGACCGTCGCGCCCGCGCGGGCGCCAAACGCCGCCTGACTGCTGGCGCCGCCAAAGGCCGCCGCAATGTCACCGCCCTTGCCCTGCTGCAGGAGCACCACGACGAGCAGCAACAGGCAGACGATGATGTAGACGGTCAGGAACAGGTAGAAGACCATAAGACGAACATTATAAGGCTACAGGGCGCAGGGCACAGGGCACAGGTACGGAGGGCAGGGGCCGGCCGCCTCCGGCCTGCCGTGTTGCCTTCCGTACCTGTGGCCTGTGGCCTGCGCCCTGTAGCCTGTTACCGTCCGTTGTCCACGATGGCCGCGAACGAACGGGCCTCCAGGGACGCCCCGCCCACCAGGGCGCCGTCAACGTCTTCCAGGCCAATGAGTTCCCGGATGTTCTCGGGTTTGACCGACCCCCCGTAGAGCACCCGGCACCGGTCGGCGTGGGCCCCGCCGAACCACTCGCGCAACCGCCGGCGGATGTGGGTGTGGGCCTCGCCGGCCTCGGCCGCCGTGGCGTTTTTCCCCGTGCCGATGGCCCACACGGGTTCGTACGCCAGGATGAGCGCGGCAATCTGGTCGCCGGTCGACCCGTCGAGCCCCAGCTTGAGCTGCCGGTCCAGCACGTCCAGCGTCTGGCCGGCCTCGCGCTCCTCGAGCGTTTCGCCGATGCAGACGATGGGGGTCAGTTCGGCCTGGCGGGCGGCGATGAGTTTGCGATTGACCCACGCGTCGGTGTCGCCAAACAGGCGCCGCCGCTCCGAGTGGCCG
Source organism: uncultured Solibacteraceae bacterium (assembly GCA_964471115.1). Classification (GTDB taxonomy): domain Bacteria; phylum Acidobacteriota; class Vicinamibacteria; order Vicinamibacterales; family SCN-69-37; genus SYFT01. The sequence goes on from CAYYFE010000025.1 coordinate 10,158, forward strand.
ATGATGACGAACTCGGCGCCGGCGTCCTTGAGCATCGCGCCGCTGACTTCTCCGGTGAACGCGCCCTGCCGCTCGAAGTACAGGTCCTGCCCGGCAATTGCCACCGAGGACGTGCGCGCCGTTTCCGCGGCCGCGTGAATCGCGGTGAAGGGCGGCGCGACGATGACCTCCGCCTGGTCGGCGCGGAAGGTCTTGCCCAGCGCCGCGAATTCCCGAATCCACGCCACGGTTTCGAGCACCGTCTTGTGCATCTTCCAGTTGGCGGCGAAGACGGGAATGCGGGCCATGTGTGTTACCCCAGGGCGACGACGCCCGGCAGCGTCCGGCCGCCGAGAAACTCCAGCGACGCGCCGCCGCCGGTGGAGATGTGAGTCATCCGGTCGGCCACGCCGGCCTGCGCCACGGCGGCCACGGAATCGCCGCCGCCGATGATCGTCGTCCCGGCGACGTTCGCCACGGCGCGCGCCACGCTCATGGTCCCCGCGGCAAACGGCGCCATCTCGAAGACGCCCATCGGGCCGTTCCACACCACGGTTTTCGCCGCGCCGATGATCTCCGCGTAACGTGCCGCGGTGCGCGGGCCGATGTCGAGCCCCATGTCGTCGCCGATCGGCGCGTCGGTCGGCAGTGACGGCGAGTCGATGCCAATCGTCCGCGTCGGCGCGTCAGCGGCCAGGGCCGGCGCCACCACGTGATCGACGGGCAGTTCGAGGCGCACGCCGCGCTCTCGGGCGCGCGCGTCAAGCGCAAGCGCGGTGTCGAGCAGGTCGGGCTCGACCAGTGATCGGCCCACGTCGACGCCGCGCGCCTTGAGGAAGGTGTAGGCCATGGCGCCGCCGATGAGCAACGCGTCGACTTTGCCCAGCAGGTTTTCGATGACCTCGAGTTTGTCGGACACCTTCGCGCCGCCGAGGATGGCGACGAACGGATGGTCGGGTCGGGTCAGCGCCTTGCCGAGATAGCTGACCTCGGCCTCCATCAGCAGGCCCGCCGCCTTCTCGCGCACGTGGTGTGTGATGCCCTCGGTGGAGGCGTGCGCGCGGTGCGCCGCACCGAACGCGTCGTTCACGTACACGTCGGCCAGATCGGCCAGCGCCTTGGCGAACACCGGGTCGTTGGCTTCCTCTTCCTTGTGGAAGCGCAGGTTCTCGAGCAGGATGACGCCGCCCGGATGCGCGGCGATCACCGAGGCGGCGGCTGCGCCGATGCAGTCGGTCGCGAAGGCGACCGGCCGCCCCAGCAGCGACGCCAGGTGCTCGGCCACCGGCTTGAGGCTGTACTTGAGGTTGACCTCGCCCTTGGGCCGGCCCAGGTGCGACGCCAGGATCACCGTGGCGCCGCCGGCCAGCGCGGCCTTGATCGTCGGCACCGCCGCGCGCACGCGGGTGTCGTCGGTGATGCGGCCGTCCTTGATCGGCACGTTGAAGTCGACGCGCATGAACACGCGCCGGCCGTTGAGCAGCAGATCGCGGACGGTCTTCATGGCGCGGTCCTTACAGCCCCTTGGACGCCATGTAGCGCAGCAGATCGACGCAGCGGTTCGAGTAGCCCCACTCGTTGTCGTACCACGCCATGATCTTGGCGAAGTTGCCGTCCATCACCTTCGTGTACGCCACGTCGAGCATCGCCGAATGCGGATTGCCGCGGAAGTCGATCGACACCAGCGGCGCCGTGACGTATTCGAGGATGCCCTTGAGCGGGCCGTCGGCCGCGGCCTTGAACGCGGCGTTGATCTCGTCGGCCGTGGCGTTCTTCTCGAGGATCGCGTTCAGGTCGACCACCGAGACGTTGGGCGTGGGCACCCGCATGGCGATGCCGTCGAGCCGGCCCTTGAGCGCCGGCAGCACTTCACCCACCGCGCTGGCCGCGCCGGTCGTCGTCGGGATGATCGACAGCGCCGCCGCGCGCGCGCGGCGGATGTCCTTGTGCGGCAGGTCCAGCAGGTTCTGGTCGTTCGTATACGCGTGCACGGTGGTCATCCACCCGCTCTTGATGCCGAACGACTCGTGGAGCACCTTCGCCACCGGCGCCAGGCAGTTCGTCGTGCACGACGCGTTGGAGATGATCTGGTGCTTTGCCGGGTCGTAACTCGTGTGGTTGACGCCCATCACCACCGTCACGTCCGGCTTCTTGGCCGGGGCCGTGATGATGACCCGTTTGGCGCCGGCGGCGATGTGTTTGGCCGCATCGTCGCGATTGGTGAACCGGCCCGTCCCCTCGAACACGACGTCCACGCCGAGGTCCTTCCACGGCAGCTGGGCCGGGTCCTTGAGGGCCAGCACCTTGAACGCATCGCCGTCCACCGTGATCGAGTCGCCCGAGGCCGTGATGTCGGCCTGCAGGTTGCCGAGCAGCGAGTCGTACTTCAGCAGATGCGCCAGCGTGGCCGCATCGGTGAGGTCGTTGACCGCCACGATGTCGATGTCGTCATGGGCCATGGCCGCGCGCATGATGTTGCGGCCGATACGTCCGAATCCGTTGATGCCGACCTTGATCGCCATAACCGGGAATTTTAACTGTATTCTTGGCTGTCGTGTACGCCCTCTATTCGCTGGCCATCGTCGTGCTGGCGGTGGTCCTGTCGCCGTGGTTTCTGTACCAGGCCCTGCGCCACGGCAAATACGTCGGCAGTCTCGGCCAGCGGCTGGGCGTGCTGCCCGTGTCCTTCAATCTCGACGCCGATGCGTCCATCTGGATTCACGCCGTGTCGGTGGGCGAGGCGTTGACGGTGCGCGCGCTCCTGCCTGAGCTGCGCCGGCGGTATCCCGACCTGAAGATCTTTCTGTCGACCACGACGATGACGGGCCAGCAGATTGCGCGTGAGCGCCTGGCCGACGTGGACGCCGTGTTTTATTTCCCGTTCGACCTGCCCGTGTTCGTGAACCGGACGTTGCGGCTGGTGCGGCCCAAGCTCTTCATCATGATGGAGACCGAGATCTGGCCGAACCTGCTGCGCGCGTGCCGGCGTGAAGGCGTGCGCACGCTGATGGTGAATGGCCGCATCTCGTCGCGGTCGTATCCGCGCTACCGGATGGCGCGCCGTTTCTTCACGTCTGTACTGGCGAATGTCGATCGGTTCTGTATGCAGAGCGACGAGTCGGCGCGCCGCCTCATCGACATCGGCGCCGATCCTGCGCGGGTCACGGTGACGGGCAGTCTGAAGTTCGAATCACTCGAGGTGCCCGGCGCGGTGGCCGGGCGTGGCGCCAGCCGGGTCCTGCGGTTCTTCCGCGTGCCCGAATCGCGGCCCGTGCTGGTGGCCGCCAGCACGCTCAAGGGGGAAGAAGCGCCCGTCCTGTCGGCGTTTGCCGCCGTGCGCAAGGTCACGCCTGCGGCGCTGCTCATCATCGCGCCCCGCAAGCCCGAGCGGTTCGATGACGTCGTGGCCCTGGCGCGCGGCGAAGGGTATCGGGTGGCGCGCCGCACGGAACTGACGATTGACGTGGAGCCGGATGCCGACGTCGTCGTGCTCGACACCATCGGCGAACTGGCGCATCTGTTCCAGGTGGCGACGGTCGTGTTCGTCGGCGGCAGTCTGGTCGATCACGGCGGCCACAACATTCTGGAACCGGCCGTGCACGGCAAGGCGATCGTGTTCGGGCCGCACATGACGAACTTCGCGGAGATTGCGCGCGCCTTTGTCGACGCGCAGGCGGCCGTGCAGGTGGCGTCGGGCGCCGGTCTGGCCGACACCTGGGTGCGTCTGGTGCGCGACGTCGTCGAGCGCGCGCGTCTGGGCGCCGCCGCGCGCGCGCTGGTCGAGTCCAATCGCGGGGCGACGCCGCGGACGATGGCGGCGGTGTCGGCGCTGTTGCCGCCCGCGGGCCCGCGTCTCGTGAGGGCCCGATGAAGAAAATGAGCTCGGAGGTCATTTTCGGAAAAATGACCTCCGAGCTCATTTTTTCCGTCAGCGTCGGCAACATCGCGTTCGGCGGGCGGGGCAAGACCCCGACGGTGGCCTATGTGGCCCGGATTCTGAGAGATGCGGGCGAACGAGTGGCCATTCTGTCGCGGGGGTATGGCCGCCGGGTGGTCGAAGACGGGGTGGTCGTGGTCAGTGACGGCACCCACGTGCTGGCCGACCTCGACCGGGCGGGCGATGAACCCCTCATGCTGGCGCGCGACCTGCCTGGTGTGGCGGTCCTGGTCTGCGACCAGCGCGCCGTGGCCGGCGCGCTGGCGCAGCACGTGCTGGGCGCCACGGCGCTGGTGCTCGATGACGGATTCCAGCATCGCCAGATGCGCCGTGACCTCGACATTGTCCTGGTCGCGCCCGGCGACCTGACCGGTCGCCGGGCGCCGCTGGGGCGCCTGCGCGAAGCGCCGTCGGCGCTCGCGCGGGCGCATGCGGTGGTCGTGGACTGTCCGGATCCGGGAAATGAGCTCGGAGGTCATTTTCGTGAAAATGACCTCCGAGCTCATTTCCGGGTCTTCCGCCTCAGACGTTACACCCACGCCCCCGCCGGCCTGACGGCCGGCGCGCGCGTGGTCGTCCTGGCCGGCGTCGCCGGCCCCGCGCGCATCGCGCGCGCGGCCGCCGACGCCGGCTACGTCGTCGTCGGCGAGTGGGCCCCCGGCGACCACCATCGCTACACGCGCGCCGACCTCGCCCGTCTCGCGCATCAGGTGCGCGAGACGGGCGCGGCCGGCGTCCTCACTACCGCCAAGGACGCCGAACGGCTGCGGCCCCTGCGGCCGCTGCCGTTCGACGTCCACGTGCTCGCCCATGACGTCACCATCGAGCCGTTCGACCAGGCCGCGTCGCCGCCGCACGGCGCCGGCGCCTTCCAACACTGGCTCCTCGCGCGCATGGCCGCGGCGCGCGACGCGGCGCGCGCGCGCACCACGGCGGGCGCGCCCCCAGCCGAGGTCAGCGCGTGAGCGATCGCCCGCGCCTGCAGCACCGGATCGAATACGCGACCGTCATGACGCTGCGGTTCGTCCTGCGCCTCACCCCCGATGCCGTCGCGCGCGGGATCGGCACGGTCATCGGGTGGACGTTCTGGGCCATCGACGGCGGGCATCGGCGCCTGGCGACCCGCCAGTTGCAGGCCGCGTTCCCCGCGCGGACCGCGCGTGAGTGCCGGGAGATCACACGGCGGACGTTTGAACACTTCGGCCGGTCGCTCACGGTCCTGCTGCGGTTTTCCACGCTCACCCCCGACCAGATGCGCCGGCGCGTGACCGTCGAGGGCGACGCGCGGGTGCGTGAAGCGCTCGCCAAAGGCAAGGGCGCGCTGCTGGTCACCGGGCACTTCGGCATGTGGGAGTTGCAGGGCATCTGCCATCCCCTCGTGTTGCCGCCCATCGCCGTGCTGGCCCGCAAGCTCGACAATCCGTACCTGCACCGGCTGCTCGAGGACATGCGCACCGCCACGGGCAACAAGGTCATCTACCGGCATGGCGCCATTCGCCGCGTGTTGCGCGCGCTGCAGCAGAATCAGGCCGTCGCGATTCTCATCGACCAGCACATCCAGCCGGCCGACGCGGTCACCGTGAACTTCTTCGGACGTCCGGCCGCCACCACCTCGGCGCTGGCCGCGCTGGCGCTGCGCACCGGCGCGCCGGTCATTCCGGTGTTCGGCATCCCGCTGCCCGACGGCCGGTATCGCATGGTTTACGAACATCCGATCGATCCCCCGGCCGAGGGCGCGGCCGACCCGCTGACCGAGTTCACGCAGCGGTGCACCGACGTCCTCGAGATGTACGTGCGCCGCCGGCCCGATCTCTGGTTGTGGATGCATCGGCGCTGGCGCGACGAGGGCCCGAGCGGGGAAGCGGTGGGCGGCATGTATCCGCCGAGTGCGGACGGCCAGGCGCGGCTCGACGATGAGGCGGAGGGGACATGATTCAGCCCGACCGGACCGTCGTGTCGCGGGTGATCGTCCGCGCGCCCAACTGGCTCGGGGATGCGGTGATGGCCCTGCCGGCGATGGTCGCGCTGCGGCGTCACTTTGCCGCCGCGCGGCTGGTGGTCGCAGCGCCGGCCGGCGTGGCGCCGATCTTCACGCTCGACACCGGTGTGGCGCCCGACGAGGTCCTCACGGTGGAGCGCGCGCATCGCGCCGCGATCGCGCAACTGCAACGCACGCAGGCCGACCTGATCGTGTTGTTGCCCAACTCGTTCCGCACGGCGTGGCAGGCGCACCGGGCCGGCATCCCGCAGCGGTGGGGCTACGCGATCTCTGCGCGAGGATGGCTGTTGACCCGCCGCGCGCGGCGGGTGCGACCGGGCCGGCGTGACGCCGGTCGCGCGCCGCAACATCATGTCGACTACTACCGCGATCTCGTGCGTGGCCTCGGCATTCCGGTGGACGAGGACCCGCCGCGGCTGTCGGCGGGCGCGGCGCACGTCGCGACGGCGCGCGCGCGGCTGGCCCGCGACGGGCGCGCATCGGATCGCTACGTGCTGCTGGCGCCCGGCGCCGCGTACGGCCAGGCCAAGCAGTGGCCGCCGGCGCGCGTGGCCGAACTGATCGCGCGGCTGGCGCGCGATCGCGATCTCGACGCCGTGCTCGTCGGCGCGGGGCACGATCGTGACGCCGGCCGCACCATCGAACGCTGGCTCGCGGAGCACGCGCCGGACGCGTGCGCCCGCCTGATCAATCTCATCGGCCACACCGATCTGCTGACGCTGGCCGCCCTGGCCGAGGGCTGCCGCGTGGCCGTCACCAACGACTCGGGCGCCATGCACGTGGTCGCGGCCACCGGCCGGCCTGTCATCGCGTTGTTCGGCCCCACCGACGAACGGGTCACGCGTCCCCTCGGCCGCGGCGACGTGCTCACCGCGGATGTGTTCTGCCGTCCCTGCCATCTGCGAGACTGTCCCATCGACCACCGCTGCATGAAACGCCTCACCGTCGACCACGTCTTCGCCGCCGTCTCCCGCCACCTCGCCTTCACCGGGAGCCGCCCATGACTCCGCCCTCCGCACCGGGCACTCCGCCCTCCGCACCGGGCACTCCGCCCTCCGCACCGGGCACTCCGCATTCCGCACTGCGCACTCCGCACTCCGCACTTCGCACTGATCTCCGTCCCGCCGTCTTCCTGGATCGGGACGGCACCCTGATCCACGAAGTCGGCTACCTGAGCCGCCTCGAGGACGTGCGGTGGTTCCCGGGCGCGCTCGATGCGATTCGTCTGCTCAACCGGGCGGGCTTCACGGTGTGTGTGATCACCAATCAGGGGGGCATCGGGCTCGGGTTGTTCGACGAGGCGTTCGTCCGCGCGACGCATGCCGCGATGGAGGCCGACGTCGTGGCCTCCGGAGGCCGCATCGACGGATGGTATTTTTGTCCGCACCACCCGCGCGCCGTGGTCGAGGCGCTGCGCGGCCCGTGTGCCTGCCGCAAGCCCGGACGTGCGATGATCGACGCCGCCTGCCGCGACCATCGGATCGATCTGTCGCGATCGTGGGTGGTGGGCGATCGCGACGTGGACGTGTTGATGGCGGCTGCCGTCGGCGCCCGCGGCCTGATGGTGCGCACCGGACACGGCGCGCGTGACGTGGATGAACGGGGCGTGGTGCCCCAGGGCACGACGGTGGTGGCCGACCTCAACGAAGCGGTCGCGGAGATACTGACGCAGTCATGACACGGTTTGCCGAAATTGTCGGACGGTTTGCGCAGGCGCGCCTGGTCGTCGCCGGCGACCTGATTGCCGACGAATTCCTGTACGGTCAGGTCGAGCGCGTGTCGCGCGAGGCGCCGGTCCTGATCCTCAAATACGACGCGACCGAGGTGGTGCCGGGCGGCGCGGGGAACGCGGCCGCCAACGTCGCCGCCCTGGGCGCCCGCGTGCGCATCGTCGGCCTCATCGGCCGGGATGATCCCGGGCGCCGGCTGCTGGCGGCGTTGCCCGCCCGCGCCAATACCCGCGGCGTGGTGCGCTCGGCCGGATGGGTCACGCCCGTCAAGACGCGGGTGCTGGCCGGCGGCGTGCATTCCGCCAAACAGCAGGTCGTGCGGATCGATCGCGTCGGCACGCCGCTGTCCGCGCGCCAGGCCCATGCGGTCGAGAAGAAGCTCGAGGCCGCGCTGGGCGATGCCCTGACGGATGCCGATGCGGTGATCGTGTCGGACTATGGCAGCGGCTTGTACGGGCCGGCGCTGCTGGCGCGCGCGGAAGCGCGCGCGGCCGGTCGCGTCGCGGCCCGGCGGCGCGCCAGCGCGCACGTCCAGCCGGCGTATGTCGGCCGCGTGCCGATGATTCTCGTGGACTCACGCCACGGGCTGGCCGGCTTCAAGGGCGTGACCGCGTGTACGCCCAACGAATCCGAGGTGGAGGCGCTCCTGGGGGTGCGCATCGGCGAGGATCTCGACGTGCTCGAGAAGGCCGGCCGCACGCTGCTGCGGAAACTCCAGTCGCGCGCGGTCCTCATCACGCGCGGGAGCCGCGGGATGGCGCTGTTTGAACCGGGGCGTCCCACCGAGCATCTGCCGATCGTCGGTTCGGATCAGGTGGCCGACGTCACCGGCGCCGGCGACACCGTCATCGCCACGTTTTCGCTGGCGCTGGCGTGCGGCGCCACCTTCAGCGAGGCCGCGCACCTGGCCAATCACGCCGGCGGGCTCGTCGTCATGAAACGCGGCACCGCCACCATCTCGGCGCGCGAACTGCTGGCCTCGGTGGAAGGGCATTCGTAGCGCGGCCGGTTCCGTAGCGCGGCCCGTTCTTCGGGCCGCGATCCCCAGCGCGCGACAAACCCGCGCGCCCTACGTACACTAGACCGCGACGATGGGCGTGGTACTCTCCCAACCCGACCTCGCGACGCGTGTCGCGGCCGACCGCGCGGCCGGCCGCACGCTGGCGTTCGCCAACGGGGCCTTCGATCTGTTGCACGTGGGCCACGTGCGCTACCTGCAGGCCGCCAGGGCGGAAGCCGATCGCCTCATCGTGGCGGTGAACAGCGACGCGTCGGTGCGCGCCAACAAGGGGCCCTCGCGGCCGATCGTCGACCAGGCCGCGCGCGCGGAACTGGTCGCCGCGTTGCGCGGCGTCGACTACGTGGTGATTTTCGACGACCCCACGGTCGATCGCCTGCTCACGACACTGCGGCCCGACGTCCACTGCAAGGGCACCGATTACACGGCGGACACCGTCCCCGAGCGCGACACCGTGCGCGCCTACGGCGGCCGCATCGCCATCGTCGGCGACCCCAAGGACCATTCCACGCGCGACCTCATCGCGCGCCTGCGACGATGACCGCACCCCGCACTCCGCACTCCGCACTGCGCACTCCGCACTCCGCACTGCGCACTCTGGAGTCCGAATCGATTCACCTCATTCGTGAAGTGGCCGCCGAGCGCCAGCGCCCGCTGCTGCTGTATTCCATCGGCAAGGACTCCGCCGTGTTGCTGCACCTGGCGCGCAAGGCCTTCGCGCCCGGGCCGGTGCCGTTTCCCCTGCTGCACATCGACACGACGTGGAAGTTCCGCGAGATGATCGCGCACCGCGATCGCCTGGTCGCCGACCTGGGACTCGAGCTCATCGTGCACACCAACCGGGGGGCCCTGGCGCAGGGCATCAACCCGTTCACGCACGGGTCGACGGTGTACACCGAGGTGATGAAGACCGAGGCGCTGAAACAGGCGCTGGACGCCTACCGCTGCGACGCGGCCCTTGGCGGCGCGCGGCGCGACGAGGAGAAGTCGCGCGCCAAGGAGCGGATGGTGTCGGTCCGCGACAACCGGCACCGGTGGGACCCGCGCCGGCAGCGGCCCGAGTTCTGGCGCGTGTTCAACATGGACATCCGCCCCGGCGAGTCGCTGCGAGTGTTTCCGCTGTCGAACTGGACCGAGCTGGATGTCTGGTCGTACATCAAGGCGGAATCGATTCCCATCGTGCCGTTGTACCTGGCCCGGCCGCGTCCGGTGGTGCGGCGCGACGGGCGCTGGGTGATGGTCGACGATGAGCGGTTGCCGCTGGCGCCGGGGGAACGCGTGGAGGAGCGGGTCGTCCGGTTCCGCACCCTCGGGTGTTACCCGTTGACCGGCGCCATCGAGTCCACGGCCGACAGCGTGGACGCCATCATCGACGAGCTGCGCGCCGCGCGGACCTCGGAACGATCCGGGCGCGCGATCGATCACGATCAGTCCGGCAGCATGGAGCGGAAGAAGCGGAGCGGGTACTTCTGATGTCGGGCGGCCTGCTCCGTGTGCTCGCCTGCGGCAGCGTGGATGACGGCAAGAGCACGCTGCTCGGCCGTCTGCTGATCGATACCGGTTGCGTGGCCGATGATGTGCTGGCCGAGGCGGGCGAGCCGGCGCGGCTGTTCGACGGGCTGATCGCCGAACGCGAGCAGGGCATCACCATCGACGTCGCGTATCGATACTTCGCCACGCCCCGCCGGTCGTTCATCGTGGCCGATGCGCCGGGGCACGAGCAGTACACGCGCAACATGGCCACCGGCGCGTCGGTGTCGGATCTGGCCATCGTGCTGCTGGACGTGCGGCAGGGGCTCCGGCCGCAGACGCGCCGGCACGCGGCCATTGCCGCGGTCTTCGGGATTCAGCACCTCGTGGTCGCCGTCAACAAGATGGACACCGTGGACTGGGATGAAGCGGTGTTCACCCGCCTGGCCGGGGAGTTCCGCGACTGGGCGGCGCGGCTGTCCCCGGCCGATGTCCAGTGTGTGCCCGTCGCGGCCAGAGCCGGTGACAACGTGGTGCGCCGCAGCGACGCGATGCCGTGGTACGACGGTCCGACGCTGCTGCACATTCTCGAGAGCGTGCAGGTGGCCACCGGCCGGAACACGATCGATCTGCGGTTGCCCGTGCAGCGCGTCGCGCGCGACGGGCAGGGGCATCGCTGGTATCAGGGGACGGTCGCGTCCGGTGTGGTGCGCGCGGGTGACGAGCTGACGGTGTTGCCGGCGCGCGAGCCGGTCCGCGTGGCGGCGCTGGCCGGGCCGGACGGCAGCGTCGACGCCGCCGGGGCCGACATGCCCGTGTCGCTGCGGCTCGACCGTGACGTCGACGCGGGGCGCGGCGACCTGCTGGTGCATCCCCGCAACCAGCCGGCCGTCGGGCGCCAGGTGGAAGCGATGGTGGTCTGGCTCGGGGAACAGCCGCTGGCGCCCGGTGCCCGTTTGCGCCTCAAACATCTCACCCGGAGCAGTGGCGTCGTCGTGCGGTCGATTGACTACCAGCTCGAGATTGCCGACATGCGCCGCACCGCCGCGTCGGCGCTGGCGCCCGGCGACATCGGCCGCTGTGTGCTGCGCGCCGACGAGCCGTTGACCTGGGATCCCTACGACCGTAATCGCGTGACCGGCGCGGCGATTCTGATCGACCCCGTCTCGCTCGAGACGGTGGCCGCCGCAGTGTTGATCGATCGGCTGCCGTCCCAGGTGCTCGACGATGAGGAGGCGCCGGCGGCGGTGCCGGCGCCGGCCACCGTGTGGCTGACCGGTTTGTCCGGCGCGGGCAAGTCGACCATTGCCGAGGCGGCCGCCACGGCGCTGCGTGCGCGCGGCGCGCGCGTCGTCCTGCTCGATGGCGATCGGCTTCGGTTGGGACTCAATCGGGACCTCGGGTTCTCGGCCGCCGATCGCCGCGAAAACGTGCGCCGCATTGCCGAGGTGGCGCGCCTGTTCACCGACGAAGGGCACCTCGTGCTCGTGCCCGTCATTGCGCCGTTTGCCGCGGACCGCGCCGAGGCGCGGCGGATCGTCGGCGCCGATCGGTTCATGGAAGTGTGGGTCGAGGCGCCGCTCGCCGTCTGCGAGGCGCGCGACGTGAAGGGCCTGTACCGCCGCGCGCGCGCCGGCGAACTTCCCGACTTCACCGGGGTGTCATCGCCGTACGAGCCGCCGGCGGCGCCAGATCTCGTGCTGCACACTGATGAGGTGCCGCTCGGCGACTGCGTCGACCGCCTGCTCTCCGCCCTCGCCGCGCGGAGGCCTTCATGAGCGCACTCCGCACCCGCCTGCGCCAAGGCTCCGGCGGGCAAGCTCCGCACTCCGCACCGCGCACTCCGCACTCCGCACTACGCACTCCGCACTCCGCACTGATCGTGCGTTTGGGGTCGCTGGGCGACCTGGTGCACGTGGTGCCGGCCGTGGCCGCGCTGCGCGAGGCGTGGCCTGACGCGCAGATTGACTGGCTGGTGGAGCCGCCGCACGCGCCGCTGCTGGAACTGGTGCCTGCCGTCTCGCGCGTGGTGGTCCTCAAGGGCCGTTCGATTGGCGGCTGGTGGGCCACCCGCCGGGAACTGCGGGCGCGCCGGTATGACATCGCGCTCGACTTCCAGGGACTCGTCAAGTCGGCCGCGCTGGCCCGCCTCTCCGGCGCCCGGCGCATTGTCGGCTTCGACACGGCGGCCCTGCGCGAACCCGCGGCCCGGTTCTTCTACACCGAGCAGGTCGAGGTGGGCGAAGGCCGCCACGTCATCGACAAGAACCTCGCGTTGGCGGAACAGGCGTCGGGGGGCTTTTTCGCGCACTCCGCACTCCGCACTCCGCACCCGCCTGCGCCAACGCTCCGGCGGGCAAGCTTCGCACTCCGCACTCCGCACTTCGCACTCCGCACTTCGCACTCTGCACTCCGCACTCCGCACGGCGTCACCGACTTCGCGCTGCTCAATCCGGGCGCGGCGTGGCCGAACAAACGATGGCCGCCGGAGCGGTTTGGCGAGGTGGCGCGCCGCGTGCGTGATGTGTACGGCTGGACGTCGATCGTGTTGTGGGGGCCGGGCGAGGCCGATCTGGCCGCGGCCGTGGTTGCGGCGTCTGGCGGCGCCGCCGTCTCCGCACCTCAGACGACGTTCAACGACGTGCTGGCGCTGGCCGGCGCCGCGCGTGTGATGGTGTCGGGTGATACCGGGCCGCTGCATCTGGCCGCGGCGGCCGGCTGTCCGATCGTCGCGCTGTTTGGTCCGACCACGCCCGAGCGGAACGGTCCGTGGGATGATCGGGACGTGTCGATCTCGCAGTACGCGCAGTGCGCGTGTCACTTCAAACGGGTATGCCGGCAGCCGGACCGCTGGTGCCTGGCGGACATCCAGGTGGATCAGGTGGTCGCCGCCATCAGGCAGCGAGTGACGCCCGTATGAATTGGAAACGCCTCGCCCGGCTGCGTGTGCCGCTCGGGTTTCTCACGTTTGCCGCCGCGTTCTGGTTCGCCGCGCCCACCACACGGACGTGGGTGGCCGGCGCCGTCATCGCCGCGGTGGGGCAGGCCCTCCGCATCTGGGCGGCCGGGCACATCGAAAAAGGGCGTGAGGTCACCCGCAGCGGTCCCTATCGGTACATCCGCCATCCGCTGTACGCCGGATCGCTGCTGATGGGCCTCGGTTTTGTCGTCGCGGCGGCGTCGGTGCCCACGGCGCTGCTGGCGGCCCTCTACATCGTCGTCACCTACGTGGCGGCGATGCGCAGCGAAGAGGCCACGCTCGACGCGCGATTCCTCGGCGCGTACACCGCGTATCGCGACGGCCGGGCGCCGGCGATGGTGCGCCGGTTCAGCGCGCGCCGGGCGTTCGTGCTCAACAGGGAACTGCGGTCGGTGGCGGGGCTGGCGGCGGCCTTGTTGCTGCTGGCGTTGCGCCTCCGCTGACGCGCCGGCGGTCAGCCGCGCCGCGTGTCCCCGCGCAGCCAGCCGCTGACCGCGTGCCTGCGCGCCAGCGTCTGCCCAAGCGCATCACCGGGCCGCAGCCGCGCGCGCAGAAGCTGCCAGGCGTACCGCCGCGTCAGGCTTGCCGCCCGGGCCGTGATTGCGGCCGCTCTCGAGAGGGGATGACGTGTGTGCCACGGATAGAGCAGCGTGAGCTCCGCGTCCGGCAGCGTGGCCGCGGCGATCGAGGCCCGCAGCTTGCTCCACAACGTGCCTTCGTCGAGCAGACGCCCGGGGCCGGTCGGCGTGATCGTCTGGCCCGTGGCCGTGGCCTGCGCCAGCGCGATGCGCAGGATCTCGGCGGGAGGCCCCTCGGCCTCGAGCCATCGCTGGACGTGCGCCGGCACCACGGCGCCCAGGGCGTGGCGCGCCATGGCCAGTGTGAGCGTGACGCCGCGTTCGCAGCGCCAGGCGCGGGACCGGGTCATGATGTCCTCCCACGCCAGCTCGCCGGACCAGGCGGTCGTCATGTACGCGATGTCGCACAGGGACCGGATGCCTTGTTCGAACGGTGTGTCGCCGGCGGCGTGCGCGCACACGTGGACGAAGGCGTCCTCCCTTGACAGCGTCCGGACGCCCCCGGCCAGCGAACACGGAGTGGCGCGCGTCAACAGTTCGTCCGCCGACACGTGAGGGGGCGACCCAGGCGCCGCCAGGCGCCAGTGGATGTCCCACCGGATCGGGCCGCGGCCGATCTGCAACTCGTGCCGCGTCTGCAGCGCCAATGCCAGCGGAATCTGCACTGCCAGCTGGTAGCCCAGTGCGCCGGCCTGATCGAGGAGCGGCTGGACCGCCGCCGGGGGCACCAGCACGTCGATGTCCGCCATCTCCCGCACCCCCGCGCTGGGATAGGCCGCCAGCGCCAGGTGCATGCCTTTGAGGACGACGAGAGGGACGCCGAGGGGGGCGAGCTGCGCCGCCAGCTCGCGCAGGGCGGCCTGCAGCTGCAGGGTGCGGCGTGCGGTCTGTTCCGCCCGCGTGCGCAGTGTCGCGCGCACCTCGGCCGGGATCGGCAGGTCCGCCCGGCTGTAGAGCAGCGGTCCGACGCGCTGCCGCACGGCCAGGGCCGCCACCGCCGTCCACTCGTCGCCGGTCAGGCGCTCCAGCAGCGCCCGATCCTGTCCGGCCGGCATGTGCAGGGCGGCCAGCAGATGACCCGCAGCGGACGACAACACGACCAGCAGTATGCAGGAATTGCCCTTGTCTCGTCCGCCCGACTGGTGTGATAATTCTCAGGTTGTCGGCACGGGCGGTTAGCTCAGCGGTAGAGCACTGGCCTTACACGCCGGCTGTCACAGGTTCGAATCCTGTATCGCCCATTTGCGGGGTCGTAGTTCAGTTGGTTAGAACGCTGGCCTGTCACGCCAGAGGTCGCGAGTTCGAGTCTCGTCGGCCCCGCCACCTTTCATTGCTCTGAGGGCTTCGCCCTCAGTCGCGGCCGCCAGACCCGGCCGCGCTACGGGTGCCGCGCACTCCGCACTGCGCACCCCGCACTTCGCACTCCGCACTGCGCACTCCGCACTCCGCACTCCGCACTCCGCACTAGAATGTCCCGATGTCTTGGCCCGTCATTGGACACGCGCACGTCCGCGACATCCTGACGCGTTCGCTCGCCTCGGGCCGGCTGCCCCAGGTGCTGCTGCTGGCCGGTCCGGCGGGCGTGGGCAAGTGCGCCACGGCCGTGGCGATCGCCCAGGGCCTCAATTGCCCGCGCGCGGCGCGCGGTGTGCCGTGCGGCACGTGTCCCACGTGTGAACGCATCGCGGCCGGGCGATTCTCCGATGTCATCGTGATCTCGCGCGGCGAGTACGCATCGATTTCCATCAAGGCCATCCGCGAGCAGGTGCTGGCCGTGATCGGGTACCGCCCGTTCGAAGGGCAGCGCCGCGTGTTCATCATTGACGAGGCGGATGACCTGACATGGGAAGCGCAGGACTCGCTGCTCAAGACGCTGGAAGAGCCGCCGCCGGCCTCCGTGCTGATGCTGGTGACGTCCTCACCGGATTCGCTGCGGCCCACCGTGTTGTCGCGCTGCCGCCGCCTGCGATTTGGCGAACTCACCGAGGCCGAGGTGGCGCAGGTGCTGATCGACAAACATGACCTGGACCCGGCCACCGCGCGGTCGCGCGCCGCGGTCTCGGGTGGCAGCGTCAGCCGCGCGCTGGCGATCGACGGCGGGTCGCTGGAAGAAGACCGCGACCTGGCCATGCGTTTGCTTGAAGCCGGCGCGGGCACGCCCCTGGCGCCAAGACTCAAGGCCGCGACGGCGTTTGTCACGCACGAAAAGAAGCGGCGCAGCCGCGAAGCCGTCGGCGCGCGCCTGGATCACCTGGCGTCGCTGCTGCGTGATCTGTCGGCCGCCGCCGAGGCCGCACCCGGTACGGCCGACCTGGCCAACCGCGATCTGGGCGACGCCCTGGCCCGCCTCGCCCGGGCCTATCCGCCCGATCGGCTGATCGCCGCGTTCGGCCACGTCAACCGCGCGCGCTTCGCCCTCGATCGCAACGCCAGTCCCAAGATCGTCGCCGACTGGGTCGCCGTCACCCTGTAGGACCCCGCACCCGCCGGACCTCGGACCCTCAGTCCGTAGGGCGGCCCGATCTACGGGCCGCCGTGACCGCGGCCGGAATTTCCGGCCGCGCTACGGGACCCTCCCACTCTGCGTCACCGTCACCACCCGGTTGCGCACCGTGATCGTGCCGGTGCGAGGCGAGGTGGCGGTGTTTTCAGCCACGGTGAAGTTCACCGGGTCATCACCGGTGCGGGGCATCGACGACGTGACCGTGATCCACGACACGTTCGAGACCGCCGACCACACGCACGCGTTCTGCAGCGGGCCGCCGCACTCCATCGGGTCGGATTGCTGATACACGTCGAATCGGCCGGTCCCTGCGGCGGCGGTGAAGGTGAACGTCGACGGGGTCACGGCATAGGTGCATCCGGCCTGATCGACCACCACGTTCTGGCCCGCCGTGACGGTCGGCCAGCGGACCTCGACGATGCCGGAACGGCGAGCGTCGTAGTTGCTCTCGCCGCGCAGGCGGACCAGCCCCGTGCCCGTGCCCGTCGCGCCGTCGACGACGGTCATCCATCCCGCGGTTGACGCGGCCGTCCACGGACAGCCGTCCTGCGTGGACACCGCGGTGACGAGGTCGTAACTCCACGCCATGCAGATCGACAACGTCACCGGGCTGACCGAATAGGTGCAGGTGCTCACGTCGCCGTACTGGCGCACCGTGAAGGTGAGGCCCGCGATGGTCAGCGTGCCGCTGCGTTCGTGGACGCCGATGTGTCGATCGACCTTGTAGGTGACCGTGCCGGGACCGGTGCCCGTCGCGCCCGAGAGCACCGTCAGCCACGCCGCAGCGGCCGAGGCCTGCCACGCGCAGCCGGCCGTCGCGGTGACGGCCACGGTTGCCGTGCCGCCGTCCGCCTCGAACGTTGCTCCCGTGGGGTCAATCGCGTACGTGCACAGCGTCTGGCCGTCCTGGGTCACCGTGACGGCCACGCCGGCAATCGTGACGGTGCCCGAGCGAGTGGCCGTGGCGGGATTGGCCGACGCGGCCACGACCACCGGGCCTGGGCCGGTGCCGGTCTGGCCGGTGGTGACCGTCAGCCAGGCCGCGGCCGGGGTGCTGGTCCAGGCGCAGGTGGTGCCCGTCGACACCTGGAACGTCGCGGAACCGCCGGCGGCCGGCATGGACGCCGAGCCGGGCGCCACCGTGTACGTGCAGACCGGAGGGGGCGGGGGAGGAGAAGTGGGGCTCTCTGAGCAGGCGATCAGGACCAGCAGGGCGAGGCTGGGCCATGTGCGGCGGGGAAAAACCGGCATACGGCCTCCACTGCCGGAACAAGCAAGAACCCTGCCGAACCCGTACGGCACGCCGCACTACGCACCCGCCTCCGCCAAGGCTCCGGCGGGCAAGCTCCGCACTGCGCATTCCGCACTCCGCACTGCGCACTCCGCACCCGCCTCCGCCAAGGCTCCGGCGGGCAAGCTCCGCACTGCGCACTCCGCACTCCGCACTGGTCTACACTGTTTGTCGCATGTCTTCCGCCCCCGTCGTGTCGAATAACCCGCTTGCTCAGCAGCTGCTTCAGAAACTCACCACCCGGACCGCCCGCACGGGCGTCGTGGGCTTGGGCTACGTCGGCCTGCCGCTGGCCGTGGAATTCGGTAATGCCGGGTTCTCCGTCGTGGGCATCGACCTGGACGCCCGCAAGGTCGGCGAACTGACCAAGGGCGTGTCGTACATCCAGGACGTCCCTTCCGAGGCCGTCGCGCGGCTGGTGCAGGCGGGCAAACTGACGGCCACCACCGACCCGGCGGCGGCGCGCACGTGCGACACGATCAACATCTGCGTGCCCACGCCGCTGCGCAAGACCAAGGACCCGGACCTGTCCTACGTCGTGTCGGCGGCCGAGGCGATTGAGGCGCACCTGCACCCCGGCATGCTCGTGATCCTCGAGTCGACGACCTATCCGGGCACCACCGAAGAAGTCGTGCAGACGATCCTCGAGCGCACGGGCCTGAAAGCCGGCCAGGACTTCTTCCTGGCGTTTTCGCCCGAGCGCGTCGATCCGGGCAACGAAAAGTGGAACACCAAAAACGTGCCGAAGGTCGTGGGCGGGCTCACGCCCGACTGTTCGGCGCTGGCCGCGGCGCTCTACACGGCGTCCATCGACCGCGTGGTGCAGGTGACCTCGCCCAAGGTGGCCGAGATGGTCAAGCTGCTCGAGAACACGTTTCGCGCGATCAACATCGGCATGGTGAACGAGCTGGCGCTGATGTGCGACCGGCTGGGCATCAGCGTGTGGGAAGTCATCGACGCCGCCGCGACCAAGCCGTTCGGGTTCATGCCGTTTTATCCGGGGCCCGGCCTGGGCGGTCACTGCATCCCGATCGATCCGTTCTACCTGTCGTGGAAGGTCAAGGAAGTGGGCTTCGAGGCGCGCTTCATCGAACTGGCCGGGCAGGTCAACAGCGCGATGCCGCATCATGCGGTCGACAAGGTGTGCGAGGCGCTCAACGAGCAGGGCAAGGCCGTCAAGGGGGCGAACATCCTCATCATGGGGGTGGCCTACAAACGCGACATCGACGACGTGCGCGAGTCTCCGGCGCTGGACGTGATGGCGCTGCTCCTGCGCAAGGGCGCGAAGCTGACCTATCACGACCCGTTTGTGCCCACCATCGATGGCGAGCACTGGACCGGCGGCCAGCACATGTCGTCGGTGCCGTACTCCGACGCGGCGGCCGCCGCGGCCGACTGTGTGGTGGTGCTCACCGACCACAAGGCGTTCGACTACGCGGCGATCGTCGCCTCGGCCAAGGCCGTGGTCGACACGCGTAATGCCGTGAAGTTCGCCTCGCCCAAGGTCTACAAGATCGGAGCGCCCGCGCCACGGCCGTGACCCGGCTGCCACGCATCGCGGTGACGGCCGGCGATCCCGCCGGCATTGGTCCCGAAATCACGCGCCGCGCGTGTGACGACCCCCGGGTCCGCGCGGTGTGCGAGCCCGTACCCTACGGCCCGATCAGCGCCGAGGATCTGGCGCCGTATCCGGCCGGGCGGATCGATGCCGCCTCGGGTCGCCGCGCCTATGTCGAAGTCGTGCGCGCGGTCGATGATGCCCTTGCGGGCCGCGTCCAGGCCATCGTGACCGCTCCCATCAACAAGGCCTCCTGGGCCGCCGCGGGCCTGCACTGGAAAGGGCACACCGACCTGCTGGCGCACCTGTGCGGCGTGCCCGAGGCCGGCATGTTGTTCTGGTCCGACACCCTGCGGGTGGTGCTGGCCACCGTGCACGTGCCGCTGGCCGACGTGCCTGACGTCCTCACGCGCGAGCGGCTGTCGTCGGTGATGCGCATGACGGCCGCGGCGCTGCCGCGATTCGGCATCACGCGTCCGCGCCTGGCCGTTGCCGGGCTCAATCCCCATGCCGGCGAAGGCGGACTGCTGGGCACCGAGGAGCTGACCACCATCGAGCCGGCGATTCAGGCCGCGCGCGCCGAGGGGCTGGACGTGTCGGGGCCTTTGCCGGCGGACACCCTCTTCGTGCGCGCCTCGCGCGGCGAATTTGACGTCGTGATCGCCTGTTACCACGACCAGGGGCTCGTGCCCATGAAACTGCTGTCGTTCGGACACTCCGTCAACGTCACCATCGGCCTGCCGATCGTCCGCACGTCGGTGGACCACGGCACCGCCTTCGACATCGCGCGCCAGGACAAGGCCGACCCCGGCTCGATGGTTGAAGCCATCCTGCTCGCCGCGCGGCTCATTTCCCCATTGCCATGATCGTTATCGTCGGTGCCGGCGTCGTCGGTCTGGCCTGCGCGTTGTCGCTCCTGCAGCGCGGCCGCGAGGTCGTCGTGCTCGAGCGGCATCGCCGCGCGGGGCTCGATACCTCCACGCACAACAGCGGCGTTATTCACGCGGGGCTCTACTATCCGCCCGGCTCGCTCAAGGCCAGGCTCTGTGTGGAGGGACGCGACCGGCTCAAGGCCTTCTGCCGCGCCCACGACGTGCCGCACTACGCGACCGGCAAACTCATCGTCGCGACGGACGCCTCGGAGGAGCCCGACCTGGAGGCCGTGGCCGCCAACGCGCAGGCCAGCGGCGTGGAGGTGGAGCTGGTGGACCGCGCGTTCGTCGCGGCGCGTGAGCCCCACGTGCGCGCCACGCGCGCGGTGTGGTCGCCCCACACGGCGTGGGTCGAGGCCGAGGGGTACGTCAAGGCCCTGCAGCGCGAGGTGGAGCGGCTGGGCGGCCACGTGCTGCCGGGATCACCCGTGGTCGCGGTCGATCATGCCGGCGCCGAGATCGAGGTCGTCACGCCGCACGAGCGAATCGTCGCGGCCCAGGTGGTCAACGCGGCAGGGCTGCATGCCGACGAGGTGTCGCGCCTGTGCGACGGTGACCCGTTCACCATCTATCCGTGCCGCGGCGAATACGCTGAACTCACGCCGCGCGCGTCGGCCATGGTCAACGGTCTCGTGTATCCCGTACCGCACCACTCCGGCCATGGCCTGGGCGTCCACCTCACCAAGACCCTGCCGGGCATCGTCTGGCTCGGCCCGACGATTCGGTATCAGGAGCGCAAGGACGACTACGAACACGACCGCCAGCCGCTCGGGGCGTTTCTCGAGTCCACCCAACGCCTGTTGCCGGCGGTGACCCTGGAGGACCTGCGGCTGGGCGGCAGCGGCATCCGCGCGAAACTGCACCCGCCCACCGAGAAGTTCGCCGACTTCCTGATCCGCCGCGACACGCGCCGGCCCTGGCTCATTCATGCGGCGGGCATCGACTCGCCGGGCCTGACGTCCAGCCTGGCCATCGGCGAGCTCGTGGCGACGATCGCCATCGATTCGTAGGGCGGCGCGGTCTGCTGCGCCGCCGAGATCGCGGCCGGGCAGTTCTGGCCGCGCTACGAGATAATCAGGTGATGGCCCGCCCCTCCGCCCCCGCCCCGAAAGCTGACGCGCCGCGGATCGTTCCGGTCGCCGACAACCGCAAGGCCGGGTTCGACTATCACTTCCTCGACCAGTACGAGGCCGGGGTGGTGCTGCTCGGCACCGAGGTGAAGGCCATTCGAGAGGGCATGGTGAACCTGCGCGACAGCTACGTGCGCATCGAAGGCGGCGAGCCCTGGCTGTTCAAGGTGCACATCGGGCAGTACAGCCACAGCGGCTGGGCCGTGCACGACCCCGAGCGCAAGCGCAAGCTGCTGCTCAACGCGCACGAACTGCGCAAGCTCATCGGCCGGACGGCGGAAAAAGGCCTGACGATCGTGCCCACGAAGATGTATTTCAAGAACGGGCGCCTCAAGGTGGGCATAGCGCTGGCCAAGGGCAAGAAGGCGCACGACAAGCGCGAAACCCTGAAAAAGCGCGAGGCTGACCGCGAAACGCGCGCCGCCGTCAAGGCCCGCATCCGCTGATTGCACAACGAGAACTTGAGAGCTGGGAGGAATGCCTGGCGGGCGCGCGTGCGGGTGGACGCCGCCTGCGGCGGCGCTGGCGCGGAGAATCCCGCCGGACGAACGACCACCCCAACGCGCATGTCAGTCGTTCGTCCAGCGGGATTCTCCGAGCCAGCCGGCCCGACGTCAGTCGGGCCTCCACCCGCACGCCTGCCTCTCAGCCCTCCAGTGCTCCATGTGAATTTCTGGACGATAATTCCGTCGTGACCAATCGCAAGGGCATCATCCTGGCCGGCGGCTCCGGCACCCGGCTCTACCCGGCGACGCGCGCCGTGTCGAAGCAGCTGCTGCCGGTGTACGACAAGCCGATGGTGTATTACCCGCTCAGCACCCTGATGCTGGCGGGGGTGCGCGAGGTGCTCATCATCTCGACCCCGCGCGACACGCCGCTGTTTCGCGACCTGCTGGGGGACGGCTCACAGTGGGGCATGCGCATCGACTATGCCGTGCAGCCGGACCCCGGCGGGCTGGCGCAGGCCTATGTCATCGGCGCCGACTTCGTGGGCACCGATCCGTCCGTCCTGATCCTGGGCGACAACCTGTTTTACGGCAACGACCTGCCCGACCTGCTGGACTCGGCCACGGCGCGCACGGCCGGCGCCACGGTATTTGCGTATCACGTGCACGATCCGGAGCGGTACGGCGTCGTGTCGTTCGACGCGCAGGGCAAGGCGACGTCCATCGAGGAGAAGCCGGCGAATCCGCAGTCCCACTATGCGGTGACTGGTCTCTATTTCTACGATGGCCGGGCTGCCGAGATTGCCGCCTCGCTCACCCCGTCTCCGCGCGGTGAACTGGAGATCACCGACCTCAATCGCCGGTACCTGCACGAGGGCGCGTTGCGCGTGGAGGTCATGGGCCGCGGCATGGCGTGGCTCGACACCGGCACCCATGCGTCACTGCTCGAGGCCGGTCAGTTCATCGAAATCATCGAGCGCCGCCAGGGCCTCAAGATCGCCTGCCCCGAAGAAATCGCCTTCCGGCAGGGCTGGATCGACCAGGCGCAGCTGTCCCGCCTCGCCGACGTCTTCGGCTCCAGCAACGACTACGGCCGGTACCTGAGGGAACTCCTGCCTTGAATCTCGCCACCTCGTCATCTCGCCATCTCGCCATCTCGCCATATCTTGCAGGTGTCCTTGTCGCCATAGCGGTCCTCGCTGCCTGGTGGTGGTCGCAGCCCGCCCCGTCGGTGGCCATCGACCTCATCGCCGAACTGCCCAACGCGACGCAGCGGCGCCCCTCGCCGGACGCATTCACGACGCAGGACGTGACGATTGCCGGTGACGGGAGGCCGGCGATTGTCGTGGCGGAGCAGTCGCGCCTGACTTGGGAGCAGACCGTGCCGCAGGACGGCTGGCTGCAGGTGCGCCTCGGCGTGCGCGAAGAGGCCTGGGCCCGCGAGGGCAGCGGCGTGTTGTTCATGGTGGGCGTCAGTCATGAGGGCCGCTACGAAGAGCTGGTGAACGTCGTGCTCGATCCGTTCACCCGGCCGTCCGATCGCCAGTGGCTGCCCGTGTTGCTCGACCTGGCGCCCTGGGCCGGTCAGCGCATCGAGATCATCCTCAACACCCGCGTCGCGCCCGACACCCCCGCGCCCTCGGTGCATCTTCCCGCCTGGGGCGCCCCCGCCATCGTCACGCGCTAGGGGTGACCGTGCGTAGGGCGGCCCGTTCTTCGGGCCGCCGTGATCGCGGCCGGCACGTCCGGCCGCGCTACGGGTTAGACTGACGTAATGTCCGTCCCCCTTCTTGATCTGCAGGCGCAGTACGCGCCGCTTCGCAACGACATTCTGGCCGCCATCACCCGGGTGTGCGACAGCCAGCGGTTCATCCTCGGCCCAGAAACCGAGGCGCTCGAAAAGGATCTGGCGGCGCGCCTGGGGGTGACCGACGCGATCGGGGTGTCGTCGGGCACCGACGCGTTGCTCGTGGCGATGATGGCGCTGGGAATCGGCTCCGGCGACGAAGTCATCACCTCGACGTATTCCTTCTTCGCCACCGCAGGCTGCATCGTCCGTCTCGGCGCGCGGCCGGTGCTGGTGGACATCGACCCGGCGACCTTCAACCTCGACCCCGCGGCCGTCGAAGCCGCGGTGACGCCGCGAACGAAGGCCATCATTCCCGTGCACCTGTTCGGCCAGTGCGCGGACATGGACGAGGTGATGGCCATCGCGCGCCGGCACGGCGTCGCCGTGATCGAGGACGCGTGTCAGTCCATCGGCGCGACGTACAAGGGCAAGCAGGCCGGCTCGATGGGGGACGTCGGCTGCTTCTCGTTTTTCCCGTCGAAAAACCTCGGCGCGTTTGGTGACGCCGGCCTGGTCACCGTCATGGACCCGGCCCTGGCCAAGCGTGTCCGCATCATGCGCACGCACGGGGGCGAGCGGCGGTACTACCATCAGGTCGTGGGCGGCAACTTCCGCATCGACGAACTGCAGTCCGCGGTGCTGCGCATCAAGGCGCCGCATCTGCAGGCCTGGACCGAGGGCCGGCAGGCCAACGCGGCACGGTACCGCGCGCTGGTGGCCGAGCGTGGCCTGACCGCCGTGCAGCTGCCCACCGAACGCGACGACCGCACCCACATCTACAACCAGTTCGTCATCCGCGTCCCCAACCGCGACGCCGTCAAGGCCCACCTGCAGAGCAACGGCATCGGCTGCGAGGTGTATTACCCCGTGCCGTTCCACCTGCAGGAGTGTTTTCAGAACCTCGGCTACGCCGCCGGCGCGTTTCCTCACGCCGAAGCCGCCGCCAACGATTCGTTGGCGCTGCCCATCTACGGCGAACTCACCGACGCCCAACAGCGCGAGGTCGTCACCGCCCTCGCCGAGGCGCTCTGAGATGGGTCGCACTCCGCACTTCGCACTGCGCACTTCGCACTGATCATGGTCTTGGTCGTCGGCGCCGCCGGCATGTTGGGTCAGGCAACCGTGCAGGAATGGCGCGGTGCCGGCCATGAGGTCGCTGCGTTGACGCGCGCCGAACTCGACGTGACGAACGGCCATCAGGTGCGTGACGTCATCACACGCGCCAACCCGGCTGTCGTCATCAATTGCACCGCCTACAACCAGGTGGATCAGGCCGAGGACGAGCCCGCGGTGGCGTGTGACGTCAACGCATGGGCTGTCCGGCATCTGGCGCGCGCCGCGGTCGACGCCGGCGCGGTGTTCGTGCATTACTCCACGGATTTTGTCTTCGACGGCGAGACCACCCGGCCCTACTCGGAGGACGATACGCCCAATCCGCGCAGCGTGTATGGCATGTCGAAGTTGATGGGGGAGTGGATGGCGTCCGAGGTGCCGCGCGCGTACGTGCTGCGCGTGGAGAGCTTGTTTGGCGGGTCGGCCTCGCGCAGCACCCTCGACCGCATGCGGGCCACGCTCGAGGCTGGCGGCAAGGTCTCAGCCTTCACCGATCGCGTCGTGTCACCCAGTTACGTGCCCGATGTGGCTTCCGCCACGCGCCGCCTGATCGAGCAGGGCGCGCCTGCCGGGTTGTATCACTGCGTCAACTCGGGGCAGGCCAGCTGGTTCGAGGTCGCCACCCAGCTGCGCGCGCTGTTGCCCGGGGCGCCCGGCACCCTCGCCGGCGTCAACTCGGACGATGTGCCCATGCGCGCCCGCCGGCCACGTTATGCGGCGCTGTCAAACGCCAAGCTCGCCTCGGCCGGCATCGTCATGCCCACCTGGCTCGAGGCCCTGCAGAAACATCTGGCCCGTTCGTAGGGCGGCCCGATCTGCGGGCCGCCGTGACGTGCGTAGGGCGGCCCGATCTGCGGGCCGCCGTGACCGCGGCCGGCACTTCCGGCCGCGCTACGGATGGCTTCGGCGGGCAAGCTTCGCACTCCGCACTCCGCACCCGCCTGCGCCAAGGCTTCGGCGGGCAAGCTCCGCACTGCGCACTCCGCACTCCGCACTGATCAGAGTCCGTATCTCTTCAGATCCGCATCCACCATCATCTGCACCAGCCCCTTGAAGTCGACCGAGGGGCTCCAGCCCAGGCGGGCCTTGGCTTTGGACGCGTCGCCGATGAGGTGGTCCACTTCGGCCGGGCGCAGGAAGGCGGGGTCGATCACGACGTGGTTCTGCCAGTCGAGGCCCGCGTGGGCGAAGGCGATCTCCACCAGTTCGCGCACCGAGTGGCTTTCGCCGGTGGCGATCACGTAGTCGTCGGCCTCGTCCTGCTGCAGCATCAGCCACATGGCGCGGACGTAGTCGCCGGCAAATCCCCAGTCGCGCTGGGCGTCGAGGTTGCCCAGGCGCAGTTCCTGGGTGAGGCCGGCCTTGATCTTCGCCACGCCGTCGGTGACCTTGCGGGTGACGAATTCCAGGCCGCGCCGCGGCGACTCGTGGTTGAAGAGGATGCCCGACACGGCAAACAGGTCGTAGCTCTCCCGGTAGTTCACCGTGATGTAGTGGGCGAAGACCTTCGACACGCCGTAGGGGCTGCGCGGGTAGAACGGCGTCAGCTCGGTCTGGGGAATCTCACGGACCTTGCCGTACATCTCCGACGACGACGCCTGGTAGATGCGGATTTTCGGGTCGACCACGCGGACGGCTTCCAGCACGCGGGTGACGCCCTGCGAGTTGAACTCGCCGGTCAGCATGGGCTGGTCCCAGGAGGCCGGGACAAACGACATGGCGGCCAGGTTGTACAGCTCGGTCGGCTGGGCGCGTTCGATGGCCCGGATTAGCGACAGCTGGTCGAGCAGGTCGCCGGGGATCAGTGTGACGCGGTCGAGCAGGTGCTGGATGCGCCAGTAGTTGCTGGCCGACAGTCTGCGGGTGAGGCCAAAGACTTCGTACCCCTCGTCGAGCAGCAGTTCTGCGAGGTACGAGCCGTCCTGACCGGTGATGCCTGTGATGAGAGCGCGACGTGCGGACATTACGGGGAGTTAGTGTACCTCGCCGGCCGCGGGAGGCTTGACACTCCTGGTGGCGCCCCGCACAATAGCCGTTCGCTGTTCACGCCATGAACGGTCCCGATGGGACCGAGGGGCACGAAGTGCCTTCCAATACCTCCGTACACGACGAATACATCGGCCAGATCCTGCAGGCGATCGAGGCGAATGAGACCATTTCGCAGCGGTCGCTGGCGCGCGAACTGGGCATCGCGCTGGGCCTGACCAACCTGCTCATCCGGGGGTTGGTGTCCCGGGGCCTCGTGCGGGTCCTGAAGATCCGGCGGGACCGGATCCGGTATCTGCTGACGCCGGCCGGGGTGGCCGAAAAGGCCCGCATGTCGCGGCTGGCGCTGGCGCGGGCCGTCGACCGGTACACGGTCGCCCGGGGGCGGCTGCGGACGGCATTCCAGGACCTGTCGTCGGGCTGGCCCTATCCGCTGGTGAACGGGCAGAAGCGGGTGGTGTTCCTGGGCAGCGGGGAGGTGGCCGAAATCGGGTTCATCTGCCTGCAGGAGACGGACCTGGCGCTGGCCGCCGTGGTCGACGATCAGGGGCGCAGCCGGTTCTTCGATGCGCCCCTCTATCAGGAAGGCGACTTTGGTCCCGGGTTTCTCGACGTGGTGCAGGCCGAGGCGGTCATCGTGATGTCGCTCCGGGAGACGCATGGGCTGACGATGGACCTGGTGCGGGCCGGGGTGACGACCGAACGGGTGGTGTGGCCGTGAAGCCACCAGACGAACTGATCATTGCCCCACCGGCGCGGCTGGTGTCGGTCAACTGGGCCGAACTGTGGCGTTACCGCGACCTGTTCATGGTGTTTGCGTGGCGTGACGTCTCGGTGCGCTACAAACAGACGTTCCTGGGGATGGCCTGGGCGATCGGCCAGCCGCTGATGACGCTGCTGATCTTCACCTTCATCTTCAACGGCGTGGCGAAGATTGAAAGCGGCGACGGCACGCCCTATCCGATCTTCCTCTACGTCGGACTGCTGCTCTGGCAGTACTTCTCCGGCACCCTGACCAACGCCGCCAACTCGATGGTGATCAACGCGGGCATCATCCAGAAGGTCTATTTCCCGCGGCTCATCGTCCCGGCGGCCGCGGCGGTGACCGGGCTGGTGGATCTGGCGGTGGCCAGCGTGCTGCTGGTGGGCATGATGGGGTATTACGGCTACGCGCCGCATCTGGCCGGCATCGCCGTGTTGCCCGTGCTGCTGGCGATCGCGGTGCTGGCGTCGCTGGGGCTCGGCATGTTCCTGGCCTCGGTGAACATCAAGTACCGCGACGTGCGGTACGCGCTGCCGTTCGTCATTCAGATCCTGATGTACGTCACGCCGGTGATCTACCCGGTGAGCATGCTGGACGGGTATCCGGTGGCGAAGCAGCTGATGCTCTGGTTGAATCCCATCGCCGGGGTGATTGCCAACGCGCGGGCCGGGCTGCTCGGCACGGCGGCCATCGACTGGGGGGTGCTGGGCATCTCCGCGTTCACGAGCGTGGTGTTCTTCCTGGTCGGCCTGTATTACTTCCGCGCGACCGAGCGCTACTTCGCCGACATCATCTGATCGTGTCATCGCCCGCCATCGACATCCGGCACATCAGCAAGCGCTACCGCATCGGGGCGCAGAAGGAGCCGTACCTCAGTTTCCGCGAAGAGGTGGCGCGTTGGCTGTCGTCGGCGGCGCGCCGGCGGCGGGCCGCGGCCGAGGAGTTCTGGGCGCTGCGGGACGTGAGCTTTTCGGTGGCGCCCGGCGAGGCGGTCGGCATCATCGGCCGCAACGGCGCGGGCAAGAGCACGCTGCTCAAGATCCTGTCGCGGATCACGCCGCCCACCGAGGGCGTCATCACGATGCGGGGACGCGTCGGGAGCCTGCTGGAGGTGGGCACCGGGTTCCATCCGGAACTCACCGGGCGGGAGAACATCTACATGAACGGCGCGATTCTCGGCATGGGGCGGCGCGAGATTGCGAGCAAGTTCGACGAGATCGTGGCGTTTGCCGAGATGGAGCAGTTCCTCGACACGCCGGTGAAGCGGTACAGCAGCGGCATGTACGTACGGCTGGCGTTCGCCGTGGCCGCCCACCTCGAACCCGAGATTCTGGTGGTCGATGAAGTGCTCGCGGTGGGCGATGTCGCGTTCCAGAAGAAGTGCCTCAGCAAGATGGGCGAAGTCAGCCAGCACGGACGCACCGTGTTGTTCGTCAGCCACAACATGACGGCGATTCAGGCGCTCTGCGAATCCGGGGTCCTGCTCGACCGCGGGCGCGTCGTCGCGCGCGGGTCGGTCTCGAGTGTGGTGGAGGGCTACATGCGCAGTCTGTCGGCGTCAGCCGCTGTGCCGCTGGCCGACCGGACGGATCGGAAGGGCGACGGGCGTGTGCGACTGCAGGCCATCGGCATCGACGGCGGCATCGACGGGCTGCCGGTGCGATCCGGGGATCCGCTGCGGATTCGGATCGACTACGCGGCGGAGCGGCCGCTGACGGCGGTGGCGTTCCTCATCGGCATCTACGACCAGTACGGCCGCCCCATCTTTTTTCTCGATACACGAACCGTGGGCTGGTCTCCGGCATCGTTGCCCGCGTCGGGCCGTGTGACGTGTACGACCAGCCCGATCAATCTGACGGCGGGCGCATGCACCGTGAACGTTGCCGTCATGCTGGGTGGCGAGGTGGCCGACCACCTCAAGCACGCCTGCGCGCTCGAGATCGAGGCCGATGACTTTTACGGTACCGGCAAGCTGCCGGACCGGCAGACGGCGCTGTGCCTGCTGCGGCAGGACTGGACAGTTGAGGCGGGTGCGGAAGGATGACTCTGTGAGCGGCAAACCAACACGTGAGTCGGTGCAGTTCCTGCAGCGGCGGCAGCGGGATGACACCGGCCGGGTTTTTGTCTGGAGCGGGCGGGTGTTCCGGGCCATCCTGCCGGAGAAGGAAGACCACGTACGCCGCATGTTTTCGTCGGGATTCCTCGACCGGCTGGTGGCGGAGGGCTGTTTCCCCCGCACGTGGATCAGCGACGTGCAGCTCGAGGGATATCCGCTGGTGCTCGAGCACGCGGCGATCTGGCCCGTGACCTATCCGCAGGACTGGACGTTTTCGATGCTCAAGCAGGCGGCTCTGGTCGTCTGCCGCACGGCGCGCATCGCGAAGCAGTTCGGCTACAACATGCGCGACTGCCATGGGCTGAACGTGCTGTTTGACGGCACTCAGCCCAAGTTCATCGACCTTGGCAGCTTCATTCCTGACGAGTCCCTCGGCTGGCGGCCGTACGACGAGTTCCTGCGGTTCTACGACTATCCGCTGCACCTCTGGCAGTACAACAGCTTCGTCGGGAAGCTCAGCATCTTCTCCGGCAACCTGGTTCGCCATGACGACTACTGGCGTTCGCAGCATCCCGTCCTGCGGCGGGCGCGGTCGGGCATCGTGGAACGCCTGATCGGCTGGTCGCTCAAGGCCGCGTCGGTGGCGGTCACGCCCGTGGCAAGGGTCGGCCAGCTGCCGCGCACCAACCGGGTCCTGCACCAGCTGATGACGCGGGGATTGGTGAAGACGGAGGCGGTCGACTTGACGCGCCTCGAGCGCCGCATCTCGCGCCTGGAACAGCGGCGGGCGCCCAGCGCGTGGGGAACGTATCACGAAGGCGACAGCGACAAGGCAACTCGATTCAACCGGATCGTCGAGATCGTGAACGGCCTGGGCGGGGGCATGCGGACCGCCGTGGACTTCGGCGGGAACCAGGGCAAGTTCTCGCGCCTGCTGGTCGACCATGCCGGGTTTGAACGCGTCGTGTGCGTGGATGCGGACGAGAACGCGATTGACGCCGGCTACCGGCGCGCCCTGGCGCAGCGGGACGATGCGGTCTCATTCGTCCACTACGACTTCATGGGCGGCATCGCGAAGCTGCGCTTCCAGCTGCCCGAAGAGCGGCTGCGGGCCGATCTGGTGGTGGCCCTGGCCCTGACGCATCACCTGCTGCTGGCGCAGGGAT
Organism: uncultured Solibacteraceae bacterium; assembly: GCA_964471115.1. Classification (GTDB taxonomy): domain Bacteria; phylum Acidobacteriota; class Vicinamibacteria; order Vicinamibacterales; family SCN-69-37; genus SYFT01. The sequence goes on from CAYYFE010000025.1 coordinate 40,642, forward strand.
ATGACGTGGACTTCGTGCTGGAAACCCTGTCGGCCTACGCCACGCAGCACGTGGCCATCGAGTTCATGCCGCTTGGCCTCTGGGTGAAGGGCCAGACGGCCCGTACGCCCCCGTGGTACACCCGCGACTGGTTTCGCGAGGCGTTTTCCAGACATTTCGAGCCGGTGGTCGAAGAAGAGTTGCGGGAGAACAACATGTTGTTTGTTGGGCGCGTCCGCCGGACCAAGCCAGGAGCGATTGGCGCATGACGAGCTGGGCTTCCTCAGAAACGATCGCCCGGGCTCGCGCCCTGCTCGCGCTGGTGCGGGGCGAACTGGCGCGGCTGCAGGATGCGGCCCCCGCCGATCTGCGGGGCGACGTGGTCAACCCCATCACCGGCGCTGTGTACGCGCAGAACACGGCCTGTGCGTGTGCGGTGTTTGCGTCAGCCTTCGTCGAGACCGGCGACCCCTCGTGGCATACACGCGCGCGCCTGGCGGCCGATCGGCTCGCGGCGCTCAATGTATTTGCCGGCGTGGATGAGCCAAAGTGGAACCGGTTTGGCTGGCATCACAATCGAGGCAGCCTGTTCACCACCGGTACCCTTCTTGATGCGACTTGGCAGGCAGGCCCACTGCTGGACCACGAGCCCTCGAAGGAGGAAGACCGGCTGCTCGTCGAGTTCGTGACCTCCTGTCGCCTCAGCGACGGTACCTTCGCGCACGACACTGTGCGTCCCGGACACCAGCCTGCATCGGTCCAGAACACCACGGCGATCGCGCTGTTCCTCCTCCAATCGGTGTTGGTTCGAACGGGTGGGCGTGACCGTGTCCTTGATGGCGCTTGCGCGACCGCTCTCCAGTCGCTGGCCATCGGCCAGCGGGAGGATGGCCTCTGGCCGTACGTGTATCCGAGGCCGGTACAACGTCCTGCGTTGAAGTCGCGGCGACTCAGGTCAGTGGTGCAAAGAGTACCGTTTGTGCGAAGGCATCTGGTCGGTTCGGGGGACCACTCCATACTTTTTGGTGACGCGGTGCATCACTGTCTCGTGCTGCACTATCTCGCAAAGACTCTGGCCCTAAGGTCCCATCGACGTGAGGCACCGATGCGGGCCGCAACGCTGGGCTGGCGGTGGGCGGCCGGGCTGCTGAAGCCAACCGAGGGCGGCGGACTCCGCTTCGACTTCGACTGGGAGCCGCCACCAACCGGGTTCCGCTATGCGAACTTCCGGGATACCAGCACCTACTTCCTGCTGCTCGCCACGCTCCCGGTGGTCGTGGGATTAGGAATCGTCTCGGCGACGGAGGCCGGCAGAGTCGCGGACGGCATCGTCCGGCATGTGGAGAGCCGCCTGGTCGGTGGGCACGACTTTCCAACAGTCATCAGTCCGTACGAGGGACCACGCGACGTCCTCCGCTGGATGCTGCCGCGCGTGGGTGAAGCGTCCGCGTGGAAGGGCGCCCTGCTCGCCGAATTCCTTCAGGGGGCCGCCGGCGTCGGCGTCGCGACGACGGAGACGCGCGCGTGATCGGCAGAGTGGCGTCATGGCGGCAGGCCCTCTCGGACTGGGCCGGCACGTGCCGCTGGGTGCTGGGACTCTTTCGGCGAGGCCGCCTCGGCTGGACGGTGCGATTCGCCGAGCAACGGTATCGCGGCAGACTCGAGGCGTTGTGGGCGGGCCTCGAGCGTCACCGCGAAGGGCAGGGCGATCTCTGGGACCTGCGGCGCAACATCCACCGGATCGAGAAGGGCCTGCTGCATCGGGCGCCGAAGTCGGTCTTCGCGGAGGACTATATCGGCGAGACTGTCAGGCTCTTTCAGCGCGCTCTGGCCTCCGGTCGCTCGGAGGCCAACAGTCTGTCGTGGGCGGCCGCGGTGTTGACTCGGTATTTCGCGGTCTGCGAGCACAGCCCGCGCGTGGGAGCGGCGTACGCGGAGTTCCTGGCCCTCCAGGCGCCAAACCCGTGTCCGTCATGGCAGCCGTACGAAGAGGCTGTGCGACCGGAACGGTCCGTCGAGTTTCCGGCGCTTCTTCAACTGGCGATGCGGCGGCGCAGTGTCCGCTTCTTCCTCGACACACCAGTGGACGTCGCCGCCGTGCAGGATGCCATGCGGGTCGCCGCATTGTCGCCGAGCAGCTGCAACCGACAGTCGTTCCGGTTCCTATTCTTCGACGAGCCCTCGAAGGTCGAACGGATTCTGGCCATCCCCGGCGGGTTTGCGGGGTTCCGTTCACCGGCCGTCATCGTCGTGCTGGGGATGTACCGCGCGTACTTCGACGCGCGCGATGTGAACACGCCGATAGTCGACGCCAGCCTGGCGACCATGTCGTTCCTGCTCGCGCTTGAGACGCTTGGACTCGCGTCGGTCTGCATCAACTGGCCGGCCCTGCCTGACCGCGACGAGAACATCCGCAAGGTCATCGACATCGGTGACGATGAGGTGGTCGTCATGTTGATTGGCCTCGGCTATCCCGATCCGCAGGGCCGCGTGGCGTACTCGGCCAAGCGCGACCTCGAGTCGCTGCTGCAGATCGGCCGGTGATGCTGGTCGAGATCCACGGCGCGGGCTTCCGGAACAAAGGCGCGGAGCTCATGCTGGCGACGACCGTTCATGAGCTCCGCCGGCGCGTTCCGGGCCTCGACGCGGCCATTGACCCGACCTATGGCCCGTTCACGGAACGCGCGCGGCTCGGGCTGCTGCAGATGCTGCCGGCCCGCAGCCACGTCGGCACGCCAGGGTTCGCTCGGCGCTTTTTCGTCCAGCGGCTGTTCTCGGCTTGTCGTGGTGCGCGCGTGCTCTCCGCGCTGGGCACACCACCGGATCTGTATGGCGGGGTGCCGATCGGGGCCGTCCGTGGGTTCGTCGACATCGCGGGGTTCGCGTATTCAGACGAGTGGGGCAGCCGGCCCACGCGCGACCTGGCCTCGCTCGCGGAGTACTTCCGGGCCAGAAGCGTTCCGGTGATCCTGCTGCCCCAAGCATTCGGGCCGTTCAGACACGACGACACGCGCGCGTCGATGCAGCGTGTCCTCGAATGCGCAACACTCGTATACGCCCGTGACCAGCAGTCGCTGGAGTACCTGGGCGAACTGGGCGCCTCGAGGGCGCGCGTGGCGCTGGCGCCGGACATCACGTTGTTCTATTCAGGCGAACCATCACCGGCGGCGACCGGCGCTGAACCGTACGCCTGTGTCGTGCCCAACATGCGGGTGCTTGACCGTGGCCGCAAGGGGTGGGGCGACCGGTACCTGGCCGACTTCGTGCAGATTGCCCGCCGGCTCGCGCAGCAGGGGCTGGCCGTGCGTGTGGTCGTGCACGACGCGAGCGGCGAGGACGCCGCGTTGGCGCGCCGGTGTGTGGAGGACGCCGCCCAGCCGGCGGTGCGACTGGTCGAGGAACGCAGTCCCCTGGCGCTCAAGCGCCTGTTGGGCGGCAGCATGCTCGTCGTGGGGTCGCGCTATCACAGCCTGGTGGCGGCGCTTTCGCAGCAGGTGCCGGCCGTGGCCGTCGGCTGGTCGCACAAGTACGAAATGCTCTTTCGCGATTTCGGGTTGCAGGATTTCGTCTTCACCTCCGCCGACGAACCCGTTGACGTGTTGCTGGAACGGGTCACCACGCTCATCGATCCGGCGGCGAATGCCGCGTATCGGCGTGAGATCGGCCGGCGCCTCGATGCCTTCCGAATCGCCAATACGACCATGTGGGACGAGGTGACGGCGGTGTTGACCGGCTGTGCGTAACGAGGCCGCGTGCGCATCCTCCAGGTAAGCACGGTGGACTCCGGTGCGGGAGCCGCTGGCTCCGCTCGGAACCTCTTTGCCGCGTACCGCGAACGCGGCCATGAGTCGTGGCTGGCCGTGGGACGCAAGACGACGGCGGATCCGGCTGTGTTTGAGATCGCCAACGACGCCGGCCGGTCCGGCTGGGTCAGGTTCTGGCGGGGTGCGCAACAGATGGTCAGCCAACGAGCGGGCGCGGCGCTGGCGCGCCCGGCCGGGTGGCTGGCACGCGCGGGTGAAGCACGTCGCCTCGTGCGCGGTACGCTGGGCATCGAGGACTTCGACTTTCCCGGCACCGCGCGTCTGCTCGATCTGCCGCCGCAGGCACCGGACATCCTGCACCTGCACAATCTGCACGGCGGATACTTCGACCTCCGATACCTTCCGCGTTTCAGCCGGCGGGTGCCGACCATCGTCAACCTGCGTGACGAATGGGCGTACACCGGCCACTGCGCGATCACCGGCTCATGTGAACGGTGGCAAACCGGTTGCGGGCGATGCCCCGACCTGGCGCGTTATCCATCGGTGTCGCGCGACAACACGGCCTACAACTGGCGCCGCAAGCAGCGGATCTACGCCCGGTCGCTGCTCTTCGTCACGGCCCCATCGACGTGGCTGCTCGATCGGGCCCGGCGCTCGGCGCTGCGTGCGGTCGCGTGGAAGGTGATTCCGAACGGCATCAATGTGCGGACATTCTGCGTCGGCGATCGGGCGGCCGCGCGACGGTCGCTCGGCCTTGCGGCGAATGCAGCCATCGTGCTGCTGACCGCCCACAACTCCTTCAAGGATGTCGCGTCCATGGAGGCGGCGCTGTCACGTGTGCGTCGCCCGGAGGGGCGTGAACTGCTGTTCGTGTGCGTGGGGCGAACCGGGGAGCCGTCCGGGCTTGGGGAAGGGCGGCTGGTCCCGGCCGGATTGGTGACCGAGCCCGGGCGCATGGCCGACTACTACCGCGCCGCCGACGTGTACCTGCACATGCCGACGGGTGAGGCCTTCGGAAAGATGGTGGTGGAGGCCCTGGCGTGCGGCACGCCCGTGGTGGCCACGCCGGTGGCCGCCGTGCCCGAACTGCTCGACGACGGCGTCACTGGTGTGTTGACGCCTGCCGGAGAACCCGGAGCGGCCGCCCGCGCCATCGAGCGGCTGCTCGGGGATCGGGACGTGTGGCAACGCCTGTCGGCGTCGGCGGCCGGGGCCGGCGCGCAGTACGGCGTCGACCGGCAGGCGGAGGCGTTCCTCGACTGGTACGGGGAGGTGCGACGGGAATGGCTGGGCCTCGACAAGGCCGCGATGGTGGTGTCGTGACGCGTCCCGCGCCGGCAAGACGGGGTGAGGCCTTTCGTGGCCTGGGTCTGGTGGCGATTCTGGGCTACGCCCTGTATGGCGCGTACATCGCGTCGCTCTACGTGCGTGAGGGAGACAAAGGAGGCATGCGATCCGCCGACTTCGTGCTCTTTCTCATCGCGGTGCTCTTCCTGGTCACGACGGACCTGGGACGCCAGTTGATCGCGCGGACGCTGCGCGGGGGCGCGCGCCTGCTGCTGCTCGTACTGCTGGTGTACATGGCCGCCGTGTTGATGCTGGCGGGCGGCGGGACCTCCGCCTTCAACATCGGACACCTGTTCACCGAAGTCGGCAAGTACTTCTTCGTCGGGTTCGTCGCCTTCGCGGCCCTGCGCTCGCGTGTGTATCCCCTGTCCCGCATTGCCGCGCTTTCCGGGTCGCCGGCCGGTCAGTGGCGGCTCGCCGCCGTCAGCACCGTGTTCTTCCTGGCGGCGATGGGGTGGTTCCTGGTCGCCTTTGCCGGAACGTCGCTGCGAAATCTGGGCGCGGTTGCGGTGATCAGTAACGACTACTACCAGGTGTTCGGCGACTACGTCACGATTGCGTATGGCTGCCTGATCGCCTTGCAGGTGTCGTACGTCTCGACGCAGGACCGCTCGATGCGCACGTTTGCGCTGTTTGCCGCGCTCCTGATCGCGCAGACGGGCCTGGTCTTCTTCACGGCGCAGTCGGTCTCCTCGAACAAGACCGTCGTGGCGGTCGGGTTGATCTCGGCGGCGGCGTTGTACCGGTGCTGGCCCCGGCGGCGCAGTGTGGCCGCCGGTGTGGCGGCGGCGGCCGCGGCCGTGGCGCTCCTGCTGGTCATGCGGCTTGTCCTCGACGCGGCGGGACTCCCCACGATCGACATATCGCAGTTCCGGATCTTCGACTACGGCGACGGCGCGTTTTATCAGAACACCAGTGTGCTCAGCCGCTGGGAGCTGTTCCGCGATTACGGCATGCGCCAGCTGCTGGGTGCCCCCGTCTTCGGCGACATCACCATTACGAGTTACCAGCACTCCAGTGTGTTGTCCGTGCAGACGCACCTGGGGCTGGTGGGCAGCGTCCTGTTCTGGGGGTTCATCCTGCTGCAGCTGCGGCAACTGCGCCGCCACGGCGGCAACCGCGGGCTGCGGGTGATTGCGCTGCCCGTGTTGTTCGTGTCGGCGATCAGCTCGTTCTTCAGCTGGGCGCCGCTCTGGTTCCTGCTGGGGGCGCTGTTCGAGTTCCGTCCGCGGCCGGTGGCGCCGGAGGCGCGCGCGTGACGCAGCCGCGGATTGCCGTGGTCATGCCGATCCACAACGGGTTGGCGTCGACCCAGCACTTCCTGGCGGCCTACCGCGTCGCGCTGCAGCAGTCGCCGCTCCGCGACCGGTGCACGCTGCACGTCGTGGACGACGGGTCCACCGACGGCAGCCGGGAGTGGATCGCCGCCCACGAGCCTGCCGCCGTGGTGCTGCGGGGCGACGGCTCCTTGTGGTGGAGCGGTTCGGTCAACCTCGCGCTTCGCGCGTTGTGGGAATCGCCCTACAGCCACATGCTGCTGTTCAACAACGACAATCAGCCGCGGCCGGATTACTTCAGCGCGCTGGCGGCCGCCCTGGATCGGCTCGGCGCCGATCGCATCATCGCCGCGATGGTCATCAACACCTTCCCGGCAGAGGCGGTGGTCTACGGCGGCGTGACCTTCGACCGGCGGCGGGCCCGGTACCTCGTCAACCCCGATCCCCAGCGCCCGCTCGAGGTCAACACGGCGGGGGGCATGGGCGTGCTGATCCCGCTGCAGATCGTTCGCGAGGTGGGACTCTTCGACGCGGAGCACTTTCCCCAGAAGAGCGGAGACACCGATTTCTACCTTCGCGCCGAGCGCGCCGGGCACCGCGTGCACTACTGCCCCTCGCTCGTCGTGTACAACGACAACCGGACGACGGGATTCTCCGACAACACGTCGGTGCGGGGGATGCTGCGCGCCTACTCGTTTCCCAAGGGTTACATGCACCTTGGCGTGGACGCGCGGCTGCTGTACCGCCACGCGCCGGCGGTGCCGGCCACGTGGGAGCTGGTACGGCGCAACGTGTTCTTCATTGGTTACGGGGTCCTGCGGATGGCGTGGCGACGGCTGCGGCGGCGGCCGGCAGGGAGCGCGGCGTGAGCGAAGTGGCGCCCGGCGCGCGGTACCTCGTGGTGACGCCGGCGCGCAACGAGGCGCGCTTCATCGAGCGCACCCTGCGCTCCATGCTCGCGCAGACGGTCCGCCCGGCGTTGTGGATCATCGTCGACGACGGGTCGACCGACGAGACGGCCGCGGTGGTGGAACGGTACGCGGCGCACTGCGGCTGGATCCGGCTGCTCCGGCTGCCGTCGCAGCGCGAGCAGCGGGCCGGCGGGTCCAAGGTCGTACGGGCGTTCAACGCCGGGTATGCCCTGGTCGGGGAGGAGCGGTTCGATTTCATCGTCAAGCTCGACGCCGACCTGACGCTGCCCCCGAACTACTTCGCGGAGGTCAGCCGGTGTTTCGCGGAGCATCCCCGTGTGGGACTGTGCGGGGGGTATTGCGTCATCGAGCGCGAGGGGGCGCTGGTGCCCGAGAGTTACACGACCGATCACGTGCGGGGCGCCTTCAAGGCCTACCGGCGTGAGAGCTTTGACGCCATCGGCGGCCTGCTCGAGGTGTGGTCGTGGGACGGTCTGGACGAGGCGGCGCTGGCCTGGCGCGGCTGGGAGCTGAAGGTGCTGCCGTTGCCGGTGGTGCATCACCGGCCGACGAGCACCGAGTACAACCTGTTCTGGCACAGCTGGCGCACGGGCCGGGAGATGTACAAGGAGCGCGTCGATCCGCTCTCCCTGTTCATCGTGGCCGGGGTGCACCTGCCGCGGCGGCCGGTGCTCGTGGGCAGCCTGCTGTTCGTCGTCGGGTACGTGTGGGCCTGGGTGCGGCGCGAGCCCCGGGTCGTGAACGAGGACCTGGCGCGTTTCATTCAACAGGATCGGTACGACAAGGTGCGCCGGCGGCTGCGGCGGCTGCTGTGGCGGGAGCGCGCCGGCGAGGCGCAAGGGTAGAGGCGAGGGCAGGACAGCGTGACGACGACCAGTGAACCACGCGCGTACCGGATGTGCATCCGGTGTGTGATGGATACGTCGGACCCGGAGATCGAGTTCGACGCGGAGGGGCAGTGCAGCCATTGCCGGTATTTCGATACCGTGGTGCGCCAGCACTGGTTTCCGAATGAGGAAGGCCGCCGGCGGCTCGAGCGCCTCGTGGCGGACATCAAGCGTGAGGACGCCGGCAAGACGTACGACTGCGTCCTCGGTCTCAGCGGCGGCGTCGACAGTTCCTATCTGGCGCTCGCGGCGACACGCTGGGGATTGCGCCCCCTCGTGGTCCACGTCGATGCGGGCTGGAATCGCGATGTCGGGATGTCCAACATCGAGCGGATCGTCAAGGCGCTGAAGCTCGATCTGGTGACTCTCGTCGTGGACTGGGAGGAGATGCGTGACCTGCAGGTGGCGTACTTCCGGGCGGGCGTCGAGAACCTGGACACCCCGCAGGACCACGCGATCATTGCCGGGCTGCTCCGCACGGCCATGCGCCACGGCATCCGCACCGTGCTGAGCGGCGCCAACTATTCGACCGAGTCGGTGTTGCCCACGGCCTGGGGCCATGACGCGATGGACCTGCGGCAGCTCAAGGCGATTCACCGGCGGTTCGGGTCACGGGCGCTTCGCAGCTACCCGACGCTCAACTTCTTCCAGTACCGGATCTGGCTGCCGTACGTGAAGAAGCTGCGGGTGATCGACATGCTGAACTACATGCCGTACGACCGCCATGCGGCCATCGAGGAACTGCGCCGCGAAGTCGGCTTCCGCGAGTACGGCGACAAACATTTCGAGTCGCAGTTCACGAAGTTCTTTCAGGGGTACTACCTGCCGGCCAGGTTCGGCTACGACAAGCGGCGCGCGCATCTGGCCAGCATGGTGCTGTCCGGCCACATGAGCCGGGCCGAGGCGCTCGAGGTGCTGGCACGGGCCACCTACCCGGCGGAGGCGCTGAGGGAAGACCGCGCCTTCATCCTGAAGAAGCTCGAGATGTCCGAGGCGGAGTTCGACGCGATCCTGGCGGGGCCTCCGAAGTCGTTCCGGGACTATCCGACTTCGACCGCGCTCCATCGCCGCCTGAGCCGCCTCAAGCAGTGGCTGTCCGGCGCGCGGGCGGGGGCCTGACGCGGCGCCATGTCCACGCACCTGCACGTCGTGATGAACTCCTTCGAGTTCGGGAGCCGCATCCTCAAGGAGACGGCGAGCCTGACGCGCGCCGGTGTGGCCCGCGCGGTCGGCATTGCCGCCATCCAGGAGGACGGCCTGCCCGAGCGGGAGGCGCTCGACGAGGCCCGCACCGTGCGACGTCTGCGTCTGCGCACCAAGCAGTGGCCGCGGACCCTGCCCGTCCAGGCGGTGAAATACGTCGAATTCTGCGCGCGCGTCATGCGCGAGGCGCGACGGGCCGGCGCGAACGTGGTGAGCGTGCACAATCTGGCGCTCCTCCCCGTGGGCGTCGCGCTCAAGCGGCTCCGCGGCGCCCGGCTCGTCTACGACGCCCACGAACTGGAAACCGAGACCTACGGGCTGACCGGACTGCGGCAGTCACTCGCGCGGTTCGTCGAACGCCGGCTGATCGGCCAGGCCGATCTCGTCGTCGTCGTGGGTGAAGGCATCGCGCGCTGGTACCGGCAGACCTATGGCCTCACCAACGTCGTGACGGTCATGAACTGCCCCCGCTTCCAGCGGCCCGCGCGCGCGCGCCGGTTTCATGACGCGCTGGGGATCCCCGCCGCGCGGCGGATCGTGTTGTACCAGGGCCTGCTGGTGCCGGGCCGGGGCATCGAAGCCCTGCTGTCGCTGTTTGCCGCCCATGACGATGGCGTCCATGCGCTGGTGCTCATGGGATTCGGTGAGCTGGAGGGCGCGATCGACGCGTACGCGGGCCGCCATGCGAACATCTTCCGGCACCCGGCCGCCCCGCCGGACGTCGTGCTGGACTACACCGCGTCGGCCGATGTCGGCATCGCCTACATCAACAACCCCAGCCTGAACGACCGGTTGTGTCTGCCCAACAAGATGTTCGAGTACATCATGGCCGGCTTGCCGGTCATCGTGAACGATGCGCCCGAGATGAGCCGGGTGGTGCGTGAGCAGGGGATTGGCGCCGTCCTCACCGAACTGACGCCGGCCTCGCTGACGCGCGCGCTGGAGGACATCCGGCGGCACGACCCGGCGGTGCTGCGCGCAAACCTGGACGAGGCGGCGCGCCTTTATTCCTGGGAGAACCAGGAGCGCGAGATGCTCCGCGGCTACCAGGCGCACGTATGTTAGTCGTCCATCTGACGACGGTGCATCCCCGCACGGACTCGCGGATCACCGGCAAGGAGGCGCGAACGCTCGCCGCGCACCTGCCGCATCGCGTGATCCTGATGGTTGCCGACGGGCAGGGCCACGTCGCCCGCGCGGATGATCCGCTGCAGATCCACGACCTGGGCCAGCTCACCGGCGGCCGGCTTGCCCGGGTGTTCACCGGCAGCCGAAGGGCCTTCCGCGCCCTGCGAGAGCTGCGGCCCGACGTCGTCCATTTTCACGATCCCGAGCTGATTCCGCTGGGCCTGCTGCTGCGCGCCATCGGCATCAAGGTGATCTATGACGTTCACGAGGACGTCCCCCGGCAGGTGTTCAGCAAGTACTACCTCGCCTGGCCCGTGCGCTACGTCGTCGCCGGGGCGATGGCGCTGCTCGAACTCGTCTGCGCCCGGGCCTGGACGGCGCTCGTCCCGGCGACGCCGCTCATCGCAAAGACGCCGGTGCTGGCCGGACGATTCCCGGCCCACAAGACGGTGGTGGTGCACAACTTCCCGATCCTCTCGGAGATTGCCGTGCCGGACGCGCCGCCGTATGCCTCACGTCCGCCCAGCGTGGCGTACCTGGGCGGCATCGAACGCGTGCGCGGGGCCGAAGAGATGATCCGCGCCTTCGACGCACTCGGCGATCTGCCCGATGCCCGACTGGATCTGGCCGGGTGGTTCAGCCCGCCCGGCCTCGAGGCCGAACTTCGCGCGTTGCCCGGCTGGCGGGCGGTGACCTTCCATGGCGAAGTGGACCGCCGGGGCATTGCGCGCATCCTCAGCCGGACGCGGGCCGGGGTCGTCGTGCTGCATCCCGAGCCCACCCATATCGAGTCGTATCCCATCAAGCTGTTCGAGTACATGGCCGCCGGGGTGCCCGTCATCGCGTCGGACTTCCCGGTGTGGCGGCGCATTCTCGATGATGCCGGTTGCGGGATCCTCGTGGATCCGAGGGATCCGGCGGCGATTGCCGGCGCCATCCGGTGGGTGCTGACCCATCCCGAGGAGGCCGAGGCGATGGGCCGACGCGGCCGGGCGGCGGCCGAACAGCGGTACAGCTGGAACTCGGAGGCCACACACCTGCTGGCGCTCTACGATCGGGTCCTGGGGAGAGGGTGATGATCTCGGTTCTCAACTACGGCATGGGCAACATCGCCTCCATCCAGAACATGTTCAGGAAGGTGGGGGTGCCCTCCACGGTGATCGGCACGCCGCAGGAAGTCGAGGCGGCGCAGGCGCTGGTGATTCCCGGCGTGGGGCACTTCGACCACGCGATGGGCCGGATTGACGCACTGGGGCTGCGCCAGCCGCTCAACGAGGCGGCGCTCGAGCGGAAGGTGCCGGTGATCGGGATCTGCCTGGGCATGCAGTTGCTCAGCCGAGGCAGCGAGGAGGGCCACCTGCCCGGTCTGGGCTGGTTCGAGGCGGACACGCGCCGGATTGCCGATGCGGACCGGACCGTGCGTGTGCCGCACATGGGCTGGAACATCATCACCGTCCGCAGGCCAAGTCCGTACCTCGACGCCACCGGCGCCGAGCAACGCTTCTATTTCGTCCACTCGTACGTGGTCTGCTGCGCGCGCGCCGAGGACGTGCTGGCCACCACGCCGTACGCGGGCGAGTTCACCTCCGTCATGGCGCGCGACAACATCCTGGGCGTGCAGTTCCATCCGGAGAAGAGCCACCGGTTCGGCGCCGCGCTGCTGCGGCGTTTTGCCGAGGCCCACGGACTGGTGGACGCCACCCTCGTGGCCGGCGCCTGACCGATGCTCAAACACCGCCTGATTCCCTGTCTGCTCGTCCGCAACGGCGGGCTGGTGAAAACCCGGAAGTTCGCCAATCCCTCGTACGTCGGCGATCCGATCAACGCGATCCGGATCTTCAACGACAAGGAAGTGGACGAGCTGATGGTGTTCGACATCACGGCCAGCCGCGAGCGGCGCGAGCCGGACTACGCGCTCATCGCCCAGTGTGCCGGCGAGTGTTTCATGCCGCTCGGATACGGCGGCGGCGTCCGGTCCGTGGACGACGCGCGGCGGCTCTTTGCCCTGGGCGTCGAAAAGGTGAGTGTGCAGACGGCCGCGCTCGACGACCTCACCCTCGTGTCCCGGCTGGCCGATCGGTTCGGCAGCCAAAGCGTGCTGATCTCGGTGGACGTCAAGCGGAACTGGCGCAACAAGGCGGTGTTGTTCGGCTCGGCGCGGGGCAGCGCGGTGGCCGAGGACTGGCAGGCGTTCATGGTCCGGGCGGTCGAGGCGGGCGCCGGTGAGGTGCTGCTCAACGCCGTCGATCGGGACGGCGAAATGGGCGGCATGGACCTGTCGCTGATCCAGGCGGCGGCCGGGGCGGTGTCGGTGCCGGTGACGGCGATCGGGGGCGTGGGCCGCCTGGACGACATCAAGGCGGCGGTGGCGGCCGGCGCGAGCGCCGTCGGGGCCGGCGCGTTCTTCGTGTACCACGGCCCGCACCGGGCCGTGTTGATCACCTATCCGCGCTACGAGGACCTGGAGCGCCTGCTCGATACCGCACCGTCGGATGTGGTGTCCGGCTGAACACCTTGAGGGAGCATCGGTAGATGTGTGGAATCTTCGGAATCGTTGAGAGGGAAGGTCGCGTTCGCGCGTCGGAAATCGCCGTGCTCGCGAAGCACGCGCAGCAACGGGGGCGCGACTCCAGCGGTCTCCTGCTGCAGCGGCCGGGCGAGGGCTACCAGGTCCACCGCGCGGAGTGGCCCATCAAACGCCTGCTGCGGCAGGTGCCCGTCGCGGGCGCGTCGGTCGTCACGGGGCACAGCCGCCTGATCACCAACGGCCTGGCCGACAACCAGCCCGTGCTTCGGGGCGGCATCGCCGTTCTCCACAACGGCATCGTCGTCAACGAAGCCGAGATCTGGGACCGCCTCGGGACGCGGCCGTCCCTGACCATCGACTCCGAGACCATCGCCGCCATCATCGAGCAGGGCCTGGCGGACCAGATGCCGCTCGAGGCGGCCGGCGCGCGTGTGCTGGAGTGGTGCCGGGGCGTGGTCGCCGCGGTGGTCGCCGTCCCTCGCC
>CAYYFE010000026.1:0-53228 GCA_964471115.1 uncultured Solibacteraceae bacterium
TGTCGGCGCGCCCAACGGATCGATGCGCGCCTTCTACAAGGATCGCAACATCTGGATCGCCAACGCCGACGGCTCGGGCGAAAAAGCCATCACCACGGACGGGTCGGACGAAAAGCGCATCAAATACGGCACGGCCAGCTGGGTCTACGGTGAAGAACTCGGTCAGACCTCGGCCATCTGGTGGTCGCCGGATTCCACGAAGGTCGCGTTCTACCGCTTCGATGAAAGCAAGGTGAAGGACTTCTATCTGCAGATGTCGCAGACCGGCATCCAGAGCGCGCTCGATGTGGAGGCGTACCCGAAGGCCGGCGCGCCCAATCCGGTGGCCGACATCTTCATCCACGACGTCAAGACGGGACAGACCACGAAGGTCGACGTGCGTGACGGCCGTCCGTTCACCGACATTCCCGAGGACGGCTCGGTCTTCGCCAACGACCACGTCGGCCACTACGTGTACCGCGTCAGCTGGTCACACGATGGGCGCGAACTCTACATGAACCGCACGAACCGGCGGCAGAACAAGCTGGAGATGGCCGGCTGCGCGGCGCAGTCGGGGGAGTGCCGCGTGATTTTGTCCGAGGAGTGGCCCACCGGCTGGGTCGTCAACTCGCCGCCCATCCAGTGGCTGAGCGACAACCAGCGCTTCCTGTGGATCTCCGAACGCAACGGCTTCCGCAACATCTATCTCTACGATCGCGGCGGCCGTCTGATTGCGCCGCTCACGAAGCACACGACGTTTGAAGTGGTGGGCATCACCAAGGTCGACGAGAAGGCCGGTCTGCTCTACTACACGGCGCGGTCCGGCGACAACTGGATGAAGGTGCAGCTCCATCGCGTGAAGCTGGACGGCACCGGCGACCAGCGGCTCACCGATCCGACGTTCACCCACACCGTCTCCATCTCCCCCGACAACGCCTTCATCGTCGACACCTATCAGACCCACAAGGACCCGCCGGCTACGCAGTTGCTGGACGGCAGCGGCAAGGTGCTGAAACAGCTGGCCGCCAGCGACCTCTCGAAGTTCGAACAGCTCGGCCTGCGCAAGAGCGAGCAGTTCACGTATTTGGCGGCGGACGGCAAGACCACGTTGTACGGCATGATTCACTTCCCGGTGAACTTCGATCCGGCGAAGACGTATCCGGCGCTGGCGTCGGTGTACGGCGGCCCCGGCTCGGCCGTGACCAACGAGAACTTCGCGGCGCCCAACGCCACCGCGCACTACGGGTTCCTGATGCTGCAGCTCAGCTCGCGGTCGGCGCCCGGGCAGGGCAAACGCGTGCTCGATTCGGCGTATCTCAGTCTCGGCGTCACCGAAATGGACGACATGGCGCTGGGCGTGAAGGCGTTGTGGAGCCGGCCGTGGTTCGACAAGGATCGCGTCGGGATCTTCGGCACGTCGTACGGCGGGTACAGCGCGGCGCTGTCGATCCTCCGGTATCCGGAGGTGTATGCCGCCGCCTCGGCCTCGTCGTCGGTGACCAGCTGGTATCACTACGATTCGATCTACACCGAGCGGTACATGTGGATTCCGCAGGAGAACCAGGCGGGGTACGAGGCGGGCAACGCGATGAACTTCGCGAAGAACCTGCAGGGCCGGCTGCTGATCTATTACGGCACGGCCGACAACAACGTGCACCCGAACAACTCGATGCAGCTCATCCGCGCCCTGCAGCAGGCGGGCAAGAGTTTCGAGGTGCAGGTGGGCCCGGACGCCGGACACACCGGCGTGAACAACGCGCGCATGATGGAGTTCTTCATCGAGAACCTGGTCATGCGGCCGGAACGGCTGCGGGGCGCCTAGGCTTGATTATTCACGCCGTGAATGATTATCATTCATGGCGTGAATAATGTGTCACGGTTGGCGTCCGAGGCCCTGTCGCGGGCCCTGCAGGTGATGCCGGTCATGGTCGTGACCGGGGCCCGCCAGACGGGCAAGACCACGCTGGCCCGGGACCTGCTCGGCGATCAGGGGCGGCGCTTCTACAGTCTCGACACGCTCGACGTCTTCGACCAGGCCATGACGCGGCCCGATGACCTGCTGCGCCGGGCGCCGCGCATGACGCTCGATGAAGTCCAGCGCGTGCCCAGCCTCATGCTGGCGGTCAAGCGGCAGGTGGACCTGCAGCGGATCCCCGGGCAGTTCGTGCTCACCGGGTCAGCCAACCTCCACATGTTGCGCCACGTGGCGGACTCGTTGTCCGGACGCGCGGCGTACGTGACGCTCTGGCCGCTGACTCGAAGGGAACAACTGGGATTCGGGACGGCGGGCCTGTGGTCGGCGCTGGTCGACGCGGACGATCGCGACTGGAACTCGGTGGTGGACACGTCGGAGGCGCCGCCGGCCGACTGGCGGGAGGTGGCCCGCCGCGGAGGATTCCCGACGCCGGCCATCGAACTCGATCGCGATGACGAGCGGGAACTGTGGTTTGCCGGCTATCTGCAGACCTACCTGGAGCGCGACCTGCGGGATCTGGCGGCGGTGTCGAGCCTGCCGGATTTCAGGCGGCTGATGCAGGCGACGGCGTTGCGCATCGGCCAGCTGGTGAATCAGACCGAACTTGGCCGAGGCGTGGCGCTGCCGCAGCCCACGGTGCATCGGTGGCTCAATCTGCTGGAGGCGTCGTACCAGCTCATCAAGGTGCCGGCCTACAGCGTCAACCGGACCCGGCGGCTCATCAAGACGCCGAAGGTCTACTGGGCCGACACCGGGTTGGGGCTGCACCTGGCCGGCCGGGTGCCGCCTGACGGGCCGCACCTGGAGAACATCGTCCTGGGCGATCTGCTGGCGTGGAAGGAGTCGCAGATCACCAAACCCGACATCTTCTACTGGCGCACCACCGTCGGCGATGAAGTGGATTTCGTCATCGACACCGGCCGGACGCTTCTGCCCATCGAAGTGAAGGCGACCCGCCGGCCGACGTCGGCCGACGCCAAGGCGCTGCAGATCTTCCGCGCGGAGTACGGCGCGAAGTCACGCGCCGGGTTGCTGCTGCACGATGGCGAGGAGACCGAGTGGCTGGCACCCGGCATCCTCGCGACGCCCTGGTGGCGGGTGGTCTGAGCCGTGTCGTCGCGCACCGCGCTCCTCATCGTCTTTCTGCTGTACGGCCTGCCGCTGTTTCGCCTGCGGTACCGCTGGCGGTCGACCGTCTACCGGCGCTACGACTGGAAGATCCATGTGCTGCCGTGGTTCGGCCATGACATCGCGGCTCTCTTCACCAATCGGTACTTCGTCACCGACGAGGAGCGGGCCATGGCGCGCCGATTCCGCCTGTATCTGGCCGGCTACGTCGCGCTGCTGGCTGCGGTAGTCTGGAGTTGACCATGGGTGACCTGCTGCTGACGACGCTCGCCATCAGTCTCGGCATCCAGGCCGTGTTGTTTGCGTTTGCCGCCACGCTCAAGACCGACAAGGTCACCGACCTGTCGTACGGACTGACGTTCGTCCTGATCGCGGTCTGGCTGTGGGGGCGCGGCGATGGAAGTCTGCCCACGCTCGCGCTGGCCGGCATGGTCACCATGTGGGGCGTCCGGCTGGCGGGATACCTCTTCTATCGCATCCTCACGATCGGCCGTGATGCGCGGTTTGACGGCATCCGCGAACACTTCTGGCCGTTCTTCAAGTTCTGGCTCGGCCAGGGCATCGCCGTGTGGGTGATCCTGCTGCCGGTCACCCTCTGGTTCGGCGCGCCCGGGGCGTGGAACGCGGCGATGACGATGGGTGTGCTGGTCTGGGCGGCGGGGCTCGTCATCGAAACCGTCGCCGACGCGCAGAAGTTCGCCGCCAAGCGGCAGCCCGGCGGCGGCGCGCGCTGGGTCGAGGCCGGCCTCTGGAAGTACGCGCGGTACCCGAACTACTTCGGCGAGATGTTGTGCTGGTGGGGCGTCTGGCTGTTTGTCGCACCCGATCTGGGGTGGTGGAACGCCGTCGGCCTCCTCGGGCCGATCTCGATTACGTTCATCCTGCTGAAGGTCACCGGCATTCCGACGCTCGAGAAGTCGGCGCAACAGAAGTGGGGCGCCAATCCTGACTATCACGCGTACGTGCGGCGGACCCGGTTGCTGGTGCCGCTGCCGTAGTGCCCGCGCCGGTCAGCTGACGATGACCTTGCGGGCGCCGTGGCGGTTGAGCACCTCCGGCAGCCGCTTGCGATGATCACCCTGCAGCATCAACGTATCGCCCTCGACTGAACCGCCGCAGCCCAACGCGCTTTTCAGCGTCTTGAGCAGGGCGGCCAGTCGCGCCGGCGGCAGATCGAGCTGCTCGATGACCGTGACTTCCTTGCCGCCGCGGCCCGCCCGTTCGTACCGCACGATCACGCGGCCAAGCGTCGGCGTGGCCGGCGGCGGGGTGACCGCCGGCGGCTTCTCGGCAGGGGCGGCCGGTGTGTCCGGCATTCCCAACCGCGCGCGAAGTCCCTCGAACGGGTTCTGCACCTGGCGTTATCCCGGGGGCCACGCCATCGTGCGGCCGCCCAGCACGTGCAGGTGCACGTGAAACACGGTCTGGCCGGCGGCCGGGTTGCAGTTGAACACGGTGCGGAACCCAGGGGCATCGTAGCCGCGTGACGCGGCCAGCCGCTGCGCGCACCGCACCATGGCGCCGACCAGCGCGTCATCACCGGGCGTCAGGTCATTAAGCGTCGCGATGTGCCGCTTGGGGATCACCAGCAGGTGCATCGGCGCCTGCGGGTTGATGTCTTCAAACGCCAGCAGGTCCGCGTCTTCGTGCACCTTCTTGGCGGGAATCTCGCCCGCGACAATCTTGCAGAACAGGCAGTGAGCCATGGCTCGGCAATAGTACCCAAATCACCTCAGTCATTCACATGGAGGACTGGAGGGCTGGGAGGAATGATTGGGCGGCGGTCAGCCCGCGCCCTCCCAGCACTCCATGCCTCGTTGTGAAATCAGGATCGGCGCGCGGCGACGACGCGGGGGATGCCCTGCAGGTCCAGGTGCCAGTCGATGGCTGGATATTGCGCGCGTTCCAGCAGGGTGGTGACGGCCTGCCACTGGCCCACGCCCACCTCGAGGATCAGCGTGCCATCACCGGTCAGCCGCCGGGTGGCGGCAGGAATCAGGCGACGAATGACGTCCAGGCCGTCAGCGCCGGCAAACAGCGCAAGGCCCGGTTCGTAGTCGACCACGTCAGGCGCGAGGGTGGGACGATCGACTTCGGGCACGTACGGGGGATTGGACACGATGAGGTCCCATGGGCCGCCGGCCGGAGGCAGCAGGTCCGCTTCGATCAGCTGCACGCGCGCGCCCAGGGCGTCGGCGTTGTCGCGCGCGATGGCCAGGGCGGCGGCGGAGATGTCGGTGGCGGTGACCTGGGCCGTCGGCGCTTCCAGCGCCAGCGTAACCGCCAGGCAGCCGGACCCGGCGCCGATGTCGAGCACGGTTGCGTCCGGACGCGCGTCGAGCACGTCGAGCGCGGCTTCGACGATGAGCTCCGTTTCCGGGCGCGGCACGAGGACGCCCGGGCCGACGCGGAAGTCGCGCCCGTAGAACTCCTTCACGCCCACCAGGTACGCCACCGGCTCGTGCCGGGCCCGCCGGTGGATCAGCCGCGCGAGCGCCTCGGTGAACGCGGGTGTGGCCGGTTCCTCGCGTCGTGTGATCCAGTCGGCCAGCGACCAGTCCAGCAGGTGGCGCGCCAGCACGCCGCTGTCGATCTCCGCGGCCTCGGGCGTCAGGCCGGCCGCGCGCAGCTGGGCAGCGGCCGCCGCAACGGCTGCCGCGACGGTCGTCACGCGGCGCCGCCGGGTTCGGTTTCCGTGGCCTGGCGCAGGCGTTCGGCCTGTTCGTGTTCCACCATCTGGCCGATCAGGTCGTCCAGGTCACCCTCGAGCGCGGAGTCGAGCTGGTGCATCGTGAAGTTGATGCGGTGGTCGGTGACGCGGTTCTCCTTGAAATTGTAGGTGCGGATCTTCTCCGAACGCTCGCCGGTGCCCACCTGTCCGCGCCGCTCCTTCGCGATGGCTTCCTGCTGCTTGCGCATCTCCATTTCATAGAGACGCGACCGCAGCACCTTCATCGCCTTCTGGCGGTTCTTGATCTGCGACTTTTCGTCCTGCTGCGACACCACCGTGTTGGTGGGAATGTGCGTGATGCGCACGGCGGAGTAGGTCGTGTTGACGCTCTGGCCGCCGGGGCCGCTCGAGCAGAACGTGTCGATGCGCAGGTCCTTCGGATCGATGTGGATGTCGACTTCCTCGGCCTCCGGCAGCACGGCGACCGTCGCCGTCGAGGTGTGGATGCGTCCGCTGGCTTCGGTGGCCGGCACCCGCTGCACCCGATGGACGCCGCTTTCGTGTTTGAGCTGGCCGTACACGCCCTTGCCCTCCACCGACGCGATCACTTCCTTCAGGCCCCCGATGCCGTTTTCGCTGAGCGTGTGGACGTCAATCTTCCAGCCCTGGCGTTCGGCGTACCGCGAGTACATGCGGAAGAGGTCGGCGGCAAACAACGCGGCCTCGTCGCCGCCGGTGCCGCCGCGAATTTCCAGCACGATGCTGCGGTCGTCGTTGGGGTCCTTCGGCACGAGCAGGCGCCGCAGCCGTTCCTCGAGCGCCGTCATCCGCGCGTCGATGCCCGGGAGCTCCTCGGCCGCCAGCGCCGCCATCTCGGCATCGTCGCTGCCGGCCAGCTCACGGTTCTCGGCCGCCTGTTTCTCCAGGCGCAGGTATTCGTGAAAGCCGTCCACGGCTTCCTGGATGTCGGCCAGCGCCTTCGAATGGGTGCGATACGCCGTCGCGTCGGACTGCACGGCGGGGTCCGCCACCAGTTGCATGAGCGACGTGTACTTCGCGTCGAGGGCCTTCAGTTTTTCCCGTACCTGCGGTGTCATGTGATGCGAATCTTTCAGCCGCCGGAGACCGGCGGCAGGAACGCGACGTCGTCCCCGTCGCGCAGCGGCGACGAGAATCGGGCGAACTCGGCATTAACGGCCACCGAGATGGCCGTGCGAAAGGGCGCCAGCGCGGCGTGATCGGCCGCAACGATCGCCCAGACGTCGGCGGCTGTGGCGCCGTCGGCCACGTCGACGGTCCAGGTCTCGCGACCCGCCAGTTCACGGAGCCGGGCGAACAACCGCACGGTCACGCGCATGCGATCGCCATCGCTTTCTCGCGCGCCGCCTCGTCGTCCGGGTCGGCCACGGCGCCTTCCACCCAGCCGTCGCCGTCGGTGAAGTACTCGTGTTTCCACACGGGCGTGATCTGCTTCACGCGCTCGATGGCGTACCGGCACACGGCAAATGCCTCGGCCCGATGCGCGGCGGCCGCCACGATGGCGACGCTGGCCTCGCCGATCTCCATCCGGCCAACCCGGTGGACGATGGCGATGGCGGTCTCGGGCCAGCGCTGACGCACCTCGTCGCGGATGCGCTCGAAGGAACGAATCGCCAGCGCGTCGAACGCTTCGTACTCGAGATACGTCACGTTGCGACCCTTGTGCGTGGCGCGCACGACGCCCAGGAAGGTGGCCAGCGCGCCGCACCCTTCGCCGCGGTGGCGCACCTCGGCCTCGACCGCCGTCGTCAGACGGTCCAGCGATAGTGGGGCGCGGGTCACCGCGAGCATCACGCCAGTATACGGCGCATCATCCTGCCGCCGCCTCGACCTCGCCGGCCGCCTTCACGATGGGCGGGCCCAGGACGCGGCCGCCCGACTCGGTGACCAGCACATCGTCTTCGATGCGATAGCCGCGGGCGTTGCGGAACTTCTGAATCTCGGTGAAGTTCAGGAACGCGGCGTTGGTGCCGTCGGCCTGCCATTGATCGATCAATGCCGGAATGAAGTAGAGGCCGGGCTCCACGGTGAGGGCAAAACCCGGCTCCAGGGTGCGCGCCAGCCGGAGGTACCCCAGGCCGAACTGCGTCGACCGGGTGAACCCGGGGCCGTAGCCGACGAGGTCCTCGCCCAGGTTCTCCATGTCGTGCACGTCGAGGCCAATCATGTGGCCCAGCCCATGCGGGAAAAACAGCGCGTGCGCGCCGGACGCCACGGCTTCGTCCGGGTTGCCTTTCATCAGCCCCGCCGCGGTCAGGTCGACCACAAACGACCGCGCCACGCCCAGATGGATGTCGCGATAGGCGACCCCCGGCCGCACGGCCTCGATGGCCTGGCGTTGCGCGCGCAGGACGATGTCGTAGATGAGGCGCTGTTGCGCGGAGAACCGGCCGCCCACCGGAATCGTGCGCGTGATGTCGCTCGCGTAGCGCCGGCCCAGTTCGGCGCCCGAGTCGAGGACGAGCACGTCGCCGGCCTGCAGCCGGTTGCCGTAGTGCGGATTGTGCAGCGTCTCGCCGTGCACCGAGCAGATGGGCGGGAACGAGTAGGTGGCGCCCGCGCCCCAGGCGGCCTCGGCGATGGCCGCGACGACTTCGTATTCGAACCGGCCCGGCCGCGCGGCGCGCATCGCGGCGGCGTACATCCGCTGCGAGACGGCAACGGCCGCTTCCATCTCGGCCACTTCGTCGGCCGACTTGTAGCTGCGCTGCGCAATCACGGCCTTGTGGAACGTCTCCGAGCGCTGGCTCTTCACGTCGCCCGGCGCCAGCGTCAGCCACGCGGCCAGTTTGATCGTGTGGTCCGACCGGTACGGCGCGAGATAGTGCACCGTGCGCCCAGCGGCCGTGGCCTGCGCGAGCGTCTCCGCCAGCCGCGCGGGCGTCATGGTGGCGCGCACTCCCGCGGCCGCGGCGCGGTCGCCGAGCGTGGGCAGCGGCCCGGACCAGACCACGTCGGCCATCGTGGCTTCGTCGCCCACCAGATGTTCGGTGCCGGCGTCGAGATCCATCAGCGCGTTCAGACCCGGCTGGTCCACGCCCCAGAAGTAGAGGAACGTGCTGTCCTGCCTGAAGGGGTAGACGTTGGCGGCGTAGTTCATTCCGACTTCGTCGTTGCCGAGAAACAGGACGAGGCCGCTGCCGATGTCCTGGCGGAGGCGCGCGCGGCGGGAGAGATAGGTCTCAGCGGTGAACATGAGTCTGACTCCAGAAGTGGGCAAGGGGGCCGTGGCCGCGGCCCAGGCCGGGCGCGTGGCGGATGGCACCAGTGACGTAGGTCTTCGCCTGGCGGATCGCGTCCACCAGCGTCGCGCCAAGCGCGAGGTTGGCGGCAATGGCTGACGAAAACGTGCAGCCGGTGCCGTGGGTGTGCGCCGTGGCGATGCGGGGTTCCGAGAAGACCAGCGTCTGAGTCCCATCGGTCCACACATCGGTGGCCGGGCCGTCCAGATGGCCGCCCTTGATGACCACCGATTTCGCGCCGAGCGAGAGCAGCGCGGCGGCCGCCGCCCGCATGTCGGCGTCCGTCCGGATCGACAGGCCCGTCAGCGTTTCGGCCTCCGGGATGTTGGGCGTCACCACATCGGCCAGCGGCAGCAACCCGTCGCGCAGGGCGGCGACGGCGTCAACGGCCAGCAACGCATCGCCCCCTTTGGCCACCATCACCGGGTCGAGCACGACGGGGCCCATGTCGTGGCGCGTCAGCGCGTCGGCCACGGCCCTGATGATGCCGGCGTTGGCCAGCATGCCGATCTTGACCGCGCGCGGGTGGAGGTCCGTGGCCACGGCGTCGATTTGGGCGACCACCAGCGAGGGGTCGAGCGCCTGGACGGCCGTGACGCCGGTCGTATTCTGCGCGGTGATGGCGGTGATGGCCGTGGTGCCGAAGACGCCGTGGGCCTCGAAGGTCTTCAGGTCGGCCTGGATGCCCGCGCCGCCCCCCGAGTCGCTGCCCGCGATTGTCAGTGCCACGACCATTGCCATAGAATTCTGACCCATGTCTGGTACCGCCGCTCGTGGTTCGCTGTTGGAAACCTCACTCAGCCTGACGCAGGCGTCCGCCTTCGTGCCGGTGGTCCGGATGGCCGCTGTCGCCCTGGCCGTCGCGCTGACCGCGACTGCGGCGCAGTTCACCGTGGTCCTGCCCTTCACCGCGGTGCCGTTTACGCTGACGCCGCTGGTGGTGGTGCTGGCCGGCGCGGTGCTGGGGTCGCGCCTGGGCGCGATGGCGCAGGCGCTGTATCTGGCCGCCGGCATCGCCGGTCTGCAGGTGTTTGCGCCGTCGGTGGTGCTGCCGCCGGGCGCAGGCCGGCTGCTCGGTCCGACGGGCGGCTATCTGCTGGCGTATCCGCTGGCGGCGTTTGTGGCCGGCTGGCTCGCCGAGCGCGGCTGGGATCGCACGGCGTGGCGCGCCGTGGTGGCGCTGTCGGCGGGCCTCTGCGTGATTTATCTGGGCGGCCTGGCCGGCATGATGCGTTTTGCGCCGTCGCTGTCGGCCGCCTTCACCCAGGGCATTGCGCCCTTCATCGTGGCCGACCTGTTCAAGGTGGCGATTGCCGCGATCGCGTTGCCGCGCGCGTGGCGCCTGCTGCGCTGAACCCTTACCGCACGTAGCCCAGGCTGCGCATCCGTTCGATCATTTCGCGATCGAGCGGCTGACCGGCTGTACGCGCCGGGCGTGACTGGCGCTCGCCGTACGTCGCGACCGTCCGCACCGGATGCGACTGCCGGAACCTCTCGGTCAGCAACACGTCGGCCGGCGCCGCGGCCAGGTCCGCCGCCACCGGCACACCCAGCAGACGCAGGACCGTCGGCGCGACGGCTTCCACGGCCATGGGCGCAGACGTCCCTGTCCCTGCAGGCGCGCCGCTCACCGCCAGCAACCCGTCCGCATTCGCCACACGGCCCGGCTGCGCCACCAGCACCGTGGCGACGCTGGTGCCGGTGGAGTCCGGCAGGACCGCGGTCACCGCGCGGCTGAGGAACGTGTAATACGCATCAACCGCGCGGACGCGTTCGGCAGCCGCCGCCGGCGCCAGCGCCTGACCATCGGCGGGAAACAACGTGTGCTGCAGGATGTCGAGGCCCGGCAGGTAGACGGTCAGCAGATCCGTCGTGCCGATCGCGGGGTCGCCGGCCAGCGCGAGAATCGTGGCATCCAGCCGCGCCGATCGCAGAAACACGGCACCCAGGTCCGGCGCCACCAGGTCGCCCAGGCCCGCCAGGGCGTCGTCCACACGCGCCGCGCGCTCCGGGGCCGACGTTTGGAGCGCGCCGTACACCGCGTCCGGCGCAATTTCACCGGCCAGCGTGCCGCCCTGCTCCAGTCGCAGAATCGCGCGGTCCGAGAGGACGATGCCGCTGGTGTCGTCGGCGGGCCAGGTGGCCCACCAGTGCACGACGGCCGTGCGCAGACCCGCGCGGGCGGCGACTTCCCAGAAGGCGGGCAGCCGCCGCTGGTCACCCGACGCAATCGTCGGACGTGTCAGCCGCAACAGGTCGGTGGCCGTCGTGAGCAGCGAGACCTCCGACGCGTCGACGCGGCCTTCGACGCCGGCCAGTTGCCGGCCTTCAAGCGACTGGATGCCGTGGCGCCCCGGCGGCTGCCCGGTGGCGATCGTGGTCCACAGCCGCGCGGGATCGCGGTCGCCGGCCGGCGCCAGCGGCGCGCGCGCGCCGTTGAGCAGCGGGGTGAGCACCGGCAGCCGGCCTTCGTCGCGCAGCCGGTCCAGCGTCGCCGGGTCGGCGCCGTCAATGGCAATGACGACCACGCGCACGCCGGTGGGCACGACCGTGAGCGGCGGTGGCGCGGCGGCAGGAGTGGCCTCGGCGCCGGAGAGGACGCGCAACATCAGCCACGCGCCGGCGACGGCCAGCACGCCCAGCGGCGCGAGTGTGCGCCATGAGGACAGCGGCGATCCGCTCGGCAGGTCGCTGAAGCCCGCGCGGGCGAGCGACGCCAGCACGCTGACGGTGACGGCGTGCCCCAGGATGAGCGCGATGGCCGACGCGACCGCCAGCGCGGCCAGCTGCGCGCCGAGGTCTCCGGCCGGCACCGCCGCGCGCCACCACAAGGTGAGATACACGAGTGTGGACGTGGCCGCCACCAGGCCTGCGGCCATGGCGGCGCGTCGCGCGCGCACGGCGAGCCCGGGGTGCGCGGCCGCGCGACGGGCGACGGCGTGGCCGGCCGCAATCGCCACGCCCGCCACGATGGCCGCGGCCAGCGCAAACGGCACCATGAGATACAACGCGAGCACGACGCCGTCGCGCGCGCTCGTGACCAGGCCCGGCGCGCGTGTGGCGAGGCCGATGACGGCGGCCGGGCCCAGCAACAGGCCCGCGAGCGCGCCGATGCGCAGCGACGCCTGGACGGCGACCGACGCCAGGCGGCTGCGCGACACACCGCCGAGGACGAATCGATCGACGCGCGCGTCGAGATATCCAAGCGCGCGCAACCGCGCGCGCAGTTCGTCGATGCCGGCGGGATCGGTCATTACAGCCGCCGCTCCGCCACGAAGGCCGCCAGTTCGGCCAGCCGGTCGGCGCGCCGGCCAAAGGGCGCCAGCGCCGACGTGGCCGTGCGGCACAACTCGAGCGCCAGCGCCTGCGCGCCGTCCACGCCGCTGAACGAGACAAAGGTCGTCTTGCGCGCGTCGCTGCGCACGGCCTTGCCCGTCTCTTCGGGTGTGCCGGTCACGTCGAGCAGGTCATCGACGATCTGAAACGCCAGGCCGAGGTTCTTTGCATACGCCGTCAGCGCCGCCACATCGTCGGCCGATCCGCCCGCCGTCCACGCGCCCGCCGTGGCAGCCGCGCTGAACAGGACGCCCGTCTTGCGGCGGTGAATCCGCTCGAGTGTGTCGAACGTGAGCGCGCGGTCGGTGGCGAGCACGTCTTCCGCCTGTCCCGCAATGAGGCCGTCGAGGCCGACCGCATCGGCGTACAGCGTGGTGATGCGCGTGGCCAGCGCCGGGTCGTACGACACGGCCAGATGGCGGTAGGCGTCACTGAGCAGGCCGAAGGCCGCGAGGATGGCGACCGCGTCGCCGAACTTGACGTGGGCCGATGGCTGCCCGCGCCGCAGCGGCGCATCGTCCATGCTCGGCAGGTCGTCGAGGATGAGTGACGCCGCGTGAATCGCCTCGACCGCGCACGCGGCCGGCAGGGCGCGCGCCGAAGACCCGCACAACTCCGCCGACAACAGGACCAGTACGGCGCGGACGCGTTTGGAGGGCGCCAGCAGCGTGTATCGCATGGCGTCGGCCACCGGGCCCTGGGCGCCGGCCGGGACGAACGCGTCAAGCGCGCGGGTGATCGCCGGCTGGTGGACGGCGAAAAAAGCGGGAAGAGACGGCATCACCGGGGTGTGAAGATCAGCAGGTACTGATAACGCAGGAAGGTCTCGTGCGAGAGCAGGCGCAGGCCCGCGCGCTCCGCGTCGCGGATGATGACCTCGGGTTCCAGTCGTTCGTCCAGTTCGGGGCCCGGGCCCAGCACATCCTTCTTGTAGTCGACGATGCCCAGGCGGCCCGTCGGGGCCAGCGCCCGGCGCACGTGCGTCAGCAGGCCCACCGGGTCGTCGAGCTGCGGGTACGTATCGACCATCAACACGGCGTCGAGGTTGCCCGGCAGGCGGGGGTCGAGCGGCGTGCCGATGATGGTCTCGACGTTGCGCAGCCCTTCGCGCGCCACGCGCCGGCCGATGGATTCGATCATCTGGCGCTGGATGTCCTCCGCGAACACCCGGCCGTTGGGCCCCACGCGCCGGGCCAGCCGCACGGTGAACCACCCGCCGCCGGCGCCGATGTCGGCCACGTGTGAGCCGTCGGCGATGGCCAGCGCGTCCATGATGCGGTCGGGCTGCTGCCACTCGTCGCGGTCGGGGCCTTCCAGCTCGCCGAGTTTCTCGGGCGGGAACAGCCGGCCGTGGGCCGCGCGCGGCTGCTGCGCGGTCACCGCCGCGGCGCACAGCGCCGCCAGCCACACGCCGGCCAGGAGTCTTCGCACGCCTAATCGTAACGTGGCCGCCCGCGGTTGGCTCCGGCGATATGCTTGACGCATGGCTTCGTCATTTCTTGAGAGCATGGTGGACCTGATCACCCGCACGGCGACGGACCTGCCGCCCGATGTCCGCGCGGCGATGCGTCAGGCCATGGGACAGGAAACCCCGGGCACGCGCGGCGCGCAGGCGCTGGCCGTGATTGCCGAAAACATCGACCAGGCGGCGGCGTGCGTCGGCCCGCTCTGCCAGGACACCGGCTGGCCCACCTTCGAGGTGCACACGCCGGTGGGCGTCAGCCAGATCTGGGTGCGCCAGCAGATTCGCGAGGCGGTCGCCGAGGCGACGCGCCGCGGCAAGCTGCGCCCCAACTCGGTGGACTCGATCACCGGCCGCAACACGGGCGACAACCTCGGGCCCGGCATGCCCGTGATTCATTTCGACCAGTGGGAGCGCGACCAGATTGAAGTGAAACTGCTGCTCAAGGGCGGCGGCTGCGAAAACGTCAACGCGCAATACGCCGTGCCGGTCGAACTCGATCACCTCGGCCGTGCCGATCGCTCGCTCGAAGGCGTCCGGAAGTGCATCCTGCACGCCATCTGGAAGGCGCAGGGCAAGGGCTGCAGTCCCGGCGCCGTCGGGGTCTGCATCGGCGGCGATCGCACCGCCGGCTACCAGCACGCCAAGGAGCAGTTGTTCCGCACCCTCGACGACGTGAATCCGGTGCCCGAGCTGGCCGACCTCGAGCGGCAGATCATGGCGACGGTCAACGGCCTCGAGATCGGCACCATGGGGTTTGGCGGCCAGACGTCGCTCATCGGCTGCAAGATCGGCGCGCTCAACCGGCTGCCG
Organism: uncultured Solibacteraceae bacterium; assembly: GCA_964471115.1. Classification (GTDB taxonomy): domain Bacteria; phylum Acidobacteriota; class Vicinamibacteria; order Vicinamibacterales; family SCN-69-37; genus SYFT01. The sequence goes on from CAYYFE010000026.1 coordinate 14,646, forward strand.
GCGTCGTTTTTTGTGTCGGTGGCGTACGACTGCTGGGCGTTCCGGCGTCTCGGGGTGCTCGTCGATCCGTCCACCGGCGCAATCACGCAGTGGCTCTATCGCGATCCCGAGGCGCCGGTGCTGCCGATGCTGGCGGACGCGGCGGCGGGCGGCTTCCCGCGCACCGGCCGTGAGGTCGTGCTGCAGGCGCCGATCGACGAAGCCACCATCCGGTCACTCAAGGTCGGCGACGTGGTGCTGGTCTCAGGCCGCGTCTACACCGGGCGTGATGCCGTGCATCACCACCTCATGCACCACGACGCGCCGGTCGACCTGTCGGGCGGCGTGTTGTATCACTGCGGACCGGTCGTGCGGAAGGAGGCCGCCGGGTGGACCGTGACCGCGGCCGGTCCCACCACGAGCATGCGCGAGGAGCCGTATCAGGCCGACATCATCGGCAAGTTCGGCATCCGCGTGGTCATGGGCAAGGGCGGCATGGGCCCCAAGACCCTGGCCGGCCTCAAGGAACACGGCGCCGTCTATCTCAACGCGATCGGCGGCGCGGCGCAGTTCTACGCGCGCTGCATCGAAGGCGTCGATGACGTGTCGCTGCTCGAGTTCGGCACGCCGGAAGCCATGTGGCACCTGCGCGTGAAGGAGTTCCCGGCGATCGTCACCATGGACGCCAACGGCAACAGCCTGCACAAGGTCGTCGAAGAAGAGTCCGGCAAACGCCTGGCGCTGCTCAAGACGCCGTAGCCGCCGCGTCGGCCCAGGATTATTCACAAGAGGCGTGGAGGGCTGGGAGGAAACCTCCCCTGCGTGATCACACGCGCCCGGCTTCGCCGGGCACCCACCGCTGTTGAGCTGAGGATCCTGCCTCCAATCCTCGTTGTGATTTCAGGCCGTTCAGGATCGTGTTGATGCGTCGGCCGTGTTGACGGTCGTGATCAGTCGTTCGAGTTCAGCCGAGAAATCCGCGTCCGGATCGGTGACGTGCATGTGGACGACGTGGCGGTGATTGGCGACGAGTGCCGCGAAGTCGCCCAGCGCCTGGGCGTACTTCAGCGTGCTGAATGAATACCCGGCGCCCGGCACCGAGGTGGCGGTGGCGTCGACGCCGGTGAGCAGCAGGAACACCCCGCTGTTGGTGCCACCTTTGTGGAACTGGCCCGTGGAGTGCAGGTACCGGGGGCCTTCGCCGTAGGTGGTGGCGGCGCCGGTGCGCGCGCGCAGGGCGGCGCGCACGCGCGCCACCGTGGCCGCGCGGCGATCGTCCTGCGGCAGATAGTCGAGAATCGCGACGAATGGTCCGGTGGGCGCGGCCGTGTGGTCCGGCCGATGGGTGCGGCCCAACACGCCGTGCCGATCGACATAGGGCGGATCCACGCGCAGGCCGCCGCCCGCGTCGAGCAGGGCCTGCGTACGCGCCTTGGCATCGCGCACGTTGGGTTCGTCAAACGGATTGACGTCGAGCGCGATGCCCGCAATGGCGGTGGCAAACTCCCAGCGGAAGAACTCCGCGCCCAGCGCGCCGGCGTCACTCTCGTAGTGGAAGACCGGGTGGCCCGCGGCGGCCAGCGCCGCGCGGCGCGCGGGCGCGTGCGCGTCGCCGGGTGACGTCACGAGCACGAACGCGCGATCGCGGCCGTACTCCGCCAGGACCGCCGCCTCGGGTTCGTCGACGATGGGCAACACGCCCCGGCCGAGTTTGCCCGTGCTCTCCGCGACGAGTTGTTCGATCCACAGGCCCAGGCGCGCCAGCGAGGGCGGCAGCAGGATGGTGAGTTTGTCGCGTCCGGCCAGCGCCTGTTGCGCCATGAACAGACCCAGCGCCGTCCCCGGATTGTCCTCATCGTCCGATCGGCAGGCGTCGGCCATCGGGGCAGCCGCGTCGAGCAGACGCGCCGGGTCGATGCCCATGAGCGCGGCCGGAACGAGGCCGAACAACGACAGTGCCGAGAATCGTCCGCCGATGTCTTCCGGGTTGATGAAGGTGTGCCGGTAGCCGTGCGCAGCGGCGTGCGCCACGAGCGAGGTGCCCGGATCGGTGATGGCCACCATGTGGCGTCCCGGCGCGTCGATGCCGTGGCCCGCGAGCCAGTCGCGGAAGTACGACTCGAGCGACGTGACCTCGATCGTGGAGCCGCTCTTGCTGGCCACGATGAACAACGTGGCGCGCGGCGGCAGGGCGGCCGCGGCGTCCCGGACTGCGCGTTCATCGGTCGTGTCGAGCACACGCACGCGGTTGCGCATGCCCTCGGGGGCGAGGGTCTGCCGCAGGACTTCGGCGCACAACGAACTGCCGCCCATGCCCAGCAGGGCGACGTGCGTCAGGCCGTCGGCCTGCGCGCGCTCGACACACGCGCGGACCGCCGCCAGCTCGTGGCGCATCTGTGCCGGCGCGGCCAGCCAGCCCAGCCGGTTCGCAATCGCGGCGCGCACGCCCGGGTCGGACGCCACCGAAAACACCGACGTGTCCTTCTGCCAGAGTCTGGATGCCCACAGTCCTTCGTTCACGGCGCAGTCTCCCTGTCGATCTTCGTCAGAATCACCACCATGGAGGACATGACGATCCATGGCCCTCCATGGTGAAAAGCTCTACAGGCGATTGACGATCAGCGTCTTCAGCTCGGTCATTTCTTCCATCGCGTACCGCGGGCCTTCGCGGCCCGTGCCCGAGTCCTTGACGCCGCCGTAGGGCATCGAGTCCACGCGGTAGCTGGAGACGTCGTTGACCACCACACCGCCCACCTCGAGTGCGTCGAACGCCTGCAACGCGTCGTTGAGGTTCGATGTGAAGATTCCGGCCTGCAGTCCGTACCGCGACGCGTTCACGCGGGTGATGGCGTCCGCCAGTTCCGTGAAGCGATACAGCCCGACGATGGGCGCGAAGGCTTCTTCGCGGCACAGCGCGGCGTACTCGGGCACGTGGTCGATGACCGTCGGCGCGAACACCGAGTCGGTCAGCGGGTGGCCGCCCGTCAGCACGCGCGCGCCATCGGCCTCGGCGTCACGCACCCACGTGGTGATGCGTTCCACGTCACCGCGGGTGATCATCGGGCCCAGTTCGGTCTCCGGGTCGCGCGGGTCGCCGACCTTCAGGGCGGCGACGGCGGCGGCCAGCCGGCGGGCGAACGCGTCGGCCAGCGTCTCGTGCACGTACACCCGCTGCACGGAGATGCAGCTCTGACCCGCGTACGTGAATCCGCCCGCGACGATGCGGCGCACGGCGTGGTCGAGATCGGCCGAGGCGTCGACTATGACGCCCGCGTTGCCGCCCAGTTCCAGCACCACACGCTTGCGGCCGGCGCGGGCCTTCATCTCCCACCCGACGGCGGCCGATCCGGTGAACGTCAGCAGCCGGAAGCGGTCGTCGGTGACGAGCCGATCGGCCGCGCCGCGATCGAGCGGCAACACACTCAACGCGCCGGGCGGCACCCCGTGATCGCTGCACAGGCGCGCGAGGATCAGCGCCGACAGCGGCGTCTTGGTGGCCGGCTTGAGGACGATGGGGTTGCCTGCGGCCAGCGCCGGCGCCAGTTTGTGCGCGACGAGGAGCAGCGGAAAGTTGAACGGCGTGATGGCCGCGATCGGGCCCAGCGGCACGCGGCGGGTGACCGCGAACCGGCCTTCGCCGTGCGGCATCAGGTCCATCGGCAGCAGGTCGCCGCCCAGCCGCGAGACTTCGTCGGCGGCCGTGTCAAACACGAACGCGGCGCGGTCCACCTCCACGCGGGCGTCGCGCAGGGGTTTGCCGGCCTCGTCGGACAGGACCAGCGCGAGGTCGTCGCGCCGGCTGCGCAGCCCCGCGGCGACGCCGCGCAGCGTGGCCACCCGGGCGTGGGCCGGCCACCGCGCCATGGCCGGCGCGGCCGCCACGGCGGCCGAGGCGGCCGCCTCGAACTGGTCGTCGCCGCCGACCCACGTGGTGCCCACGAGGCGGTCGTCCCACGGACTGCGCACGTCCAGCCGCCGGGTGAGGGGCTGCCACACCCCGGCGAGGCACACGGGCCAGTCGCGCTGCGTCAAATCGGGCATGCCTCAGTCTTCCACAGTGATTCCGTATAATTGAAGGCATGATTCATGTCACCGAGACGGCGGCCTCGCGCATTTCTGAACTGCTCGTCGAAGAGGGCAAGGTGGGCTCCGGCCTGCGGGTCTTCGTGCAGGGCGGCGGGTGCTCCGGGTTCCAGTACGGCCTGATGATCGACGAAGGCGAAGGGGATGCCGAGTCCGATCAGGTGTTCGAGGTGAACGGCGTGAAGCTGCTGGTCGATCCCATCAGCCTGCGGTATCTGCAGGGCGCCGAGGTCGACTTCGTCGACAACAACATGGGCGGCGGGTTCACCATCAAGAACCCGAACGCCAAGTCCACCTGCGGCTGCGGCTCGTCGTTCAGCGCATAGGCCCGGCGGCGCATGCAGACCGCCTCCGAGTTCGTCGAGCAGCTCCGCCCGGCCGGCGGACGCCGCTCCGGCAAACGCGACGTCATCGTCCAGCTCTTCCTCCAGCAGGAAGGCCATCTGGCGGCCGACGAGCTGGTCTCGCTGATCCGGTCGCACGATGCGCGCATCAGCCGCGCCACGATCTACCGCACGCTGCAGTGGATGGTGGACGCCGGCATCGCGCGGAAGGTCGACTTCGGCGAAGGCCGGTTCCGGTACGAACATTCGTACCGCCATCCGCGGCACTTCCACCTCATCTGCAAGTCGTGCAGCCAGTCCTTCGAGTTCCTGAGCTCCGACATCGAGGCGTTGATCGAGGAGATTGCCGACGCGCGCCGGTTCACGGCGCGGCAGAGTGTGCTGCAGATCTACGGGACGTGTGAGAACTGCCAGGCCGGCCGGCAGCCCGAGGCGATCGCGGCGCCCACCGACGCGTTGTTCGCGCGCGACGCCCTGCGGATTGCGATCGCCACCGAACGCAGCGGGCGCGAATTCTACACGCGCGCGGCCGCCATCACGAAGGACGCCCGCGGCCGCAAGGTCTTCCAGAAACTGGCGGAGGAAGAAAAGGACCATCTCGCCAAACTCGAGGCGCGATACCGCGAGCTGCTGCGCGCCGATCCCGAGCTCGAGTCCCACCCGACGTTCCTGTTTTTCAAGGGCGCGGCCAACGGCATCTTCGCCGCCGGCACCGAGGAACTGGCGCGCGGGGTGGATGACCGCCAGGCGCTCATCATCGGCATCCGCTGCGAACGCGGGTCGCACAAGTTCTTCAAACGGTACGGCGAACGGTTCGAGGAATCGGAAGGCAAGCAGATCTTCCTCGAGTTCGCCCAGGAGGAACGCGAGCATCTCGACCTGCTCATCCGGGAATACCGCGCGCTGATTGAACGCCAGCTGGCCGCCAAGCCGGCGCGGCGAAAACCGGCGCCGGCGCGTGCGGCCCGGCCGGCCGCCCGGCGAAAGCGCTGATCCCGCGACCATGGTGGACCTGCACATGCACACGACCGCCTCGGACGGGCGGTCTGCTCCGGACGTGCTCGTGGCCGAGGCGGCCGCGCACGGCCTGCGCGTGATGGCCGTGACCGATCACGACACGACGGCCGCCGCCGACGCGTGTCTGGCCGCCGCGCGCGACGCGGGTGTCACGTGCCACGTGGGCATCGAGATCACGGCCGTGGACCACGGCCGCGACATCCACATCCTCGGGTACGGCTTCGATCGGCACACGCCGGAGCTGGTGGCGTTTCTCGAGACGCAACGGCGCGACCGGCTCCGCCGCATGCGCGCGATTGGTGAACGCCTCGAACACCTCGGCGTGCCCATCGACCTCGACCGCGCGCTTGGTGACGCGGGCCGGCTGGCCGGACGCTCCATCGGACGGCCCATGGCGGCGGCGGCCCTGGTGGCCGCCGGACACGTGCGCGATCTGCGCGAGGCGTTCGATCGGTATCTGGCCGAGGGCAAGCCGGCGTTCATCGAACGCATCGGCCCGACCCCCGCCGACGTCGTCGGCTTGCTGGCGCGCGCCGGCGGCCTGGCGTCGTTGGCCCACCCGGGCAAGTACGGACGCGATGACCTCATCGAATCGCTGGCCATGGCGGGCATGTCGGCGATCGAGGCGCATCACCCGGACCACGATCCGATCGACACGGCGCGGTACCGGCACATGGCGCATCGCTACGGGCTGCTGGTCACCGGCGGCTCCGACTATCACGGCGCCGGCAGCGGCCGCGAAGCGGCGTTTGGCCAGGTGCACCTGCCGGCCGGCGACTACGCCCGCCTGGCCGACCGGCTGGGCTGGACCCACTGAGGCAGGAGAGACACGTGACACCCCTCATCGAGTTGTCCGGGATTCGCAAGCAGTACGGCGGGCTTCGGCCGCTGCGCCTCAACGCGCTGCGCCTGGCCGACGGCGAACGCGTCACCCTGCGCGGGCTCGATGCGCCGGCCGCCGAGATGTTCTGCCTGCTGGTCACCGGCGCCGCGCTGCCCGACGAAGGCCGCATCGTCGTGGCCGGCCGCGAGACCCGCGACGTGGCCACCGACACCGAATGGCTGCACTCGCTGGACGTGTTCGGCATGGTCACGCCACGCGCGGTGCTCATCGATACGCTGACGGTGGAAGCCAACCTCGCGCTGCCGCTGACGTTGTCCATCGACCCCATGCCCGAGGAAGTCCGGCGGGCCGTGGCCGCGCTGGCCGACGAGGTGGGCCTGGGCCGCGAGCGGCTGTCGGCCGCCGTCCAGTCGCTCACGCCGGCCGACCGTGTGCGCCTGCACCTGGCCCGCGCGCTGGCGTTGTCGCCCCGGGTGTTGATCCTGGAACACATCACCGCGGCGCTTGCGCCCGATGAGGCCGGCGCGTTTGGCCGCACGCTGGCGACGATTGGTGACGACCGCGGCCTGGCCTGGATTGCCCTCACCGAGGACGACCGGCTGGTTCAGGCGCTGGGGGGCGCGGCGCTGCGCCTCGACCCCGCGACCGGAGACGTACGGCCGGCAAGCGCCGGCGATGTGAGGGTGTGGTGACGCTGGTTCTGTTCGACATTGACGGCACGCTGATTCAGACCGGCCGCGCCGGTGTGCGCGGCATGAACCGCGCCTTCGCCGATTTGTTCGACGCGCCGGAGGCGCTCGACGGCGTGCCCGTGGCCGGCCGCACCGATCGCGCCATCGTCTCCGAAGTGCTCACGCGGATTGGCCGCCCGGTGGACGATGCGCACATCACGCGCGTCCGCGACGAATACGTGCGGCGGCTGCCCGAGGCGCTGGCCGACCCGGCCAGCCGGCCGATGGGCGTGCTGCCGGGTGTCTCCCCCCTGCTCGATCGGCTCGCCGAACGCGATGACGTCGTCGTCGGGCTGTTGACCGGCAACTTCGTGTCCGGAGCCGAAATCAAACTCGGGCATTTCGACCTGTGGTCGCGGTTTCCCTTCGGGGCCTTTGGCGATCGTCACGTGGATCGCCGCGCGCTCGTGCCCGTGGCGATCGAGGCGGCCGTGCGCGCTGGCCATCCCCCGGTGACACCCGATCGGGTGGTGGTCATCGGTGACACGCCGCTGGACGTCGATTGCGCGCACGCGCACGGCGCGCGGGCGCTGGCCGTGGCGACCGGCGTGTTCGGGATCGACGCGCTGCGTGACACCGGCGCCGCCTTGACGGTGGAGACGCTGGCCGAGGTGGACGCGGGGTGGTTCTGACGAAAAAATGAGCTCGGAGCTCATTTTGGCGGAAACCCGAGGGAGTCGAACCCTCCCATCCCGCCGGAGGCGGGATGCGGCCGGTTTTGAAGACCGGGAGGGCCACCGGGCCCCGGGGGCTTCCGCTCCAACAGCCTATCAGGCGCCCAGGCCGAACCAGTACGCCACCAGCTTCGGGAGTTCGTAGAAGGTCTGCCGGAATGAGCCGCGCGTGCGCCACCACCACGCCTCGTCGAAGGCGTCGTGCCGCGAGTCGCGCATGATGATCGCGACGCGGTCACCCAGCACACGTTCAAACGCGTAGCCGGCACGGCGAGTGGTCGACCGGCTGGTGATGACGATCATCGATCGCCAGCCCCGTGCGGCGGCATGAGGCGCAATGGCCTCCGCTTCATGCGCGGTGTTGTCCACATCGTCGGGCAGGATTTCGACCGCGCCCGGCGGAATGCCCAACTGTGTCGTCATGACCTGGCGCCCGATGTCGGCGTCGCCCGGCACCGTGATGCCCTGCGCGCGCAGCCGGTAGTGTCCGGCCTCCAGCGTGCCGTTGCTGAGCACGATGTGCCGGCCGGCGCCCTCGCGATAGAGGTCGGCGGCTTCCAGCCAGCGATCGACCCGGGTGCCACCCAGGACGTAGATCACGTCAGCGGGGCCCGGCACCGGGAGCGGGTCGACGCGGACCAGCAGCCGGCCGGCGCCGGCCATCGTGGCGGCCCCGAGCAAGAGCCCGGAGCCCAACACGAGCCGCCGAAGACGCGTACGGGTGAGCAGGGGGGAAAGGGGAGGGGTGAACTACTCGTCGATCAAACGCACTTCGCCGGCGCGCGGCCCCTTGGGCGACTCCTCGACGATGAACTCGACGCGCTGGCCTTCCCGCAGCAGCTCGAACACCGAGCCACGAATGGCTGACCGGTGGAAGAAGTGCTCCACGCCGCTTTCGTCACGAATGAACCCGAAACCCTTGTCAATCAACAACCGAGCAATCGTGCCATTGGGCATGATTGTGTCCTCCGAAGGGGCGCGGGCCCCATTGATTCAATGAGATAGGCGGCCAGTCTAGGCACGGCGCGCGGCGCAAGTCAAGGCGAGGCCGCGAAAGGGGGGGAGGATTGGTGGACCTGACCGGGATCGAACCGGTGACCTCCTGAATGCCATTCAGGCGCGCTCCCAGCTGCGCCACAGGCCCACATTCAAGACTTCTGATTATACGGGGGCCGGGCGGGGCCCGGCAAATGCGCCTCAGTATTCCCGGAACATCCGCTGCAGCTCGACGCCGTCCTTGGTGGTCGCCAGGCCCAGCATCAGGAGGACCCGGGCCTTGACCGGCGTGAGGTCGTCGCCGGCCAGCGAGAAGTTGGCGCCCCCGCGGCCGGGGCCCGGCGCGGCAATGCGGCCCGCCCCGGTCCGGGTGGTGCGGACGACGAAGACGGACTTCTCACGGGCGTAGCGCGCCCCGGCGTCCTGGGTGCCCGACGTGGCGCCCGCGCCCGCCGTGGCCAGCACGATGCCGCGTGCGCCGGCGTCCACCATGGCCGAGATCACGTCGCCGGTCGCTCCCTGATAGGTCCAGGCAATGTCGACGCGCGGCAGTTCCTTGATTGCGTCGACGTCGAACTCCGATTGCGCCGAGTGGCGGCGCACGGTCCGCCGGTAGTACGCCACCCCCGCGCTGTCGACCACCCCGAGCACGCCGTACCGTCCCGACTGGAATGTGTCGAGCGACAGGGCATCGGTCTTGGTCACTTCCCGCGCCGAGTTGATTTCGTCATTGAGGACGACCACCGTGCCCACGCCGCGTGACTGGGGGTCGGCCGCCGCGCGGAACGCATCTTCGAGATTGGCCGCGCCCTCATATCCGAGCGTGCTCGGATTGCGCATCGACCCGACGACCACCACCGGGCGCTCGTCGCGCACGGTGAGGTGCAGGAAATACGCCAGCTCTTCGAGTGTGTCCGTGCCGCTGGTCACGACAATCCCGGCCACGTCCTTGTCGGCGCGCAGGCGGGCGTTGATCTGGCGCGACAGCTCGAGCCACTGCTCCAGCGTCATCAAACTGCTCGCGGTGTTGGCGAACTGCACGCCCTCGGCGCGCACCCGATTGGTGAGGCCCGGCAGCGACGCAATGAGCTCGTCCACCGTGAGCCGGCCGCCGGTGCGGTTGGAGATGGTGCCGCCCGTGGCGAACAACACCACCTTCGGCAGCGGCTGCGCCGGAGCGGCGGCCTGCGACGGCGCCGGAGGCGCGGTCTGGGCTGCCTGCGAGGCGACCACCGGAACGACCAGGGACCCCGCCAGAGCGGCGGCGCCGATGACACGCGCGAAGGGCTGACGCATCCGCCTACTATACGCGTCCGTCGTGCCCGGGTCTGGACACCCGGGTGAGCCAGCGGGACAGATTGGTGGCCGCTTCGGCCGGCGTCGTACCGTAAAACGGCATCAGCGCGGTGCGTCCGCCGGGCGTCCGTGCGATCTGCGCGCGCCACCGGTCGCGGCCCACCACCGACACGTCGATCAGCACGGGCCGGCCGTGAATCGTTTCTTCAAAACGCACGAGTGTGGGGGTGGTGGTTACAGGTGTCACGGCCGGACGACGATTGTCGTGTGCCGTCGAGGCATGCGCAAGCGAAGGCGTGTACGAAGCTGCACCAATCGGCGGCAGCCGCGCGCGCGCCGCAGGGCAAACCCGTCCGACTTTTTTCGCGCCGACAGTTCATGCACAGGAAATGCACGACTCTTCCACAACTTTTCCACATCGTGCCTCCTCCGCGGTGCTGAGCGACAATACCGGAGCATGCACACCGGCAGCGTTGGCGCGTTCGTGCTGGGCCTGGCGGCCCTGTCGTCGCCCGCGCAGCCCGTCCAGCCGGACCTGCAGACGTTCCGGGTCTTTCTGACGGACGGCCGCGTGCTGCACAGCCATGGCGAGTGCGCCGAGCTGCCCGAGGAGCTGGTCTGCCTGGTGAAACTGGGCGAGGCGGCGGTCGGCGAATCGCATGATGTCCTGACCGTGCCGCTCTCGCGGGTCGACCTCGCGCGGACGCACGAGTACGCGCGCGCCCTTCGGGCGGCGCACTACGGGGCGACACGAGGCGAGCAGGAGTACGCGGTGCTGACGGCAGAGCTGGCGCGCATGCTGGCGGAGCTGGAGGCCAGCACCGACCGCCATCGACGCCTGGGCATTGCGCAGGTGGCGCAACGGATGCTGGCGGGCTGGTCGCCGCAGCACTTCGGTTACAAGGCGGAGGAGACCCGCCATCTGGCCGGCCTGCTCGACGAGGTGATTGCCGAGCTGCGGATTGCGGCCGGAGAGACGACGTTCGCGCTCGACCTGGTGGCGAATCCGCCGCCCGTGCCGGTCTCGCCGCTGCTGCCGGCGCCCAGCCGCGATCAGGCCATCGTTGCCGCGCTCGACGCGGCCGCGGTGACACCCGTGGCGGCCGAGCGTCTGACGATTCTGCGGTCGGTGGTGCGCGTGACCGCGAAGGATCCGGGCATCGACGCGGCCCTGCGCGCCCGCGCGTCCCGCGAACTGGCCGCCGAGGAGGCCGACGAACGCCGGTACCGCGCGCTGATGCAGGACGCCCTCGCGCGCGCCGATGTCGCCGTGCGGAATGGCCGTATCGGCGTCGTGCAGCGCCTCATCCAGGAGGTCGACGAGTCGGGTGCGGCACTGCGCGCGCGGCGGCCGCGCGAGATGGCGGCCTTTCGGCGGCGGCTGGAGGTCGAACTCGATTTCGCGCGCGAGCAACGGGCGGCGTTCGATCGATGGGCCCGCGTGAAGGACCAGTTGCTGGCCTACGAGGTGCGGCTGCGGCCGATCTTCGACCAGTGGGTCGGGCGCCGGCTCGTGTTGCGGGCCGTCTCGTCCGAGCGCCCCGTGCGCCGGCCCGACGTGGAGGCCGCGCTGCGGACATTCGCGGGCATCGAGGACTCCTTGCGCCGGTTGCGCCCGTTGCCGGAGGTGCAGCCGGTGCATGACGTCCTGCGGTCGGCCGCGCAGATGGCCCGGCAGGGGCTGCTGCTGGCGCAGCGCCTGACCGTGGCGGACAACCTCGAGGTGCGCCGCAACGCGTCAGCCGCCATCGCCGGCGCCGAATTGTTGTTTGCCCAGGCGCGCGCGGATCTCGTGCCCGCCCTTAATCCCCGGCGGGTGCGATGACGCGGCGGCTGATTCGCGCCACCGATCTCGCCGGCTTCCGCCGCGCGCTCACGCGCCTGGCGCTCGAGGGCGACCTGGCGTCGATCCGGCGGCGCGTCATCGTGCTGCCCAGCCGCGCGTCCGTTGAACTGCTGCGGCAGACGCTCGAGCGCCAGCTGGCCGCCGCCGCGCGGCCGGCGGTGATTCTGCCCGACCTGCAGACCCGCGATGAATGGTTGACCGGGTGGATCGAACGTCTCTCCGATGCCCCGCGTCTGCTCACACGGGTCGAGCGCGAGATCCTGCTTGCCGCCTGCGCGGAAGCCACGGCCGCGCGTCCACGCATGACGCGCGCGCCGTTCCACCTGCGGCCCGGCCTGGTCGCCGCGATGCTGGACTTCTACGACGAACTCCGTCGTCGGCAGCGCAGCGTCGGCCGCCTGCGCCGGGAGGTCATCGCGCAGCTCAAGGGCATCCACGGGTTCGACCGCGGCACCGACAGTCTCATTCACCAGACCGCGTTTCTCACCCTGGCGTTTCTCAAGTACGAACGCGCCGTGCGCGCGTCAGGCGCCGTGGACGAACACCTGGGCCGTGACGCCGTGCTGGCCTCGGCCGCGCCGCCGCCGCACGACCACGTGATCGTGGCCGTCGCGGACCATCCATCCGACCCGCGCGGTCTCTGGCCGGCCGACTTCGACCTGCTCGGCCGCTGCCAGGGGCTGCGCGTGGACGTCGTGATGACCGACGAACTGCACGACGCGGGCTTTCGCGAACGGCTCGAACGTGAACTGCCGGGCATCGAGGAAACGCGCGAGCCGGGCCAGCCGTGGGCGCCCGTGGTCACCCGGCCCGTGGGGGCGTGGTGCTGGCTCAGCCGCGATCGCGAAGAGGAAGTGCGCGACGTGGCGCGGCAGATTCGCGCGCGTACCCCGCGGCCGTCCGGCGCGCTGGCGCCGACGGCGCTGGTGGTGCAGCGGCCGCTGCCGTACCTCTACCTCGTGCGCCAGGTGTTCGACGATGCGCGGGTGCCGTGGCAGGCGCTCGAATCGTTTCCGCTGGCGGCCGAGCCGTGGGCCGCGTTGCTCGATCAGGTGCTGGCGGTGGCCCGCACCGGCGGCACGCGCGAGTCCATCGTCGCGCTGCTGAGGTCGCCGTGGCTGCACCTGCGCGACGGCGAGGATCCCGTGGTGGGACGCGACGTGTCCGCGCTCGACGCCGTGTTGACCGCGCGACGGTCGACGGGGCCGGCCACCAGTTATCCGGACGAGGTGGACGCGTTTTTCGCCGCGGGCGAACGCCGCGACGGCGTGTCCGCCGATCGGGCGCGCCGGGCGGCGCGGGTGGCCGCCGCGGTTGGCGCGCAACTGGACGGCCTTCGCACGGCCGGCAGCGGCAGCGCCCAGATCCGGCTGCTGCTGGCATTCCTGCGGGACCACGAGCGGCTCACGACGCCGGACGCGGACCGCCGCGACGCGTCGTTGCGCGCGCGAGGTGCCGTCCTGGGCGCGCTCGAAGCGCTCGCCGACGCGTGCCACCGGCACGATGATCGGCCGCGCAGCGTGGACGATCTCGTCGGCTGGATCCGCCATCGCCTCGAAGACCAGACGTTTGCGTTGGCCGGCGCGCATGACGGCGTGCATCTGGTCGACGCGGTGGCCGCGCGGTTCGGCGAGTTCGATCACGTGCACGTGCTCGGTCTGGTCGACAGCGACTGGCCCGAGCGGCAGCGCCGGAACATCTTCTACACCTCCGGCCTCCTCAAGGCGCTGGGCTGGCCGCAGGACGCCGACCACGCGGCCGCGCAGGTCGCGGCGTTTCGCGATCTCACCGGGCTGCCATCCGAGACGCTGTCGCTGCACGCCTTCGAACTCGACGCGGAAGCCGTCGTCGGGCCCTCGCCGATGCTCGACCTGGCGCGGGGCCTGCCCGATCGCGAAGTCGCGCCTCCCGCCCCGGTCGCGGTGTTCAGCGACGAGGTCCTGACACTCTCGCCGGTGCCCGACGACGCGCTCGACGGGCCGCAGGCGCGCTGGGCCGAGGCGCGCAGCGCGCGGCCGCCGCTCACCGACCCCGAGTACCGCGGCCAGTCGCTGCCCCAGCCTCCGCAGGCGTACCGTGTCAGCAAGGTCGATCGGTACGTGACCTGTCCGTTCCAGTACTTCGCCGAATCGGTGCTGCGGCTGCCTGAGGAACGCGAAGACTCCGCCGGCCTCACGCCGCTCGAGCGCGGCACCCTGCTGCACGATCTCTTCGAGCGGTTCTACGGCGAGTGGCAGGCCGCCGGCCACGGGCACATCACCCCCGAGTTGTTGCCGGAGGCGGTCGCACGGTTCACGGCGCTGGCGCGAACGACGCTGGCGCGGCTGCCCGAGGCCGATCGTGTGCTCGAAGAGACCCGCCTGCTTGGGTCGCTGGTGGCGCGCGGCGTGGCCGAACGCGTGTTCGAACTTGAAGCCGAATCCGACGAGCCCGTGGACTACCGGTTGCTCGAACAGAAGATCCAGGGGCCGTTCCAGTTTCCGGTGCTGGGCGGTCTGTCGAGCGTCGCGATCGCGATCAACGGCAAGGCCGATCGCGTGGATGTGCTGACCGACGGCCGCCTGCGTGTCATCGACTACAAGCTGGGCCGGATGCCCGACCTCGACAGTTCGATTCAGATCGCGGCGTACGCCCACGCCGTCCAGCAGCAGCTCGAGGCGGCCGATGGACAGCCGCACCCCATCGCCGCGGCGTCGTATCTGGCCTTTGGCGACGAATACAAGCTGGAAGGCCCCATCGGCGCCAAGGGGCAGGAGGCCGCCGCGGCCGTACACGCCCGCGCGCAGGCCTTTGCCGACATCGTCGCCCGCATCGAAGCGGGAGACTTTCCCGCGCGACCACGCGACACCGGTGAATGTGAGTGGTGCCGCTTTGCCGGTGTCTGCCGCAAGGAATACACCCTGGAGGACGATGCAGCCGGGTCTGTTTGACGGGCCGCCCGACCAGGCCGCGCGCGACTTCGCCGTCGATCCCGGCGAACACGTCGTTCTCGAGGCGTCCGCCGGGACGGGCAAGACCCGGGTGCTGGTCGAGCGGTACGTCCGCCTGATTCGCGACAAGGTGCCGCCGCGCGAGATTCTGGCGATCACGTTCACGCGCAAGGCCGCCGCCGAAATGCGGGAGCGGATCCTGCAGCAGCTGCGCGACGTGGTGCCGGCGGCGACGCTGGCCGAGGTGCAGATCACCACGATTGACGCATTCTGCTTCGGCCTGCTGCGCGAGTTTCCGCTGGAGGCCGACGTCGATCCCGGGTTCGAGATCGCGGATGAAACCGAGATGGCGCGGTTTGCCGCCGAGGCGCTCGATGTCACGTTCCGGATTGCGAGAGGGCTGGTGCCGCAGCAGGAGCCGCTGCGGCTGCTGTTCACGAGGGTGAAGCCGCGACCGCTGCGCGCCGCGCTGGCCAGGCTGCTCGACAGCCGGCATCTGTCCGAGCCGGCCGTGGACGGGTTCGTGCGGCGGAAAGTGGCGCATCGGCGCGCCGACGACGTGGCCCGCGCATTCGTCGCGCGCCTGCGGGCGGCCTGCGCCGGGCAGCCGGCGCTCGTGGCGGACGGCCCGGCCGGCGTGCCGGAGTTTCAGTGGCTGGTCGAGGAACTGGTCCGGCTGCTCGACGAGTCGGTCGAGGTGCCGGTGGCCGACGTGCCGCAGCTGCTGCGCCGGTTCGAGCGGTACTTCTTCACGAAGGACCGGAAGGCGGCCCGCAAGCGAGTGCCGTTCACGAAGGTCGATCTGTATCCCACCGCTGCCGCCAAGAAGCGGCACGAGGCGGCGTTTGCGGAGGTCGCGCCCGCCGTGTACGACGCGGTGCGCCTGCTGGAGCGCGAGGTGGACGGGCTGCTCGCCGTCGGGCTGCAGCAGGTGCTGAAGATCCTGATCGGTGAATACCAGCGGCTGCTCGACGAACATTCGGTGCTCGACTTCGCCGCGATGCTCGACCGCGCGGTGTCGCTCCTCGAGCGGCAGGAGGAGTTCGCGCGCAGCCGTCTGAAGCTCGAATCGCGGTACCGGCACCTGCTCATCGATGAGTTCCAGGACACCAGCCGCCAGCAGTGGCGGCTGATCGACCTGCTCGTGGCGGCCTGGGGCGAAGGGGAGGGCGTGGTGGACGGGCCGACCTCCATCTTCATCGTGGGCGACCGCAAGCAGTCGATCTACCGGTTCCGCCACGCCGAGGTCCGCCTGCTGGATGAAGCCGCGCGCCGGATTGCCGCGTTGCGGCCGGGCCGGCGGGTGCGCCAGGCCATCTCGACCAACTTCCGTTCGGTGGCGGGCCTGCTCGCGTTCGTCAACGCGCTGGCGGCCGAGATGGAGGGCGCCGACGATCTCGACGAGCGCTTCGTGTATCGCGAGAGCGATCGGTTCCCGATCCCTCACGAGTCGTCGCCGCAGGGGGAGGGGCCGGTGCTGGGCGTCATCGCGCAGCCGAGCATTCAGGCGTCGGCCGACGCGGTCGCCACCGAGATCCGGCGTCTGCTCGATGGCGTGGTGGTGCGGCCCAAGGACGGCCCGCCGCGGGTGGCGCTGCCCGACGACATCGCCATCCTGTTCCGCGCGCGCGCGGGCCACCAGGTTTTCCAGGAGGCGCTGGAACGGCGCGGCGTGCAGACGTACGTCTACAAGGGCCTCGGCTTCTTCGACGCGCCGGAGGTGCAGGACCTGCACGCGCTGCTGCGATACCTTGCGCAGCCGGATTCGGACCTGCGCGCGGCTGAACTGCTGCGGTCGCGACTGGTCCGTATCTCCGATCGCGCACTGGCGCGGCTGGCGCCGGGCCTGGCGGCCGTGCTGGAAGGGCACACACCCGTGCCCGCCGACCTCGAGCCGGCTGACGCAGCGTTGTTGTCGCGCGCGATCGCCGACACGGCGCGGTGGCGCGCGCTGGCCGACCGCATCTCGGCCGGCGAACTGCTCGACCTGGTGCTGCGCGACGCAGCCTACGCGGTGGAACTGCGCGGCCGGCGCCGATCGCAGGCGCGCGAGAACATCAAGAAGGTGCGCGCGCTGATCCGCCGGGTCGAGAACCGCGGCTACTCGACGTTGGGCCGGCTGGCGGAGTACTTCGAGACGCTGCGCGCGGGCGACGAATCACACGCCATCGTGGAAGCCCGCGGATGCGTGCAGCTGATGACCATGCACGCGGCCAAGGGCCTCGAGTTCCCGGTGGTGTTTCTCGTCAACCTGCAGGCGCCCGGCCGGTCGCGGCATCAGGGCATCAGCGTGATCGAGCGCAGCGCGGACGGCGAGGCGGAAGTCGCGTTCCGGACGACCGACGGCACGCGCCTCGAAGAGCGCCGTGAAGACGAGGAACTGCGCCGCCTGCTCTACGTCGCGGTGACACGCGCGCGCGACCGGCTGTACCTCGCGGCGCAGGTCGACGACGACGGCGCGGTCAGGAAAGGCGCGCGTAGCCTGGTCTCGCTGCTGCCGCCGGGCGTGCGCGACCTCTTTGCCGCGGCCGCCGGCGCGCCGGCCGACGTGGACGAGGTCGGCTGGGACGCGCGCGAAGGGCGGTTCCGGTTCCGCATCTGCCGGCCCGCGCCCATCGGCCGCGTGGAGGATCCCCGGGACGCCGCGCCATGGACGGCCATCGATCGTGCGCCGCTGCGGTGGACCCGCGCCGTACGGCAGGCGGTGTCCGCGGCCGGAGCGCCGGCGGTCTCACGCGTGCCGGCCGCCCCTCCACGACTGGGACGCGCGGCCGATCGGCTCACCGGCACGATCGTCCACCGGCTGCTGCAGTGGGCGGCGGACCGTCAGCCCACGACGGACCAGTGGGAGGCGGCCTGGCGTCAGATCGTGCGCCCAGAGATGCTCGTGGACATCGACGACGTGGACGCGTTGCGGCGGGAGGCGCTCGACGCGGCGTCGCAGTTGCGGAACCGGACACGTCTCACCGAACTGCTGGCGCTCGGCCGGGCCTTCTACGAAGTGCCGTTTTCGTGGCGCCAGCCCGCCGAGGACGGCAGCGAGGCGATCGTGCGCGGCGTCATCGACTGCGTCGTGGCCGGCGCGGACGGGGGGCTCACCGTCGTCGAAATCAAGACGGGGGCGCCCCGGCCGGAGCACGAGGCACAGCTGGCCGTGTACCTCGAGGCGCTGGGCGCCAGCGCCCCTGGCGCCACAATTCGTGGAGAACTCGTGTATGCCGGGCCGGGGGCCTGAGATACACTCATCCCGATGTCACTGACGTGTCCGAACTGCGGCAACGCCGAAAACTTCCTGGCCAAGACCCTCCAGATGCACCTGGTGCGCGTCGCCGATGGCCAGGTCCAGCCCCCGCTCGAGGAGGGCCGGCCCGCCCTGTTCGAGCTGCTGTGTGATGAATGCGACAGCACGCTCGATCTGGAGGCGCTCGACGAGGCCGAACGGCGTGAACTGATGGTGACGCTCGGCGCCCGCTGATGCCGCAGGCCGTGTCCACCCCGCCGCGCGACGAAGTCGCGTTTGACTTCGTGGACATGGCCCCCCTGGTCGAGCGCATGCTCGACGCCTTCTGGATGGACGTCGGCGACACGACCGTCGACCATGCGTCTTCACGTTGACCTTCTCGGGTGGCTGCATCTGGTCTGGGGCGGCTTTGGCCTGCTGACCGGCGCATCCCTGCTCATTCTGGCCGCCGGCGCGCGCCAGGCCCTCGACGGCGAGGCCTATGGCGCGGGCGAACGCGCCGCCATCCTTCTGCTGCTGACCGTGGGCGGATTGCTGATGACCGGCGGCGGGGCGTGCGCGGTCACCGGCTGGGCGCTGCGTCTGGTGCGCCGGCGGGCGCGGCGCGCGGCGCTGGTGCTGGCCGTTCCCAACCTGGTGCTGGTGCCGTTCGGCACGGCGCTGGGTGTCTACACTTTCTGGGTCCTCCTCAACAATGACGCGCGCCGGCTGTTCGGCCACGCGCCCCGGCCCGTATGACGCGCGATCCGAAACTGTGGGCCGCGCTGGCCTATGTCTTCGGGCTGGTCAGCGGAATCGCCGTGCTGCTGATTGAAAAACACGACCGCTACGTGCGCTTCCACGCCACGCAGTCGGTGCTGACCTTCGGCGCGGTGGCCTTCTTGTGGGTGCTGGTGCCGACCGTGCCAATCATCGGCGACCTCCGCTTCGTGCTGGGCATGTTCTGGATGGGGGTCGCGTGCCTCTGGGGCCTGCTCCTCTGGAAGGCGCTGCAGGGCGAGGCCTACCGGTTGCCCTACATCGGCGACCTCGCGGCGTCGCTGTCCGGTCGCTGAGACTACAATCGGATCATGTCTGTGTCCGAAGCCATGGTTCTTGATGCCCTGCGTGTCGTGCAGGACCCCGATCTGCACCGCGACATCGTCGCGCTTGGGTTCGTCAAGCAGGTCCGTATCGACGGCGGGCGCGTCGCGTTCCAGGTGGAACTGACGACGCCGGCCTGCCCGGTGAAAGATCTCATGCGCGATCAGGCGCGCGCCGCGGTGGCCGCGTTGCCGGGAGTCACGCAGGTCGATGTCGAGATGACCGCGCAGGTGCGCGCCGTCGGCCGGCCCGAAGCCGGGCGCGCGGCCGTGGACGGCGTGAAAAACATCATCGCCGTGGGCGC
Source organism: uncultured Solibacteraceae bacterium (assembly GCA_964471115.1). Taxonomy (GTDB): domain Bacteria; phylum Acidobacteriota; class Vicinamibacteria; order Vicinamibacterales; family SCN-69-37; genus SYFT01. The sequence goes on from CAYYFE010000026.1 coordinate 34,014, forward strand.
CGGCAAGGGCGGCGTGGGCAAGACCACCGTCGCCGTGAACCTGGCCGTCGCGCTGGCGCGGGCCGGCAGCCGCGTGGCGTTGCTCGACGGCGACATGTACGGCCCGAACATCCCCATCATGCTCGGCTTCGAACGCGGCCGGCGCCTCGAACAGGACGGCGACAAGATTCTGCCGGCCGAGGCGTACGGCGTGCAGTCGGTCTCGATGGGGTTCCTGACCAGTGATGACGCGCCGGTGATCTGGCGCGGTCCGATGCTGCACGGCGCCATTCAGCAGTTCTTCCGCGACGTGCGCTGGAACGACATCGACTACCTCATCGTCGACATGCCGCCCGGCACCGGCGACGTAGCGCTGAGCCTGAGCCAGACCGTGCCCGTGTCGGGCGCGGTGGTGGTCACCACCCCGCAGACCGTGTCGGTGGCCGATACGCGCCGCGCGGTGAAGATGTACCAGAAGCTCAACATCCCGGTGATTGGCCTCATCGAGAACATGAGCCACTTCGTCTGCGGCGGCTGCGGCCGCGAGGCGGACATCTTCGGCAAGGGCGGCGGCGAGGCGCTGGCGCTGGAGCTGGCCATTCCGTTCCTCGGTCGGATTCCCCTCTCGGAACCCGTGCGGACCGGCGGTGATGCCGGCACGCCCGTGGTCGTGTCGGCGCCCGAGTCGGCGCCGGCGCAGGCGCTGCGCGCGGCGGCCGAACGTGTCGCCCAGCAGGTGTCGATTGCCTCCTACGCCCGCAAGGCGATTCCTCTGACGCAGGTCACTTGATCCCGTTCAGCAAGCACACGCTCGCGAACGGCCTGGACGTCATCATCCACGAGGAGCACTCACAGCCGCTCGTGGCGGTGAACCTCTGGTACCACGTCGGGTCGAAGAACGAGGTGCCGGGGCGATCGGGGCTCGCGCATCTGTTCGAGCACCTGATGTTCAAGGGGTCGGCGCATCAGCCCCGCGGATTCTTCGAACCGCTGCAGGAAGCGGGCGGATCGCTCAACGGCTCGACCAGCGCGGATCGCACCAACTACTGGGCCGTGGTGCCGGCCGGCGCGGCCGAACTCGCCCTGTGGATGGAAGCCGATCGCATGGGGTGGCTCCTGCCCGCGCTGACGCCCGAGCGGTTCGAGACCGAACGCGAGGTGGTGCTCAACGAACGCCGCCAGAGCTACGAGAATCGGCCGTACGGCCTGGCGTACTTCGCGGTGAGTGAAGCCATGTACCCGTCGGCGCATCCGTATCACTGGCCGACGATCGGGTATCCCACCGACCTGCGCGCGGCGACGGTGGACGATGCGCGCGCGTTTTTCTCGCGGTATTACCACCCGGCCAATGCGTCCCTGGCGATTGCCGGCGATGTGACGGAGGCCGACGCGCTGGCGCTGGCCACCCGGCTGTTTGGTGACATTCCCGCGGGCCCGCGCGTCGACGCGCTGAACGTCCCGCCCGTGGCGCCGCGCGCGCGCCGGCTGCTGCTGGAAGATCGCGTGGAGCTGCCGCGGCTCTACATGGTGTGGCCCACGCCCGCCTTGTTCGCCGATGACGATGCCGCGCTGGATGTGGCGGCGGACCTCATCGCCAACGGACGCACGTCGCGTCTGTATCGCACGTTGATCTTCGACCGGCGGCGGGCCGCCGAGCTCGGCGCCGGACAGGGATCGCGCGAACTGGGCAGCCTGTTCCAGGTGGTGGCCACCGCGGCGCCCGACGTCAGCCTCGAGGAGCTGCGCGCGGCGATCGCGGGTGAACTGCACCGCCTCGCCAACGAGGGCCCCTCATCGGGAGAGCTGGAACGTTCGCGCGTGCAGGCGGAAAGTGCGTTCATGTCGCGCCTGCAGACGCTCGGCGGATTCGGCGGGAAGGCCGATCAGCTCAACGCCTACAACGTGTATACCGGGTCGCCCGCCTACTTCGCCGACGATCTGGAGCGGTACCTGAAGCTCACGCCGGCCGACATTCGCGACGCGGTGGCGCGGTGGCTCGATCCCGGCACGGCCACCCATCTGTCGGTGGTGCCACACGGCCGGCAGGCGCTGGCGCTGGCCGACTCGACACCCGCGACGGTGACGACATGACGAACCGGTTCGAGCCTCCCGGCGCCGGTCTGCCCGCGGCCGTGCGGTTTCCCGCGATGACCAAGGCCACGCTCGGCAGCGGCCTGCGCGTGTGGAGCCTGCCGCATCAGGCGCTGCCGGTCACGACCATGGCGCTCGTGATGCCGTTCGGCGCCAGCCACGATCCCGAGACGGCGCCCGGCCTGGCCGGGGTGCTCGGCGACCTGCTCGACGAAGGCGCGGGGGCCCGCGGGGCGCTCGAACTGGCCGAGGCGTTTGCCGCCATGGGCACCGAACTGTCGGTGGAGGTCGGGCCGGACGTGACGACGCTGTCGATGACGGTGTTGTCGCGGTTCTTCGAGCCGGCCATCGACCTGCTGTTCGACGTGGTGGCGCACCCGCAGTTGACCGACGCCGATTTCCAGCGCGTCGTCGAGATTCGCCTGAACCGGTTGCGGCAGCTGCGCAGCTCCGCCTCGGCGATCGCCGACCGGGCGTTCCTGCAGGGCGTGTTCGGCGCGCATCCGTACGGCCACACCACACTGGGCACGGTCGACGCGATCGAGAACCTGCGGGTCACCGACGTGCGCGCGTTCCACGCGGCGCGGGTGCATCCCCGCGGCGCCACCTGCATCGTCGCCGGCGATCTGGATGCGGGGCGGGTGCACGACATCGTCTCGGCCCATGCCGGGCGCTGGCCCGGCGGTGGCGTGGTGACGCCGGCGGACGTCGCGCGGCCGTTGCCGATGACCGCGAAGGTGTTGATCGTGGACCGGCCCGGGTCGCCGCAGACCGAGGTGCGGGTGGGGCACCTCGGGCCGTCACGCGACGTCGACGGCTATCACGCCCTGGTGACGCTCAACGCGATTGTCGGGGGCCAGTTCACCAGCCGCATCAATCAGAACCTGCGCGAAGCGCGGGGACTGACGTATGGGGCGCACACGGCGTTCGATTTCCGGCTGCGGGGCGGAGCGTTCGAGTGCGACACGGCGGTGCAGTCGGATGCCACGCCGCTGGTGGTCCGCGAGATCCTCGGTGAGCTGGCCGCGATCGGCGCGGCGCGTCCCGCGGAAGGCGAAGAACTGGAGCGCGCCAAGTCGTCGCTCACACGCGGGTACGTCCGTCACTTCGAGACGTCGGCCCAGCTGGCGCTGGGCGCCTGCCGGCTCGCCGCGTTCGGACTGCCCGACGAGACGTTCGCGCGCTTCGTGCCGGCCGTGGAGGCGGTGACGTCCGCCGACGTGACCGCGGCGGCGCGGCAATGGCTGCGGCCCGACGAAGCCACGGTCGTCGTCGTGGGCGACGCCGCGGGTTGGCGCGACGACCTGGCGTCGCTGGGGCGCCCGGTCGACATCCTCGAGATCTGATCACCATGGAGGCCATGAAGATCCATGGAGGCATTTCTCCATGTCCCTCCACGTCTCCATGGTGAAAAATCTTTACGTGGACAGGAGCACACGATGAAGGCGACCCGGTTTCACCGTCACGGAGGCCCCGAGGTGCTGCAGTACGAGGACGCGCCGGAGCCTCGCGCGGGTGTGGGCCGTGTCGTGGTGCGCGTGGCCGCCTGCGCGCTCAATCACCTCGACCTGTGGCAACGGCGCGGACTGGAGCGCGTGACGATTCCGTTTCCGCACATTTCGGGCGCCGAGGTGGCCGGGACCGTGGCCGAGGTGGGCGACGGGGTCACGGGTGTCTCAGCCGGCCAACGTGTGATGGTGCAGCCGGGACTGAGCTGCGGCGTGTGCGCGCGGTGTCTGGCCGGTGACGACTTTCTGTGCGCGTCGTACGACGTGCTTGGGTATCAGTCCGATGGCGGCTACGCGGAGTACGTGGCCGTGCCGGCAGCCAATCTCATCCCGTTGCCCGACCATATCGACATGGTCGCCGCGGCCGCGTTTCCGCTGACGTTCCTGACAGCGTGGCACATGCTGCATGCGGGCGGCCGGGTGCGCGCGGGTGACACGGTGCTGGTGGTGGCGGCCGGCAGCGGCGTGGGGCAGGCGGCCGTGCAGCTGGCACGGTCGGCGCGCGCGCGTGTGATTGCCACGGCCCGCGGCGCCGACAAATGCGAACGCGCCCGCCAGATCGGCGCCGACGAGGTGATCGATTCGACCGTCGAGGACGTGCCGAAGCGTGTGCGGGCGCTCACCGGTGGGCGCGGCGTGGACATCGTGATCGAACACGTCGGCGTGGCCACCTGGGATGCCAGCGTGCGCAGCCTGCGCACCGGCGGCCGGCTCGTGACGTGCGGCGCGACGACGGGCCATCAGGCCGCGCTCGATCTGCGCCACCTCTTTGCGCGCCAGCTCACTTTTGTGGGGTCCTACATGGGCGCCAAACATGAGTTGCTGCAGGCCGCCGATGGATTCTTCCGTGGGTGGTATGCCCCGGTCGTTGACCAGACCTTCCCCCTGGCTGATGCCGCGGCCGCCCATCGCCGGCTCGAATCCGGCGCGCAGTTCGGCAAGGTTGTGCTGATTCCGGGCAACTGACACGTTGCGGCTGACACGGCCTGTCAGACCCCCGGTGCTAGACTGATCAACGTCATGAGTCTGGCTCGGTGGAGCGTCAGTCTGGTGGGCCTCATCGGGCTGGTTGCCGCCACGATGGCGGCAGCCACCGTGTGGCTGCTGCTCACCGACCCGGTCACGGTGGCCGACTCAGTCTCGAAACTGTCGCAGGGTGAAGTCGGGCCCGCGATGCAGGCCCTCGGCGCGGTCATCGTCGACGCCCTGAAGGGCATCTTCAAGTACTTGTAGCGTCGTTCGCGTCGGCGCGCGCGAGCAGCTGGTCGTACGTGCTGGCGGACGTGTCGGTCGGCAGGCCGCTGGCCTGCCAGGCCTTGATGCCGCCGTCGACGTTGCTCAGGTGCGCGTAGCCGAACGCGTGCAGCATCTGGGCCGCGCGCGCGGACCGTCCGCCGGACTGGCAGCCCAGCACGAGCGGCGTGTCGGGCGCGAACGTGGCCTTCATCACGCGCACGAAGTCGGGATTCGGCATCAACTGGCCGGTGTCTTCGTCGGGTTCGAGCAGCGGCACGTTGACGGCGCCCGGCGCGTGGCCGGCGTTGAACTCGGGCGTGGATCGCACATCCACGTAGGTCTCGCCGCGAAGCTGCGCCTCGCGCGCGGCCGCGACTGAAACGTTGGTTATCGCCATGTCAAATCCTCGCACGTCGCGGCGACGTCGAGCAGGGCGGGCGTGGCCTGACGACGGCCCACCAGTTGCAGGCCCACGGGCAGGCCCGGGGTCGGCAGCGGCAGTGAAATGGCCGGGTGGCCTGTGATGTTGAACAGCTGGGTGTGTTTGAGCATCGCGGCGCGGACCGGCACGGTCACCCCTTCAATCGTCACGTCGGTGGCGCCCGACTCTGGCGCCACGATCGGGAGTGTCGGCAGGACGAGCGCATCGCAGTGCGCGAGCGCCTGGTCGACGATCTCGCGCAGCGCGCGTCGTTGCTGGCGTGCCGCGAGGTAGGCCACTGCGGGAATCTCGCGTCCGGCCCGCAGCCGATCGCGGACGGCCGGTGTGTAACGGTCGGCGCGTTCGTCCAGCCACCGGCTGTGCACGTGCGCGCCTTCGGGCAGCACGAGGTTCACGTACGTCTCCGTGATGGTCCCCGTGCCGGCCAGCTCGGCCTCTTCGATCGTCACGCCCGCCGCGCGGAGCCGGCCCAGCGCGCGCGTGAAGGCCTCGCGCACATCGGGATCGAGCGGCGCCTCGAAGTACCCGCCCAGCACCGTCAGGCGGATCGTGCCGGCCGCCTTCGGGGTCAACGAATGCCAGGGCTGGCCGCTCAGGATGGACCACAACCACGCGGCGTCGCGCACGGTGCGCGTCAGCGGTCCCACGTGGTCGAGCGTCACGCTGAGCGGGGTGACGCCGGCCGTGGGCACGTCGGTCAGCGAGGGTTTGAGCCCCACGATGCCGCAGGCGGCGGCGGGAATACGGATGGACCCGCCGGTATCGGTGCCAATCGACGCCAGCCCCATGCCGGTCGCGACCGCCACGGCCGAGCCGCCACTGGACCCGCCGGCCGACCGGGTCAGGTCACGCGGATTGAGGACGGGGCCGAACGCAGAGTCGGCGGAGGTGGTGCCCAGCGCGAACTCGTGCAGATTGGTCTTGCCGATCAGGATGGCGCCGGCCGCCTTCAGGCGCGACACAATCGCCGCGTCACCGGCGGCGACATGGTCCTCGGTCACTCGCGACGCCGCCGAGGTGCGCTGCCCGGCGACGTCGACCAGATCCTTGAGCGAGATTGGCAGACCGTGCAGCGGCCCGTGGTCGATGCCGCGCGCCAGGTCGGCATCCGCCGCCGCGGCGGCCTGCCGCGCCGCGGCCGCGTCCACGTGGATGAAGGCGTGCGTCTGGGGCCCGCGCCGCTCGATCGCATGCAGGCTCGCCTCGGTCATCGTCACGGCCGTCGTGCGGCCATCACGCAGGTCGGCGGCCGCCTGGGCCAGTGATTCGGGCAGTGCCATCGCGATATCGTAACGGCAATGTCTGCAACCGTGTTGGCGGCTGTCATGCCGGCGCCTGGGGTGCCGGTCGAACTGCGCGAGTTTCCCGAGCCGGATCTGCCGCCGGGCGGCGCGTTGCTCCGGACCATGCGGTCCGAGGTCTGCGGGACGGACGTGCACCTGTGGCACGGCCGGCTGTCGGGCGTGCCGTATCCCATCATTCCCGGCCACGTGACGACCGGCGTGCTCGACAAGGCGCGCGGCCCGCTCACCGACGTGGAGGGCCGGCCGCTGCGCGAGGGCGACCGGCTGGCGTTTTTCGACGTGCACCGGACCTGCGGCCGCTGCCTGGCGTGTACCGCGCATCGCACGCCCACCCGATGCCCGTCGCGGCGCGTGTATGGCATCACCGATTCGGCCACCGAGGGCCTGTTCGGCGGCTGGGCGCAGAAGGTGTACCTCGAGCCGGGGGTGATTCTCGCGCGGCTGCCGGATGCCGTCTCGTTTGACGCCTACATCGGCGGCGGGTGCGGCCTGCTGACGGCCGTGCACATCATCGAACGCGCGCGCCTCTCGCTGGGCGATACCGTGGTCGTGCAGGGCGCCGGTGCGGTGGGCATGAGCGCCGCGGCGCTGGCGCGCAAGGCCGGCGCCGGGCAGGTCATCGTCATCGGCGGACCCGCGTCGCGGTTGTCACTGGCGGCGCAGATGGGCGCCGACGTCACCATCAATCTCGACGAGACCACGCCCGAGGCGCGGCTCGAGCAGGTGCTGGCGCTGACCGGCGGGCTGGGCGCCGACGTGGTGATTGAAGCCGCGGGATCCGCGCTGGCCTTCGAGGAAGGTGTGCGCCTGGCGCGCAACGGCGGCGCGTACGTGATTGCCGGGCACTACACCAACGTGGGCGACAGCCGGATCAACGCGCACGAACACATCAACCGCAAGCACCTGGACATCCGCGGGTGCTGGGGCAGCGAGGTCGGCCATTTCCTGCGCGCCCTGCGAGCGCTCGAGCGGTACCAGCACGAAGTGCCCTGGCACCTCATCGGCGCCCGCACCTACGGCCTGCGCGACATCAACGAAGCCTTGTCAGTGGCCGAGTCGCTCGCCATTCCCAAGGCGCTGATCGATCCATGGCTGTAGCCAGTCGCCACCTCGCCACCTCGCCATCTCGCCACCTCGCCATCTCGCCACCCTCATTTCTTCTGTTGCGCCTGCGAAAGCGCGGCTTCCAGCGCCTGGGCGAACTGCGCGTAGGGCAGGGCGCCGGTGATGGCGCGGGTGATCTTCACCTGGCCGGTGGCGCGGTCGACGATGCCGATGAAGAAGGCGGGGGTGCCGTTGGCGCCGAAGCCTTCGATCTCCGCGACGCTCTGCCGGATGGCTGTGGTGTGTTTCCCTGAGGCCATACACGCGCGGAACGTCTCGAGGTCGAGTCCCGCCTGTGCGGCCTTGGCCTCGAGCGCCTCGGGCGTGTGCGCCGACGGCTGCCCGAACATGCCGGTGTGCATCTCCCAGTATTTGCCCTGGTCGCCGCCGCATCGCACGGCCTCGTGCGCGCGGATGGCCTGCGGGTGCAGCGAGTCGATGGGGTAATCGCGGAAGCCGTAGATGACCCGGCCCGTCTGGATGTAGCTCTTCTCGATGAGCGGCATCGTCTCCCGCGAATGCCGCAGGCAGAAGGGGCACTCGTAGTCCGAGTACTCGATCAGCGCGACCAGCGCGTCCGGGTTGCCCTTGGTGGGGCCGTCTCCGAGGCTGATGATGGGCCGGGGGCGTCCGAGACTGGCGCGGAGGCTGGCCAGATCCTCCCGCAGGTCGGCGATTTCGCGCCGCAGGGCTTCGACTTCCGAGGACTGCGCGCACGCGGGCGCGGCGACGAGCACGAGCGCCGCCAGGGCGCCGGCAAGAATACGTCTGGTCACGATTGCTGCTCCTTCATCCCCAGCACTTCATCCATCGTCGCGACCGCGCGGCGCAGGTGGGGGATGGTGATCGATCCGCCGACGACGAGCCCGACGTTGAACGCGTCGAGAAACTCCGCTTCCGTCACGCCTTCCTCCGCGCAGCGGACGACGTGATACGTCACACAGTCGTCACACCGCAGGACGAGCGAGGCCACCAGGCCCATCAGTTCCTTGGTCTTCACCGGCAGCGCACCGGTTTCATAGGCCCGCGTGTCGAGCGCGAAGAATCGCTTGATCTCGAGGTGATCCGTCTCGAGGATCCGCGCGTTCATCTTCTCGCGAAACCGCCTGAATTCCTCCAGCTTGCTCACTGCCGCCTCCGGTTTTGCTTGCCCCGCCGTGAAAGGAGATTGTACGCTGCCCGTTGGGAACGTGACGACACGGCGAACGAAGATTCTGGCAACGCTTGGGCCGGCAACCGCTGAGCCCTCGGTGATCGGGCAGTTGATTGAAGCCGGTGCCGACGCGGTGCGCTTGAACTTCTCGCATGGGGCGGCCGCGGTGCATGGCCCCGTGTGCGCCGCCGCCAGAGCGCAGGCCGCACAGCTGGGCCGCGCGATCACCGTGCTGCAGGATCTGGGCGGGCCGAAGATCCGCACGGGGCCCATGGCGTCGCCCCTGGTGGTGGCCCGCGGTGACGTGTTCCGGCTCGTGCACTCGGGGGACGCCGGTGGCCCCGGCGTCGTCACCTCGGCGTTTGCGCCGCTGTTTGCCTCGGTCCGGCCGGGACAGCACCTGCTCATCGACGATGGCCGCATCGACGTGCAGGTCACCGACGTGGCGCCCGGGCAGCTGGTGGTGCAGGTCATCGAAGGCGGCGTGATCGACAGCCGGAAGGGGATGCACGTGCCCGGCAGCGCGCTGCAGACGCCGGCGCTGACCGAGAAGGATCGCGCCGATTTGGCGGCGGGCATCGCGATGGGCATCGACATGGCCGCGCTCAGCTTCGTCCAGACGCCCGACGATGTGCGTGACGCCAGGGAGGCGGCGCGCGCGGCCGGCGCCCCGGACCTGCCGATCGTCGCCAAGATCGAGCGGCCGCAGGCCGTCGAGCGGATCGCCGAGATTGTCGACGTCAGCGATGCGGTGATGGTGGCGCGCGGCGACCTGGGCATCGAGCTGCCGCTCGAGACGGTGCCGGCCGTGCAGCAGCACGTGGTGCGGGCGGCGCGTCGCCGCGGGATTCCGGTGATCGTGGCCACCGAGGTGCTCGAGTCGATGCGCGTGTCGCCCCGGCCCACGCGCGCGGAAGTGTCCGATGCCTCGCATGCGGTGGGGGAGGGCGTCGACACGATCATGCTGTCGGGCGAGACGGCGGTCGGGCAACATCCGGTCCGCGCGGTGGCGACCTTGTCCGCGATCATCGGCGAGGCCGAACGCGCGGCCGCCCGCGGCACCGGGCTCGCGCGGGTGCCCACCGATGAGGTGAAGGCGACGCGCCACGGCCTGGCGCTGTGTGAGGCCGCCGTCGCGCTGGCCACCCGGGCGGGCGCATCGGCGATTGTGGCCATCACGCGCGCGGGCATGACGCCGCGGCTGCTGTCGGCGTTGCGGCCGCCGGCGCGCATCATCGCGGCCACCGCCAGTCCGCAGACCGCCTCACGGCTGGGGCTGGTCTGGGGCGTGACGCCGGTGGTGAGTGAGGCGTCGAGCCTCGAGGCGATTCGGGGGACGTTGCTCGCGCAGAAACTGGTCCCCCCTGGAGCAACCGTCGTGTTCGTGGCCATGCATCCCGCACTGGGGCGCGACCGGCAGAACTACCTTCTTGTGGAGCAGATCTGAACCATGGCTCACGCAAAGCCGGCACCGCCCGGCGTCATCCAGTTCATTCTCGACAACTCGCTGCTGCTCATCGGCGGCACCGTGATTGCGCTCGTGTGGGCCAATCTCAACTACGCGGCGTACGAACACTTCGCGCACGCCATCCACTTTGCCGTCAACGACATCGGCATGGTGTTCTTCTTCGCGCTGGCCGCCAAGGAAGTGGCGGAGGCGACCCTGCCGGGTGGGCCGCTGTCGTCACCCCGTCAAGCCGCCGTCCCGCTGGTCTCCGCCGTGGGCGGCATGGCGGTGCCGGCGGGCCTGTACGTGCTGACCACGTACGCGATCAACGATCCGGAAGTCCTGCGCGGCTGGGCCATTCCCTGCGCCACCGACATCGCGTTTTCGTACATGGTGGCGCGCGCCGTCTTCCCGGCGGGCCATCCGGCCATCCCGTTCCTGCTGCTCCTGGCGATTGCCGACGATGCGATGGGGCTGATCATTCTGGCCGTGTTCTACCCGAGCGGCCCGCTCAACCCCGGCCAGCTGGCGATGTGGATGGCGGCCGCCATCGCGCTGGCGTGGTGGATGCGCAAGCAGCGGATCGGCAACTTCTGGCTGTATCTGATCGGACCCGGGGTCCTGTCGTGGGTCGGCTTGTACGTCGGCGGATTGCACCCCGCCCTGGCGCTCGTGCCCATCGTGCCGTTCATGCCGCATGCCAAGGACGACCTCGGCATGTTCGCCAACGACGAGAGCAAACGCCACGACACCATGAACGAGTTCGAACATTGGTGGAAGACGCCGGTGCAGGTCGTGCTGCTGTTTTTCGGTCTGGTGAATGCCGGTGTGCCGCTGAGCGCCGTCGGCGAGGTGACGTGGATGGTGCTGGGCAGCCTCGTCATCGGCAAGCCGCTGGGGATCGTCGGCTTCGCGCTGCTGGCCGGCGCGCTCGGCTTCCCGCGCGCGCGTCAGTTGACCGTGCCGGTCATGATCGTCGTCGGCATCGCGGCCGGCATCGGTTTCACGGTGGCGCTGTTCTTCACGACGGCGGCGTTCCCGGTGACGTCCCCGCATCTGGATGAAGCGAAGATGGGCGCGCTGTTCAGCTTTGCGGCCGCGCCGCTGGCGCTCATCGTGGCGCGCCTGCTCGGCGTCATGCCGCGGAAGGCCGAGACCGGGCCGGTGCTCTAGCGCGAGCGGGCGTTGGGATTGCTCTCATGTCGGCCTCGCGGCCGATCGCGCGCGCCCGGCTGCGCCGGGCACCCACCCCCAGGTGGAATCAGGATCCCGCCTCCATTCCTCGTTGTGAATAGCTCGGGCTAGGCCTTGTTTTCGCAGTATCGCCGCAGGGCGGTCAGCGACAGCTGCCAGCCGCGCGAGACGACCGCGTAGTAGCGGCGCCAGCGGGGGGAGGGTTCCCAGCCGTCCTGGCGCACGGTGAGCCGGCAGCCGTCGCCTTCGGGCTGGCAGCTCACGTGCAGCGCCATCGGGCCGAGCGGATCCCCCTCGGGCGGAATCCACCAGCAGTCGGCCACCAGGAACTGCTGGCCCGGCCGGACGTCGACGACCGTGCCGTGAAAGACGCCGCCCAGCGGGCCGAGCAGGTCGTCGCGGTAGGGCGTCTGCTTCCACTCGATCGCAAACACCCCGAAGGGCACCGGCGTCACGACGGCGTGCACCGTCTGCCACCAGACGGCCAGCGCCTCCTGGTCGAAGAAACAACCGAACACCACCGCGGGCTTGGCGTCGATGTAAAGGCTCTGCTCGAACCTGCCTGCCGGATCGTGTGCCGTCATCGCTATGTCTTGGACCCCGCCGGACCCCGGACCCCGCAGGACCCCGGACCCTGGACCCTGGACCCTCGGACCCTGGACCCTATTTCTGTCTCAAACTCTGCACGTAGGCCACGATCGCCCAGGCCTGCTCACGTGTGAGCTGCTCGGAGAAGGCGGGCATCTTCGGGTTCAACCGGCCGTTCCAGATCTTGTAGAACACCTGGCCATCGGCGTTGCGCGCGGCGCGCGCGGCGGCCGTGAGGTCCATCGTCTCGGCGTACTTCTTGTCGGCGTCCGGGCCATCGCCCTTGCCCTGCGGGCCATGACAGTTCTGACACTTCTGCTCGTAGAACTTGCGGCCTCCGGCCAGTGTGGCCGCGTTGACCGGCAGCGGGTTCTTCTCTTCGGCCGCGCCCTGGGGAATGGTCCACCGGGGGGCGGTCTGCGCCCCGGAAGCCCGGACCGAGAGGGTGGCCACCAGCAGGGCGGCCGCGGAAAGCGCGCACAGGCGAACGACGTGTTTCATGCCCAACAAAATACTCCATGCGGTAAACTGCGTGTGATTTCGAACAGTTTGCCTGAGCTGGAGCTCGAATGGATCGAACGAGGTTCCGTCGTGCCGGTCGTGTGGCCGGCCTCCTGTTGATTGCCGCCTGGGGCGCGGTCCTGACGACCCGTGCCACCGGGGCCGCGATGCCGGCGTTGCCCGCGTGGCAGGAGCCGGCGCAGGACACACGCAGCGCCGATCAACTGGCGAAAGACGTGTACGACATCTTCAAGAAGAGTTGCCTGGAGTGCCATGGTGCCGCCAGGGAAGGTGGTCTGGACCTGCGCACCGAAGAGGCGCTGCAGAAGGGCGGCCGCAACGGCAAGGTGGTCGTGCCCCACAAACCCGCGGAAAGCACGCTCTACAAGGCCGTGCGCCACGACGGGGACCTGTGGATGCCCGAGGATGCCGACAAGCTGCCCGAGGCCCAGCTCGAAACGATTCGCCTGTGGATCATGAACGGCGCGTCGCTGGCGAGCGTGCCGGAAGCGGGCGCCGGCGGCGGTGAGGATCCGGAAGAGCTGCGCAAGCGTGAGCTGCGGCCGATCACCGAGGAGGAGCGCAACTTCTGGGCGTTCCGGACGCCCGTGCGTCCGGCCGTGCCCGCGGTGACACGGGCCGGCTGGTCGGCCAACCCGATTGATGCCTTCCTGCTCGATGCCATGACGAAGAAGGGCCTCACCCCGGTGGGGCCGGCCGACCGCCGGACACTCGTGCGGCGCGCCTATCTCGACGTGTTGGGCCTGCCGCCGACACCGGCTGAAGTCGAGGCGTTTGTCAACGACACCTCGGCCGACGCGTGGCCCAAACTGGTGGATCGCCTGCTGGCCTCGCCGCATTACGGCGAACGGTGGGCGCGGCACTGGATGGATCTGGTGCGGTATGCCGATTCGGGCGGCTACGAGTTCGACGTCGACCGTCCCGAGATGTATCGCTATCGCGATTACCTCATCAACGCGTTCAACACCGACAAACCGTACGACCGTTTCGTGATGGAACAGCTGGCCGGCGACGAAATCGCGCCTGCGTCCGACGAGGCGATGATCGCCACCGGCTTCCTGCGCCTGGGGCCTGAAGGCGGCGGCAATCGCGACGATGCGGTGGATGACCTGATCACGACGACCACGCTGACGTTCATGGGGATGACCGTCGGCTGCGCGCGGTGCCACAACCACAAGTTCGATCCGATTCCGCAGGCCGACTACTACCGCTTCAAGGCCATTCTGGCGCCCACGCGGGCGGTGGAACATCCGCTGGTGCCGTCACACGAAGTGGCGGCGCACCGCGAGGCCACCGAGCGGGTGGAGACGCGGCTCAAGCCGCTGCGCGCCCGCAAGACCGAGATTGAAAAGCCGTATCACCAGATCATCATCGACCGCGAAGTCGCCAAGCTGCCGGAGTACCTGCAGATCGCCTGGAAGACGCCGGCCGACCAGCGCACCGAGGGGCAGCGCCTGAACGTCAGGCAGATCGAAGACACGCTGGGCCTGTCGTCACTCCGCAAGCTCGTGCGCGAAGAGCACCTGATCGCGCTGATGCCCGACGACGTGAAGGCGCAGCACGCGGCGGTGAAGGCGGAGATTGCCGCGGTGGAAAAGGAACGGCCGGGGCGTCTGGCCACCGCGCGCGCCATCGGCGAACGTGGGCGCGAGCCGGAGCCGGTGAAGTTCCTGCACCGGGGCAGCCCCGATGCGCCGGGGTCGACCATGGCGCCGGGGGTGTTGTCGGTCGCGTATCGCGGGGAGTGGGCGTTTCCGGAGCCGCCGCCGGAGGCCACCTCGAGTTACCGCCGGCGCGGCCTGGCCGAGTGGCTGGTGACGAAGGACAACCCGCTCACCGCCCGCGTGATGGTCAATCGCCTCTGGCAACACCACTTCGGCGAGGGTATCGTCCGCACGCCCTCCAGCTTCGGCACGATGGGGGAGGCGCCGACACATCCGGCGCTGCTCGACTGGCTCGCGGTGGAGTTCGTGGATCGCGGCTGGAGCGTCAAGGCGATGCACCGGCTGATGTTGACCTCGCAGGCGTATCAGATGGCCAGCACCGATACCTCGGCCAACTACGCCATCGATCCGGAGAACCGGCTGCTGTGGCGGATGCCGCGTGTGCGCCTGGAAGCCGAGATCATTCGCGACCAGATCATGGCGACGGCCGGCACGCTCGACCGCACGGTGGGCGGGCCCGCGATCTTCCCCTACATCGATCCGGATCTGTTCGAGAAGAGTTCGAATCGCGACTGGCGCGGCCGGCCCGATTCCGACCCGTCCACGTGGCGGCGCAGCCTGTATGTGTTCTCGAAGCGGAGCATCCGGTATCCGATGTTTGAAACGTTCGATCAGCCGAATCTGATCAACAGCATCGACCGCCGCAACCGCACGACCATTGCGCCGCAGGCGCTGATTCTGATGAACAACGACATGGTGTTGTTCCAGGCCGGCAAGTTCGCCGAGCGCGTGGCGGCCGAGGCCGGCGCCGATCCGGCGCGCCAGGTGCAGCTGGCCGTGCAGCTCGCGCTGGGCCGCCCGGCCGACGCGGTGGAGATGGAGAAGGCCGTGGCGTTCGTGCAGGGCAGTCCGAAGGGCCTGGCGGAGTTCTGCCACATCCTGTTCAACCTCAACGAATTCCTGTATCGGCCCTAAATATCGATGTCACACCAACACCATCACGGTTGCGGCCATCTCGAAAAGATGCTCTGGTCCCGGCGAGAACTGCTGGGGCGGCTGGGCGGCGGCATTGCCGGCCTGGCATTTGCCGACCTGCTGTCGCAGCAGGGGCTGGGCGCGGTGCTCGACGCGGCGCAGCAGCCGCGGAATCCGCTGGCGCCCAAGCCCGCGGCGCTGCCGGCCAAGGCCAAGGCGGTGATTTCGATCTTCTGTTACGGCGGCGTCAGCCACATCGACACGTGGGATCCGAAACCCGACCTGGTCAAGTGGCAGGGCGAGACCATGCAGGGGGTCGGGCCCGTGCGCACCGTCATGGGGAATCCCGGCGGCTTGATGCCGTCGCCGTGGACGTTCAAGAAACACGGGCAGTCGGGCATGGAGGTGTCGGAACTGTTTCCGCACATGGCGGAACATGTCGACGACATCGCGCTCATCCGGTCGATGTACGGCATCAGCCCGGCGCATGGGCCCGCGCTGTTCCAGATGAACACGGGGACGATTCTGGCGGGCAGCCCGAGTGTCGGCAGTTGGATCACCTACGGCCTGGGCAGCGAGAACCAGAATCTGCCGGGCTTCATCGTGTTCACCGACCATCGCGGCGGGCCCATCAACGGACCGCCCAACTGGTCCAACGGGTACCTGCCGGCGGCGTATCAGGGCACCCAGATCCGCGACAAGGGATCGCCCATCGTCGATCTCAAGCCGCCGGCCGATCGCACCGAGGACGAGCAGCGGCGCTGGCTGCGGATGCTGCACGAGCTCAACGAGAAGTACTCGGACATGCATCCGCTTGATACGGAGCTGTCGGCGCGGGTGTATTCGTACGAGCTGGCCTTCCGCATGCAGACCCATGCGCCCGAGGCCATCGACATCAGCAAGGAGACCGACGCGACCAAGGCGTTGTATGGCGTCGGCGTGGAGCCCACCGATTATTTCGGGCGGCAGGCGCTGATGGCGCGGCGGCTGGTGGAGCGCGGGGTGCGCTACGTGCAGATCTTCTCGGGCGGCGGCAACTTCGAGCCGAGCTGGGACGCGCACTGGGATCTCAAGGGCAATCACGGGCTGCACTGCGCCGAGACCGACAAGCCGCTGGCCGGGCTCATCAAGGACCTCAAGAGCCGCGGCCTGTTCGACGAGACGCTGATCGTCTGGCACGGCGAGTTCGGACGGCTGCCGATCTCCGAGCGCATGGACGGCCGCGACCACAACAACAAGGGCTTCAGCGTGTGGCTGGCCGGCGGCGGCGTCAAGGGCGGCACGGTCGTGGGCGCCACGGACCAGTACGGCTACGCCGCGGCCGAGAATCCCAAGTCGATCTACGAACTGCACGCGACCATTCAGCACCTGATGGGCATCGACTTCGAGAAGTCCACCTATCGGTTCAACGGCCGCGACATGCGCCTGACCGACGTTCACGGCAAGGTCATCCGCGAGATCCTGGCGTAAGCGAGCAGCCCACTAACCCACGAGCCCACCTCCCGTGAAGACGGGGACCAGCGCGTCCTCCGGCTCGTCAACGGCTTCGGGATAGGGGTACACCTGGTCCACGCGTTTCTGGACACCCGGTCCGAGGTTCATGGCGAGATGGTGACGCCGCAGGTGGTTCGGATGGGTCACGCCACAGGCGTACGCCACTGACAGCAACTCGCGTTCGAGCGCGCGCGAATAGTTCGCCACCTTCACGGCCTTGTTGGCCGGGTCGAGGCCGGCCTGCAGCCAGCGGTTCTGTGTGGTGATGCCGGCCGGGCAGGTGTTGGTGTGGCAGCGGAGGGCCTGGATGCAGCCCAGCGACAGCAGGAACCCGCGTGCGACATGAATGAGATCGGCGCCCAGCGCCAGGTGTACCGCGGCATCGCCCGCGGTCGCGATGCGGCCTGAGGCGATCACCCGGATCTCGTCGCGCAGTCCGGCCCGCCGCAGCGCCGTGTCCACGGCGATCAAGCCCTCGCGCAGCGGGGCGCCGACCAGATCGGCCAGCGCCAGCGGGCCCGCGCCGGTGCCGCCTTCGGCGCCGTCGACCACGATGAAGTCGGGCCACTCGCCGCGGTACAACATTTCCTGACAGAGCAGGTCGAGGTCGGTCGGCTGGCCGCCGACGAGTTTGAGACCCACTGGCTTGTCGGTCAGGCGCCGGACGCGCGCCAGGAAGTCCAGCAGCGACGAGGCGTCGCGGCATTCCGCGAAGCCGTTGGGTGATTGACAGTCCTGCCCGAGGGCAATGCCGCGAATGGCCGCGATCTCCGGCGTGATTTTCTCCTTGGGCAGCAGGCCGCCCTGCCCGGGCTTGGCGCCCTGGCCCAGCTTGATCTCGATCATCTTCACCTGCGGCCGCGCGAAGATCGCGCGCGCCGCTTCATCGTCGAACTGGCCGTCGGGGGTGCGGCAGCCGAACTTCGCGGGGCCAATCTGAAAGACGATGTCGCCGCCGCCGTCGATGTGGTACGGCGACAGTCCGCCTTCGCCGGTGCTCATGTAGCAGCCGGCCAGCTTCGCACCCCGTGACAGCGCCGAGACGGCAGCTGCCGACAAGGCGCCGAAACTCATGCCCGAGATGTTCACGAACCGCTGCGGCTGATACGGCCGGCCCCGGCGCGGACCGATCACCGGCGGCTGCGGCGGTGCACCGGCCTGGTGCGCGAGGGTCGGATACAACGATGGCAGGAACGACACCCGCCCGGGCGCGTGCAGGTCGGCCTGGGTCCCGAAGCCGATGGCGTTGGCCCGGCCGGCCGCCGACTGATAGACCCACGTGCGCGTGACGCGGTCGTAGGGCCGCTCGTCGCGGTCGTTGATGAAGAAGTACTGCCGCAGCGGCGGTCCCAGTTCGGCGAGCAGCCCTCGCAGGTGGCCGAGTACGGGGAAGTTGTGCCGCACGGCGTTGTCACGCTGGAGCAGGTCGCGGATGGCGACCACGGCCAGCACGGCCGCCGCGAGTCCCAGGGTCCAGAGGATCATCGGGAGCCCCCTCTGCCTTCGGCCGTGGCGCGCAGGAAGGCCAGTTCACGCGCGCGGTCGCCCAGCACCTCGCGCGCGGCCACCCACAGGTCGCGCGCCTCGGCGTGCGGGCACTCATCGTCACAGACTTCGTCGGCCGGTCGAGTGCGTCGACGTCGTTCGTGTGCCACCATCGCGTCGTGCCACGCGCGCAGGCGTGCCGACAGGTCCGTCGCCATGCCGGCGCCGGTATCCACCAATCCGTACAGATTCACGATCACGTACCTCCACGTCCCGACAGGGGACGTCTGAGTGTTCGAATGACTTGATTGAAGAGGGACTAGAGACAGCGCACGCCGGACCATGGACCGTGGGTCGATGGCCGGCGAGGCACGGGGCTGGAACGCGGTCTCATGATGTCGCCGATATCAATGCAACAGGCGTTCCAGGTGCCATGCGCCGGGAGAGGACCGGTACTGGCGCCCGCACCGTTTCAGAATGGAAGAGTCGCGTTGCAGGCTGAAACGGCTACGTCGGTGTCACGCCGTACCGCTTCATCCGTCGCCACAACGTGACCGGGCTGATATTGAGCGCTTTGGCCGCGCGCGTGCGGTTGCCGCCGAACTCGGCCAGCGCCCGCTCGATCAGCACGCGCTCCTGCGCGTCGAGGTCGAAGCCGACGGCCGATGAGGCCGGCCGCGGCGTCGTGACTTCGCGGGGGAGGTCGCGCAGCGTGATCCTGGGGCCCTGCGCCAGGATGAGGGCGCGCTCCAGCGCGTGTTGCAGCTCGCGGACGTTGCCGGGCCAGTCGTGGCGCATCAGGGCGGTCATGGCCTCGGCGGTCACGCCGCGGATGGGTTTGCCCATGCGCGCCGCGCCGCTGCCGACGAAGTGATCGACCAGCAGGGGAATGTCGTCGCGGCGGTCGCGCAGGGGCGGCACCTGGATGATGAACGCGCCGAGCCGGTAGAACAGATCTTCGCGGAACGTGCCGCCGGTGACGGCCGCCCGCAGGTCGCGGTTCGTGGCGGCCACGATCCGGGCGCGCAC
>CAYYFE010000027.1:0-52703 GCA_964471115.1 uncultured Solibacteraceae bacterium
GGCCAGGAACTGCGCATGCGCGTCATCAAGGTCAACAAGAAGCGCGGCAACATCGTGTTGTCCCGCAAGGCGCTGCTCGAAGAGGAAAACGCCGAGAAGAAGAAGGTCACGCTCGACACGCTGGCCGAAGGCAAGGTGCTGCGCGGCACGGTCAAGAACCTCACCGACTACGGCGCGTTCATCGATCTGGGCGGCATCGACGGCCTGCTGCACATCACCGACATGTCGTGGGGCCGCGTCACGCATCCGTCGGAAGTGGTCAAGGTCGGCGATGACATCGACGTCATCGTGCTGAAGTACGACCCGGCCACCGAACGGGTCTCGCTGGGCCACAAGCAGCTGGTGCCCGATCCGTGGAGCAACGTGATGGACCGGTATCCGGTCGGCGTGCGTGTCACGGGCAAGGTGGTCAGCCTGACCGACTACGGCGCGTTCATCGAGCTGGAGCCGGGCGTCGAAGGCCTGATTCACGTCTCCGAGATGTCGTGGAGCAAGCGCGTCAAGCACCCGTCGAAGATGCTCAACCAGGGCGACCAGGTCGAAGCCATGGTGCTCGGCGTCGACCCCGGCGCGCGGCGCATTTCGCTCGGCCTCAAGCAGGTCGAGTCGAATCCGTGGAACGAGCTCACCGACAAGTACCCGATGGGCACGACCATCCGCGGCAAGGTGCGCAACCTCACCGAGTTCGGCGCGTTCGTCGAGGTGGAAGACGGCATCGACGGCCTCATCCACATCTCGGACATGTCGTGGAGCAAGATCAAGCACCCGTCCGAAGTGCTCAAGAAGGGTGACGAGGTCGAGGCGCAGGTGCTCAGCATCGATGCCGAGAACCAGCGCCTGTCGCTGGGCCTCAAGCAGCTGCAGACGGGCATCTGGAAGGAGTTCTTCGACAAACACCACGCCGGCGACACGGTCGAGGGCAAGGTGGTGCGGCTCACCAACTTCGGCGCGTTCGTCGAACTGGCCGAGGGCATCGAGGGCCTCATCCACGTGTCGGAGTTCGACGCCAACGCGTCAGGCGAAAAGCTTGAACTGCGCACGGGGGAGAACTACCAGATGAAGATCATCCGGCTGGTGCCCGAGGAGCGGAAGATCGGCCTCAGCATCCGCGCGCTCAAGGACGATCAGTACCGCGCCGACTGGGAGGCCTACACCGAATCAACGGGCCGGCCCGAGGCGACGTTGGGCGACCACTTCAGAAACCTGAAGTAACAGGGTCCACAGGGTCCACAGGGTCCACAAGGTCCACAAGGGGGCTGTCGGGGTGCTGAGAGGCGCTCCGGCAGCCCATTTTTTATGGGGCCTCGGTAAGATCTACATCATCACGGCTGCCAATCGAGCGTTTCGCGAGGGGATTCCGGGCACGAACCATGCAAGACAGGAGCACCAGGGAGGTTCGACATGTTGATGACGATCTTCGTCGTGCTGGTGCTCCTGTGGCTGCTCGGCATGGTCAGTGCGTACACCCTCGGCGGATTCATCCACCTGCTGCTGGTACTGGCCGTCGCGACCGTGCTCATCCGCATCATCCAGGGGCGGCGTCCGATCTGACGGTCTCGCGTCCGGTGCGCCGCCGCGGCCGGTGCGCGGCGGTGCTGGCGCTGTGTGTGATCGCCATGGCCTGCCACGACGACGGGGTGCGGGTGGCATCGCTCGACTTCACAGGTGTGCGCGCCGTGTCGGAAAGCGACCTGCGCCGTGTGATGCGCACCCGGCAGGCCAGCCCCTGGCCGTGGGCGCGCTGGCGCGCGTTCGAGGCCGAGGTGTTCGAGCAGGATCTGGATCGGCTGCGCGCGTGGTACCGCGATCGGGGGTACGACCAGGCGCTCGTGCGCGCGGCCTCCGTGGACCTGTCGCCGGACGGCCAGGAGGTCCGCCTGGTGATCGCCGTCGAGGAAGGCAGCCCGGTGCAGGTGGCGGCGCTGACGTTTGCCGGCCTCGAGGACCTGCCGGCGGAGGTCGACGCGCGTGTCCGCGCGCAGGGGGATGGCCTGGTCGGCCGCCCGCGCGACGTCGCGCGTCTCGCGCAGTTGCGCGAGGGCATGCTCACGGTCCTGCGCGACCACGGCCGGCCCCATGCCACGGTCGACCTCGTTGAGACGGATGGGCCGGCGTCGCGCACGGTGACGATCGAGGCGCGGACGGAGGCCGGCCCGGAAACCCGCTTCGGCCAGTTCCAGATGAACGGCCTCGAGCGCACCAAGCAGGTCGTGCTGCGCCGCGCGGTCACCTTCAAACCCGGCGATCTCTACCGCGAGAGCGCGGTGCTCACCAGTCAGCGCCGCTTGCGTCAGATCGGCGCGTTTGAATTCGCGCACCTGGCGCCGGAGGCGGCCGCCCGTGACGCGCACGCGGACGTCCTGCCGATGATTGCGACCGTGGCCGAGGCCCGGCCGCACCGGTTCGAAGTGGGCGTGGGCTACGGCACCGAAGATCGGTTCCGCGGCTCGTTCGAGTGGCGCAACGTGAACTTCTACGGCAACGGCAGCCAGTGGATCGGCACGGCGCGATACTCCACCGTCACGCGCGGCGCGGGGTTTGGCTACGACCATCCCTACCTGCTTCCCAGCGGCGGGACGCTCGACGCCCGCGCGGGCGCGTGGTGGACCACCGAGCGATCGTTCACCTCGAACTGGGCCGGCGGCCAGCTCGGGATGTCTCATGCCTTCGGCCGCCGCGACACCGGCACCGCGCGACTGCGGTACCGGTTCGAGCGCCTCTCGTATCGCGTGACCGACGCGACACTGCGTTTCGACGAGCGCGCCGCGCTGGGCCTCGATCCCGAGACCGGTCGCGGTGACGGCACCGTGGCCGGCGTGGAGGTGCTGCTGCAGGAGACGCGCGTGGACCGGCTCGCCGATCCCACGCGCGGCGCCGCCCTGGCGCTCACGTTCGAACATGTCGCGCCGTGGCTGGGCAGCCGCTTCCGGTACGACGAACTGGGCGCCGAAGCGCGCGCGTATGTGTCGGCGGGGTCGCGCGTCACACTGGGGCTTCGCGCGCGTTACGGGACGCTGGCCTCCGCCGACGAGGCCGAGGTGCCGTTTGCCGAGCGCTTCTTCCTCGGCGGCTCCACGCACATGCGCGGCTGGGGCCGCTACGAAGTCGGCCCCACGTCGGAGGCTGGCGTGCCCATCGGCGGCCGCTCGGTGCTGGATGGCTCCGCGGAACTGCGCCTGCGCGTCTGCTGCGGCATCGGCGTCGTGGCGTTTGCCGACGCCGGCAACGTGTGGGCGAGCGACTGGACGCTCGACGTGGGTGATCTTCGCCGCGCCGTCGGCGGCGGCCTGCGCTACGACACGCTGGTGGGCGTCGCGCGCCTGGACGTCGGCTACCAGCTCACGCCGATTTCGCGCCTGCGCATCGACGGCAAGCCGCAGTCACGCCGCTGGCGCCTCCACCTGAGCATCGGCCACGCCTTCTGATTCTTCCACCATGAAGCACATGGAGCACATGGAGAGAGGGACCGGGGGTGGAGCCGCCTGCGGCGGTTGGCGGAGGGCGGCCACGAGTCCGGACGAGCACGGCCCACCACACGCCACTGGCCGTACTCGTCCGGACTCGTGGCCGTCCTCCGCGCCCGGCGAAGCCGGGCTGCCACCCCCGGTCCCCTCCATGGCCCTTCGTGGCCTCCATGGTGAAAAACCGTGAGTCACCTGCCACGATGGCTGCGGCGGCTCGCGTGGACCGTCGCGGTGCTGGCCGCGCTGGTGCTGGTCGTCATCACCGGGCTGCGCACGGACTGGGGCCGCGCGCGTGTGGCGTCGTGGCTGGCGGCGCAGGCCGAACCGTACATCGACGGGCAGCTGCGTATCGGGCGCCTCGATGGTTCGTTGTGGTCGGGCGCCCGCCTGCGCGACGTCGCGGTCGTGCGCGACGGACACGTCGTGTTGACCATCGCCGAGGTGAACGCCGGTTTCGACGTGCGTTCGTTCCTGACGACGAGGGTGGTCCTCGACCGTGTGACACTGGTCGCCCCGGTCGTCACGGTCATCGAGACCGCGTCGGGCTGGTACGTCGATGGACTCGAACTGCCCGATGCGCCGCCGGACGCGCCGGCGTCATCCACGTCACTCGAGGTCGGGGCCTTCGCGATCGTCGACGGCCGCGCCGAGATTCGGCAGCTGTCGCGCCGCTACGATCTGGTCCGGCTCCATGCGGGCGGCACCGTCCGGGTCGCCGATGTGGTGCGCGTCCAGCTCGATCGTCTGACGACGCATGAGGCCGTCGGCGACTTGCCGATTCTCTCGGCGGCCACCACCATCGTCGTCGACGACGCCGCGACGACGTTGTCGCCGTTTGCGGCGGTCACGCCCGGGTCGCGGATCGCAGGCCCGATTGTCTGGACCGCTGACGGGCAGCTGCGCGCGGAACTGTCGAGCGAGCAGTTCGACCTGCGCGAGTTCGCGCCGTATGCGCCGGCGGCGGAGGGACTCGAGCTGCGGCCGACGTTTGACGGCCTGCGGCTCGAGGGGCCGCTCGAGGCGTTGCGGGTGCAGGGCACCCTGCGGGAGCCGGCGGCGGGGGACATGACCGTCGATTTGGTCACCGACGTCGCGGGCGTGTTTGCGGCCCGCGGACGGGCCGACCTGCAGCGTGTCGACGCGTCGCGGTTGCGGGTCGAGCCGATGCCGGTCACGTCGCTGGATGGACACGTCACCTTCGACGTCCGCGACAACGGTGCCGGAGTCACGGTCGGCACGTTTACCGCTGACCTCTCGCGTGTGGCCTACGACGAGTACCGCCTCACCGCGCTGCGGGCGTCCGGCGCGATCGGTGATGCGGGCGGCCGCGCGGAGTTCACGGCGGCCGCGTACGGCGCCCGGTCGACCGGTGTCGCCACCTGGAGTCACACCAGCGATCGAATCGTCACTGAGGGGCAGGCGGCGGCGGTGAACCTCGAGGCGTTGCCCGCGTTCATGGCGTTGCCGCGACTGACGTCCTCGTTTGAGGGCCGGTATCGCGTCGAACTCGAGGGCGAACGGTGGGCGCTGGATGCGACGCTCGCGCCCTCGGCGATCGAAGGCGCTTCAGTGGCCTCGGGCGGGCGCGTCACCATGGCGTCCGATGGAGAGACGTTGTTGTACGAAGCCGCCGGCATCTTCACCGCGCTCGATCCGAAGCGCCTGACCACCCGGGTGCTCGAGGAACCCGTGGACTGGCCGGTGACCGCCGTGCGGATGTCAGGCCCGATGGCCGTGAAGGGGCGCGGCCCCTTGTCGTCGCCGGTGGATCACACCCTCACGTTCGAAGGACGCGTGGACATGACCCTCGACGGCGCCGAGGTGCGACAGGCCGCCGTGTCCGGTGGTCTCGCCAATCGTCGCCTCACGCTGGCGGCTGACGGGGCGCTGGCCGGCCGATGGGAACAGCTCGCGCAGATGAGCGCCCGCGGCGCGCTCGTACTCGACGGGCGGGCGCGACTCTCGATGGCCGTGCCGGATGTGATGGCCGAGCTGTCTCCCAGCTGGGCGGACGGCACTCTGTCGGTGGCGCTCGCGCGGTCAGAGGTCTTCGACATCACCGTCGACGAACTCATCGCGGATGTGTCGACAACGGGTGGCGTGGTGACGATCGCGCGCGCCTCGGCCGCCAGTACTGCGGGGCGCGCCACCGCGCAGGGCCGCGTCGGGCTGGCGCAGGGCGCCACCCATGACCTGTCGTTGGCCGTCACCGTGGCTGACCTGCGCGCGTTGCCCGACGCGTGGGGGATGGCCGCGGCCGGTCAGGTGCAGTTCGACGGAGTGCTGGCCGGAACGGTCGAGGTGCCGGTGGTGAAGGGACGCTGGTCTGCGTCCTCCGTGGAGGCGAGCGGGGTGTCGGCGCTCCTGGCCGGCGGCGATGTGGATGTGCAGATGCCGGATCGTGACACCACGCGCATGACCGGGTCGGCGACGTTCGAGGCCTCCGAGGTCGAGGCGGGAGGGCAACGCTGGCCTGTGGTGACCGGCCGCGCCACGTTCGCCGGCGCGACGACGGGCGTCGACATGACCGCCCGCCACGCGTGGGCGACGATCGCGTTTGCCGGCGACGTCAGCGCGCCCGCGCCCGGGGAGACACTCATTCGCCCGCGCCGCGCCACCGTCTCGGTCGCGGGGGCCGACTGGCGCCTGGTCGAAAGTCCGGACGCGCGCCTCACGCTCACGGCGGACCATTTCACCGTCACGCCGATCGCGCTGGTTCGAGGTGATGAGCGGATCGCGCTTGAAGGGACGCTGCCGGCGACGGACGGGGCGTCAGGCGTGGAGTCGCCTCTGCGCCTGACGATGTCGGGCGTGGCCGTCGGGCCCTTCGTCACCGCGGTGGCCGGCGCCGAGCGGATGACCGGCCGGTTGGATGGCCGCGCCGTGGTCACCGGTTCGATGGCCGCGCCCCGGACATCGGCGACCTTCGCCGTGCGTGACGGCACCGCGGATGGCGTGCCGTTACGATCGCTTGAGGGGCAGGTGGAGATGGCCGGCGGCCTGGCGTCGCTGTCCGTTGATCTCGATGCGGGCGAGCGCGGCCGCGCCGCCGTTCGTGGGCGCGCGCCGGTCGATGCGTCGGCTGACGGCCTCGATCTGACGATCACGGCGGCCCTGACCGACGTCGGTGTCATTGCTCCGGCCGTGCCGTACATTGCCGACGCGGCAGGCGCGCTGTCCGCGGATCTGCGCATCACCGGCACGCGCCACGCCGCCATCATCAACGGGACGGCCGGCGCCACCGCGCTGCGGTTCTCGGTGCCCGAGACCGGCGTCGAGTATCGCGACCTCAACGCCACCGTGCGTGTGCGTGAATCCGTCCTCGAGGTCGAGCAGTTCAGTGTGGCCGACCAGGCCGGCCGGCGCCTCACGGCGGCCGGCCGCCTCGACGTGGTGGCACTCGATCGATCGGGCGAAGTCGATTTGCGCATTCGCGCCAACGACTTCACGTTGCTGGCCAACGCGTTCGGCGAGGTGGCCGTCGACGTGGACCTCACCGCCGTCGGCACCGTGTTTTCCCCGCAGATCATCGGCCGGGTGTCGGTCGTGCGAGGACGGTTCGAGGTCGATCGCCTGCTCGAGGAGTTTGCGGTTGGGCCGGTCACGCCCGTCTCGACGCCTGCGGCGACACCTGTCGCGCAGGCGCATGCCGCGCCGGCGCCGCCCTCGGTCTACGGCGGCGCGGCCATGTCGATTGATCTCCAGCTGCCCGACAACGTCATCGTCCGCGGCCGTGGCCTGCAGACCGACGAAGGGCCGGTGGGCCTCGGGGACATCAACCTCACCATTGGCGGCACGCTGCAGGTCACCAAGGTGGCCGGCGGGCAGCCCGCGCTCACGGGTGAAGTCGCGGCGGTGCGCGGGACGTACGAATTCCAGGGCCGGCGTTTCCAGATCGAGCGGGGCAGCCGGCTGCGTTTCCGCGGGGACGACTACACCAATCCGGCGCTCGACATCACCGCCGTGCGCGAGGTGTCCGGCGTGACCGTGACGGCGCGGCTCGGGGGGACCGCGGCTGAGCCGAGCCTGACCCTGTCGAGCGAGCCCGCGCTCGATCAAGGCGACATCCTCGCGCTCATCGTCTTCAACCGGCCGATCAACGAACTCGGCGACGAACAGCGGGTGTCCCTGGCCGCGCGAGCCGGCACGCTGGCCGCGACCGCGGTGGCCGGGCCCATTGCCGACTCGGTGGCCCGCGCGCTCGACCTCGATGTCCTGGAGATCCGCCCGGCAGAGCCCGGCGGCACCGGGCCGGTCGTCGAAGTGGGCCGGCAGGTGAGCGACCGGTTGTATGTGGGGTTTCGCCACGAGTTCGGCGCCACCGGGGCCAACCGGGTCAGCCTGGAGTACCGGCTGACCGAGTTCCTGCGGATTCTGACCAGCGTGGCGCCGGGCGCCGACCCCGATACGCTGCGGGGCCGGGCCGACACGGCCGGGATTGACCTGGTCCTGGTGATCCGCCGCGATTGACCCACGGACGGTAAGTCATGGATAATTCACGAGTTAGCAGCACGCCATGACCAAAGCCGAACTCGTCGAAGAGGTCTCCCGGGTCTCGGACCTGACCAAGAAGCACTCCGAACTGATCGTCGACAGCGTCTTCCAGAGCATCATCGACGCGTTGCATCGGGGCGAGAAGATTGAGCTTCGCGGGTTCGGCAGCTTCCGGCTGCGTCAGCGCGAGCCACGCAAGGGCCGCAATCCCAAGACCGGTGACAAGGTCGATGTGCCGCCCAAGAAGGTCCCGTACTTCAAGCCGGGCAAGGAGTTGAAAGACCTCATCAACAGCGTGCCGGATCCGGATGAGCCGGCCGGTGGTGATGGTGGGGCGTAGGCCCGGCGCATGGACCGTCTGTGGACGCCCTGGAGGCTGGCGTACGTGACGGCGGCCAGCAAGGACACACCCGGCTGCGTGTTCTGCGTGGCGCGGACCATCGAAGGGCCTGAGAGCCTGATCGTGCATCGCGGGACCACGTGTTTCGTGATCCTGAACCTCTACCCGTACAACAACGGCCATCTCATGGTCGTCCCCGAACGGCACGTGGGCCGGCTCGCGGACCTGACCGGTGCGGAGATGGCGGAGCTCATGTCGCTCACCCGCGCGGCGGAGATGGCGTTGGAGGCCCGGTACCATCCGCACGGGTTCAACATGGGCCTCAATCTGGGCAAGCCGGCCGGCGCCGGGGTGCTCGATCATCTGCACATGCACGTGGTGCCCCGGTGGAACGGCGACACGAACTTCATGACGGTGGTGGGCGACACCCGTGTCCTGCCCGAAGAACTGCACGTGACGGCGGCGCACCTGGCGCCGCTGGTCGCCGAGTACGCGCAAACCCGATAGGATCGAGACATGGATTTTTCGCGAGATGGCGCCCATGAGGCGTTTCTGGCCGAGGTGCGGCGGTTTGCCCAGGAGCAGGTGGCGCCGGCCGCGGCCTCGATTGATGCGACGGGTGAGTTTCCGCGCAACCTGGTGGCGGCCGCGGCCCGGATCGGCCTGACGGGCGTCACCCTTCCAGCGGCGGTGGGCGGCGGCGGCCGGCCGTACGCGACGTACGCGGAAGCGCTCGAAATCGTCTCGTCCGCCTCGGCCGCAGTCGCCGTGATTCTGTCGGTGACCAATTCGCTGGTGGCCGAGCCGGTGTCGGAGTTTGGCACCGCCGAGCAGAAGGACCGCTGGCTGCGGGCGCTTGCGACTGGCGCGGCGATCGGATCGTTTGCCCTCTCCGAGGCGCAGGCGGGGTCGGATGCCGGCAATCAGCAGACGACCGCGACGCTCGATGACCGCGGATACGTGCTGACCGGGCGCAAGGTCTGGGTGGCCAATGCGGCGGCGGCCGACGTGGCGATTGTCTTCGCCGCGACGCAGCCGGGCGCGCGCGGCCGGGGCGTGACGGCGTTTCTCGTGCCGCTCGATACGCCGGGGGTGACTCGCGAGCTGGCGGCCGATTCACTCGGCGTGCGCGGCCTCGGGTGCCGCGACCTGATCTTCGATCACGTCCGTGTGGGCGCCGAGGCGGTATTGGGCGAGCCCGGTCACGGATTCCGTCTGGCCATGCGGGCGCTCGAGGGCGGGCGGGTGGCCATCGCCGCGCAGGCGCTCGGGGTGGGGCAGGCCGCGCTCGACGAGGCCGTGGCCTACGCCCGCCGCCGCGAGGCATTTGGCCAGCCCATCGGCAATTACCAGGCCATTCAGTTTCAGCTGGCCGATCTGGCCACCGATCTTGAAGCCGCCCGCATGTTGATGTGGAAGGCGGCCGATGCGCGCGACCGCGCGCCCCGCGCGCGGTACGAAGCCGCGATGGCCAAGTTGAACGCCTCCGAGGCGGCGCATCGCGCGGCCGATCGGGCGATGCAGATCCTCGCGTCGGAAGGGTATCGGCGCGGGTCGACGATCGAACGCCTGTTCCGCGACGTCCGCGCCGCGGAGATCTACCAGGGCACCTCTGAAGTGCAGCGCATGATCATCGCCGAGCACGTGCTGGGGTAGTTGCGGGAAGTGCGGAGTGCGAAGTGCGGAGTGCGGAGTGCAGCACCACGCACCGCGCACTTCGCACCCCGCACTACTAGAGGATCTGTTTGGCGATCGTCTGCAGCTGCAGGTTCGAGGTGCCTTCGTAGATCTGCCCGATCTTGGCGTCGCGGTACAGCTTCTCGACCGGGTAGTCCTTCACGAACCCGTAGCCGCCGAACAGATTGATCGCCAGTGACGCCGTGCGTTCGGCCGCTTCGCTGGCCACCAGCTTGCACATCGCGGCTTCGGTGAGGAAGGGTTTGCCCGCGTCACGCAGACGGGCCGCGTTGTAGACGAGCAGACGCGCCGTTTCGACGTCGGTGGCGGCCCGCGCCAACTGGAACTGGACGCCCTGGTATTCGGCGATTGCCTTGCCGAACTGCTTGCGTTCCTTCGTGTACTTGAGCGTGTGATCCAGCGCGCCCTGCGCGAGACCCAGCATCTGCGCGCCGATGCCGATGCGGCCTTCGTTGAGCGTCTCGATGGCCACCTTGTAGCCCTTGCCGACCTCGCCCACCACGTCCGCGCGCGTGACCCGGCAGTCTTCGAAGATCAGTTCGCACGTGCTCGAGGCGCGAATACCCAGCTTGTCTTCCTTCTTGCCCACGGTGAATCCGGCCGTGCCGCGCTCGACGACGAACGCCGTGATGCCGCGATAACCGGCGTCGGGATTCACGTTGGCGAACACGATGAAGATGTCGGCCTCGTTGCCGTTGGTGATCCAGAGCTTGCGCCCGTTGATCACGAAGCCGTCGCCGTCCTCGCGCGCCCGTGTCTGCAGCGCAAACGCATCGGAGCCGGACCCCGCCTCCGACAGCGCGTACGCGCCGATGGCCTTCGTGGCCAGCCGCGGCAGCAGGCGGGCCTTCAGATCGGCCGACCCCCAGCGCAGCAGCGCGTTGATCACCAGGGTGTTCTGCACGTCGACCAGCACGCCCACCGACGGATCCACGCGCGACAGTTCCTCGACCACCAGGACCGAGTGGAAGAACGTGCCGCCGGCGCCGCCGTGCGCTTCCGGAATCTCGACGCCCATCAGGCCCATGCCGAACAGGTCGGTGATGAGGGCCGGGTCCATCTTCGCGTGTTCGTCCATCTCGCGGACCAGCGGCCGCACGCGTGTGTCGGCAAACTCACGCACGCTCTGGCGGAGCAGCGTTTCTTCGTCGGACAGGATGGTGAGGGGGAGGCTGGGCGCGGACATGCCCCGTCAGTTTACCAGTATGATGCGGGGGAGGGGTGACCGATGCAGACGGTGTTCCGAAGCGCGGCGCTGGGCGTGTGGCTGGCCGCAGGCGCGGCCGCGCTGGCGGCCCAGGCGTCGCAGGCGCCGCCACAGGCCCAGCCGCCGCAGCCGCAACGGCCGGTCTTCGGCGCGCGCATTGACAGCGTCTCGGTCGATGTCATCGTCACCGACCGCCAGGGACGGCCGGTGACCGACCTGACGGCGGCCGACTTCGAGGTGACCGAGAACCGCAAGCCGCAGACCATCGACACCTTCAAACTCATCCAGATCGACGATGCGGTCGATCCCGATCCGGCGCGCAACCGCGAGATCCGATCGCTGCAGGATCAGGAACGCGAGCTGCAGCGGGATGACGTCCGGGTCATCGTGATTTACCTCGACGACTACCATACGCGGCTGGGCAACTCGATGGCCATCCGGGAGCGGCTGGCGCGGTTCGTCCGGGATCTGAATCCGCGCGACCTGGTGGCGATCATGACGCCGCTCCTGCCCACCTCGGCGCTCACGTTTTCGCGGAACCACGACGCCACGGCGCGGCAGATCATGGCCTTCACCGGCCGCAAGTACGACTACACGCCGAAACATCCGGTGGAGGAGGTCTACCGGTACCTGACGGCCGAACAGATCGAACAGCTGCGCAACCAGATCGTGACCAGCGGGCTCGAAGGCCTGTGTGTGTATCTCGGCAGCGTGCGCGACGCGCGCAAGTCCGTGATCTACGTCAGTGAAGGCATGCTGGGCCGGTTGCCGCCGGGCGTGGCGACCACCGGGTTGTATGGCGGCGGCATGGGCACGGCGACGCCGCCCCAGTCGATCCAGCAACAGCTGGCTGCCTCGGGCGCCGTGACGCCCGGCGGCGGTGTCCAGTCGGCCGACCTGTATCTGCTGGATCTGCTCAAGCGCGTCTTTTACGCGGCCGCGCGCAGCAACACGGCGTTTTATCCGCTCGACCCGCGTGGGCTGGCGGTCTCGGAATTCGACATCCGGGATTCGGGCGACATGCGCGCGGGGCTCGAGGCGCTGCGTCAGTCGATGGACACGCTGCACATCCTGGCCGACAACACGGATGGGCGCGCCATCGTCAACTCGAACGACCCGCAGCCGGCCCTGCAGCAGGTGCTGCGCGACGGCAGCGCGTACTACCTGATCGGGTACACGTCGACGGAGGCGCCCCGTGACGGGCAGTTCCATCCCATTCGCGTCAGCGTCAAGCGTCCCAATGTCGAGGTGCGCCATCGCGCCGGGTATTGGGCGTACTCCGACGAAGACGTGGCGCGGGCGTCGCGTCCCTCGTTCACGCGGCCCCTGGAGGTGGAGCGCGCCTTCGACGTGATTGCCGAACCGGCGGCCGGCCGCGCCATTCGCGCGTGGTGGACCAGCGATCGCCGCGAGGATGGACGCACCGATGTCACGCTCGTGTGGGAGGCCTTGCGTCCGGCCGGCCCCGGGGTTCCCGCGCAGGTGACCGTGACCGCGAGCGCCCCGGCCGGCGATCTCATCTGGCGCGGACGGGTGGCGCGCGCGACCGACGCCGCAGGCCGTGTGGCCGGCCGCGTCACGTTTCCCGCCCCGCCCGGACCGCTGGTCGTGCGATTGGCGGCTGAGGATGCCGACGGCGAACGGCTCGACACCGACGAGCGCGAAATCGTGGTGCCGGACTTCACCGGGGTGGCCGCGTTCGTGACGACGCCGCAGATCTTCCGCGCGCGCACCGCGCGCGACGTGCAGACCCTGCGCGCCGCGGCGGCCCCGCTGCCGGCCACCGACCGCCAGTTCACGCGTCTCGAGCGTCTGCTCGTGCGGTTCAACGTGTACCTGCCCGGGGCGGTCACGCCGGCGCCCACGCTCAAGCTGCTCAATCGCAACGGCGACGTGTTGTCGACCTGGCCGGTGACGATGGACGCCGCGCGCGGCGCCGAAGCGGAAGTGTCGCTGGCCGGTGTACCGCCGGGTGAGTATCTGCTCGAGGCCGCCGCGTCTGATGCGCCCGATGCCACCAAGGTCCTGGTGGCGTTCCGCATTACGAGCTGACCGGGTCGCGCCTCCGCCATTTCGCCATCTCGGCATCTCGCCATCTCGCCATCTTTTGAGATAGCATGCGCGCCATGCTGACACCGCTTCTGGCACTGCAGGCCACGCTGGCCGCGTTTACGGCGTACTATCTGGGCGCCTGGTTCACCGGCGCGCGCGCCGCACAATCGGCCACCGGCGTGGCGCCGCAGGTGAAGGAACCCGGCGCGCCGTCCCCGGGCTATCTCGGCATCGGCCTGGTGACCAACTTCTTCGACACCCTCGGCATCGGGTCCTTCGCGCCGACGACGGCCGTCTACAAGTTCTTCAAGATGGTGCCCGACAACCTCATTCCGGGCACCCTCAATGTCGGGCACACGTTGCCGACCATCACGCAGGCGTTCATCTACACGGCGGCCATCGAGGTCGACCAGATGACGCTGGTGCTGATGATCGTGTCGGCGGTGAGCGGCGCCTGGCTCGGCGCCAGCGTGGTGGCCGGCTGGCCCAAGCGCAACATCCAGATCGGCATGGGCGGTGCGTTGCTCGTGGCGGCGGCGTTGTTCGCCTGGCGCAACCTGGGCGGCGGAGGCACCGAAGTGGGCACGATCGGGCTGGAAGGCACGAAGCTCGTGCTGGGCATGGCGGGCAACTTCGTGCTCGGCGCGCTCATGACGCTGGGCATCGGGCTCTACGCGCCCTGCATGATCCTGGTCGGCATGCTCGGCATGAACGCGGCCGCGGCGTTCCCCATCATGATGGGGTCGTGCGCGTTCCTGATGCCGGTGGCCAGCGCGCGCTTCGTGCAGAAACACGCCTACGCCAAGCGGCCGGCCCTGGGGCTGGCGATCGGCGGCATTCCCGGCGTGCTCGCCGCGGCCTACATCTTCACGTCGCTGGATATCTACTACGTACGCTGGCTGGTGGTCGCCGTCGTGCTCATCGCCGCGGCCATGATGCTGCGCTCGGGCATCACGGGCAAAGATTGATCAGTGCCCAGTGCGGAGTGCGGAGTGCGCAGTGCGCAGTGCCCAGTGCGCAGTGCCCAGTGCGGAGTGCGCAGTGCGCAGTGCGCAGTGCCCAGTGCGAGGTGCGCACCCCGCACCCCGCACTCCGCACTGCGCACTCCGCACTGATCAGGCGTACATGCCGCGCTGGCGCGTCACCGTGGCCACCTTGTTGATGGCGACGATGTAGGCGGCCGTGCGCATGTCGGTCTTGTACTTCAGCGCGGTCTGCAGGACCGTGTTGAAGGCCTCGACCATCTTCCGCTCGAGGCGCTCGTTGACCTCGTGCTCCTCCCAGAAGTACCCGTGGCGATCCTGCACCCACTCGAAGTACGACGTGGTGACGCCGCCCGCGTTGGCGAGGATGTCGGGCACGATGAACACGCCGCGCTTGTGCAGCGACTGGTGCGCCGCCGGCGTGGTGGGGCCGTTGGCGCCCTCGACGATCACCCGGGCCTTGATGCTGTCGGCGTTTTTCTCCGTGATCTGATTCTCGAGCGCGGCCGGAATCAGCACGTCGACGTCCAGGCCGAACAGCTGGCCCGGGTCGAGCGGGTCGGCGCCGGGGAAGCCCGCGACCGTCTTGTGCTGCTCGGTCCAGGTGATCAGCGCCGGGATGTCGAGGCCCTTCGGATTGTGGACGCCGCCCTTCCAGTCGGTGACCGCCACGACCTTCGAACCGAGTTTGGCGAGCAGGTCGGCCGAGACGGACCCGACGTTGCCGAAGCCCTGCACGGCGACCGTGGCGCCCTTGATGTCGAAGCCCAGGTGTTTGGCCGCCTCGCGCGCCGTGATCATCACGCCGCGGCCCGTGGCTTCGCGGCGGCCCAGTGACCCGCCCATCTCCACCGGCTTGCCGGTGACCACCGCGGTGCAGGTCATGCCGACGTGCATGCTGTAGGTGTCCATCACCCACGCCATGGTCTGCGCGTTGGTGTTCACATCCGGCGCGGGGACGTCCTTGTCGGGCCCGATCGCATCGGCGATTTCCGCCACGTAGCGGCGGGTCAGCGCTTCCAGTTCACGCTGTGACATCTTCGTGGGGTCGCAGATCACCCCGCCCTTGCCGCCGCCGAACGGGACGCCCGCGACCGCGCACTTCCAGGTCATCCAGGCCGCCAGCGCCTTCACTTCATCGAGCGTGACGTCCGGGTGGAACCGGATGCCGCCCTTGGCCGGGCCCAGGGTGATGTTGTACTGCACACGATAGCCGGTGAAGACTTCGACCTTGCCGTTGTCCATCACGACCGGGCACGAGACGATGATCTGCCGTTTGGGGTGGGTGAGGATCTTCCAGAGGCCTTCGTCGAGACCGAGCAGCCGGGCCGCGCCGGCAAATTCCTGAAGCATCGCGCCAAAGACGCTGTTTTCAGACGACATGAGTAACTCCACGAAAAAAATGCCACAGGCACGACGCGCGCCGGTGGCCAAACCCTCCGAGATTACCGGGGCTTCTTTCCCGAAGTCAACGGAGGGGCCGGGGCGCATGGGCGCGGCCGCCCATAAGTCCTTGACGCATATATAATTGACGGCCATGAAACCCGCCGCGCCCGAACCCGCCAAGGCGTCACGCCCGTCCGAACGGCCGGGGCCGTTCACCACGATTTCCGGGCGCCCGATTGAACGGCTGTACACCGCCGAGCATCTGGCGGGCCTCGACCCGGCGCGCGACATCCCGGAGCCCGGCGAATTCCCGTACACCCGCGGCATCCATCCCACCGGGTACCGCGGCAAGTTGTGGACGATGCGGCAGTTTGCCGGCTTCGGCACGCCCGAGGAAACCAACGAACGGTACAAGCAGCTGCTGGCCGCGGGCGGCACCGGCCTGAGTGTGGCGTTCGACCTGCCGACGTTGATGGGCCGCGATCCGGATCATCCGTTGTCGCTCGGCGAAGTGGGCAAGTGCGGCGTGTCGATCGCGTCGCTGGTCGACATGGAGCGGCTCTTCGAGGGCATCTCGCTCGGCGACATCACGACGTCGATGACGATCAACTCGCCGGCGCCGATGATCTTCGCGATGTATCTGGTGGTGGCCGAGCGGCAGGGGGCCGACTGGCGCCGCCTGTCGGGCACGATTCAGAACGACATCCTGAAGGAGTTCATCGCCCAGAAGGAATACATCTTCCCGCCGCGGCCGTCGATGCGCCTCATCACCGACATCTTCCAGTTCTGCGCGCGCGAGGTGCCGAAGTGGAACACGATTTCGGTCAGCGGCTATCACATCCGCGAGGCGGGCGCGACGGCGCTGCAGGAACTGGCCTTCACCCTGCGCGACGGGATCGAGTACGTCCAGTGGGGCATCGACGCCGGCCTGGACGTCGACGAGTTCGTGCCGCGCATCTCGTTTTTCTTCAACGCGCACAGCGACTTCTTCGAGGAAATCGCGAAGTACCGCGCGGCGCGCAAGATCTGGGCGCGGGTGATGCGCGACCGGTTTGGCGCGAAGGACGAGCGGTCGCTCAAACTGCGATTCCACACCCAGACGGCCGGGGTGTCGCTGACCGCCCAGCAGCCGTACAACAACGTGGTCCGTACGGCGCTGCAGGCGCTGTCGGCCGTGCTCGGCGGCACCAACTCCCTGCACACCAACTCGCTCGACGAGGCGCTGGCGCTGCCGACGGCCGAGGCCGCGACCCTGGCGCTGCGCACGCAGCAGATCATCGCGCACGAAAGCGGCGTGACCCACATGGTCGATCCGCTCGGCGGGTCGTACTTCGTCGAGGCGCTCACGCGCGACATGGAAGAGGGCGCCTACAAGTACTTCGACGCCATCGATCGCATGGGCGGCATGGTGGCGGCCGTGGAACAGGGGTTCCCGCAGCGCGAGATCGCCGAATCGTCGTACCGCTTCCAGCAGGCGGTGGAGAAGAAGGAAAAGACGATCGTCGGCGTCAACGCGTACGTGGATCCGGACGAAACGCCGCTGCCGATTCTCTACATCGACGATGCCGCCGCCGAGCGGCAGCTGGCGCGGCTGGCCGAGCTGAAGCGGACCCGCGACAACGCGCAGGTGGCGCGCACGCTGGCCGCCCTGCAGGAGGCCGCGCGCGGCGCGGACAACACGATGGACGCGTTGCTCGACTGCGTGCGCGCGTACGCCACCGTCGGCGAAATGTGCGACGCCCTGCGCGACGTGTGGGGTGAATACGAAGAGGTCCCGTCAATCTGATGCGCACCATTCGAGTGGTCATTGCCAAACCCGGGCTGGACGGTCACGATCGCGGCGCGAAGGTCATCGCGCGCGCGTTGCGTGACGCCGGCATGGAAGTCATCTACACCGGCCTGCGCCAGACGCCCGAGCAGATCGTGGCCGCCGCCCTGCAGGAGGACGCCGACGTGATCGGCCTGTCCATCCTCAGCGGCGCGCACATGCACATCTGCCCGCGCGTCATGGAACTGCTCAAGGAGAAGGGCCTGTCGCACGTGCGCGTGCTGGTCGGGGGCATCATTCCCGACGTGGACGTCGACAAGCTGAAGGCCATGGGCGTGGCGGGCATCTTCCTGCCCGGGACGCCCATGCAGGACATCGTCACCTTCATCAACAGCAGCGTGCCCCCCAGGGCTGAAGTGATCTGAGTCGCGGATGCCCGCCACGCTCCTTCTCGCCGACGACAGCGTCACGATTCACCGCGTGATTCAGCTGACGTTCGCCAACGATCCGATCCGGATCGTGATCGAGCCGGATGGCGCCGCCGCGTTGACCCGCCTGACCAACGACCGGCCCGACATCATCCTGGCCGGCATCGCGCTGCCCTCCGTCGACGGCTACGAACTGGCGACCCGCGTCAAACAGACGCCGGCGCTGGCGGCGATTCCCGTGCTGCTGCTGGCCGGCGCCTTTGAGCCGGTGGACGAGGCGCGGGCGCGCCGCACCGGTTGCGACGGCGTGCTCGTCAAGCCGCTCGATCCGGATCGCCTCACGGCCGTCGTCCGGGCGCTGCTGGCCGGGCGCCGGCCGGACCATCTGTGGCCGGCCGATATGCCGCGCCTCGAGCCGACCGCGAGCAGGACGCCCGACTGGTCGGTGGCCGAACCGGGGCCGGCGACGGCTCCCGCCGCCGTCGAGGCCGACTTCGAAAGCGGTCTGGACGATCTCGACCTGGCGTTTTCCCGCCTCGACCCGTCCGCGGCGCCGCACCGTCTCGACGCCAACACGGTGTCGGATTTTCAGCGCGACATCCAGGAACTGCGCAGCACGCCGAATGGCCCCGTGGCGGACGTCACGCCCGGCGTGGACCTGGCGGCGCCCATCTCACACCTGCCGGTCGAGGAAGCCCTGGCGATCGATCCGGCCGATCTGCAGTGGGATTTGCCATCACCCTCCACGGTGACGCGCGCCATCCCCTTGCCGGTGTCGTTTCCGGACGAACCGGTGATGGCGGCGCCGACGGCACCGGTGCCGGTGCCGGAGCCGGCGCCGGTCCCCGCGTTGCCGGTCGCCGCGCCGATCCCGGAGGCGCCCTCGGTCCTCGCGCCGGTTGAGGTGACGCCCGCGCCTGCGCCAGTGGTCGCCGAGCCCGAGCCCGAGCCCGAGCCCGCGCCTGTGGCTGCGCCCGAGCCCACGCCTGCGCCCGAGTCCGCGCCTGTGTCGGTGCCCGCGCCTCCGTCACTGGCGACCGCGTTTGCGGCGCTGCTTGCCGCGGAGCAGGCCCGTCCCACGATGGCCGCAGCCGAGCCGGCCGTGCCCGCCAAGGACCTCGAAGAGATGGTGCGGCGCGTCGTCACCCGCGTCACCGACGAGGTCGTCCGCAAGGTGGTGGAGGAGTTGGATCGACGCAACCGGTAGCCTCGCCCAGAAAACCCATGTCGTTAGAAGGTCTAGAGCAGAAGTGGCAGGCGCGTTGGGAGGCCGAAGGCGTGTATCGCTTTGATCGGCAGGCCCCGCGCGACCGTGTCTACGCCATCGATACCCCGCCGCCGACCGTGAGCGGCTCGCTGCACGTCGGTCACGTGTTTTCGTACACCCACACCGATGTCGTGGCGCGCTATCAGCGCATGCGCGGCCGCGCGGTGTTCTACCCGATGGGGTGGGATGACAACGGCCTGCCCACCGAACGCCGCGTGCAGAACTACTACGGAGTGCGGTGCGACCCGTCGTTGCCGTACGACCCGTCGTTCACGCCGCCGTCCGAACCGCCGAAACCGCCCGTGAGCGTCTCGCGGCCCAACTTCATCGAGTTGTGCGCGCGTCTGACCGCCGAGGACGAGGTGGTGTTCGAACATCTGTGGCGCCGGCTGGGCCTGTCGGTCGACTGGTCGCTGACCTACGCCACCATCGGTCGCGAAGCGCAGCGCGTCTCGCAGCTGGCGTTCCTCCGGCTGCTGCGCCGCGGCCAGGCGTATCAGCTCGAAGCGCCGACGTTGTGGGACGTCGACTTCCGTACCGCCGTCGCGCAGGCGGAACTGGAAGACCGCGAGATGCCGGGCGCGTACCACAAGATCCGCTTCGCGCGGCCCGACGGCGGGTTCGTCGAGATCGACACGACGCGTCCCGAACTCATCCCCGCCTGCGTCGCCCTGGTC
This sequence comes from uncultured Solibacteraceae bacterium, assembly GCA_964471115.1. Lineage (GTDB taxonomy): Bacteria > Acidobacteriota > Vicinamibacteria > Vicinamibacterales > SCN-69-37 > SYFT01. The sequence continues at coordinate 19,765 of CAYYFE010000027.1, forward strand.
GCGCATCCCGATGACCCGCGGTACCAGCCGCTGTTTGGCACCACCGTCACGACGCCGCTGTTCGGCGCCCAGGTGCCGGTGAAGGCGCACCCGCTGGCCGACCCTGAGAAGGGCACCGGCATCGCGATGATCTGCACCTTCGGCGACGTCACCGACGTCGTCTGGTGGCGCGAGTTGCAGCTGCCGGTCCGCGCGATTCTGCAGCCCAACGGCACGTTCCGTCCGGTCACGTGGGGCGAGGCCGGCTGGGCGTCGGTGGACGCCGCGCGCGCGCAGACCTGTTACGACCAGCTCGTAGGGTTGCCTGCCGCGAAGGCGCGCGCCCGCATCGTCGAGCAGCTGCGCGAGTCGGGCGACCTGCTGGGTGATCCGCGGCCGATCACCCATCACGTCAAGTTCTTCGAGAAGGGCGATCGGCCGCTCGAGATCATCACGTCGCGCCAGTGGTTCATCCAGACCATGCCGGTGCGCGAGGCGTTGCTGGCGCGCGGCCGTGAACTGCGCTGGCATCCGGAGTACATGCGGGCCCGATTCGACAACTGGGTCAACGGCCTCAACGGCGACTGGTGTGTGAGCCGGCAGCGTTTCTTCGGCGTTCCCTTCCCGGTCTGGTACCGGATCGGCGCCGACGGGGTCACCGACTACACGTCGCCCCTGTTGGCCGACGAGTCCCGGCTGCCGATCGATCCGTCGACCGACGTGCCCGACGGCTTCACGGCGGATCAACGGGGCGTGCCCGGCGGATTCACCGGCGACCCGGACGTGATGGACACGTGGGCCACCTCGTCGCTCACGCCGCTGCTGGTGTGCGGGTGGGAGCGGGATCCCGATCTCTTCGCGCGCACGTACCCGATGCACCTGCGTCCGCAGGCGCACGACATCATCCGCACCTGGCTCTTTTCGACGGTCCTGCGCGCGGAGCTGGAGACGAACGCCCTGCCGTGGAGTGACGCGGCGATTTCCGGCTGGGTGCTCGATCCCGATCGCAAGAAGATGTCGAAGTCCAAGGGCAACGTGGTCACGCCGATGGCGCTGCTCGAGGAACACGGCTCGGACGCGGTGCGGTACTGGGCGGCGCGTGGCGGGCCGGGCGTCGACACGGCGTTTGAGCCGGGGCAGATGAAGGTGGGCCGGCGCCTGGCGATCAAGATTCTCAACGCCTCGAAGTTCGTGCTGGGCCGCGTCGAACCGGCGGGGCCGGTCACCGAACCCATCGATCGCGGGATGTTGCGCCAGCTGTCGGCCGTGGTGTCGCGCGCGACGCGCGCGCTCGACGAGTACGACTACGCGGCGGCCCTGCGCGAGACCGAAACGTTTTTCTGGTGGTTCTGCGATCACTACATCGAACTGGTCAAGCGCCGCCGGCAGGGTGACGATGCCGCGGCGCAGTCGGCGGTGACGGCCGCGCAGACGGGGTTGTCCGTGCTGCTGCGGCTGTTTGCGCCGTTCATGCCGTTTGTGACCGAGGAAGTGTGGTCCACCTGGAAGGGGGGATCGATCCACGGGGCGGCGTGGCCGTCGCCCGCCGAGTGTGCGGCGCACGCGGCGTCCGATGACGATGAACGCGATCTGGCGCTGGCCGTCGACGTGTCCACGCGAATCCGGACCATCCGGTCGGAGCAGAAGCTGGGGTTCGCGGTGCCGTTGCGCGTCCGTGTCTCGCTGCCGCGCGCGGCGGAGCCGGCGTGGGCGCGGGTGCAGGGGGACGTGACCGCCGGCAACAATGCCGCCCTCGAGTCGCTGACGCTGGTCGACGGAGACACGGCGCATGTCGAACTCGCCCCGCAGTGAGCCGGCCGCGGCCGGCGCGGCCGCCCCGTTGCACGTGTATGACGCCGTCGAGTCCACCAACGATCTCGCGCTGGCGCTGGCGGCCGCCGGCGCCGTTGACGGCACCGCCGTGCTGGCCGACCAGCAGACGGCGGGACGCGGCCGTCATGGCCGCACCTGGTGGTCGCCGCCCGGCGCCGGCCTGTATCTGTCCATCGTCGTGCGTGTGGCGGACGCCCCGGCCGACCTGGCGCCGCTGACGCTGGCGGCCGGCGTGGCCGCGGCCGACGCGATCGGCGCCCGGACCGGACTGCCGGTGGAATTGAAGTGGCCCAATGACGTGGTGATCGGCCGTCCGTGGCGGAAGCTGGCCGGCATCCTGTGTGAAGGACATCAACTCGGGACGCCCGACGCGGTGGTGATCGTGGGCATTGGCGTCAACCTGCGGCGGTCCGCGTATCCGCCCGCCATTGCCGATCGCGCCACCTCCATCGCCGAAGAGTGTGGACGCGATGTCGATCGTGACGCGCTGGTGGCCGACATTCGGCGCGGCCTCGACGAGGCGGTGGCCGAGCTGCGGGCCGGCCGTCGCGACCAGGTGCTGGCGCGGTGGCGCGCCCGAGGCGCGGCCGCGCTCGAGCGGGCGCCCGTCCGGTGGCGCGAAGGCGGCGAGGATCGGCGGGGCATGACGGTGGGCCTCGACGCCGACGGCGCGCTGCTGGTGCGCACGGCCGGCGTCGACACGCCGACCCGGCTCGTGGCTGGTGAAGTGGTGTGGGAGATGCTCACTCGTGAGTGACCTGGGCGACTACTGCCGGCAGGTCGAGGCGTACCTGACGCGCGTCAACGGCGGCCACCTGGTGCGGGTGGTGGGCCCGGGTTTTGTGATGGTCCGACAGTGGGCCGAGGAAGGCATTCCCCTGTCGGCCGTGTTCCGTGGCATCGATCAGAAGGCCGAGCGGCATCGCCGCGGGACCTCGCGTCGTCCCCTGCGGATCGAGTTCTGCGAAGACGACGTGCGTCAAGTGTACGACGATTGGCGGCGCGCCGTCGGGATGCCGGCGGCGGGTGAGGCCGAGGGGACGGTGCCGGCCGACGATCGCGGCAGCGGTTCGTCGCGCCGATCGGCCTCGAAGGATCTGGCCCGCGCCATGGAGCGGTTGACCGCGCTCGGCGGCCGCCTCGAGTTGCCGGAGGCGTTGCGTGATGAAGCGGCGGCGGTGCTGGATGCGCTGGCCGGCATGCGTGAGGCGCTGCGGACGGCGCGCGGAGACGCCCGTGCCCAGGTGCTGGCGCCGCTGGCCGGCCTCGATCGGCGTCTGATCGATGCCGGGCGGCAGGCGATGCCGGACGAGCTGCTGGCCGCGGTGACGAAGGACGCGGAGGCGGATCTCGCGCCGTTTCGCGGCCGGCTGGAGGCAGAGGCCTGGGACCGCGCGCTCACCGCGACGGTCGAACGTGGTGTGCGCGGGCACCTGGGCCTGCCGGACCTGACGGGTATTGGAGACTGAGGCGTGGATCTCGAACTCGACATTGAACGGCCCGTGGCCGGCGGCGACATGCTGGCGCGGCACGACGGACGCATCGTCTTCGTCTCCGGTGCCATTCCCGGTGAACGCGTGCGCGCGCGAGTGATTCGGCGACGGGGAGAGGTGACCTGGGCCGAGACGCGCGAGGTGCTGGAGGCCAGCCCCGACCGGCGCGAGCCGGGCGCGGATCCCCGGTGTGGCGGGCGGGCGTACGCCCATGTCGCGTACCCGCGGCAACTGGCGCTCAAGGCCGACGTCATTGCCGACGCCTTCAGACGCCTGGCGCGCCGGCCGCTCGACGCGGTGGTGCCCGTGCTCGGGTCGCCCGAGTCCGCGTACCGTGTGCGCGCGCGGCTGCACGTGAGCCAGCGCCGGCTGGGCTTCCTGCGGGAGGGCACCCATCAGTGGTGCGACGCCGCGGCCACCGGCCAGCTGTCGGCGGCGGCCCTCGAGGCGGTCGACGGGTTTGCGCTGGCGACCGGTGACGGACTGCTCGCGTGTGAATCGATCCTCCTCTCGGAGGATACGGGCGGCGCCGGGCGCGTGCTGGTGTGCACGTTGCGTCCGGGCGCGGCGCTTGAGGGCTGGATCGGCCGGCCGTTGACGCCGGGTGTCACCGGCGTCGTGGTGTTGACGACGCGCGGCCACTTCCTGGCGGCCGGCGCCGATCGGTTGATCGAACGCAGCCGCGCGTGGGCGTCCGCAGAGACGGGCGTGCCGGATGTGACGTGGGCGCGCCGGGGCGCGTCGTTTTTCCAGGGCAATCGCTTCCTGGTCGGGCCGTTGCTCGAGCGCGTGCTGAACGCTGCGCAAGGGGACCACTTCGTCGATCTGTATGCGGGCGTCGGGTTGTTCGCGATCCCGATGGCGGCGCGCGGTCAGCGGGGGCTGGCCGTGGAAGGCGACGAGTTCAGCAGCGGCGATCTGTCGGCCAACGCGCCGGCGTGGAGCGAGCGTCTGCGCGTCCAGGCCGGCGCGGTGGAAGGCGTGACCGGCGCGGCCGAGGCGCCCGAGGCCGACGTCGTGGTGGTCGACCCGCCTCGCACGGGTCTCTCGCCGGAGGCCGCAGACGGCCTGTTGCGCTGGCGCACCCCGCGCGTGGTGTACGTCTCGTGTGATGTGCCGACACTGGCGCGGGACGCCGCGCGGTTGTTCGCCGGCGGTTACGAACTGACGTCGATCGAGGCCTTCGACATGTTCCCCGGGACTCCGCACGTGGAGTGCCTGGCGGTGTTCGATCGCGCCGCCTCGACCAATCCGTCGAACAGTCCCGCGAACCGGCCGGTCCGGTGAAAATTCTCCGGGTGCCACTGCACCCCGATGCAGAACGGCGCGGCGGGCTGTTCGATGGCTTCCACCACGCCATCGGGGGCGACGGCGGTCACGGTGAAGCCCTCGGCCACGCGATCGATCGCCTGGTGATGACGGCTGTTGACGCCGACGCGGCCCTCGTGGGTCATCACACCCGTCAGCAGCGCGGCCAGCCGCGAGCCGGTGGTCACATGCACGTCGTGCGCGACCACATCCCGGGGCTCGGTCAGTGAGTGGGTCAGCGGAGACGGGTGCTCGCTGGGCAGGTCCTGAATGAGTGTGCCGCCCGCGGCCACGTTGAGCACCTGCACGCCGCGGCAGATCGCCAGGAGCGGCAGCGCGCGGGTCAGCGCGGCGCGCGCCAGCGGCAGTTCATACGCGTCGCGGGTCTCGTCGACCTCCACGGTCGGATGGGTCGCGGCGGCGCCATAGATCGAAGGGCGCACGTCCGGTCCGCCCGTCAGCAGGACGCCATCCACCTGATCGAGTGCGTCGGGCAGCGGGTCGTCTGACGGCGACAGTACGCGCACGGTCGCGCCGGCCTTCTCGAGCGCGGCGACGTAGTCCTCCCGCGGAAACGCCACCGCGATCACCGGCCCCTGGACCCCGGACCCTGGACCCTGGACCCTGGGACCCACGGACCCTACATCCTCTCCGGCACTTCGCATCCCATCAGGTCCAGCGCGGTCGTCAGTTGCGCCAGGCAATACCGCACGGCGGCCGCGCGCCACAGGCGGACGTCCTCCCGCTCTTCCTTCAGGATGGGCTGGCGGTGGTAGAACGCGTTGAACGACTGCGCCAGGCCAAAGGCGAACTTGGCCACGTGTGAGATCTCCAGCGCGCGCACGGCGGAGTCCACCAGTTCGTCCAGGCGCGACGCCTCGAGGACCAGGCCCCACAATTCGTCGCCGTCGTCGCCCGGCGCAATCGCGGTGGGCGGCAAGGCGGCCACGCGGGCGGCCAGCGACGCCGCCGCGACGCCGTCGCGTTCTTCGAGTTTCGTCAGGATGTTCCTGGCGCGCACGACGGCGTATTGCAGGTAGGGGCCGGTCTCGCCTTCGAAGCTCAGCGCCTCCTGAATGTCGAACGCGATGACCTTGCCTCGCGAGAACTTCACGAGGAAGTACCGGACGGCGGCGACGGCGATCCGCCGCGCGATGGTCTGCACCGTCTCGTCGGGCAGCTCCGCCTGCCGGGCGCGCACTTCGGCGGCCGCCGTGGCGATCAGCCGATCGATCAGGTCGTCGGCCTTGACGCCCAGGCCCTTGCGGCCGGAGACCTCGACAAACGGCTTGCCGCTGGATTCCGAATCCGCGTACCCGAGTTCGCGCGCCGTCGCATGCGACAACGCCACCATCTCGTACGCGAAGTGGGTGGAGTGCGCCGCCTGGTCCGGAAACCCCATGGTCGCCAGCGACTGTTTGAGCAGCTGCTGCAGGTACGCCTGTCGGGAATCGATGACGTTATACACGGCCGCGGCCCGGCCGAAGGCCGGCGGCGGCGCGGGGGCCAGTCCCTCCTGCGACGTCGTGGCCCACAGCGGACGCCCGCCGCGGTCCTCGAACACGCGGTAGTGGAAGTCCTGACCGAGCAGCCCGAACTTCCAGAACTGGTTGGCGATGTCCTTGCCGACATAGGTCACCGTGCCGTTTGAACGCACGATGACCTTCTCGCGTTGCGCCTCGTCATCGGTCTCGTTGTCCGCCGGCGCGGCGCCCGCGGCGTCATCAATCTTCATGACCCAGCAGCCCGCCAACGGTCCCTCGGTCTGCAGGAACACCGCGCCGAGTTGCTTGAGTTCCTCGAAGGCCTTGGCCCAGAAGTGCAGCCGCAGGATGTCGCCTTCCCACGTGAGCAGGTCGTAGTCCACGTTGAGACGCGCCATCGTCTTCAGATGGCAACGGACGATGCGGTCGGCGATGAAGGCGCCCATCGCCGCGCGCGGGTTGCCGCCTTCCTCGATGTCGTGCATCGTCGCGGCGCGCACCTGCAGACGGGCCTTGTCGCCTTCGTACCACTCGGTGACCTTTGCGTACAGATCCCAGCAGTAGTAGTCAAAGCGCGTTGACGGATCGTCGGCCAGCGCGCGCACCGCCGCAAGGTCGCGCCCCTCGAGTTCCGTGAAGCCGACGACCACGTCGGCCACCTGGACGCCGGTGTCGTCGATGTAGTTCTGGACCTCGACCGGGCGGCCCTGAAAGCGGAGCAGCCGCACGAGCGTGTCGCCCAGCGCCGCATTCCGCAGGTGGCCGATGTGCGCGGCCTTGTTCGGGTTGATCGCCGTGTGCTCGACGATGACCTTGCCGGATGACGCCGGTGCGGCCGGCGGCTGCCCCTGCAACCGATCGAGGGTGAACGCGCGCCGATCGAGGAAGAAGTTCAGGTAGCCGTTCGGCGCGGCCTCGATGCGCGTGACGCCGTCCATGGCGCCGATCGCGGCGGCCAGTTCCTGGGCAATGACTCTGGGCGGCTTGCGCAGGACCCGCGCCAGTTCAAACGCCACCGGCACGGCGAGATCACCCAGCGCGCGGCGGGGCGGCGTTTCGATGACGATCGAAGGCAGCGCGTCAGGCGCGAGGCCGAAGGCGCGCTGCAGCGCATCGCGCAGGCGCTGACGGACGTGAGCGTGGACTGGCAGGATCATGCAATCCGTTATTGTACCCGGCGCAGATCGTCCGGCGTGTTGATGTTGGTGAGCAGCCGGGCCGGATCGCCGAGCCGCGCCAGGGCGTCTTCGTCGAGGGCCGCCATGGCCAGCCCGGCGCCGAGTGACGCGGCGCGCCGTTCGCCATCGCGCAGCAGGCGCCCCAGGCGGTCCGCGATGCGCCGCCGGTAACACGCCACCAGCGGTTCGGGGCCGCGCGGCGTCACGACCCACTGGCCGTCTGCCCACGACGGAACGTCGGCCAGTGCCTCGAGCAGCGCGGGCGAGAGAAACGGCAGGTCACCAGCCAGCACCAGCAGGCGGCCGGCGGTCGTCGCGCGCAGCGCCGCGTGGAGGCCGGCCAGCGGTCCCGCGCCGTCGACGGCGTCGGTCACCACGACGACGGGAAGTCCGGAGAACCGGTCCGGCTGTGCGGCGTGGTCCGCCGGTGTCGTGGCGACATACACGCGCGCGGCCACCCGTTGCAGCAGATCGACCTGTCGAACGATGATGGAGCGGCCCGGGCGGTCGTCGTGGTCGTCCCGTATGACGAGGTGATTCTTGTCGCGTCCGCCGAGCCGGCGCGCGCGACCGCCGGCCAGAATGACGCCGGCGATCGTCTTGTCTGGCATGCGGGAGCATCATGACACGGGACGTTCGGGTGGGACGCCTGCTGGCGGCGGCCCTTCAGCAGGCGATTGTCGACGAACTGCCCACACGGGCCGAGTTCTACGATCATTGGCTGGCGGCCGAGGGACGGCGCGACGGCACTCTGGGTTATGCGCCGATGACGGCCGTGGTGGGGTTTCTGCGCACCGAGGGGCTGCAATATGCGCGCGTCGTCGATCTGGCCGGCCGCCTGGTGGCGCAGTGGACGTGGGCGGACGTGCCGGAGTGGCGGCGTCGCTGGTTGAGCCGGTTGCCGAGAGCCTGGCGGGCGCGCGCCGTCGGTCGACGATTCCGGATGGTGGCCGCGTCGACGTGCGCGGCGACGGTGGCCCGCACCCGTGTGGCGCGCGGCGAAATCCACGTCACAATCGAGGGGTCGGTGTTCTGTGGCGCGCGCGAGGCGCCGCCGGCGCCGCTGTGTGGGTTCTACGCGGCGCTGTTCCGCGAGATGTCTGCGCTGGCCGGTCTGGCCGTGACCGGGGTGTTTGATCAGTGCCGTGCGCAGGGAGGGACATGCGGAGGAACGTTCGTCGTCACAATCGGAGCGTGAGCGCGTGGCTCTGCGCGGTGGTCATGGCCGGCGTCGCGCTGGCGGCGCCCGCGGAGGCGCAGACCGCGCCGCCCGCGCCGGCGCCGACGCGCGTGGACCGGCTCCTCGTATTGCCGTTCACCGTCACCGTCGACGGTGACGTGCCCGGGGGCGAGGGGGCGGGCTTCTGGCTGGGCGAGGCGACGGCGCTGCTGGTGGCCGACGATCTGGAGGCACGGGGCCTGGCGGCCGTGGCGCGGCCGGAACGGGTGGAAGCCTTCGGCCGGCTCCAGTTGCCGCTGTCGGCCGCGCTCACGCGCGCGACGATGATCCGGGTGGGCGAACTGGTGGGCGCCACGGACCTCGTCATCGGCGACGTGCGCCTGGGTCGCACGCTGACGATCAGCGCGCGGCGCATCCGGCTGGACTCGGCACACGAACGGGCGCAGGCGTCGGCTGAGGGGCCCGCCACCGAGTTGTATGCCGTCGTGACGGATCTGGTCGGACGGCTGACGAGCCGTCCGCGCGGCGACGCGGAGCCGCGCATGCCGATTGCGGCGTTCGAACAGTACGTGAAGGGCCTGGTGGCGTCGACACCCGCCGTGCAGGAACGGTTTCTCGAGGCGGCCCGCGGGCAGGCCGGCGCCGACGCGCGCGTGCTGCTGGCGTTGTGGGACCTGCACACCGAGCAGGGCGCCCACGACAAGGCGTTGTCGGCGGCGGCAGCGGTGCCGCGCACGTCCCGGTTCGATCGGCAGGCGCAATATGCGGCGGCCTGGTCGCTGATCGAACTGCGGCGATTCGACGAGGCCTATGCGCGTCTGCAGTCGCTCGACGCCGAACGCGCCTCTCCCTGGCTCTCCAACGCGCTGGGGGTGATCCAGATGCGCCGCGGCAGCACGCCGCAGACGGGCTTGCCGACGTTTTTCTTCACCCGCGCAGCCGACCAGGCGCCCGATCATCCGGACTTCCTCTTTAATCTCGGCTACGCCTATGCGCGGAGCCGCGACGCCAACGCGGCCATCTACTGGCTGCGCGAAGTGGTGCGGTACGACCCGGCCGACGGCGATGCGCACCTGGTCATGAGCCAGATGCTGGCGGCCGTCGATCGCCGGGTGGAGGCGCAGCGGGAGCTTGAACTGGCGCGGCAACTGGGCACCTCGGTCGAGATTGGTCCCGCGATGTTGACCGAGCGGGTGCCGGCCGGCCTCGAGCGTCTGCCGACACGACTGGCCGATCAGCCCGTCGTGCGCGTCGCGTCGGCCATCGCCACTCCCGCGCAGCGGGAGCAGCAGGAACTGGCGGCGTTTCATCTCGGGCGCGGGCGCCGGCTCTTCGAACAGGGAGACGATCGCGGTGCCATCGCGGAGCTTCGGCGCGTGGTGTACCTGCAGCCCTACCATGACGAGGCCCACCGGCTGCTCGGGCAGATCTACCGCCGGAGCGGCCGGCTGGCCGAAGCCGTCGATGCGTTCCGGATCGCCGTCTGGGCGCGCGAGACCGTGGAGGCGCGGCTCCAACTGGCCGAGACGTTGAGTGAACAGGGCAACGTGACGGCGGCGATTGCCGAGGTGAAGCGGGCCCTGCAGCTCGATCCGGCGTCGACGGCGGCCCGGGACCTGCTGGCCAGGCTGGGCGGCGGGCAGGTGTAAGATCGGACGAACAGCATGAGTGACCGAGAGTTCCGGGAAATCCAGCTCAGCTGGAAGCAACTCGTCTTCGTGTTCATCTCCACCGTGGTGCTCGCGGTGGTGATCTTCCTGCTGGGTGTGGCGGTGGGACGCGGCGTGCGCGGCACGGTCGCCGAACCGGGGGTGATGGCGGCCGATACCGGTGCCACCGTGCCTGTGGAGGCGCCACCGCCTGCCGTCGAGGAGCTTGGCTATCACGATCTGCTGGCCGGGTCCGGCACGGCCGCCAAGCCGTCTGAACCCGCCACGACGCCGCCGCCGGAGCCGGTCACGGAAGCTCCGCCGCCCGCGTCGCCGCCCGCCACGGCCGCGGCCGAACCGCCGCCTGCCGCCGACGGCGGGTGGTTCCTGCAGGTCGGGGCGTTTCGGGGTCGCGAGGCCGCCGACGGTCTGGTGGCCAAGCTCAAGGCGATCAAGGTCTCCGCGTTCGTGCTGGTGCCGACCCGCGGTGCGCCCGACCAGTTGTTCCGCGTGCGCGTGGGCCCCTACGGCACTCAGAGCGAGGCCGACGATGTGCGCGCCCGCCTCGTGCGCGAAGGGTACACACCGCGCGTGACGCGCTGATTCCCTCCCCATGGCCGTTGCGCTAGCGCTGCTGTCCGGCGCGCTCCTGGCACTGAGTTTTCCCAAGTACGGTCACGCCGCCTTCGCCTGGACGGCGCTGGCGCCGCTCTGGATCGCCGTCGCGATCGATCGCCGGCGCGCGTTTGTGCTGGGCTGGGCCGCCGGGGCGCTGCATTTCAGCCTGACCGTCTCGTGGGTGGTTGAAGTCATGCATCTGCATGGCGGGCTGCCGATGGTGGTGGCCTGGCTGGTGATGCTGCTGCTCGCCGCGTACCTCGCCCTGTATCCGGCGCTGGCGGCGGCGCTGCTGGGGCGCGCGATCGACCGGCACGGCGTGGGCGCCTTGTGGCTGGCGCCCTGGTTGTGGGTGGCGGCCGAGTGGCTGCGCGGCTGGGTGGGTGGCGGCTTTCCGTGGGCGCTGCTGGGTACGTCACAGGCCGGCGTGGCCCCCGTCATTCAGCTGGCGAGTGTGACCGGCGTCTTCGGTGTGTCGCTGCTCCTGGCGTTGGTGTCGACCGCGACGGCCGTGCTCGTCGTGTCGCGTCGGCGCGTGGACCGGTGGGCCGCCGGCGGCGTGGCGGCGCTGGTGATCGTGGTCGCGGCCCTGGGGACATGGCGGGTGGCCGGCGCCACGCTGGTCACGCGGGGGCCCGTGGTCAAGGTCGGCCTGCTGCAGGGCAACGTTGCGCAGGACGAGAAGTGGAACCCGGCCTACCGCGCGATCATCGTGGAGCGCTATCTGGACCTGAGCCGCCAGGTCATCACGTCCGGCGCCCGGCTCGTTGTCTGGCCCGAGGCCTCGACGCCGTTTTTCTTCGAGGCGGAGCCGCACGCGGCGGAGCCCGTGCGGGCGCTGGCGCGCACCACCCGGACGCCGATGATCATCGGCACGGACGAATACGAGCGGAATGCTGACGGGGATCGTCTCTACAACTCCGCGGTCGCGATTGGCGACGACGGCGTTTCGCGTGGCGGGTACCGGAAGATGCAGCTCGTACCGTTTGGTGAGTACGTGCCGCTCAAGTCCCTGTTGTTCTTCATCGGCCCGCTGGTCGAAAAGGTGTCGGACTTTGCGGCGGGCACGCAGCCGTCCGTGCTCGACACGGGCGTGGTGCGCGCCGGTGTGGCCATCTGCTACGAAGTGGTGTACCCGTGGATCGCGCGCGCGTTCACGGCCGGCGGCGCCGATCTGCTCACGACCATCACCAACGACGCGTGGTTCGGCCACTCCTCCGCGCCGCACCAGCATTTCGCCCAGGCCAGCGTGCGCGCGGTGGAGCAGGGGCGGTACCTCGTGCGGGCCGCCAACACCGGCATCTCGGGCATCGTCGACCCCTACGGCCGGACCGTGCTGGCCACGCCGTTGTTCGAGACCGTGGCGGTCACCGGAGATGTGCGCCTGCTGACGGGCCGGACGATCTACAGTTATGTGGGCGATGTGGTGGCGTGGGTGGCGCTCGCCCTGGCCGCCTGGGTGGCCGTGTCGCGCCGCCGGACCTGATTGGGACCATTGATGACAGAACGCACGATCGAGGAACTGACCCGCCGTTACGAAGAACTGGCCGAACGGGCCACCGATCTTCGGAGGGGGCTTTGACGAAGCCCGCCTCACACGTGAACTGACCGACATCGAGACCCAGGTCTCGCATCCCGAGTTCTGGAAGGATCAGGCCTCCGCGCAGCAGACGCTGCAGCGCCGGCGCCGGCTCGATGACGACCGGACCCTGGCCGCGGCGATTCGGACGCAGACCGACGATCTGGCGGTGCTGGTGGACTGGGCGCGTCAGGGGGAGCCGGTGCTGGCCGATCTCGATCAGGGATTGGCGGCCTACGCCGAGACCATCGAACGGGGCGAGGTCCGCACGATGTTGTCGGGCGAGATGGACGCCAGCAACGCCATCGTGACCATCCATCCCGGCGCGGGCGGCACCGAGTCGCAGGATTGGGCCGAGATGCTGCTGCGCATGTATCTGCGCTGGTGTGAACGGCGCGGGTTCAAGCGCGAGGTCGTGGATCTGCAGCCCGGGGAAGAGGCCGGCATCAAGAGTGCGACGATCACGGTGGCCGGCGAATACGCGTACGGCCTGCTCGCGGCCGAGGCCGGCGTGCACCGCCTCGTGCGCATCTCGCCCTACGATCAGGCCGCGCGCCGGCACACGTCCTTTGCGTCGGTCTACGTCTGGCCCGAGTTGCCCGACGATGTGGATGTGGAGATCGAGGAGAAGGATCTGCGCGTCGACACCTATCGATCCAGCGGGGCGGGCGGCCAGCACGTCAACGTGACCGATTCGGCCGTGCGGATCACGCACCTGCCGACCGGCATCGTCGTGTCGTGTCAGAACGAGCGGTCGCAGCACAAGAACCGCGCGTCGGCGATGAAGGTGCTCAAGGCCCGGCTGTACGACATGAAGCTCAAGGAGCAGCAGGCCAAGCTCGAGCAGATCGGCGGGGAGAAGAAGGACATCGCCTTCGGCAGCCAGATCCGGAGCTACGTGCTGGCGCCGTATCAGATGGTGAAGGATCACCGGACGAAGTATCAGGTGGGGGATCCGAGCCGCGTGCTGGATGGGGATCTGGACGAGTTCATCCGGGCGTTCCTGCTGGCGCGCGCGGCGGGGCGGCTGGATGCCTCGCCAGCAGAGTCTGGTGACTGAGACGAGCCGGCCCGAGGTGTAGGCGGTGGAACGCGTATTAACGGGCCTGTTGATCCTCTGGTTCCTGACGACGCTGGTGGCCAACCTGCCCTGGCGATGGCCGCGCCGTTACGTGCGGCGCGCGGGCTCGTTGGTCCCGTCCTTCCGCTTCTTCGCGCCGAATCCCAGGATGAGGCAGGTGCGCGTCTGGACAGTCGGCGACGATCAGGGCGAGGACGGTGCGACGAGCCGGTGGCAGCCCTTCGAGTTCGTCCCTGCCAGGGGAGCGGTCGCCACCTTGTGGAATCCAGAGCGACGGGGAGCCATGGCGTTCGAGCGGTGGTGCCTCTCCACCTGTGATGCGATTCGGAGCGCGGATCCGTTGGCCCGGAGCGAGGCCGTCGTCGCCTTCGCGCGCATTGCCGGCGTCGTCAACAAGCGATTGGCTTCATCTCCGGGCCGCGCGTTCCGGATGCGGATTGCCGTCGTGACCGTGTGTCCCGACGGCGCAGAATCGGTCAGCTGTGAGGTGTGGTCTGGCTTTCAACGCCGGCTCTGAGCTGCTGGGCGATCCAGTCGGCGTGCTGCGACTGAGCGGAGCCGTCGCGGCGGTGGCGGTCGTGGTGTCGGCAGCCGAGATGGTGTACGCCTGGCGCAACTACACGTCCGGTGGCCCCTTCGACCGTGGGGACCGTTCGCGTGCCGCTCGCGCCGGTCCGGTGCCGGTGCTGACGGCGGCGCTGCTCCGATTCGCGGCGGCTCTGCCGTTGCTGTGGCCGCCGACATCAACCGTGGTTGTGGGGAGTTGCGCTGCGGCAGCGCTGTTGCTCGGGGTGGTGCTCGAGCGTTATTCCCCAGGCGGAGGTGATGGTGCGGAGGGCATCCTCTCTGCGACCTTGGGAGGCGTGGCCATTGGGCTGTTGAGCGGTACGCCTGCGGTCGCGAGTGCGGCGGTGGCGTTTATCGCGATGCAGGCGGTCTTGGCCTACTCGGTGGCTGGCTGGTACAAGGCGTTTTCCTTCCCATGGCGGTCCGGTGAGGCGCTTCCAGGGATCCTCGCGCTGCGGGTGGTCGGCAATCATCGGGTGCGCGCGTTTCTCGCCAGGCATCGCACCTTGGCGAAACGTATCGCCTGGGCCACCATCGTTTGGGAGTGTGCGAGTCCGGTGGTGCTGCTGGCGCCTGCCTGGATGGCCGCTGGTTGGCTCATTGTGGGTCTTCTGTTCCACCTGATGTGCGCCAGGATCATGGGCTTGAACACGTTCCTGTGGAGTTTTGTTTCGACGTACCCAGCCGTGTTGTACGCCAATCACCACCTGCGGCGGTGGATCTGAAAGAGGGGGCGACGTGAATCCGGTAACCCGATCTGGGCGTGGTCAAGACGGTGCGGTCCATCCCGTGACAGGTGGTGTGAGCCTGCGTCAGGGGCCGGCCGTGTTGTCGGTGCGAGTGGGCGCGGAATCCGCCCTGTTGGATGGACGGACCGGGCAGTACTTCACGCTGAACGCGGTGGGGTGCGCTGTCTGGGAGGTCCTCGCGGATGGCGAGACCTGCGACGGCATCGTGCAGCGATTGCAGGGACGATTCGACGTTGAGCCTCACGTGCTGCGTGCCGATATCGTGCGGTTCTTGGAGGAACTTGATCGCCTGGGATTGGTGTCCCGCTTGTGACAGGGACGGGAGCGCCGCTCGACTTTGTCGTGGTGCTCAGGCTCAGCGGAGAACCGGCGCGCACAGACAGGCTTCGGCTCAGCCGTCCTCTGGGGGGCTGGGTCGCGCCCGAGGTGGGCGCCTCCAGTTGCTGCCAGATCATGACGACACGAGGGGAGGCGGACCGCGGGCCGATGGTGGCTGCAGAGCCGGGCCCGTCGCCAGGGTCGCACGTCATCTGCGCGGGCGAGGTGCGCCTCGACAACCGTGAAGAGATCGAGGCGGTCACGGGGGGGGGTGCGCGATCAGACCTGGACCTAGTGATGGCCGCTTATCGGAAATGGGGTGCGAGCTGTCCCCAGTATCTGGTCGGCGATTTCGCGTTCGTGCTCTGGGATCCTCGGAGCCAACGGCTGCTGGCAGCCTGCGATCCGATGGGGATCCGGCCCCTTTACACCGGCGTTGACACTGACGTGCTCGTCTGCGGGGCGCGAGCCAGGACCGTGGCTGCCGCATTGCCCGGACGCCAGGATCTCAATCGGGCCTTTCTGATCCGGTACCTGGCGGAGGGGGGGACATCCGACATCGAGGAGACCGCGTTTCGCGCCGTCTCACGACTGCCGCCCGGATACAGCCTGGTCTCAGAACGGGGGCGCGTGTCTCGCCAGCGGCATGCCTCCATCGGTGACTGGCCCGAGGAACGATTCGTCCGCGAGGACGACTACGTGGAGCGCTTCCGGGAACTGCTCATCGGGAGTGTGCGGCGACGCCTCCACGGAGTGCCGCGCGCGGCTGTGCACCTCAGTGGAGGATTGGATTCGTCCAGCCTGACCTGTATCGCCGGCATGCTCAAACGCACGGGGGCGATCTTCGCCGACGTGAGCGCCCATTCACTCACGTTTCCCGGCACGCCGGACTCTGATGAGTCGGCGTTCCAGCGCTGCGTCCTGGCGGAATACCCGGAGGTGAGCGGCCATCAGGTTGCGGCCGACGACCTGTGGGCGTGGAAGGGACTGTTCGGCGATCTGGCGTACGCGCCTGACGATCTGGAGACGTACTCGATGCAGCGGCCGCTTAATCTGGCGCTGGCGGAGTCGGTCTCCGCGACCTCGGCGACCACGGTCCTGATCGGTGAGGGGGCCGATCAGCTCCTCGGGGCGTCGGTCGGCCGCGACTTCATCGCTGAGGCTCCCGTCCTTGCGGCCGCAGCCGAACTCCGGCGATTGAGTCGACGGCGAGGCGCCCTGCGCGCCGCCAGGGAGGGCTTGGCGGCGGTGCGGTCCTTCGCGCGGTGGCGATTTCGCGAGGATATTCCGGCCGGTCCGCTGACGCGTCCCTCTCTGGGGTCGTACGGCGGGGATCTGGCCTACGGTCGCCTCCTGTGCGCGTCCTTGCGCGGCCGAAGCACTCAACGGAACCGAGCCGAAGCGCGCGGTGCGACGGTGGAACTGCCGTTTCTGGACCGCGCATTGGTGGAGTTCGTTCTGAGGCTGCCGCGCACGTTCCGCGCCAGCCGAGGGCGGCCAAAGCACAAAGTCATCCTGCGACGCGCCATGACGGGCGTGCTCCCGGACCTGGTGCGAGAGCGGACCAGACTGACACCGGTATCGTTCCTGGAACCTCGGGGCCTGCAGCACGAACAGCGGGTTCTGGATTGCGTGGTTGCCACAAGCGCCGTGGCTCGCCTGGGTCTGGCCAGCGAGGCTGCGGTGCGCGCGGCGTACGCGGCGGCGCGGACGGCCGATTCCCCCTCGGCGGTGGCTTCCTTTCGCCGCCTGATGGATGTAGAATCCTGGCTTCGTTCGTTAGAGTCTCAAGAAGGGGCATGAAGGCCGATATGGTGCTTTCGAATACGTTTGATACGGCAAAGCGAGAAGAAGGCGAAACCTCTGCCGTTCCTGGGCCTCGCGAGGCTGCCCTTGAGCCATATGCGGCTCCTGCAGTGAATCCAGAGGGGGACATCGCCTCGATCACTCAGGGCGACGGTGGCGAGGACTCGGATATCGGCGCGTCTCACCCAGCCTAACCGTCTGGGTCGGTGGCCGTGTATCGGTGGGGGATTTACGGGATCACGGTTGACGCCGATTTCCCGATGGAGGCGCTCGAAGCGCCCTTTGTGTCTCGCGGTGATCGCTCCGATGGAGCCCCGGACGTCACCATCGAGCGTGGCGATTTCCACGTCGGTGTCCGGCCGCTGCTGGAACTTGGCGCCGGGCGAAGCGGCCGCCGGCCGTATCGGCTGTTTGCGACCGACCGTGGGCCGGCCATGTCGGTCCTCGAGGCCGGCGACTTTCTGGTCGAACGGTCACGGATCCTCTATCGGCCCGCCGCAGCGATCGATCACGGCTTTCGAGCCTGCATTCTGGGGCAGGTGCTGAGCCTCTGGCTCGAGTTGTCCGGGCGCATCGTCTTTCACGCCGCTTCGGTGGTTTTCGAGGACCGGGCGCTCGGCATCCTTGGACCGAGTGGCTGCGGCAAGTCTTCGTTGGCGTTGGCCTGCCTGCGCAGCGGATTCAGGCTGCTTGGCGAAGACAAGCTGGTCGTGCGCGTGGAGGGCCACAGGGCCAGTTCACAACCGGCCGCGCCCTGGCTGACCGTCTTTGAAGATTCGCTGGGCGCAGGCAGCCGGTCCACGGTCGGGCACGCCACCGGCCGTGTGGAAGGTGGCAAGTACCTGGTCGAGATCCCTGGCCGTCTGCGCCAATTGTCTCCAGCGCCTCTCGATAGGCTGGTGGTGCTTGAGAGTCGCAAGTCGGGAGTCCGTCCCCGGTTGGTCGACCTGCCGCAGAGTCGGGCGTTGATCGAGCTTCTCCGTCATTCGTTCCTGGCCCGGTCGCTGTCGGCGTTGGGGCTGGACGGCACGCGGGCCCCCAAACTCGCGCAGATTCTTCAGCTGACAGGTGCCAAGAGCCTCAGCCTTCCATCCGGGCTCGAAGAGCTTCCAGCCGCTGCTCGACTACTGCAAGGCCTGCTCGCGGGCACTGAACAGGCGACGGCCTAGGCGCGCTTACCTTAATGTAAGCGGCTGTCTGTTAATTGTCCTTGACATGACAATATGGTCGTTCATATGCTTCCTGCGCCGTCAGGAGTAGTCCCACAGATTCCGACGCACTCTGGGAGCGAACGATGCCGACCGTGACAAAGAACGTAGTCGTTAGACTTGGACTGATTTGCGCGCCGCTGTTGCTGGTTGCTACAGCGCTGGGCACCTTTGAGTCGAAGGTCCAGGGCGCGTCAGATCCTGCCTCGTTCGTGTGCCTGCCCACGTGTGAAGTCAACGACGGTAAGTTCCTGGCAGTCGCCGCGCAGGGGGTCAACAGCCTGGCCGGGACCGACGTCTTCGTCAGTCTGTCGGCCGCACCGGACAGCTCTGCCATCACCTTCGGGGTGTTTGACGGAGAGACGGGGGGGCACTGGGACAACCCTGCGTCGACCCCATTGCAGTTCGACGTGTTTGTTGATCCGGCGGGTGATGCGTCCGGGGTCACACCGTCGAACCTGGTCTACAGCGGGTTGGGTTCAGCCATGGCCGACAACGCCTGGAGCGATGTGGTGATCACCAACGTCGCCGGCGCGCAGGCCTGCAGTGGCTGTGCCTTCAAGTACATCCTGCGGGTGAGTTCGCTCAATCCGTCCGCGTCAGGGACGACCTACTTCAAGATTCGGACTGACGGCACGCTGGGGCTGCGGGCGATTCCGTTCGCCTTCAGCGGCGCCATGCCGACGCTGGCGGAAGCCGCCATCATCTATCCCGCCTGGCCGACTCTGACGCCGACCCGGTACGACGGGATTTGGCGCTTCGGGTTCTCCGTGCCGGATCCTGGTGCGCAGTCGATCAAGATCTGGGACGGCGACCTTGACTACGGCCCCAGGAACTGCGCGCAGAAGGACTCGGATGACCCCGATTCGCCGGCGTTCCCCTCCGCGTTCACGATCTCGGCGGCCACCGTCGCCGAGGGCAGAGCCACGTCGACGTTGGCCTGTGCGACCGGCGGCGGCTTCGCCAGCGGCAGTCCGGCCGACGACAACTCACTGGCGCACCTGGTGCGGCGGCCCTCGTTCGGCGCCAATATCGTCTACCGTTTGTTCGACCCCCTCGGAAACTTCTTTGCGAACACGGATCCGTCCGGGAACTCCGAGTGGGAAGTCTTCACGGTTGATGCCGACCCGTCGACCGCACTCGACCCCGCGCTCATGGACTACAAGGCCGAGAGCCTGCCGCCCGGCGTCTATGAGGTGTTTGTCGAGGGGGTCGACCTCCAGAATCTGAACTTCTTCCGCTTCCAGTACAACCTGCTGGGACTGCCTCCGGGCGGTCCTCCGGCCTGCGAAGACTGTTTCTTCCGCATCGAGCGCTACGTCTGGTACGACACCGACCGCGATGGGGTCTTCGACTCGGACGAATCCGGGATTCCCGGCGTCACCGTGCGCCGGCGTGACACGCGGACCGGCGCGGTCCAGTTGGCCATCACCGACCAGACGGGCGCGTTTGTGTTCCGTGTCGGCGCCGGTGACTACACGCTCGAGGTCATCGACTCGAACTTCGACGCCGGCAAGCCGCTCAACGGGCTTCGCTTCACCGGCAACAACGGTCAGGGCACCCACACCGGCGAATTCGCCACGGTCAACGGGATGGGCCCCAGCAAGCCGTACGACCGCCGCGACTTCGGCTACGTCACCAATCAGCCGCCGACGACCACGAACGATACGGGGCTCTGTCTCTGCAGCGGGGCGACCACCATCAACGTGCTCGAGAACGACTCGGACCCGGACAACAACACGCTGACGGTGTCGGAGATCACGCAGCCGCAGAACGGCGTGGCGACGCTTAATGCCGACGGCACGGTGTCGTACGCGCCGAACCACGGGTACACGGGCAGCGACAGTTTCACCTACACGGTCGATGACGGGTATGGCGGCACCGCGATCGGGACGGTGTCACTCTCGGTGACCAACGACCTGCCGGCCGCCCAGGATGACCTGCTGACCGTCACCTACCAGACGACCGCCGTCATCAACGTTCTGGCCAACGATACCGATCCCGACGGGCAGCCGCTGACCGTCACGGCTGTGACCCAGCCCGCGAACGGCACGGTCACCCTCAACGCCGACGGCACCGTGTCCTACACGCCCAACGCCGGCTTCTTCGGTACGGACTCGTTCAGCTACACGGTCCGGGACGAGTGTGGCGCGGCCTCGGTCGCGGTCGTGCGTGTCACGGTGCCTGAGCCGACGCTCAACGTCGCCGCGTCGGCGGTATGTATTGCCGATACGCCCTACGTGAACTACAGCGTCGCGGGCGTCAACTTCAGCCCCGCCAACGGCGTGCCTGTGACGTTCACGTGGCGCGACAGCACCGGCACGGTCGTGCAGACGAACGTCGTGACCTGGACCAACACGAGTCAGCCGCTGACCGGTCGGTTGTTGTGGCCGGGCGCCACCGTTGATGCGAACGGGAACCCGACGGACTGGCCGGGGTGGCTGTTCACCAACGGCGTGTGGGTCGAAGGCAACGACGGTTTCCAGAACACGCGGCCGACGGCGACCGTCGAGATTTCGATCAACCCCACGACCTCGGTGAGTGTGTCGTATCCGCCGCCCACGGCGAACTGCACGGCGGCTCCGCCACCGCCGCCCTGTGTGGTCAGCGGGTTCACGACCTACACCCCCGGCGGCTGGGGCGCGAAGCCGAGCGGTAACAACCCCGGAGCCCTGTTGGCCCGGCACTTCGCCCAGGTCTATCCGAATGGTGTGAAGGTGGGCGGGACCGCCAAGTCGCTGCGGTTCACCAGTGCGGCGGCGATCGAAGCGTTCCTGCCGCTCGGTGGCTCTCCGGCGGTCCTGACCGGCAGCGCGGTGAATCCGACCAGCAAGGTCGCGGGCGGGCCGCTCGTCGGACACCTGCTCTCGCTCCAGCTGGCGGCCGACTTCTCGGCGGCTGGAGTGCTGCAGGCGGGTCTCGGCCGCATGGTGCTGGTGTCGGGCCCGATGGCCGGACAGTCCGTGGATGCCGTGTTGTCGCTCGCGCACCGTGTGGTGGGCGGCGATGTGGCCCTGCCCGCGGGCATGACCCTGTCGAGCCTGAACGGGTTGCTCCAGGCCATCATCGACAACTACCACGAGGGCACGGTCAACGGCGGTCTGTTGACGTGCGCAGGCGGCACGCCTCCGCCGCCGCCTCCACCGCCTCCGCCGCCGCCAACGGATCCGCCCACTGATCCGCCGCCTCCGCCGCCGCCCACGTCGGTGTGCAGCTTCCGCACGCAGACGCAGGGCGGGTGGGGCAGCGCGCCCTCGGGCAACAACCCGGGCGCCTTCCTGGCCGCCAACTTCGGGGTGTTCGGGTCGGGCGTGACGATCGGCGCCGGCAGCCGGACGCACACCTTCACGTCGGCCTCCGCCGTCGAGAAGTTCCTCCCGCACGGCGGCACCGCGGGCGCCATCAAGCCGAATGACGTCAAGACGAATCCCACGTCCTCGTCGGCCGGTGTGTTCGCCGGACAGGTGCTGGCGCTGCAGATCAGCGTGACCATGTCGAACGCAGGCCGGACCCAGAGTGGCCTGGGTGCACTGGTCGTGGCTTCAGGTGACCTGGCGGGCCGCACGGTGGCCCAGGTGCTGGACCTCGCCAATCGCGCGCTCGGCGGCCAGTCGGTGGGTTACTCGATCAACACGCTGAATTCGGTGGTCGATGCCATCAACAACAACTTCGTGGACGGCACGACGAACAAGGGGTACCTGGTCACGAGCTGTCCGACGCGCTGACCGGCAACGACAGGCATCTTCGAACGGCGGGTGGCCCGGCCACCCGCCGTTGCTTTTTTGTGGGTGGGACTTATCGATCCCAGTCCGCCGCCGGGGTCGGCCCGACGAGCGGCCTGTAGCGCGTGCTCACATCAGGTCGATCGTTGAGGACTCGGCCGTCCAGCTCCACCCACGCATGCGCGGCGAAGGCACCGCCCGCCAGGGACACGCCAAGCCGCAACTGCGCGGCATGGCCGCCGCGCCTGAGCAGCAACAGCAGCGCGAGTGACCGCGACAGGCAGTTGCCCGGCAGCCACGAATACGCCTGCACACGTGTGGTGGCCAGCCGCAGCGCCTCGACGCGCGTGACGCGGCGGCGGGCGGGCCGGGCGGCCGCGCGCGCGCCGTTGCGGTCCACCCAGGCGCGCGTGCGGCGGTAGTCGAACACCCGCACAGCTACGTGCATCGCGGGCACCAACCAGAGCATCGTCAGCACTGCCCGTCGTTCATCCTGAGGCAGCGCGGACCAGCCGCGCGCCGGACGTCGGCGTCGACTCATCGAATGCCCGGCTCGGTGCCGGCGATGAACGCTTCCAGCCCACGCGACGTCATCACCATGACGACGTTGCCGGGACGCTCGAACTGCGGCGGCTCAGGCAGTTCGGCGCGGCGCCGCTCGACCCACGGCTTCATGATGTCGACCCAGATCGGCAGCGCGGCCTCGGTGCCGCTCTGTCCCGGTCCAATCGGTTTCTTCTGATCGCGCCCGACCCAGACCCCCAGTGTGATCTCCGGATCGAAGCCGACAAACCAGGCATCGGTGTAATCGTCGGTCGTCCCGGTCTTGCCGCCAACCGGCCAGTTGAGCACGCGCGCCTTGGCGGCCGTCCCCGAGGCCACCGCACCCTGCAGCAGGTGCGCCATCACGTACGCCGTGTCGGCCCGCAGGGCCTCCTGCGGCTCCGGGCCGTGTTCCTCGAGCACGTTGCCCTCACGGTCGGTGACCTGCAGGATCGGCAGCGGCGTCACGCGCACGCCCTGATTGGCGAAGGCCGAGTAGGCCGAGGTCATCTCGAGCAACGTGGCCTCGGCCGCGCCAATCGCCACCGGCAGGAACTCGGGCAACGGGGCGGTAATCCCCATGCGGCGCGCATACCCGATGACCTGCGCCGGCCCCAGTGCGTCCATCAATCGAATCGTGGGAATGTTGCGGGAACCGGCCAGCGCCTCGCGCAGGGTCAGTTCGCCCCGGTATTCACGGTCGTAGTTCTGCGGTTGCCAGGGCGGCTGCCCGGGGCCGCCCGGATAGGTGACGGGTTCGTCGACGAGGATCGATGTGGCGGTGTAGCCCCGATCGATCGCGGCGGTATACACGAACGGCTTGAACGTGGACCCGACCTGCCGCATGGCCTGCGTCGCCCGATTGAACTCGGACCGCTGAAAATTCTGGCCGCCGACCATCGCCAGGATCTGCCCAGTGCGATTGTCGATGGCGACGACCGCGCCTTCGATCTCCGGCGTCTGTTCGAGGCTGCCCGTGAAGGTGCGCGCCGCGTCATCGCGGGTCATCACCCGTGTTTCGATGAGGTCTCCCCGGCGGACCAGCGCGTCGGCGCGGCGTCGTGTCCACGCGTACCCCGCGGCCGCGATCTCGCCCTGCCACGCGCCGGCGCGAATGCGGATGACCGCGCCGTCCACGGCCAGCACGACCGCCGGCGTGATGTCGCCCACCTCGGGCACGCGCGCCCAGCGCGAGAGGCGGAACGTGTCTGGGTCGAGTTTCTCCGCCACCAGGTTGCGGGCCGGCCGGCGGAAGCCCGAGAGTCTGTCGAGGCGGCGCAGCTCGCGGTCCAGCACCTCGTTGGCGGTCCGCTGCAGCAGCGGATCGAGGCCGGTCTTGACCGTCAGGCCGCTCTCGTAAATCGCCTGCGCCCCGTAGCGCGCCTGCAGCTGCTGTCGGATGGTTTCGAGGAAATACGGCGCCAGCGCGGGCGGCGAGGGGGCGCCCGCCGTGACGATGGGCTGCGCTTCCGCTTCGGCGGCCTGGTCCGCCGTGATGAAGCCCTCCGTCACCATGCGCGACAACGTCCAGTTGCGGCGGCGCGTCGCGGCCGTCATGTTGGCGTATGGGCTCTGCCGTTCGGGACCGTTGATGATCCCCGCCAGCATCGCCGCTTCACCCAACGTCAGTTCCGCCAGCGGCTTGTCGAAGTACACGCGCGCGGCGGCCTGCACACCGTAGGCGCCGTGCCCCCAATAGATCTGGTTGCAGTACATCGTGAAGATCTCGTCCTTGGTGTAGCGACGTTCGATCTGCACGGCGACGAGTGCTTCCTTGATCTTGCGTTCCCACCCTGACAGGTCGATGAGGGCGTTGGGGTCACGCCGAAACCCGATGGTGTCCTGGAACAGGTTCCTGGCGATCTGCTGCGTCAGCGTCGACCGTCCCGGCGTCCGGCCTGAACTGGTGAGATCGCGGAAGGCCGCCCACGCCATACGCGTCGGCTGCACCCCCATGTGGCTTTCGAAGTTCGCATCCTCGGCGGCCAAAATGGCGGCTCGCACCACTTCGGGAATCTGCGACCGCGTGACGACCTCGCGCCGCTCCGTGGCAAACGTACCGACGCTCGAGCCGTCACGCCCGAGCACCCGCGTGATGGTGTTGGGCGAATACGAGTCGAGCGCCGTGATCTGCGGCAGGTCGCCGGCGTACGCCAGCACGACACCGCTGGCGATCCCGAACAGCGCCGCCGCCACGAACAACGCGACGATGCCGAGTGTGCGGAGCAGACTCGCGCGAATGACGGGCACCACCTAACGATAACAGTGCGCAGTGCGGAGTGCCCAGTGCGGAGTGCGCAGTGCCCAGTGCGCGGTTACCCGCCGCCGCGGCGGCGGGCCTGACCGGAGGAGGACGAGGACCCGCCTCCGGCGCGCGAAGGTGTCCGCGAACCGGACGACTGGGGCGGCGCGCTGCGAGCCGTCGGCGCCGACCGCTGCGGCGGCGCTGCGCGCTCGGGTGCGGGAGCCGAACGGCGTGGCTCCGATGGCCGCGCGCTCGACGAGGGCGGCGACGACCGTCGCGTCTCGGCGCGCGACGGGGTGTCGGCCCGCGGCGTGGGCGGGACTCGCGGTGCCGGCACCGCGCGGCCTGCCGCCGGCCGGTCCGGCGCGTTCGACCGCGGCTCGGCCGCCGGCCGGGTGCGCGTGACCGGGGTGTCCGCCGACGGCCAGGAGTCCGGCGCCCGCCGTGTTGCGGTCGGACGATCGGGTCTGGCCGGTTCGGCGATCGGGCGTCCGGCGTCTGGTGCCGAGCCCGCGCGCGGGATGGCTCGGTCCTGTCTCGGCCCGACGCCTTGAGGCGCGCCCGAGGAGGGCCAGCCGCCCGTGGGCCGCGGCGCTGCGCCGGGCCGCTGCGCTGTGCCGGGACGCTGCGCCATGCCGGGACGCACGTAGTAGTTCACCGTGGTGTTGTACGAGGGCCGCGGCACGGCAAAACCGACCGCGCGATGGTGCACGGGTGGGCGCGCCGGCACCCAGAACCACGTCGTGCCGACACAATCCCACCGGCCGTAATGGTGCGTGGGCCAGGACCACCGCGACCCGCCGACCCACGAATACCCGAAGCCGACGATGAAGCTCCATCGGCCGCCGTCATACGGGCGCCAGCCCACGCTGACCCGCGGATACCAGACCCAGCCGTACGACGTGTGGTGCCGCCAGCTGCCGTAGCGATCGAACACGCCGCCGTAGTAGCGCAGTTCCGTGGGCAGGTACCGCGCCGATTCATACCCGTAGCGATCCCGCTCGACATCGTCGGCCCACCGTTCGAAGTCGTCGCGCGGAACGTCGAATCGATAGGGCAGCGACGGCGCATACGCGGCCACCGTGAGCGCGCGGGTGCCGGCGCGCACCAGCGTGCGGCCCTGCGAATTTTCGAGTTCCGCCAGCCCGTCGCTGACGGCCACTTCGATTTCCGCGTCGCCGGTCCGTGACGCCGCCAGCGTGACGCGGTAGTCGCCGGCGCCGCGCGTGATCATGCGCCCGGCCGACGTCTGCACCGTCAACGCGTCGCGCGAGTCCCGCGGCCGCCACCGCGCGCGCAGACGCCCCGCATACAACTCCACGTCGGTGGCCGAGAGCACCACTATGGCGGTGTGTTCATCCAGGACCACCGTGCTCCCGTCGTCAAACAACAGTTCGACACGGCCCCGCGTGGTGCGCAGCCGGTCGCCCGAGAGCAGAGGCACATTCTCAATGTCGCGCGACGCGCGCCCGGCGCGATCGAGTTCGGCATAGCCGTCGACCACCGAGACAAACACGGGCAGGTCGTCGCCGAACGGCTCAGCCCAGTCATCGGCGACAGGCGCGGATGGATACCCGATCCGCGCCGGGTCGTACCGCTCCTGCGCCAGGGGCGCGGAGGTGCCAACGGCCAGGGTGGCCACAACGGCAAGAAGAGAAGTCGTTCGCATGACGGCCATGGTGTACGTCCCAGAGGGCAGGATCGGCTGGCACCAGGGGTTGCAGCAAAAAGCGCACCAGATTTCTGGGTGGCGAGATGGCGAGGTGGCGAGGTGGCGAGGTGGCGAGGTGGCGAGATGGCGAGATGGCGAGATGGCGAGATGACGAGGTGGCGAGATGGTGAGGTGCGGCCCAAACTGTTCGCCGCGAAGATTAATTGACATTGGCAGACTAATATTTCTATAATCTCTTTGACTAAAGATTGGCCGATTTGAGGGCCTGATTCGAGGAGCGTCTGACAATGAGCAAGATCATCGGTATCGACCTGGGCACCACCAACTCCGTTGTCGCCGTCATGGAGGGCGGGGAGCCGGTGGTCATCACCAATTCGGAGGGCGGCCGGTTGACGCCGTCGGTTGTGGGCTTTGCCAAGTCGGGCGAGCGGCTGGTCGGCCAGGTCGCCAAGCGGCAGGCCGTGACCAACCCGGAGAACACGGTCTATTCGATCAAGCGGTTCATGGGTCGCCGGTACGACGAAGTGGGCGAGGAGATGAAACTCGTCCCCTACCGCGTCGTCGCCGAAGGGGGACACGTGGCCGTCAAGATTGACGGACAGGACAAGCCGCTTACGCCGCCGCAGATTTCGGCGATGGTGCTGGGCAAGCTGAAGCAGGCCGCCGAGGACTACCTGGGGCAGCCGGTGAGCAAGGCCGTCATCACGGTGCCGGCGTATTTCAACGACGCCCAGCGCCAGGCCACGAAGGACGCGGGCACGATTGCCGGCCTCGAGGTCATGCGCATCGTCAACGAGCCGACGGCCGCCGCGCTGGCGTACGGCCTCGACAAGAAGAAGAACGAAACCATCGTCGTGTACGACTTCGGCGGCGGCACGTTTGACGTGTCGGTGCTCGAAGTGGGCGAGGGCGTGGTCGAAGTGAAGGCGACCAACGGCGACACGCACCTGGGCGGCGACAACCTCGACCAGCGCGTCATGGACTGGGTGGTGGCCGAGTTCAAGAAGAAGGAAGGCATCGACCTGTCGAAGGACCGCATGGCGCTGCAGCGGCTGAAGGAAGCCGCGGAGAAGGCCAAGATGGAACTGTCGACGGTGATGGAGACCGAGATCAACCTGCCGTTCATCTCGGCCGACGCCACCGGGCCGAAGCACCTGGCCGAAAAACTCACGCGGGCGAAGTTCGAGTCGCTCGTCGAGGACCTGCTGCAGAAGACGATGGGACCGTGCCGGCAGGCGATGGCCGACGCCGGCGTGGCGGCGAAGGACATCGACGAGGTGGTGCTGGTCGGTGGTTCGACGCGTATTCCGCGCGTGCAGGCGCTGGTCAAGGAGCAGTTCGGCAAGGAGCCGCACAAGGGCGTCAACCCGGATGAGGTCGTGGCGATTGGCGCGGCGGTCCAGGCCGGCGTGCTGGCCGGCGACGTGAAGGACCTGCTGCTGCTCGACGTGACGCCGCTGTCGCTGGGCATCGAGACGCTGGGCGGCGTGATGACGACGCTCATCACGCGCAACACGACGATTCCGACGCGCAAGTCGGAAGTGTTCTCGACGGCGGCCGACAGCCAGCCGAGCGTCGAGGTCCACGTGATGCAGGGCGAGCGGCCCATGGCGCGCGACAACCGCACCCTGGGCAAGTTCCACCTCGACGGCATTCCGCCCGCGCCGCGCGGCGTGCCCCAGATCGAGGTGACGTTCGACATCGACGCGAACGGCATCGTGAACGTGTCGGCGAAGGACAAGGGCACCGGCAAGGAACAGAAGATCACCATCACCGCGTCGAGCGGCCTGTCGAAGGACGAGGTCGAGCGCATGGTGAAGGACGCCGAGGCGCACGCCGAAGAGGACAAGAAGCGGAAGGAAGAGGTCGAGACGCGCAACCGCGCGGACCAGGCCGTCCATGCCGCGCAGCAGTTCCTCAAGGACTCGGGCGACAAGGTGCAGGCGGCCGATCGGATGGCCATCGAAAACGCGATCAGCGACGTGAAGTCGGCGCTGGAATCGGGTGACGCCGCGGCGATCACCAAGAAGCTGGACGCGCTGATGGATGCGCAGACCAAGGCGGCCACGCAGCTCTACCAGCAGGCCGGCGCGGCGGGCGCGCCCGGCGCGGACGCAGGCGCCCCGGGGGCGCAGGGCGGTGGCGCGGCGGCGGGGGATGTCATCGACGCCGAAGTCATCGAGGAAGAGAAGAAGTAAGTGGACCTCTACGGCGCGCTCGATTTGGACGCGTCCGCCACGGCGGCGGACATCGAGCGCGCCTACCTGCGCCTCGCGCGCCGGTACCACCCGCGGATCAATCCCGGCGATCGGCTCGCCGAGGAGCGGTTCCACCAGGTGCAGCAGGCGTACGAGGTGCTGGGCAACCCCGACCGGCGCCGTGAGTACGACCGCGGCCGGGTGGTGACCCAGACGCCGGCGCTGGAAGCGACCATCGCGTTCGAGGGGTTCGATTTTTCGGCGTTGGCCGACGGGCGTGAGGCGGCGACGTTCTCCGAGATGTTTGCCGATGTCTTCCAGGACGCCGCGCGCCGGGTGACGGCGCCCGAACGTGGCGCACCCCTGGAACTCACCATGCCGCTGTCGTTCGAAGACGCGATGCGCGGCGGCGCGTTTCCGGTGTCCGTCGTCCGGCAGGCGCACTGCGCGCAGTGCGGCGGCGCCGGCCGGGTAGCGGTCACGCCGATGCCGTGCCCGGCCTGCGGCGGCGCCGGCGCCACGCGCTGGGCCCGGGGCCACATGGTGTTCACCAAGGCGTGTGAGGCCTGCGCGGCCACCGGCCGGATGACCAGCCAGCCCTGCCGGCCCTGCGCCGGGTCCGGCCTGCAGGCGCGCAGTGAAGTGGTGACGCTCTCGATTCCGCCCGGCATCGAAAACGGCGCGCGGCTGGCGGTGCCCGGACGCGGCCACGCCGGCGCGCGCGGCGGCTCGGCCGGCGACCTCTACGTGACGATGGACGTGGCGCCGCACCCCGTGTTCTCGCGCGACGGCCGGGACCTGACCCTGACGCTGCCGGTGGCCGTCCACGAAGCGGCGCTGGGCGCGAAGGTCGAGGTGCCCACGTTGTCCGGGCCGGTGACGGTCAAGGTGCCCCCCGGCACGGCGTCGGGCGCGAAACTCCGGGTGCGCGGGCACGGCGTGCCGTCGGCGCATTCGAACGACCCGGCGCTGGCGGGCGATCTGATTGCCGAAGTCCGTATCGTCCTTCCGCCGGTGCGTGACGAACGGTCAAAAGCGCTGTTGCGCGAGTTCGCAGCGCTCAACCCGGTGGATGTGCGGGCGCAGCTGTGGAGCAGGCAGTAGCGCAAGGAGCGCGTTATGGCGAAGAAGGCAGCCGGCAGCGGCAAGGGTTACTACATGATCAGCGCGGTGGCGACCAAGTACAACATCCACCCGCAGACGCTGCGCCTCTACGAGCGCGAAGGCCTGCTGGCGCCGTCGCGCACTGAAGGCAACACGCGGTTGTACTCGGACGAGGATCTGCATCGCCTCGAGACCATCCTGGCGCTCACACGCGACCTGGGCGTGAACCTGGCCGGCGTCGAGATCATCCTCAACATGCGCCAGAAGATGGAACGCATGCAGCACGAGGTCAACGAGTTCATGGCCTACGTCAAGAAGGAACTCGCCCGTGGCCTCGACGACTGGGAACAGCGCCTTAATACGGCGTTGGTGCCCACACAGAAGGATGACGAGGTGGCGAGATGACGAGATGATCTCGCCATCTCGCCATCTCGCCATCTCGCCACCTCGCCACCTCGCCATCTCGCCATCTCGCCATCTCGCCATCTCGCCACCTGTATCTGGTATCCTTCCAATCCCGTGTCTGTCTGTCCCCATTGCCAAGGAACCGGATGGCGGCCCGCGCAAGGTGAGGGCGTGCGCCGCGTCGAGCGCTGCGAGTGCCGCCTGGCGCTGATGTCCGATCGCCTCATGCGCGATGCGCGGATTCCGCCCCGGTACGCGAAGTGTGATCTCGCGAACTTTGTCATCTACCCCAACGAGAAGCTGCAGTCCGCGGTCAACTACGCGCGCCGGTTCGCGGATCAGTTTCCTGCCGTCTCGAAGGGGCTCTGCCTGATTGGCCCGCCCGGCATCGGCAAGACGCATATTGCCGTGGCGGTGTTGCGCCAGGTGATTCTGCAGAAGGGCGCGCGCGGGCTGTTCTACGATGTGCGAGAACTGCTCAAGCTGATTCGATCGACCTACAACCCGGTCGTGCGCACGGCGGAGATGGACATCATCCGGCCGGTGATGGAAGCGGAACTGCTGGTCCTTGACGATCTCGGGTCGGAAAAACCGTCGGAATGGGTCGAAGAAACGATGAACCTCATCGTCAACACCCGGTACAACGAGCGGCGCCCGACGATCTTCACCACCAACTACGAGGACACGCCGGACGAAGCGGACCTGGATTCCCTCAAGGCGCGCGTGGGGTACCGCATGCATTCGCGGCTTCACGAAATGTGCGAGTTCCTCGAATACGACGGCGGCGACTTCCGCATGCTGCCGCCCAACGGCGGCCCGGCGGACCTCACCATCCTGTGGCAGACCACCAAAGGCCGGCGCGCGCTTCCGGCGCGGTCGCGCGGTCCCGCCAAGGCGCAGCTGCGCGAATCCGACCCGCTGCGTTCACTCAAGCAGCCGCGCGAAGCGCGCGAACTCAGGTGGTCGGGCGGCAAAGCCGGGCGAGGCTGAGATGTGCGCTCCGCACTTCGCACTCCGCACTCCGCACTAGTCCGGCTCAGATGTCATGGCCTCAGCCGGCCTCTACGTCCACATCCCCTTCTGCCAGGCCATTTGTTCGTACTGCAACTTCAATCGAGGATTGTTCGACGGGGCGCTGAAGGCGCGGTATGTCGCGGCGCTCGAACAGGAGATCCGGCGGGAGCCGCGCCGCCCGGCGGACACGATCTTCTTCGGCGGCGGCACGCCGTCGCTGCTCGATCCTGCCGAGATTGGCGCGCTGATTCGCGCGTGCCGCGACACGTTCGACGTGGCGGCCGACGCCGAGGTCACGCTCGAAACCAATCCCGAAACCGCGACCGCTGAGCGGCTGGCGGCGTTTCGCGACGCCGGCATCAACCGCCTCAGTTTTGGTGTCCAGTCGTTTGACGATGACGAGCTGAAGCGGCTGGGACGCATCCATTCGGCGAGCCGGGCCGTCGAGGCGATCACGGCCGCGCAGCGGACGGGCTTTGCGTCCGTGTCGTTCGACCTGATGTTGTGGCTGCCCGCGCAGACGCGCGAGTCGTGGCGCCGCACCGTTGACCAGGCGCTGACGCTGGCGCCCGACCATCTGTCGCTCTACCTGCTCGAGTTGTATCCGAACGCGCCGCTCAAGGAGGAGATGGCGCGCGCCGGCTGGTCGCAGACGCCCGACGATGACGCCGCGGACATGTATCTGGAGGCGCTGAGCGCCCTCGACGCGGCCGGGTTGGAGCAGTACGAAATTTCCAACGTCGCCCGGCCCGGCCACCGGTCCCGGCACAACGTCAAGTACTGGCAGGCGGGCGAGTGGCTGGGGTTCGGCTGCGGCGCGCACTCGACGGCGGGCGGCTGCCGGTGGAAGAACCTGTCGGCCACGCTCGAGTACGTCGAACGGGTCGAGGCCGGGGCGGGCGTCGCGGTGGACGTGCAGGAACTGTCGGCCCAGGCGCGGCTGGAAGAGGCCCTGTTCACGGGCCTGCGGCTGACTGAGGGGATCAACCGGGCGGCCTTTTCCGAACGGTTTGGTGTGGACCCCTGGAGCCGGTATGGCGGTCAACTGGAGCCTTTTGTGGAAGCCGGCCGGATGTGGCACAAAAGCGGGCGATTTGGGCTGACACGAGAGGGCATGCTGGTGGCGAACGAGATTCTTTCGGTGTTCGTCTAATCCCGGTCTCGTCACACCCCCGCGCAGTACGGTAGAGTAGGCATTCCTTTTGAACCAACGCCCCCAGTGGCGAGGAGGATCTGCATGCGGTTGTTCGGTTTTCTGCCGGTGATGGCCCGGCGCACGGTGGTCGCGCTGGGCGTGGCCGGAATGACTCTCACGATGGCCCCCGCGGCCTACGCGCAGGACGCGGCGGCAGCCGCGCCCCAGCAGGCGGCTCCGGATCCGTTCAAGTTCGACGGCGCGAATCCGGTGTTCATCATGCTGCAGATCAAGTCGGGCCAGGATGCGACGTTCGAGCAGGCCTTCCTCGCGATTCGCAACGGTCTGGCGGCGGCGGCCAAGCCCGAGTTGCAGGCGCAGGCCAAGTCCATGACGCTGCTGCGCGTCAACGCGGATCTGCCCCCCGGCACCGCTCGCCCCTACGTCATCAGCCTGGATCCTCCTGTGGCCGGCGTCTCGTACAACTTCACGGTCATGCTCTACGAGTCGGGGGCCTGGAAGGCCGACGACATCGAAGTCCGCAAGGTGATTGACGAGATCTACAAGAACCTGGCGGCGTCGGTCGAGCAGCAGTTCATCTGGCCGCTCGTCAAGAAGTAGGCCGGTTCGCCGCAGTCTCCAAGGGCGTCACCGCAGCGCGGTGACGCCCTTCGTTTTTTCCGCCACAATGGGCAGGACATGATGCCTTCCGCCCTGCTCGTTGCTGTTCTGGCCCTGGCCTGGCCCGTTCCCGTCTCGGCCCGGCAGGCTGCGGCGCCCCCGCCCGCGACGCAGAAGCCGGCGGTCCCCCCGCAGGCGCCCCTGGCGGCCGCCGAGGCGACCGACTATCTGTTTCCGACCGGTGCGGGGC
>CAYYFE010000028.1:0-52297 GCA_964471115.1 uncultured Solibacteraceae bacterium
ACCTATCGTCAGTTCATCGAGCCGGTGGTCGCCACCGGAGAACGCATCGAGCCATGACCCGCATCGACACCGATCTCATCCACGCCGGCGAAGGCGCGCCGTCCGCGGCGACGCCCATCACCACGCCGATCTATTCGGCCACGACCTTCGTGTTTCCCTCAGCGGCGGAGCTCGAACGCTTCCAGCAGGGCGCCTCGGATCACTACATCTACACGCGATACGCCAATCCGACCGTGCAGGCCGCCGAAGCGAAGCTGGCGGCCGCCGAGGGGGGCGAGGCCGCGCTCATCCTGGGCTCGGGCATGGCCGCGACATCAACGGCGTTGTTCGGCCTGCTGCAGGCCGGCGACGAACTGGTCTGCGCCTCGTCGATCTACGGCGGCACGTTGCAGATCATGACGACGTTTCTGGCGCGGTTCGGCATCACCACGCGTTTCCTGCCGCTGGCCGACATGGCCGACCTGGGCCGGCATCTGTCGGACCGGACGCGTGTGGTGTGGTTCGAGTCGCCGACCAATCCCACGCTGCGGTGCCTGGACATCGCCCAGATCACGGCCGCCTGCCGCGCTCGCGGCGTGATCACCGTGATGGACAACACGTTTGCCAGTCCGATCAATCAGCGGCCGCTGGCGCTGGGCATCGACCTGGTCATGCACTCGGCGACGAAGTTTCTCAACGGCCACAGCGACGTGACGGCCGGCGCGCTGGTGGGCGGTCGTGCGATCATCGAGCGGCTCACACCGGCGCGCAAGCTGCTGGGAGGCATTCTTGAGCCGGCATCGGCCTACGCGCTGGGCCGCGGTCTGAAGACGCTGGCGGTGCGCGTCGCGCGGCAGAACGCCACGGCGCACACCGTGGCCGAGTGGCTGGAGCGCCAGCCACAGGTCAGCCGTGTGTTGTATCCGGGATTGCCGTCGCATCCCGACCACGACATCGCCCGGCGGCAGATGTCCGGGTTCGGCGCGATGATCTGCGTGGAACTGCGCGACGGGTACGAAGGCGCGGTGCGCACCTACGATCGGCTGCGCCTCATTCAGCGCGCCGCCAGCCTCGGCGGCGTCGAGTCGCTGTGTTCGATTCCCGTGTTGACCTCGCAGTACGGCCTGTCGGATACACAACTCGCCGACGCCGGCGTCACCCGCGGCATGCTGCGGCTCTCGATCGGGCTCGAACACCCGGATGACCTGATCGCCGACCTGCAACAGGCATTGCAGTAAGCAGGCGGTCCCGGCCAGGAGGGTTTCCTCCCAGCCCTTCAGTTCTCCATGTGATTGCTTCGGATTACTTGGTGGCTTTTTCGAGCGGCTTCTTGTCGGCGGACTGATCGTTGAGGAACAGCTCTGCCAGTTCGCCGATGCGCGCGGCGATGCCGACGCCCGACAGGTGCCCGAACTTGCCGAAGAAGCGGTCGGCCGGCACCACGGCCTTGGCCAGCGCGCGGTGGCCGCCGGCGCTGCCGATATCGCCGAAGTTCGTCTTCACGAATTCGCCGGCATTCCGCGAGTAGCCCAGGTTGCGCACGCTGACGATCAGCTGGCCGCCGACGATGCCCGAGACGATGGCCCACTTGACGCCTTCGACCTGCAGCAGGAAGTCCGCGGTGTAGGGGATGAAGTCTTCGCGCGTCGTCTCGCCCACGAACGCCGAAAAGACCTGCTGGCGCAGGCGGCTGGTGGCCAGCGCGCGTGTGACGTGTTCGAGGCGCTCGAGGGTGATCTCGGCGCCTTCCATCTTGCGGATGAGCGCGGCGTCGGCCAGCGGGTAGAGATAGGTGAACGCGTCGAGGTCGGACCGGTTGGTGTGTCGCGCGAAAAACAGCGTATCCGACTTGATCGCGTAGAGCATGGCCGTGGCCGTGCGCTCCGAGATGTTCACGTCCACCGCGCGCAGATGCTCGGTGAGGATCGTGCACGTGGACCCGAACTCGGGGCGGATGTCCTTGAACACGGCGGTGTAGCCGGTCTGTTCGGGATGGTGGTCCACCACCAGGTCCACCCGCGGCAGCTGGCCGGGAAAGTAGTGCGGCTGGACGTCCACCGTGGCGATGCGGTCGAACGACGCGAAGTCGGCCGGGGTGACCGTCTCGACGTGGATGTCGAGCAGGTCGGCCATGCGCAGGTTTTCGGGCCGCGTGACGCCCTGCACGGCGCCGATGATGGCCGTCGTGGCCTTGCGGCGCAGCAACGTGCGCAGGGCGAGGCCCGCGGCGAGCGCGTCGGGGTCCGGGTCGTTGTGCAGCAGAATCAGCACCTTGTCGGCGTCGGCAAAATACCGCTGATACTGCTGGACGCGCGCGCGGGTCATCGCCCGGTCCAGCTCCGTGTTCAGCGCGCCGCCGATGAGCTCGGCCATGTCCAGGTGCGTGAGCTCGGGGACCAGGGCCTGCAGGTCGTCGTAGTTCTTGCGTTTCTCAGGCCGGGTGCCGGCGTGCAGGATGTAGAGCAGGCTGCCGCCCGCGTCGCGAATGGCGGTGACGATGCGTTTGAGGCTGCGTTTGCCGTTGTCTTCCACCAGGACGCAGGTGGAGGGGGAGAGGTCGGCGCGCAGGTAGGAATCGACGCGTTTCGGGTCGGCGACCGTGGCGGCAATCTGGTCGTCGACCAGCCGCCGGGCCATGGGCCGGCTTTCGACCAGGAACTCGAGGTCGAGCGTGCCGGCCAGGGCCTGGTGTAACGTCCGAATGACCAACTCGTCCTGACAGACGGCCAGCGCTCTCATGCGTGCAACACTTGATTATACGCACCGGGGCGCCGCGCCGTTGCTATCATCTGCCGCATGGGGCACAAGCTCGTCCTGGCCGCCGCCCTCGCGCTGAGCCTTGCGCCGGCGGGCCCGCAGCAGCAGGTCTTCCGGTCGTCGGCCGACGTCGTCCTGCTGCCGGTCACCGTGACGCAGCGCGGCGACGCGCTGGTCGAGGGGCTGGGCCGGGACCAGTTCCAGGTCTTCGAGGACGGGCGCCCGCAACAGGTGACGTATTTTGCGACCGGCCCGTCGCCCGACGTGCCGCTGCACCTGGGGCTGCTGCTCGACACCAGCGCGAGCATGCAGAAGGACCTGCCGCAGGCCATGTCGGCGGTCATCCGGTTCGTCAACACGCTCCAGGAAGCGCGCGACGTCACCTTCGTCGACTTTGCGACGCGCATCCGGGTGTCGCGGTTCGAGCCCGGCAGTTTTCCCACCTTGTTCGAACGGATTCGCAACAACGAGGCCGACGGCTGGACGGCGCTGTATGACGCCGTGGCGGCCTATCTGATGGCCACCGAAGACCAGCCGGGGCAGCGGGTGTTGCTGCTCTACACCGACGGCGGGGATTCGCGCAGCGAGCTGACGTTCGGCGACATGCTCGACATGTTGCGTCTGAGCCGGGTGATGGTCTACGTCATCGGGTACATGGAGGGGCAGCTGAGCAACGAGCGCGCCGTCTCCCAGATGCGCATGAACGACGTGGCCAAGCAGACCGGCGGGGCGGCGTTTTATCCCACGTCGAAGGAAGACATCGAGAAGTTCTACCAGCGCATCCTCGACGAGCTGGCCGGGCGCTACACGCTGGGCTACGTCTCGACCAACGGCGCGGCCGACGGCAAGTGGCGGAAGGTCGAAGTCAAGGTGAACGCCCCCGAGGTGCGCAACCTGAAGGTCCGCACCCGTCCCGGCTATTTCGCACCCGTGCGATAAGATGGGCTCGGAGGTGAGTTCCCCTCCGGGAAATCACCTCCGAGCTCATTTGTATGCCCTCGCTGGCCGATCGATTCGAACTGGAGTCCGACTTCGAACTGCGCGGCGATCAGCCGCGAGCGATCGAGCAGCTGGTCGAGGGCCTGCGGCGCGGTGATCCCGCTCAGGTCCTGCTGGGCGTCACCGGGTCGGGCAAGACGTTCACCATGGCGCAGGTGGTGGCGGCGGTCAACCGGCCGACGCTGGTCATGGTGCACAACAAGACGCTGGCGGCCCAGCTGTTCCAGGAGTTCCGGCGGTTTTTCCCCAGGAACGCCGTCGAGTATTTCGTCAGTTACTACGACTACTACCAGCCGGAAGCGTACATGCCGGCCACCGACTCGTACATCGAGAAGGAATCGATCATCAACGAAGAGATCGACCGGCTGCGGCTCTCGGCCACGCGGTCGCTCTTCGAGCGGCGCGACGTCCTGGTGGTGGCCAGTGTGTCGTGCATCTACGGCCTGGGTTCCCCCGAGTCGTACTTTGGCCTTGTGGTGGAGATTCACAAGGGCGAACAGACCGGGCGCGACCAGCTGCTGCGCCGGCTGGTCGAGATCCAGTACGAACGCAACGACCACGAGTTCACGCGCGGCACCTTCCGCGTCCGCGGCGACATCGTCGAGGTCTATCCGTCCTACGAAGACATCGGCTTTCGCATCGAGTTCTTCGATGACGAAGTCGACGCGCTGGTGACGTTCGACCCGTTGACCGGGCGCGAAGTACGCCGCCACGATCGCCTGTCGGTCTTTCCGAAATCACACTTCGTCACGCCGCGGGCAAAGACGCTCGAGGCCATCGAACGCATCAAGGAAGAACTGCGCGAGCGCCTGACGGACCTGGAACGCGCCGGGAAGGTGCTGGAGGCCACCCGCCTGCATCAGCGCACGATGTTCGACCTGGAGATGATGAAGGAAATCGGGTACTGCCACGGCATCGAGAACTATTCGCGGCACCTGTCGGGCCGGGCCGCCGGCGAACCGCCGCCGACGCTGCTCGACTACCTGCCGGAAGACGCGCTGCTCATCGTGGACGAAAGCCATCAGACTGTGCCGCAGGTGCGCGGCATGTTTCACGGCGACCGGTCGCGCAAGGAAGTGCTGGTGGAGTACGGCTTCCGGCTGCCGTCGGCGCTCGACAACCGGCCGTTGTCGTTCGAAGAGTGGGAGGCCCGGCGTCCTCAGGTGGTCTACGTCAGCGCCACCCCGGGGCCGTATGAACTCCGTCACGCCGGCGGCGTCATCGTCGAGCAGATCATCCGGCCCACCGGGCTGGTGGACCCGCAGATCGATGTGCGCCCCGTGGCCGGCCAGGTGGATGACCTGCTGGCGGAAATCCGCGAAGTGGTGAGCAGGAACGAGCGCGTGCTCGTGACCGTGCTGACCAAGCGCATGGCGGAGGATCTGACACAGTATTTTCAGGAACTGGGTGTCAAGGTACGCTACTTGCACTCGGATATTGACACGCTGGAGCGCGTGGAGATTCTGCGCGACCTGCGGCTGGGAGCCTTTGACGTGCTGGTGGGCATCAACCTGCTTCGGGAGGGCCTCGACCTTCCGGAGGTGTCGCTCGTCGCGATTCTGGATGCCGACAAGGAAGGGTTCCTCCGCTCGGGCGGCGCGCTGATTCAGACGATTGGCCGCGCGGCCCGCCACGTGCGCGGCCGAGCCATCCTCTATGCCGATCGCATGACGGACTCGATGCGGCAGGCCATCGACGAAACGAATCGCCGGCGCGCGGTGCAGGAGGCCTACAACATCGAACACGGCATCACCCCGGCCTCCATCGTCAAACACATCGACGATGTGCTGGCGAGTGTGTACGAACGCGATTACCTGACGGTGCCCGCGGCCGACGAAGGCCGGGAGCACTTCAAGTCGCGCGGGGATCTGGATCGACGGATCGCGGAGCTCGAACAGGGGATGCGGGCGGCGGCGGCGAATCTGGAGTTCGAACGCGCGGCCGCCATCCGCGATCAGGTCAGGAAGCTGCGCGACCCCGGCCGCGTGCTGGTCGGGGGAGGCGCGGCGTGAGCAATCGTGTCAAACGCGCGCTGCTCGAAGTGCAGGAGTACTTCCGCCTGCTGGGGCAGGTCGGGCGCGGCCTGACGTCGCGGCCCATCTACTACCGCGACATCGTCGAGCAGTTCGACAGCATCGGCATCGGGTCGCTGACGGTCGTGTTGCTGACCGGCACGTTCACCGGCATGGTGCTGGCGCTGCAGTCGGGCGTCACACTGGACCAGTTCGGCGCGCGGTCGATGGTCGGCAGGCTCGTCAGCGCCACCATGGTGAAAGAGCTGGGGCCCGTGCTGACGGCCCTGATGGTCACCGGCCGCGTCGGGTCGGGCATCGCGGCCGAACTCGGATCGATGGTGGTGACCGAACAGATCAATGCGCTGCGCGCCCTGGGCACCGATCCCATCCGCAAGCTCGTGATTCCGCGCGTCCTCGCGGGTCTGATCATGGTGCCGATTCTCACCGTCATCGCCAATGCCGTGGGCATGGTGGGCGCGTGGCTGATCACCATTACCCAGCTGGGCGTCAGCGGCGGCGTGTTCTGGAACAGCGTGGTGCAGGGGCTCTACATCCAGGACGTGTGGATGGGTCTCATCAAGCCGTTTTTCCTGGGCTTCGTGCTGGTCACCATCGGCTGTCACGTGGGCCTGCGCACCAAGGGCGGCACGCAGGGTGTCGGCCGCGCCACCACCAATGCCGTGGTCGCTGCGTCGGTCACGGTGCTGGCCGTCGACTTCCTGCTGACCAAGCTGCTGTTGAGTCTGATGTACTGACCATGACGGACGCTGCTGCTGCCCCCGCCGCGGTCATCACCTTCGACGAGGTGTCACTGGCCTTTGACGACAATGTCATTCTCGACAAGGTCAGTTTCGAGTTGCTCGAAGGGCGCGCCAAGGTCGTGCTGGGCGGCAGCGGTGTGGGCAAGTCCACGGTGCTGCGCCTGGTGCTGGGGCTGCTCAAGCCGGATGGCGGCGCCATCTACATCAACGGCCAGCGCGTGGACCAGCTGTCGGAAGAGGCGCTGATGCCCGTGCGCGACACGCTGGGCATGGTGTTTCAGGAAGGCGCGCTGTTTGACTCGCTGACCGTGAGGGAGAACGTCGGCTACAAGTTGTTCGAGGGCACGTCGATGCCCATTCCCGAGGTGGACGCCAGGGTGATGGAAGTGCTGGGGTTCGTGGGATTGTCGGAGTATGCCTCGCGCATGCCGTCGGAGCTCTCCGGCGGCCAGCGCCGGCGCGTGGCCATCGCCCGCGCGCTGACCGCCCGGCCGAAGATTCTCCTGTATGACGAGCCGACCACCGGTCTGGACCCGATTACCGCGCTGACCATCGATGATGAGATCATCAAGTTGCGGGATCTCGAACACCGGTCGTCACTCATCGTCACGCACCAGCTGCGCGACGCGTTTTACATCGCGTCACACATGGCCGTGCAGGACGGCGATCGGCTGACCTTCGTGCCGGCGACCCCGGCGAAACTGGCGGAAACCGAGTTCATCATGCTCAAAGACAGCCGGATTCACTTTGAAGGCAGGCTGGACGAGCTCAAGGAATCGGGAGATGCCTATCTGAGAGCCTTCCTCTCGTGATTGAGGATTGGGGATTGAGGATTGGGGATTGAGGAGTATCGATGCCGCGAACTCGATCGATAGGGTGGGCGCAGTTGAAGCTGGGGAT
Organism: uncultured Solibacteraceae bacterium; assembly: GCA_964471115.1. GTDB lineage: Bacteria > Acidobacteriota > Vicinamibacteria > Vicinamibacterales > SCN-69-37 > SYFT01. The sequence continues at coordinate 7,412 of CAYYFE010000028.1, forward strand.
CATTGCCGTGGCCGCGATGGTGATGGCGACCATGCTGATTCTTGCCGTCGGCGGGCAGGGTGGATTTCCGTGGCAGCGGTATCCGCTGAAAGTGAAGTTCACCAACGTCCAGGGCATGAAGACCGGCGCCGTCGTCCGCATCGCGGGCAAGGATGTGGGCAAGGTAGTGGCGGTGGACTTCTCCGGTGACGTTATCGAGGTGGGCCTGGAGGTGTCTGAAGACGTCCGCCCGCTGATTACCGACAAGTCGGTGGCGAGCATCGGCACGCTCAGTCTGCTGGGCGAGCCGCTGGTCGAAATTTCGCCGGCCAGCGCGGGGACGCCGCTGCCGGATGGCGCGTATCTGCCGGCCAGCGGGTCGGCCGGCATGGTGGCCGACGCCGCGTCGCGGGCCACGGACGTGATGGAGCGGTTCCAGAGCCTGCTGGCCGACGCGCAGGCGGGCAAGGGGCTGCTGGGCAAGGTCGTGACCGACGATGCGTTGTATACGGAGTTCACGACGCTGCTGCAGTCGGCCAACCGCGTGGCGACGCAGCTCAATTCGGGGAAGGGCACCGCGGCGGCGTTGCTGAACGACCCGGCGGCGTATGCGTCGATGAAGGCGTCGCTGGCCGACCTGGAGGCCATGACCGCGCGCATCCGCAGCGGGGAGGGGCCGCTGGGCATGTTGTTCGCGGACCAGGCGCTGGGGCGGTCGTTGTCGTCCACGGCGGGGAATCTCGAGACCATGACCGGCCGGCTCACCCGAGGCGAGGGTACGGTGGGCAAACTGCTGACCCAGGACGAGCTGTATCAGCGCCTGGACGCGTTGACCACGCGGCTCGACGCCCTGACGCGGGACCTGGCGGCCGGGCAGGGCACGGCGGGGCAGCTGCTGCAAGACCGGCAGCTTTATGACAACATGAACAAGGCGGCGACCTCGCTTAATGAACTGATCGCCGCCATCAAGCAAGACCCGCGGAAGTACCTGACGGTGCGCGTCAGCATCTTCGGCGGGTAAGGAGGCACGTCATGTCCAACAACGGGAATTCGTCGGGACCGGTGCTGCTGGCGTTTGTGCTGGGCGCGGTGGCGGGCGCGGCGGTGGCGCTGTTGTATGCGCCGGCGTCGGGTGAAGAGACGCGGCGCAAGATTGCCACCAAGGCGCGTGAAGGCCGCGACAAGGCCGAGACGATGGCGCGTGAAGGCCGCGAGTTCCTCGCGCGCCAGCGCGAGAATCTCACGGCAGCGGTCGATCGCGGACGCGAGACGTTCGAGCAGGTCCGCAAGGAGACGCTGTAATGGAGCTCTGGCTCGCGATCATCGCATTCGCGGTCCTGGCGATGGCCGTGATGCAGGTGGTCGTGGGCCTGCACCTCCTCCGGACGGCGCGTGAAGCCACCGCGACGATCCAGGACCTGCGCAAGGAGGTCAAGCCGCTCATCGACAAGGCCCACAAGGTGGCCGACGATGCGCAGCAGGTGAGCGCCATGGCCAAGGCGCAGGTGGAGCGTGTCGATCAGCTGATGGCCACCGTGGTCGTGCGCGTGGACGACACGCTCCAGATCGTGCAGGAGTCGATCATCGCGCCGGTCAAGCAGGGCGCGGCGGTGATGGCGGGGATCCGGGCGGCGATGGCCGTGTTCCGGGCGCGCCAGGACCGGTCGCGCTACGGCCGGGACGACGAAGACGCCCTGTTTATCGGGTAATGTAATACAATCGTCAGGTTCGCACTCGGGTTGGGCGCTTGGCTCAGTTGGTAGAGCATCGCCTTCACACGGCGGGGGTCAGTGGTTCGAGTCCACTAGCGCCCACCAACCTCTTCCGAACACCTCCTCCAGCTTCAGGCTTCCCCCGGCCGGGGATTCTGCGTTTCTGACGTCCGCTTCAGGTCCACCGTCGTCAGCCGGGGTGCGTCCTATCCGGCGCAGGAGTATGATGCGTGCGCAAACGGGACGGCTGTCGGGGCCTCCAGGTCCGGCGCGAGCGAATGCGAAGGAGCATCACGATGTGGAAACCACTCACGCTGTCCGCACTCCTGGTTCTTGCCGCGTGCCAGGAGGTGGCTCCGCGGGCCTCGGCCGACGCGGTCGAGTCACTGCGACGGGCCGACGCGGCGATGTCCAAGGCGATCGCCGAGCGTAATCTCGACGCCATCATCGCGTTTTATGCAGAAGATGCCGTACTGCTGCCGGCGGCCAGGCCGGGGATCGAGGGCCAGGCGGCGATTCGAGAAGAGTGGAAAGACATCCTCTCGATACCGGATTTCGAGAATACGTCTTCAACGTCGCGCACCGAGGTCGCCGCGAACGGAGACCTTGGATATACGACTGGCACATACGTGGCGAAGATGCTTGGCGAAGACGGCAAGCCAGCAACCGAGCCCGGCAAGTGGGTGACGATCTGGAAGCGTCAAGGTGATGGCCGCTGGTTGATCGTTGTCGACACGTACAACACCGACGTGCCGCCGCCTGATCACAAGTAGACAACCGTCGACCGCAACGCTTGAGTACGCGCTGGCGGCGCTGGGGGAGCCCGAAGGCGTGAGCACACGCGCGACTCAGACAATCCGGAAGTTCCGCATCATGCCCATGTCCTCGTGCTCGAGGATGTGGCAGTGATAGAGGAACAGGCCGCGGTGATCGGAGAAGGGCACCTGGATGCGTACGGACTCCTGCGGCAGCACCAGCACCGTGTCCATCCACCCATCGTCGAGCAGGCCCTCGCGCAGCGCGTTGCCGGGCTGTCCGCCGGTGCGTGACACGACACGGAACTGCCGGCCGTGCAGATGAATGGGATGGGCCATCTGCATGCCCATCGGACCGCCGGCGTTGACGAACTCCCACACGTGCGTCGAGCCGGCCTTCACGGTTTCGTCCTCGGCCACTTCGGTCATGTTCTCGCCGTTGAAGGCGCGCCCGGCCAGGAACCACTCCATCATCCGGAAGGTCATCGGAACGGAGCGCACGGGCGCCGACGGCACGGGCGTCCAACTGGCATCAAACGTCGAGAGCCGGTCGGGCAACTCGGCGACGCCACGCTCGCGTGTGGCCACGGCCAGCGTCAATAACGTCGCGGGTGCGCCCAGCGGCAGCCCCGCGCCGCCGCCCATGGCTGCGCCGCGGCCGCCGCCCATGCCACCCATGCGGCCCATCATGCCGCCCATGTCCAGGCCGCCATCAGCGACCGGGAAACTCATCGTACGCAGGGCCAGCGTCGACCCGACCGCGCGCGCCGACAGGTCCACCCACAGGTCGAGCCGCTGCGCCGGCGCAAGCACGACTGACGCGCGTGCATGGGGCCGCTCCAGCAGTCCGCCATCAGTGCCAAGCACGGTCAGCGGTGTGCCGTCCGACCACGCAAGCTTGTAGGTGCGCGCGTTTGACCCGTTGAGGACGCGCAGACGATAGGCCCGCGTGGCCACACGCCATGTGGGCGCCGGCTGCCCGTTGACCAGAATGCGGTCGCCCAGCATGCCGGTCTCGCGCTCCATCATCGACTGCGCGTAGCTGAGCTGATTGCGCGCATCAAAGCGGCGGTCCTGGATCACCGCCACCAGTTCCTGCGCGCCGGACGGCAGCGCCAGCCGGCGCTCCTGTTCGTCGGTCACGATGAACAGACCCGCGAGCCCAGAGTAGACCTGCGGCCCGGTCTGCATGTGTGGGTGCGGGTGATACCAGTAGGTGCCGGCGCGGTTGGTGACCTCGAAGTCGTAGGTGTAGTCACGCCCTCCGGCCACCGCGAGCCGGGGATGGCCGTCGGCCGCCTCGGGCACGTCCAGTCCATGCCAGTGGACGATGGAGGGATCGGGCAGGCGGTTGCGGAAGTGAATGCGCACACGCTGGCCGCGTTCGGCGCGAATGGTGGGCCCCAGATACGAGTTCGGAATGGTCGTCAGCGCCGAAGCCGGCCCGCGCAGGACACGGCCGGTGAACCGCCAGACGTCGGTGGCCTGACCGGGCAGGATCGAGGCCTGGCCTGGAGCCGCCGTCAGTTCAAGTTCGAGGTCGGGAGTGGTCTGGGAGAACCCGAGCAGACGCGTGGACGCGCCCGCCATCGCCAGCCCACTCAGCGTCAGGAGCCGGCGCCGCGAAAGGGACATGACGACAGTGTACGCCCGCGGCGGCCTACCAGGTGAACCGCAGGCCGAGCCGGGCCGTGAGCGGCGGCTGCATGGCGGTGGACCGCCGGAACGCCGGACTGGTCGTCGCGTCCTCTTCCACCTCGTTGCGATGGCGGGTGGCGTTGTACACGTCCAGGCGCACGGCGCCGCGTCCGGAGCCCACCGAAAAACCCTTCTCGAGCCGCACGTCCAGCGTCAGGGCGTACGTGTACCGCGTACGGGCCGTGCGATACGCGTGAATCATCTCCGGCCCGGTGGGCAGATCCGGCACGACCACCACACGCGCAAAGGGCTGACCGTCCTGATACCGGGCGGCCCAGGCCAGCCGGATGTCGCCGGGGGCGCGCACCGTGCCGCTCCACTTACCGACATACGACCGATCGAAAAAGTGGCTGCCTTGCGCGAACGGTCGCGCATTCGGGTCTTCGAAGATTTCGCCGGCGGCCGAGTGGTCGTTCTCCAGGGGACCAAATCCGCGATACGCCGCCCAGCTACGTGAGCGGTGCGCCGTGGCGCCAAACATCATCTCGACGCGTGAGGTCCGGAGGATCCAGGTGGTTTCGATGCCTTCCCACCACGCCGTGCCATCGGCCGGGTTGGTCAGCAGGAAGGCGTCATGTCCGAAGCTCTCGGCGCGCCGGGCGTACACCGTCAACGGGCGGTCGTCCTGAGGGCCGTCCCAATCCTCCGCGGCATCGGGAATGAGGCGCACGTCGTAGTCGGCGCGTGTGACGCCGGTGTTGATGGAGCCGGCCAGGTCCCACTGCCGGCGCCAGATCGCGGACCCGCGGAACGTGAGGTGACGCCCCAGCGCCAGTTCCAGCCCCGCCGTGTGTTCACGCGCGCGCGGCGCGCGGAAGTCCGGATCGATCGCGGCCACGGCCGCACCACGCCCTTGCCGCGACACCCGCACGCCTGTTTCGCCCGCGTCCACGACTACGTTGGCGTTGCGGTCGTGCCACAGGTGCACGTCGAAGACCGGTTCGGCCGGGTCGCCATGGGCAAGCAAATGCGGCGTGAGGCTGTCGACGTAGCGACCCGACGCGCCAAAGATCGCCAGCGGACCCATCCGCCACTGGAAGGAAAGCCGAGGCGAAAACGTCAGCCAGCTGACATCCTGTGCGGCGCCGCTGGCGGACCCTGACGACCAGTCGACACGGCCCGCGGCTTCAATCGTGAGCCGCGAGCCGACCATGATCCGGTCGGCCGCATATGCCCCAGCGTGGCGGGTCGTCCGTGACATGGACGCGCCGGGGATGACCGGGACCCAGACGCGCGCGGGCAGGCCGTTGACCGCCTCGCCAAAGACGGGGAACACGTCGGCGGACGCCGACAGATGGGTCCATGCGCCGGTGACGCCGCCACGCACGGCATGCGCCAGCCCGCCGGTGGTGCGCACGGGCAGATGCCAACTCGCGCCGGCCGTGCCGCGGGTGAGCCGCGGCTGCCAGGGAGGCGACGGCATGCGGCCTTCCGTCACGCGATCGGCCACGCCGCCAATGCCGCTGCCGGTTTCCGGTGTGAGCGACGAGTGACTCACGCCAGCCGTGAGGCCCAGCACGTGGCCCGTGTCGTTGACCCGCGTCCAGGCCGCACCCGTCTGCAGGTAGAGCCCTCGTTCATCGAGGCGCCGGTCGCGGAACTGGTGCCGTTCCTCGTACGGCGCGCGGAACGACTGGGCGCCGGCCGTCACCACCAGTTGATGGCCGTCCGCCGGCCTGGTGGCGCTCAGGTGCAGTCCCGTCAGCCGCGACGACCACAACTCCGGCAGCGCGCGTTCGTAGTGCTGGACGCGGGCCTGATCGACGGCCAGGAAGAGGCCCGTGCTGCCAACCTGCCGGCTGACCGCCCCGGACACCGCCGCCCACGACGACAGGCGCGCGATCGCGGGTGCGCCCAGGTACTCGCGCCGATCCACCATGCGTTCGGTCGAGAACGATCCATCAAGCGTGTACTGCGCGCGTCCAGCAAAGAGCCTGGGCTGCACGAGGAGCTGCGACCCCGGCGTCATGAACTCGATGGGGAGGCGGCCATCCAGCACCGTCACCGATTCGTTGGCCGCCGCCGAGCCGAGGAAGGGAATCCACCCCATCCGGTCGGCCTCGAGCGGCCCAAGGCCGTTCAGGTGTACACCGGCCGACGACCACGACGCGCCCCGCACGCCGACCCGCGCCGGCCGCCCAAGTCGCAGCCCACCGGTATCGGTCTGGTCAGCAATCAGGTACGGCGCGGACACTTCGGCCAGCGTCCACACGTCCCGCGCGGCAGGGTGGTCCTCGAGCCAGCGCCGGTTGAACGACTGGCCCTCAGCCAGGGGGAGCGACTCGATGAGGTGGAACGCGGGGCCGTCGTTCGCCGCGCTCAGACGCACGCGCGCGACCGACAGCGGCTCAATCGTCACCCACAGGCTCGTCGTCTTTCCCGACGCGTCCGTCAGCCTGATCTGCCAGCGGCCGGGCGGAACCATCGGCCACAACGCGACCCGCGGCGCGCCGGACACTTCCAGATGCCGCGCCGGTGCGCCGGTCTCATCGAACAGTTCAAGGGTGCCGCTCAGCCGGCCATCGAGGTGAAGCTCAACGGCGCCGGCGCCGAGTGCAGACTGGGCCCCGGCCGGTGACGAACACAGCAGCAGGGCGCTGACGATCAGCAGCGCCTGGCTGCCGCGACGAAACCACATCTGCGAAGCATACGCGATCCGGCGTGGACTACCCGTTGGGCCCGTCAAAACACATCGCGCAGGCCCGCGGGAATGCGCGGAAGCCGATGAGTTCGACGTCCGGGCTGAGGTAGCCGGCCCGCACGGGCTCTGGGCGCAGCAGGTCGGTGCTCAGGTATTTCTTGTTGCTGTCGGCGAACACCGTCACCACCACGGCGTCCGCGCCGAGCTGGTTCTGCACCGTCAACGCGCCAAGAAAATTCGCGCCCGACGAGATCCCCTCGGCCAGGCCGATGTGCGCCAGCGCCTGCGCCATCAGAATGGCGTCGCCGTCGTGCACCGCGATGATCTCGTCGAGTTGGTCGAGTTTGACGATGGCGGGAATGAACTCGTCGGAGATGCCCTGGATGCGATGCGACCCGATCTTGTGGCCGGTCGACATGGTGGGCGACTCGGCAGGCTCCAGCGGGTGCACCTTGATCTTCGGCGCGTGCAGGCGCAGATGTTCACCGACGCCCATCACGGTGCCGCCCGTGCCGACACCGGCCACGAACGCGTCGGGCTTGAGCCCGGCCTTCGTCAGTTGCAGCGCAATCTCCGGGCCCGTGGTGCGCCGATGCGCCTCGACGTTGGCCGCGTTCGAGAACTGGCAGGGCAGGAAGACGTCCGGGTTCGACGCGGCCAGAGCTTCCGACTGCGCGATGCTGCCCAGAAAGCCGCCCTGCTGTTTGCTGACCAGGACGATGTCGGCGCCGAAGCTCGAGATGAGCGAGATCCGCTCCTGGCTCATCCAGTCGGGCATGAAGATGGTGACCGGATGTCCCAGCGCGCGCCCCAGCGCCGAGAAGGAGATGCCGGTATTGCCGCTGGTGGCCTCAGCGATGCGCGTGCCCGGCCGCAGTGCGCCTTCTTCCTCGGCACGCTCCAGGATGACGAGCGCCATCCGATCCTTGATGGAACCGGTGAGGTTCAGGGATTCCTGCTTGGCGTAGATGACGCGGCGGGAGCCGCGATAACGGAAGTCAACGGCCAGCATGGGCGTGTTGCCGACCAGCCGATGGAGTGCGTCGTACCGGGCCTTGCGTTCGGGGTTCATGCGGCCCCCTTGGAGGGACTCAGACCGTGCCGTACAACCGATCGCCGAAGTCGCCGAGCCCCGGCAGGATGTACTTGCGTTCGTTCAACTGGCGATCGACCGCGGGCGTGTACACGTCCACGTCGGGATGCGCGGCCGCCATCGCGGCCACGCCCTCGGGCGCCGACACAATCGACAGCAACCGGATGCGTGTGGCGCCGGCGGCCTTGAGAATGTCGACCGCCATGATGGCGCTGCCGCCGGTGGCCAGCATCGGGTCCACCAGCAGCACGAGGCTCTTGCCCAGGTCGGGCGGCAGATGGCTCGAGTACTTGTGCGCCACCGCGGTCGCCTCGTCGCGTTTGAGGCCGACGTGCCCCACCCGCGCGTGGGGCAGCAGTTCCAGCACCGATTCCACCAGGCTCAATCCGGCGCGTAACACTGCCACGACGACGATGTCGGTGGCCAGTTGGTGGCCGGTGGTCACTTCCAGCGGGGTTTCGACCTTCACCGGTCGGGTCTCGAGGTCACGAGTGGCCTCGGCGGCCAGAATGACGCCGACACGGTGGGCCAGCCGCCGGAACAGTGCGTAGTGGGTGGTGGCGTCACGCAGAGACACGAGGGCATCCTGCGCGACGGGATGAGAAACGACGTGCAACGCCACTGCCGTCACTATACACCCGCCCCGCGACACGCCTTCGGGGATTAGAATTTCCGGATGCGTCGTTGGGGCATCTTCGCCGTCATCGTGGCGGCCGTGGTCGCGGGATTGGTGTGGCAGACGGCACGGCCGGGGCAGCCCGTGTCACTGGTGGTGACGGGCGGCACGGTCGTCACCATGGACGAGGCCGGCACGGTGGTGGCCGATGGCGCCGTCGCCATCGACGGTGAACGCATCGTGGCGGTGGGGCCGGCGTCGGAGATCACCGCGGCCTATGCCGGTGCGCAGGTCATCGATGCCGCCGGACAGATCATCCTGCCCGGCCTGATCAACACCCACACCCATGCGCCGATGGTGCTGTTCCGCGGGCTGGCGGACGACCTGGCGCTGATGGACTGGCTCAACCAGTACATCTTCCCGGCTGAAAAGGCGACGGTGTCGCCGGAGTTCGTGCGCGTCGGTACGAATCTGGCCGCGCTTGAAATGATCGAGTCGGGGACGACGACCTACGCCGACATGTATTACTTCGAGGAAGTCATCGCGCGGGCCACGAAGGCGGCCGGCCTGCGCGGCGTGCTGGGCCAGACGGTCATCCGCTTCCCGGTGGCGGACGCCGAGACCCCGGAGGCGGGCCTGGCGCGCACGGAGGCGTTCCTGCAGGAATTTGCCGGCGATCCACTCATCACGCCGGCGGTGGCGCCGCACGCGCCGTACACGCTCAGTCCGGAGACCTTGCAGGCCTCTCGCGCACTGGCGGACAAGTACCGCGTGCCGCTGCTGATCCACCTGGCGGAGACGCGGGACGAAGTTGCCACGATTGCCGCCGAGCAGCAGGCGACACCGGCGGCGTATCTCGACCGCCTTGGTTTCTGGAACGGCCCGTCACTGGCCGCACACGGGGTGTGGCTGGAGCCCGGCGACATCACGATGCTGGCGAGCCGGGGCGTAGGCCTTTCGCACAATCCCGAGAGCAACATGAAGCTGGCCAGCGGCACGGCGGCGGTGCCGGCATGGTTGTCGGCCGGAATTGCGGCCGGCCTGGGCACGGACGGCGCGGCCAGCAACAACGATCTCGACATGTTCGAAGCGATGCGCGTGGCGGCGTTGCTGCACAAACACGCCACCGGCGACCCGCGCGCGGTGCCGGCCCGCGTGGCCCTGGAAATGGCGACACGACGCGGCGCGGCGGCGCTGGGGATGAGCGACCGGCTGGGATCGATTGCGCCGGGGAAGCTGGCCGACGTCATCACCGTCTCCGTCGACGGGGCGCGGCAGACGCCGCTGTTTGATCCCTATTCACACCTGGTCTACGTGGCGCGCGGCACCGATGTGCGCAACACCATCGTGCACGGCCGGGTGCTGATGCAGGACGGCCGGGTGCGCACGCTCAATCGCGAACAGGTGCTGCGTGAGGCGCGCGCGATGGCGCAGCGTGTCAGCGAGGCCGTCAGGGGGAGCCGATGAGCCGCGTGCGTGAGTTCATCAGCCGGGCCGACATCGAGACCCGCGTCCGCGACCTCGCTGCGGAGATTCGCCGCGATGCCGGTCCTGGGACGCCGGTGCATCTGATCTGCGTCCTCAAGGGCGCGTTCATGTTCCTGGCCGACCTGATGCGTGAGGTCGGCGGCCCGGTCACCTGCGACTTCATCGTCGCCAAGAGTTACGCGGGGACGACCACCACCGGGCAGGTGCAGCTCATCAAGGACCTGAGCCATCCCATCGACGACCGGCACGTGGTCATCATCGAAGACATCGTGGACACCGGGTTGACGCTCGCGCACCTGCAGGACGTGTTCCGCACGCGCAAGCCCGCGACCCTTCGCACGGCGTGTCTGCTGAGCAAACCGTCACGGCGCAAGGTGGAGGTGCCGGTCGATTACATCGGGTTCACCATCGACGATCACTTCGTGGTCGGGTATGGGCTCGATTTCGACGAGCAGTACCGGAACCTGCCGCACATCGGCATTGTCGAAGGAGCGTGAGATGGGCGTGCGACGCTTCTCGATCATCACCGAATCGGATGCCCGGCAGGTCGAACCGGGGACGACCGTGGAACTGGAGGCCGGTGGGCATGTGACGCCGCTGGCGGCCGACACGCTGCGCGCCAGGCGCGTCACCGTGGTGCCGGCCGGGTCGGTCGATCCCACGTTGCCGGCCGACCTCGCACCCGTCCACCCGATGCGTCGCATTGCCATCGGCAGCGACCACACGGGACTGGCGCTCAAGGCCGCGCTGGTCGCGCACCTGCGCCAGCAGGCCATCGCAGTCGACGACCTGGGCACCCACAGCGCCGACGCGGTGGACTATCCCGATATCGCCGGGGCGGTGGCGCGCGCCGTGGCCCACGGGGAAGCCGATGGCGGTATCGTCATCGACGGCGCCGGCCTGGGCTCCACCATCGCGGCCAACAAGGTGCGGGGCGTCCGCGCGGCGATGTGCCTGAACGTCACGCTGGCGCGGTATGCCCGCGAGCACAACGGCGCCAACGTGCTGGCCCTCGGCTCCACCCTGGTGCCGGTGCCTGATGCGCTGGCCATCGTGGATGCCTGGCTCAGCACGCCGATGCGTGAAGCGCGTTACATCCGGCGCCTGCTGAAAGTGCGCAATCTTGAGGCAAGATTCTGACGTGAGTACCCAGACGGTCGACCTGTCGCGGCTCATCGCCCTGATTGCCGAGGAAGTGCTGGCGGCCACGCGCCGGCCGGCCGTGCAGTGCGGGTGCCACTCCGTGCACGAAGACTGTTGCCCGACGCGCCTGCAAGGGGTCATCGACGCGGGCGCGGCGCGACTCGGCGTACACGCCACGGGCGGTGCGCCCAACGGCGTGTCGAACCTGATCGACCACACCCTGCTCAAGCCCGATGCCAGCCGGCAGGAACTCGAGAAGCTCTGTCGCGAAGCCGCAGAGTTCCGATTTGCCACGGTGTGCGTCAACCCCACGTGGGTGAAGTTCTGCGCATCACAGCTGGCGCATACCCAGGTTGGCGTGTGCACGGTGGTTGGATTCCCGCTCGGCGCCACGACGCCCGACGTGAAGAACTACGAAACCCGTCGCGTGATCTTCGACGGTGCGCGGGAAGTGGACATGGTCATCAACGTCGGCGCGCTCAAGTCCGGCGACGTCCGGCTGGTGGAGCAGGACATCGAGGCCGTGGCGCAGCCCTGCCGCGAGGCCGGGGTCATCAGCAAGGTCATCATCGAAGCGGCCCTGCTGACGGACGATGAGAAGGTGACGGCGTGTACGTTGGCCAAAGCCGCCGGCGCCGACTTCGTGAAGACGTCCACCGGTTTCGGCCCCGGAGGCGCCACGGTGGCCGATGTCGCGCTCATGCGCCGGGTGGTCGGCGCCGACATGGGGGTGAAGGCGGCCGGCGGGGTGCGTGACCTCGAGGGCCTGCGCGCCATGGTTGCCGCCGGCGCGTCGCGCGTCGGCGCCTCGGCGGGCGTCAAGATCGTCCAGCAGTCGCGTGGGGCCGACACGCCGGTGCCCGCCGCACCCGCGCCGGCGCCTGTCAAATCCGCCTACTGATTCTTCGCAACGAGGACTGGAGGCGGGTCGGCGGGCCCGTGCCCCTCCGGATAGATGTGCCGCACGGTGACATCACGCTGCGGGAACGGGATCTCGATGCCGGCCTGGGCGAAGGCCTTTTTCAGACGGCGGCGATACTCGCGCGCCACATCCCACTGCTTGAGTGGCAGCGTCTTGATGCGCACGCGAATCGTCACCGACGACTCGCCGAATCGCTCGACGCCGATGACCTCGAGCGGCTCCAGCGTAAACGGACCGTGTGACTGGCTCTGCCGCAGCTCGTCGGCCGTGCGCTTCAGCACGTCGACGACCTCGTCGGTATCGTGTTTGTAGGCCACGTCCACGTCGAGCAGGGCGTACGCGAAGTCGAGGCTGAGGTTGGTGAGTGTCGTCACGCTGCCGCAGGGGAAGATGTGCACGGCGCCGCTCTGATCCCGCAACACGATCGTGCGCAGGTTCACGGCCTCCACCAGTCCGCCCGTCCCGTTGATCTGCGCGACGTCGCCCACGCGCACCTGGCCCTCGAGGATCAGGAAGAAGCCGCTGATGACGTCCTTGACCAGCGTCTGGGCGCCAAAACCGACCGCCAGGCCCAGGATGCCCGCGCCGGTGAGGATGGGCATGATGTTGACGTCCAGTTCCTGGAGCACCGTCAGTCCCGCCACCACCGCGATCGCGACCTTGGCGATGTTCTGCAGCATGTCGCTGAGGGTCTTGGTGCGTTTCGCGCTCTCGAGACCGCCCGGGCCGGCGCTGGCCATGACCCGCGCCTCGAAGCGATCCAGGCCGACCTGGACGGCGCGCATGAGGAACCATGCGAGTCCGATGATGAGCAGGATCCGGAGTCCGCTGGTCAGCAGCCACGCCGTGAGGACGTGACCGGCCGACGCCCAGTCGAAGCCTTCGGCGAACAAGGTCTGCAAGGTGTCCATTGAGCAAGGATAAATGGATCAATGGAGCGATGGATCAATGGATCGATGGATCAATGGATCGATGGATCCCCCTAGTCGTCGCGGAGGGCGACCATGGGATCGACGCGGGCGGCGCGGCGGGCGGGCAGCACGGTTGCCGCGAGGGCGATGGCGGTGAGCAGCGCCAGCGCGAGGCCGAAGCTCCACGTGTCGAAGGCACTGACACGGAACAGGCGTGCCTCAATCGCGCCCGTGGTCCACACTGACAACACCAGCCCGGCCGCGCCGCCCATGAGCGCGAGCGTGAGGCCCTGCCGCAGGACGAGCGAGAGCAGGCGAGGCGGCGCCGCGCCCAGCGCCACGCGAATGCCCATTTCGCGCGTCCGGCGCGACACCTGATATGTCATCGCCCCGAACAGCCCCACGGCCGCCAGCAGGACCGCCGCGCCCGCCAGCGACACGCCGATGGTCATTGCCACGCGGTCATCGGTGATGTTGGCTTCCGTCTGGGACCTGAGGGTGCGCGCGTCTGTCACCGGCACGGTGCGGGAGACCTCCGTCAGGGCACGACGCAACTCCGGAAGCGCGGCCTCCGGCGCCCTGGCCGTGCGCACATGGAACACACCACCGCGGAGCGCGTCGGGCGTCAGGGGGACATAGAAGCTCGGTCGAGGTTCCTCGCGCAGCATTCGATACTTGGCGTCCCGCGCGATACCGATGATGGTGACCGGATCGGGGCTGCCCGCAAACATCTCCCGGCCGACCGCCTGGCCGTCGGGCCAATACCGCCGGGCCATCGTCTCGTTGATGATCGCCACGGCGCGGCCGGCATCCTCGGGCTGAAACGGGCGGCCGTCGACCAGGTTGATGCCCATGGCCGCGAAGTAGTCGCCGCCGACCAGGTTGTAGTTGAGCTCCATGTCCTCGTCGGCCGCCGGCGTGTACTCGGGGACCACCACGGTCATTCGCGACCCGCCGAATCCCACCGGGATGACCCGGGCCAGGCCCACCGCCTCGACGCCGGGAACCGCGGCCAGCCGCACGGCCGCGTCACGCAGATACGCCTCGCGCTGGGACGCCGTCAGCGACGCTGCCGCCGTGTCGACGGTGAGCAGCGCCACGCGGTCCGTATCGAAACCGGCGGGCAACGCCCGCAGCTGCGCCACGGTACGCAGCAGCAGCGCCGCCGCCACCATCAGCGCGAGCGCCAGGGCAAACTGGCCCACCAGCAGGGCCTGGCGGAACCGCAATGTCGCGCGCCCCGACGTCATCGTTCGCGCTCCGCCCTGCGGTGCCGCCGCACCGGCGGCCCGGAACACGTGCCAGGCCGGCGCGACACTGGCCGCCAGCGCCGCCGCCGTTCCCAGAGCGAGGGCAAACAGCGCGGTTCTCCAGTCGAGGCCCACCGACAGGTCCATCGGCGTACCAAACACGGCGATCATCGAACTGGCGAGGCGCGCGGCCGGCACCATCGCCGCCAGTCCGAGGACACCCGCCAGCGCGGCGGTCAGGCCGGCGTCAACCACCAGCAAGCGCACCAGCCGCCATCGCCCGGCGCCGAGCGCCGCACGCACCTGAAGCTCCCGTCGTCGTTCGGTGCTCTGCGCCGTCAGCAGATGCGCGACGTTGGCGCAGGCAACCAACAGGACGAGCAGCGAGGCGCCCAGCAGGATGCGCAACGTGTCGCGTGTGGCATCGGGCACGGTGTCGGTGCCACGCCGGCCGTCGGTCACACGGAGCTGTTTCGGCGCGCTGCGGCCGACGGTGGGCGCCAGCCCGGCTTCGACCCGATTCAGCTCGGCAGCGGCGGCTTCGTGCGTCACACCAGGGCGCCGGCGCCCCAGCAGCCACAGCCAGCTGGCGCGGCGTTCGGCCAGCAATCTCGGGATGCGGTCGGGGTCGATCGATTGCATGGCGGTCAGCGGCACCCAGATGCCCGCGCGCGCGCCGGGGCGAACCCCTGCGAATCGGTCGTCGATGACGCCGACGACGGTCAGCGGACGCTGGTTTACGGTAATCGGGGTCGGCGAGAACGGGGCAGTCGCGCCGGCCACCTGCGCCCAAACCCGTTCGCTCACCACGGCCACCGGCGCTGAGGACGCGAGATCGTCGGAGGGGGCCAACGTCCGCCCGCGGCGCGCCGGTACACCGAGCGTCTCGAAGTAGCCGCCGGAGACGGCTTCACCTGTGACGACGATGGTGGACTGTTGCACGGCGACCGAGGCCTGAATCGGCGATGAGGCGAGCATGCCGGAGAAGGCCTGCTGATCGCGGCTCCAGTCGACGAAATCCGGGTACGGCAGGTTCGAGTTCACGCTGGTGGCACGTTGTTCCGTGATGAGCGACAGTTCGTCCGGGTCGGTGACCGCCAGGGGCCGCAACACGGCGGCATCGAGCAGGTTGAAGACGACGGTTGGCAGCGTGATGCCGACGGCCAGCGAGAGGACGGCCACGGTGGTGACCAGGGGACGTGACCGCGCGGCGCGGGTGGAGAATCGAATGTCCTGCCAGAGGCCGTTCATGGGGGATCCTTTCGGGGAGGGGGCGGGCGCCAGGCGTCGCGTGACGAGGGGCCCGAGTGAGGCCAGCACCTGCGCGCGGCACCAGCGTTGGGCCGCGCGGCGGCCGTCAGTCGCGTGCCGGCGTGCGTACCCTTCGAGCAGGTCGCCGAGCACTGCGTCGCGATCGGCGGCCGGTGTCAGCCATCGCAACAGGGCGGTCCAGCGGGCCGGAGGGCGCGGCATCATGTGCGCCCTCGCCGCGGCGCGGGCGTGAGCCCGTCCCACATGCGCGCGAGGAAATCGCGCGAGCGGTCGAGCGCCGCCCGGCCCTCGGGGGTGACCGTGACCTCCCGTCGCGCCCGTCCGCCACGTTCAGCCGTCGGTTCCGACATCGTCGAGCGCAGGTACCCTTTGCGCTCCAGCCGATCGAACGCCGTATACAGCGCGCCGATGGCCACCGTGCGCCCGGTGCGCGCCTCGATGGTCTCGCGCACGGTCACACCATAGGCGTCAATGCCTTCGGCATTGAGGTGGAGGATCGCGAGGAGGACGGACTGCTCAAACTCTCCCATATGTTCTGCTCAGCAGGACATATGACGGACGAGCGGCGGGAAAGGTTGGCAGAGGCGAGTGGCGGCAAGTAGCGGCGGGTAGCGGCGAGTAGCGGCAAGTGGCGGCAAGTGGTGGCGGGTGGCGGCAAGAAAAAGGGGCGGCCGCCGTGTGGCAGCCGCCCCGTGTCTTGCCCCTGGACCCTGGACCCGAGGACCCTGGACCCTAGGACCCTGGACCCTTTAGCGTATCGGTTCGCCGGCGGTCGTCAGGCCGTGGCGTTCGAGCCGGCGATACAGCGCCGAGCGGGAGAGCCCCAGCGCGCGGGCCGCGCGGCTGACGTTGCCGCGCGCCTTCTGCATGGCGTTGCGCACGAGCTGGCCTTCCACCTCGCGCAGCCGCATGGCTTCGAAGGCCGCGTTGGACGCGGCCGCGCCGGCCCCGTTCTGCGCGGCGGCCAGTTGCGCCTCGAGTTCCGCGATGCGGCGGAGCGCCTGGCAGAGTTCCGCCTGGGAGCGCAGCGTGGCGACCAGGCGCGTTTCGTCGAACGGCTTCTCGACGAAGTCGCGCGCGCCGCGGCGCATGGCTTCCAGCGCCAGGCCGATCGAACTCCACGCCGTCATCACGGTGATGGGCAGCATGGCATCGGCCTGGTGCAGACGGGCCACGAGGTCGAGGCCCTGGTCGCCACTCGTGCGTCCCTGCTCGAAGTTGAGGTCGACGAGCGCGGCGTGGACCTGCTGCGCGCGCACGGCCTCGAGGGCCTGGCCGGGCGTGGTGGCGCCGATGATGGTCATACCTTCCGACTCGACGAGCAGCCGGACGGCCTCGATGACGTCAGTCTGGTCATCAGCCACGAGCACTCGCAGGGAGGCGCGCGACTGAATGCGGGGGGCGGCTTTCGGCTGGGCGTCAAACGCAGTGGCCATGGGCGTCATCATCAACACCTACGTGCAACCGGCTCAGTGACCCAGGTGGAAGCCGCTCTCCTCGAGGTCCTTCAGCCCCGTCTTGGCGGCATCTTCCTCGACGACGCGACCGTCGAACAGGTGGATGGACCGTTCCGCGCTGCGCGCGTACCGGGGATCGTGGGTGACCATGCAGATGGTGGCGCCTTCCTTGTGCAGCTCCGTGAGCAGCTGCATGACGGCTTCACCGTTCTTCGAGTCGAGGTTACCGGTCGGTTCGTCGGCGAGCAGGATGGACGGCGAGCCGCCGACCGCGCGGGCCACGGCGACGCGCTGCTGCTGACCGCCGGAGAGCTGGCTGGGCAGGTGCTTGGCGCGGTGCGACATGCCGACCTTTTCGAGCGCGGCCATGACGCGTTCCTTGCGCTCGGCCGCCTTCATGCCGCGGTAGGTGAGCGGCAGTTCGACGTTTTCGTAGACCGTGAGGTCGCCAATGAGGTTGAAGCTCTGGAAGATGAACCCGATCTCGCGGTTGCGGACGCGCGCCCGCTCGGAGAGCGGCAGGTCGGCCACCGAGCGGCCGTTCAGGATGTAGGTGCCTTCACTCGGCGTGTCGAGCAGGCCGAGAATCGAGAGCAGCGTGGACTTGCCGCAGCCCGAGGGGCCGGCAATCGAGATGTACTCGCCGCGCTGAATCTCCAGGTGAATGCCGGCCAGCGCGTGGGTCTCGACCTCATCGGTGTAGAAGACCTTGGTCACGCCGTCGAGCTGAATGAGCGCCTGTCCTGAAGTACTCATGTCCGTCCTTTCGTTCCCCGCCCGCGGCGGGGAGGTGGGGCACCGGAGCCCCCCGCCCCGGTCCCGAAATCCCGTCTCTAACCCGTCCTTACCGTCCGCCGAGTCTCACCCTGTCGAACGCCTCGTATTGCGACATGTCCGACAGAATCACTTCGTCGCCTTCATTCAGCCCGCCGCGCACTTCCATCTCGTTCACCGAGGAGCGGCCCAGCTGCACCTGCACGCGGGTGGCCTCGCCGTTGGCGCCGACCTTGTAGAGCGAGATCGTCGCGTTGTCCTGTCCGAACGAGGGACGCTGCATCTTCAAGACGTTTTCCAGCCGTTCGAGTTCAATCACCCCGTCGATACTCAGGTCGGGACGCGCGCCCTGCGGCAGCTCGCCCTCGAGCGTGATGTCGACGCCAACCGTGCCGCCCTGCGCGGCGGGATCAATCCGCGACACAAATCCCCGAACCGTGCCGTTTCGCGTATCCACGACCGCCGGCTGTCCCACCCGCACGTCGCGCGTCTGCGTTTCCGACACGCGAATCTCGGCCTTCAAGTGCGTGGGGTTGGCCACGCGCGCCAGGTTCGTGCCGGCGCCGACCTGCTGACCAACTTCCACCGGCAGAATCTGCAACACCCCGGTCATGCCGGCGCGCACCTGCAGATCCGCCATGTTCTTCTTCTCCAGCTCCCACGCCGCGCGCAGGGTCGCCACTGAGGCCTCTTCGGGCGCCAACTGGGCCGCTTCGCCTTCCCGGTTGGCCTGCAGGCGCTTCTCTTCGAGCGCCAGCGTGTTCTTCGCGCGTTCGACGCGCGCCAGGCTCTGCTTCAGGGTGAGCGCCGAAACGATCCCCTGCTTGCTCAGTTCAAGGTCGGCCTCGTACTGCAGTTGCTGCTGCTCGAGGTCGGCCTTCGCATTCGCCACGTTCGTCTCGAACTGCAGCCGCTGCGTCGTCAGGGTCGACTTTGTCGTCAGCAGACGCGCTTCAGCGGACTTGAGCTGCAGCTCCGCGGCTTGGACGCGCTGCTCGAGGTCAGGGTTGCTGAGCTCGAGAATCACCGTGTCGGGCCGCACCTGCGCGCCCGCCCGCAGCACGAGCCGCTCGACCCGGCCTGACGTGCGCGCCGTGATCCAGCGGATGTCCTCGGGAACCAGCGTGCCGGAGCCGCGCACCTCGCGCACCATCGAGCCACGGGTGACCCGGCCGGTCCAGGCCGCGTTCCCGTCGACGGTCGGCGCCGCGGGCTCCAGGTTCATCACCCAGACCGAGACCGCGACGAGCGCGACGACACCAACACCAGCCATCACCGCCTGCCGGCGGCGCTTTGCCTTGAGAATTGCGGGATCACGCTTGACGTCCATTGCCATGACCACCTCTTATGCAAGAAAAGGTGCCAAGTCGCCGAATGGAGCGCAAAGCACTGATTCACAACGAGTTATCTGTGAGCACCTCCTCAGCATGCCGATCCTGACCGGTGCGGTTTCGGGAAACCCCAATCCCGCAACGGCGACACCTTTGACGGCATTTCCGGGCATCTGGTTGACCGTGCCACCATGTCCGGGTGCCGTCGCTGACCGACCTCGGCTGGAACGACCACTTTGCCCAGGCCTTTGAAGCCTGGCGGGCGCCCGGGCACGTGCCCGGCCGGGTCGCGCTTGAACACAACCACGTCTTCCGCGTCCTGACCGAACAAGGCGAGCTGCTGGCCGAGGTGTCCGGACGGGTCAAACATCTCGCGTCGGGCCGGCACGAACTGCCGGCCGTCGGTGACTGGGTAGTCTTGCGCCTCGACGAGGGTGGACGCTGTCAGATTCGTGCGGTGCTGCCGCGGCGCGGCCGCTTTGCGCGCAAGGCGGCGGGCGAGTGGACGGAAGAACAGGTCGTGGCGGCCAACATCGACACGGTGTTCCTGGTGTCCGGACTCGACGGTGACTTCAACCCCCGGCGCATCGAGCGGTACCTGATGCTCGCGGCGGACAGCGGCGCGCGCCCGGTGATCATCCTCAACAAGGCCGACGTGGCCGACGATGCGGACGCATTGGCGGAGTTGGTGCGGACATCGGCGCCGGGTGTGCCGGTGCATGTGGTCAGCGCGGCTGAGGGTCGTGGACTGGATCAGCTGCAGCCGTACCTCGGCCCGGGGCAGACCGTGGCGCTGCTGGGATCCTCCGGCGTCGGCAAGTCCTCACTGGTCAATCGCCTGGTCGGGCAGGCGGTCCTGCCGACGCGCAGCGTGCGGGAATCCGACAGCCGGGGGCGTCATGCGAGCGTGCATCGGCAGATGATTGCGCTGCCGGGCGGCGCGCTGGTCATCGACACGCCGGGCATGCGCGAACTGCAGTTGTGGGGCGCCGACGCCGGCGCGGACACGTTCACCGAAATCGCGGCCCTGGCCGACCAGTGCCGCTTTCGGGATTGCGCGCATCAGTCCGAGCCGGGCTGCGCCGTCCGGGCGGCGGTGGAGGCCGGCGATTTGGACGCCGACCGTTACGAAAGTTTTCTGAAACTCGCCGGTGAACGCCGGGATCTCGAACGCCGGCGAGACGAACGCGCGCTGTTGGAGCAGAAACGCAAAGGCAAGATCATGGGCCGGGCCATCAAGGCCATGCAGAAGGCGCGGGGGCGTTGACCGGGCGCCACCCACCGTCGGCCGATCCGGCGAATCTTGCCGGACCGTCGCTCGTCCAGGGTACACACCATGCACGACATTCCGTTATCGGTTGAAGGCGCGCGCAAGCGGTTCGGCGACACCGACGCCCTGGCCGGCGCGTCGCTCCAGGTGGGCCGGGGCGAACTGGTCGGCCTGCTCGGCCCCAACGGCGCGGGCAAGACCACGATGATTCGCGCGATCGCCGGGCGGGTCGTTCTGGATGCCGGCACCATCACGATTGCCGGCCGGCGGGTCGGACCGCGGGACCCGCGTCCGGAGATTGGCGTCGTGCCGCAGGAGCTCGCCGTGTACTCGTGGCTCACCGCGCGGGAAAACCTGCAGGCGTTCGGGGAACTCTACGGCGTGTCCCGCGCGCAGTTGGGCGAACGGATCGACTGGGCGCTGGAGTGGTCCGATCTCAAGGACCGCTCGCGCGAACCGGTGAAGCGGTTCTCCGGCGGCATGAAGCGCCGGCTCAACATTGCCATTGGCCTGCTGCATGCGCCGCAGGTGGTGTTGCTCGATGAACCCACGGTCGGCGTCGATCCGCAGAGCCGTGAGCGCATCTACGAAATGCTCGCGGCGCTGCAGCAGTCCGGCGTGTCGGTCGTGCTCACCACGCACCACCTCGAGGAAGCCGAGCGCCGCTGCGAGCGCATTGTCATCATCGATCATGGCCGCATCGTCGCCAGCGGTACGCTGCGCGAGTTGCTGGCGACCACGGGGCACGGCGAAGCCCCGGTGCGGGTGGTGGTTCAGGCCACTGCGGCAGAAGCCGAGCGGCAGGTGGAGGCGCTGGTGGCCACCGGCGTCGCGCGCGACGCCATCCACGTGCAGGGCGGATCGCTGCAGGACGTGTTCATTGCGTTGACGGGACGGGAGTTGCGGGAATGATTCTGACACTGCTGCGGATCAGCTGGATTGCGATGACGCGGGACCGCGTCGTGCAGGCGCTCACGTTCCTGCTGCCGATCATGTTCTTTTCCATCTTCGCGATGGTGTTCAGCAACCAGGCGGACCCGACAGAACGCGTGCGGGTGGCCATCGTTGACGAAGACCAGTCCGAATATTCGCGCAAACTCGTCGCCGCGCTGCAATCCGAAGGCGGTCTGCGCGTGACGACGACCAGCGGAAGCGGGGAGCAGGCCGTGCCGCTGACGCGGGCGGCGGCCGAACAGCTGATCAAGGATGGCGACATCCCGGTGGCGGTCGTGCTTCCCAAGGGGATTGGTGAGGTGCCGATCTTCTTCAGCGAGGGCGAGGCGCCGGCCGTGAAGGTGCAGCTGTTGACCGATGTGTCAGACCCGGTCGCGTCCCAGGTCGTCAACGGGCTGCTGCAGAAGGTGGCGTTCACCGCCGCGCCGACGTCGATGGCGGTGCAGGGCATGTCGGTGTTCGAGAAGTACGCCGGGCCGATGACGCCGGATCAGAAGAAGGTGTTCGACCAGTGGCAGCAGGGAGACGTCGGGCCCACGACGGGCACGGGCGGCGACGCCCAGATGGGGCTGCCGATTGAAACCGTGAACGTCCTGCAGCCGGAGGGCGGCGACACGTCGATGGTGTCCTTCTACGCCGCGGGTATCGGCGTGATGTTCCTGTTGTTCTCGAGTTCAGGCGCCGGCGGCACGTTGCTGGACGAAGAAGAGTCGGGCACGCTGGACCGGCTGATCGGATCGCGCGCGGGGATGGGCGGCGTGCTCGCCGGCAAGTGGACGTTCCTGGTGCTCATGGGCATCATGCAGTTGACGGTCATGTTTGCGTGGGGCGCGCTGGTCTTCGGCCTGCCGCTGCTGTCGCACCTGCCGGGGTTCTTCATCATCACCACGGCGACCGCTGCGGCCGCAGCCGGCTTCGGCATGGTGCTGGCCACGATCTCCCGGTCGCGCGCGCAGCTGTCCGCCTTGTCGACGATCGTGATCCTGGCCATGTCGGCCGTGGGCGGCAGCATGTTCCCGCGGTTCCTCATGACCGATACGATGCAGCAGTTGGGGCTCGTCACGTTCAACGCGTGGGCCCTGGACGGTTACCTCAAGGTGTTCTGGTATCAGGTGCCGCTCTGGCAACTGTGGCCGCAGGTCGTCGTCCTGCTGACCCTGGCGGGCCTGTTCTTCGCGGTGGCCCGGCGGCTCGCGCGGCGCTGGGAGACGGCCTGACATGCGCCGCTTTCTGCTGACGACGCTGGCCGTGCTGGCGGTGGCCGCGCCGGCCGTCGCCCAATCCGAGCGTGAGCTGACGGCTGCGCGGGTCCAGGTCGATCTGGAACTGTTGCCGGACGGATCGCTGCAGGTGACCGAGGCGATTACGTTCCGGTTCAGCGGGCGTTCCTTCTCGGAGGTCGAGCGCCATGTGCCGACTCGCCGGACTGATGGCGTCATTGACGTGCAGGCGCTGATGGACGGCCAGGTGCTTCCTGAAGGCCGCGAGGACGGCCAGGCGCGGGTGGAACGGCGCCGCCGCGAACTGCGTGTCCGGTGGCGGTTTCCGGATGTCACCGATGTCAGCCGGACGTTCACCTTGTCGTTCCGCGCGATGGGCGCGGCGCGTCTCGATCACGATCGCGTCAACGTGGCGTGGCATGTGCTGCCGACGCGGCATCGCTACACCATCGACGAGGCCGTGCTCACCTGGCGCACGCCGGCCGGAACCCGCTCGATCGACGGGCCGGCGCTGGAAGCGGAAGGGTGGACGTGGAGCCGCACACCCGAGGGCCACTGGACCGCGCGCAAGACGAACCTGGCAAACGATGAGACCGCGGTGCTGATCGATACGCTGCATCGGGACGGATTCGCGCTCACCACGCCGGTGTGGCAGATCCAGGACGCGCGCGCTCGTGAGCTGACGCCGGCGTTCGTGGTGGGCGCGCTCGTGATTCTGGTCATGGGGGCGGGCGTCGTGGGCATGACGTTCCTGCGCTATCACCAGCCGAAGGTCGACGCGCAGGCCGCCGTGCCGCTCGAGCACCAGGCGTTGCCGCCCGCGCTGGCCGCGTCCATGCTGGGCGGGCAGCCGCGCGTGGGCCTGTCGCAGGTGTCGGCCACGCTGGTCGACCTGCTGGCGCGCGGTGCGCTGAGGGTGGAAGAACAGACCGGCGACGGCGCGCCCCGCACGGCCACGGCGTTTTCCTTGCGATCGGATCAGCGCCCGGCGCACCTGCGCCCGCACGAGGCCGCGTTGTTCGACGCGCTCTGGCTGCGGATGAAGCAGGGCCGGGTGGACCTGGCCGGCGCGCGAATGGCCGTGACGTCCGCGCTGGGCCCGTTCACCCGCGCGGTACACGATGAACTGCTCGAGATGGGGCTGGTGGATCGCGAACGGCGATGGGCGGCGCGGGGCCTGCTGACGGCGGCCCTCGTCGCGGTGAGCGCCGGGCTGCTTGGCATGGTGCTGCTCGCGGTGGTCTGGCCCGGATTTGGCGAAGCCTCGTTGCTGGTGCCTGGGGCGGTCATGTTCCTGGGCGTCGGGTTTCTGGTCGCGAGTCAGGTATTTCCCACATGGACCGGATCCGGCGCGCGCCTGTCCGCGCAGTGCCGGGCTCGCGCCAGGGACCTGCGCGCGATGGCCAAACGGGGGCCGGCCGCCGGCGATGTCGACCGGTGGCTGTCGCTGGCCGTGGGGGTGGGAGTCGGCCGGGCGTTCTCGAAGGCCGGCGTGCCGGTGCCGTGGCTGGGCGGCTTGACCGATCCGGCGTCCGTGTTGCCCATCATCATCGCCAGCAGCACGGCCAGTTCACACACCGGCGTCAGTGCGTCGGGTGGCGTGGCCGGTGGGGGAGGCTTCAGCGGCGCGCGCTGAAGCGCGCCGCAAAGTGGGATATACTGCGCGCGATTTCGGGAAGGACGTGATCGACGCGTGACCGGTTACCTGCCCGTTGCCATTTTTTTTGCGCTGATCGCCGGTTTCGCGGTCGTTTCCCTCATGACGGCGTGGCTGCTGCGGCCGCGTCGGCCCTTCGACGCCAAGAGCGCGAACTACGAATGCGGCGCCGAGCCGATCGGCACCGCGTGGGTGCAGTTCCCCGTCGGCTTCTACCTCGTCGCCCTCGTCTTCATCGTCTTTGACGCGCTGGCCGTGTTCCTGTTCCCGTGGGCGCTGGTGCTGCGGGAACTCGGCGTGTGGGCGCTGTATGTGATGGGCGGGTTCCTGGCCATCCTGACCCTGGGCTGGGTCTACGCGTACCGGGAGGGCATCCTCGAATGGAAATAAAGCCCCCCGTGCCCGTCGTGCCCGCGCCGGTCTGGAAAGACATCAAGGACCTGCAGGAGTGGCAGACCCATCACCAGCGGCGGCCCGCGACCGGTGACAAGCACTCAGCCACCTTCGAAGCGCTGACCGAAGGGCTGCATCAGTTTCCCGGCGGCTTCGTGTTGACGACGGTCGCCGACAACTTTCTCAACTGGGCGCGCAAGTCGTCGTGCTGGCCGGTGACGTTTGGCCTGGCGTGTTGCGCGATCGAGATGATGGCGACGTTCGCCTCGCGGTTCGACGTCGAGCGCCTGGGCATGGTGCCGTGGGCGTCGCCGCGGCACGCCGACCTGATGATCATCTCGGGCACGGTGACCATCAAGATGGCGCCGATGCTGCAGCGCATCTACGACCAGATGCCCGACCCCAAGTGGGCCGTCTCGATGGGGTCGTGCGCGAACTCCGGCGGGCCGTTCCGGCACGGCTACCACGTCGTCAAGGGCGTGGACCGGGTGATTCCAGTGGACGTGTACGTGCCCGGATGTCCGCCGCCGCCCGAGTCGCTGCTCAACGGGCTGTTGCTGCTGCAGGACCAGATTTCGCACTTCCGCCAGACGGGCCGCAAGGCGCCGCCCACCGAGAAGGTCGACTGATGATGACGGCAGGGCAGGTACGGGAACGGCTCGCGCGCATCGAAGGCGTCGCCATCGCGGACGGCGACGCGCCGATGACCGTCGCCGTGCCGGCCGCGCACTGGCGGGCACTGGCCGGCGTCCTCAAGGACGATCTGGGCTTCGGCTACTTCTCATTCCTGTCGGCGGTGGACTGGAAGGACGACGGCCTGGAGGTGATCGCCTGGGTGGACAACGTGGACGCGCGGCTGTCGGTGCTGGCCCGGACGCGCCTGGGCGCGGGCGTCACCAGCTGCCCCTCGCTCGTCCCCGTGTATCGCGGGGCGAACTGGATGGAGCGCGAGTGTTTCGACATGTTCGGAATCCACTTCGAGGACCATCCCGATCTGCGCCGGATTCTGTTGCCCGATGACTGGACCGGGCATCCGTTGTTGAAGTCGTACGACGTCGACACGCCGTACCCGCCGTATCGCTGAGCCGCCGCTGATGTCTGCCGACACCACCACCCGCGTCACGACGGAACTCGACTACGCCGGCAGCGAGCGGCTGACCATGAACATGGGGCCGCAGCATCCGTCGGCCCACGGCGTGTTCCGCGCGATTCTCACGCTGGAAGGCGAGACGGTGGCCGAGGTGGACGCCGTGATCGGCTACCTCCACCGTTGTCACGAGAAGCTGGCCGAAACGCTGGCCTACGTGCAGTACCCGTCCATCGCGTCGAAGACCGACTACGTGGCGGCCATGACCAGTGAACTGGCCTACGTCATGGCGGCCGAGAAGCTGGCGAAGATCGACGTGCCGAAACGCGCCGAGTACCTCCGCGTGCTGGTGGCCGAACTGCAGCGGGTGGCGTCGCATTGTCTGTGGCTGGGCACGTGGTGCATGGACATGGGCGGCGCGCTGGGCGGCGGGGCGACGATCTTCCTCTACTGCATCCGCGAGCGCGAAACCGTGCTCGATCTGTTCGAGGCGCTGACCGGCGCGCGTCTGCTGTACGGCTTCCATCAGGTCGGCGGCGTGCGGTACGACGTGCCGGCCGGGTTCGCCTCCCAGTGCCGTCGCACGATCGACGAAATCGAGCAGCGGCTGAACGAATACGAGGCGATGCTCGAGGGCAACGCGTTCTTCACGATGCGCACGAAGGGCGTGGGCGTGATTTCGCGGACGCTGGCCAAAGAGGTGGGCATCAGCGGCCCGCTGCTGCGCGCCTCCGGCGTCGACTTCGACCTGCGGCGTGACGCCCCGTACTCGTCCTACCAGGACTTCCAGTTCCGGGTGCCCGTGGAGTCGGCGGGCGACTGCTTCGCGCGGTACCGCGTGCGCATGGTCGAGTTCCGTGAATCCATCCGCATCGTGCGCCAGGTGCTCGACGGGCTGCCCGAGGGGCCGATTTCGTCGCGCCCCGGCGTGAAGGCCGTGGCCCAGGTGCGCGTGCCGAAGGGCGAGATGTATGCGCGCGTGGAAGGCCCCCGCGGGGAAGTGGGCTGTTACCTGGTCGGCGACGGCGGACCAAAGCCGTACCGCATGAAGTGGCGCGGCGCGTCGTTTTCGAATCTGGCGGTGCTGCCGCACATCATTCCCGGGCACACCGTGGCTGACGTCGTGGCCATCATGGGGTCGGTCGACCCGGTCTTCGGCGAGGTGGATCGATGACGCCGCTGCCGCCCTGGGCGCTGAGCACGGTGACCGGTCTGGTGGTGTTGCTGGGCCTCATCGGCCTGATCACCTACGTGACCCTGCTCGAACGGAAATTCGCCGCGCGGATGCAGTCGCGCGTCGGCCCGTATCGCGTCGGGCCGCACGGCCTGCTGCAGCCGATCGCCGACGCCGTGAAGTTGATGATCAAGGAAGACATCGTGCCGCGCGAGGCGGACCAGCGCGTCTTTAATCTCGCGCCGGTGGTCTTCCTGATTCCGTGTCTGCTCATCTTCGCCACAATCCCGTTTGCGCCGGGACTGGGCGTCGCGGACCTGAACGTCGGCATCCTGTTCTTCCTGGCCGTCTCGTCCATGGAGATCGTCGGGTTGTTCATGGCCGGGTGGAGTTCGAACAACAAGTACGCGTTGCTCTCGGCCATGCGCGCGGTCAACCAGATCATTTCCTACGACCTGCCGTTCCTGATGGCCGCGCTGGTGCCGGTCATCCTGGCCGGATCGCTGCAGCTCGGTGAAATCGCCGAGGCGCAGTCGGGCCTGTGGTTCGTGGCCTATCCGGTCCTCGGCCAGCTGGGCTTCCTGGCGTATGTGATCGCCAGCGTGGCGGCCGAGAACCGCGTGCCCTTCGACATCCTCGAGGCGGAATCCGAGCTGGTGGCCGGCTTCCGCGTGGAGTACTCGGGCATGAAGTTCGCCCTGATTCAGCTCGGCGAATACGCGCACGTGCTGGGCACGTCGTTCCTTGGCGCGTTGCTGTTCCTCGGCGCGTGGGCCGGACCCGGACCCGAGTGGCTGGGCCCGGTGTGGTTCACGCTCAAGGCCATCTTCGTGTTCCTGCTCATCACGTGGATCCGGTGGAGTTTCATCCGCATCCGCGTCGACCAGATCCTGCAGGTGTCGTGGAAACTGCTGTGGCCGGCCTCGCTGCTGCTCGTCATCGCGACGGCGATCACCGTGGTGCTGAGAGGAGGCGCCGGTGGCTGACGCGCGGCCGGGCTTCCTGCGTGAAACGGGGCAGCTGGCCTCGGCGGTGTTCCGCGCCATGCGGATCACGCTGATCAACCTGTTCCGCAAACCCGTCACGGTGCACTATCCGGAGAAGCCGCGCGCCTATCCGGACCGGTATCGCGGCCTGCTGGCGCTGACCTACGACCCGCAGACCGGTGAAGAGAACTGCATCGGCTGCCGGTTGTGCGAGTTCGTCTGCCCGCCGGCCGTCATCAAGGTCGAGATGCTCAAGAGCGAGGCGCGCAATTACGCCAAGACGTTCACGCTGGAGCTCTACGCCTGTGAGTTCTGCGAACTCTGCGTGCAGGTGTGCCCGACCGACGCCATCGTGATGATGAAGTCGTTCGACCTGGCCACGACCGATCGCCGCGAGCTGTTGCTCGACAAGGACCGCCTCCACGCCCTGGGCCAGCAGTTCGAGGCGTCGTGGGCCACCGGCAATCGCCTGCGTGACATGCAGGCGCCGCCGAAGAAGGAGAAGCCCGAGAAACCCGCCGCGACCGGGGGAGAGGCGGCGTCGTCATGACGATGGAGATGGTGGCGTTCTGGGTGCTGGCCATCGTGCTGGTCGGCTCGGCGCTGGCCGTCGTGGTCAGCCGCAACCTGTTCCATTCCGTGTTGTGGCTGGCGCTGGCGCTGACCGGCACGGCCGGCATCTTCCTGCTGCTGCAGGCCGAGTTCCTGGCGGGCGTGCAGATTCTGCTGTACGCCGGCGGCGTCGTCACCGTCGTGGTGTTTGCGATTGTCGTGACCGAGCGGCTCGTGGGGCAGACGCTCTCACACACCAATCGCGGCATCGTCGGCGGCGCCGCGGTGGCCGGCGCGGTGCTGCTCGTCCTGCTCAATACGATCGGCCGCGTCCCGCTGGCCGTGGACCCGGTGCCGTTTGGCAGCGACCCGACCCGGCTGATCGGACGCGAGGTGCTGACGCGGTACGTCCTGCCGTTCGAACTGCTGGCGGTCATTCTGCTGGTCTCGCTGCTGTCGGCCAGCTATTTCGCGAGACCGGAGGACTGACGCGATGCCGCTGTCTGCCTATCTCATCCTCGCGGCCGTGGTCTTCTGCATCGGCCTGTTCGGCGTGATGACCCGCCGCAACACGGTCGGCATCCTGCTGGGCATCGAGCTGATGCTCAACGCCGTCAACATCAATCTGGTCGCCTTCAGCCGGTTCCATGGCGAGGTGACGGGGATGGTCCTGACGGTGTTTGCCATCTGCATCACCGTGGCGGAAGTGGCGCTGGGCCTGGCCATCGTGATCCTGCTGTTCCGATCGCGCCGCACCGCGATGGCCGATCAAGTGGACTGGCTGAAGGGGTAGCCGATGAGCGAGACCACCATCGCCCTCGCGCCCGTGCTGGCGCCCCTGGCCGCCGTCGCCCTGCTGGGGCTGGCGGCGCCTCTGCGCCGCACCGGACGCCCGGCCGCGTACGTCTCGATTCTGGGCGCGGTGGCGGCGTTTGCCGCCGCCGTACTCAGCTGGCAGCACGTGCAGGGCGGCGCCGTCATCCGCGCGGAGTGGGTGTGGCTGGCCAGTGTGCAGGGGCCGATGGCGACCATCGGCGTCCTGGCCGACGCGCAGTCGTCGGTGATGTTGCTGCTCGTCACCCTGGTGGCGCTGCTCGTGCAGGTCTATTCCCTCGGCTACCTCAGCGACGAGCCGCCGGCGGCCCTGGGCCGTTACTACCTCTACCAGTCGCTGTTCGCGTTTTCGATGATCGGCCTGGTGCTGGCGCCGAACCTGCTGCAGCTGTTCATCTGCTGGGAGCTGGTCGGCCTCTGCTCCTATCTGCTCATCGGCTTCTGGTACAAGAAGCCCTCGGCCGCGCGCGCTGCGGTCAAGGCGTTCTGGACGACCAAGGCCGGTGACGTGGGACTGCTGCTCGGCATCGTCATGTTGTGGCGGTTGACCGGCACGTTCGACCTCGAACAACTGCGCGCGCAGGTCGAGGGCGGCGCGATCCTGACCGCGGGGCTCTCGGTCATCACGTTCTGCCTCTACCTGGGCGCCGCGGGCAAGTCGGCTCAGCTGCCGCTGCACATCTGGCTGCCGGACGCGATGGAAGGCCCGACGCCGGTGTCGGCCCTGATTCACGCGGCCACGATGGTGACCGCGGGCGTGTATCTGCTGACACGCACGTCGTTCCTGTTTGCGCTGACGCCCGATGTGCTGCTGCTGGTGGCGTGGATTGGCGCGCTGACGGCCATCGCCGCGGCGATGATGGCGTGCGCGCAGAACGACATCAAGCGGGTGCTGGCGTATTCCACGGTGTCGCAGCTGGGCTACATGATGACGGCCATCGGCGCCGGGTATGCCGACGCCGGCTTCTTCCACCTGCTGACGCACGGAGTGTTCAAGGCGCTGCTGTTCCTGGGGGCCGGTGCGGTCATTCACGCCGTGGGCACGAACGACATCACGCAGATGGGACGCCTCGCCCGGCAGATGCCGCAGACCGCCATCGTCTTCATCATCGGCACCTTGTCGCTGGCCGGCCTGCCGTTTTTTGCGGGCTTCCTGTCGAAGGAAGAGATCCTCGGCGGCGTCTGGGCCGGCGGGCTCACGGGACCGTTCCTGCTCCTGCTGGCTGGCGCGTTTCTGACGGCGTTTTACATGATGCGGGTTGTCTTCCTGACCTTCTTCGGCCGCACGGCGCATCAGGCCCACGGCGGCCACCATGCACACGACGGCCCGCTGACCATGACGGGCCCGCTCTGGGCGCTGGCGGTGGCGTCGATGGCGATCGGGGTCTACTTCACGTTCAGCCATCCCGAGCTGCCGTTTACGCCGCCGTCGTGGCTGGCGCCAGTGGCGATCGGCACCGCGCTGTCGGGTGTGGGCCTGGCGTGGGCGGCGTTCCAGCGCGGGTCGGTGGATCCGGAGTCGCTCGCGCAGCTGACCGGGCCGCTGCGTGTGGCGGCCGCGCGGGGCTTCTGGGTGGATGACGCGTTCGTGTTCGTGTATCGCCGCGTTCTGGGCACCGTCTCCGCAGTGCTCGGCTGGCTGGACCGCTACATCGTCGACGGCGTGCTCAAC
Organism: uncultured Solibacteraceae bacterium; assembly: GCA_964471115.1. Lineage (GTDB taxonomy): Bacteria > Acidobacteriota > Vicinamibacteria > Vicinamibacterales > SCN-69-37 > SYFT01. The sequence continues at coordinate 38,253 of CAYYFE010000028.1, forward strand.
GTGGTGAGCGCCTGGACGGTGACGGCCGGCGAACAGCTCACGCGCACGCAGACCGGCAAGGTGCAGGACTACGTGCTGGCGGTGGCGGCCGGTGTCGTGGCCATCACCTGGTGGCTGGGAGGGTTGTGGTGAGCGGCCTGCCCATCCTTTCGATCGTCACGTGGGCGCCCTTTGTGGCTGCGCTGGTCATCATGGCCTTCGGCCGATCGCGGCCGCTACTGGTGCGCCTGTCCGCGCTGGTTGGCGCAGGCATCTCGACCGCGGGGTCGTTGTGGCTCTACGCCGCCTACGATCAGACGGTCGGCGGCTTCCAGTTCCACGAGCACATCGCGCTGGTGCCCTCGCTGGGCATCGCCTACCAGCTCGCCCTCGACGGCATGAGTCTGGTGCTCGTGCTGCTGACGGCCATCATCATCCTGGGCGGCGTATTCGCCTCGTGGACGGTGAAGTCACGCGACCAGGAGTTCTACGCGCTGCTGCTGATGCTGGTGACGGGCGTCTTCGGCGTCTTCGTCTCGCTGGACCTGTTTGTCTTCTTCCTGTTCTACGAAATCGCCGTCCTGCCGATGTATCTGCTCATCGGCATCTGGGGCTCGAGCGGGGAAGTGCGGCCGCAGGGCCTGTTCGGCTGGGCGTTCGGCCGCACGGGCGTAGGCACGAAGGAATACGCGGCGATGAAACTCACGCTGTACCTGCTCTTCGGGTCGGCGTTCATCCTGGTGGGCATGCTGGCTTTGTACGTCGCCGCCGGCTCCACGTCGTTCTCGCTGCTGGATCTCGAGCAGGTCAGTTTCGACCCGACGCTGCAGTCGTGGGTGTTCCTGGCGTTTTACATCGGGTTCGGCATCCTCGCCGCCATCTTCCCGTTCCACACCTGGTCGCCCGACGGCCACGCCTCCGCACCGACCGCGGTGTCGATGCTGCACGCCGGCGTGCTGATGAAGCTGGGCGCCTACGGCGTCGTGCGCGTGGGCATGGGCCTGCTGCCCGAGGGGACCCACGAGTGGATGTGGCTGGTCGGCGCCATCGCCTGCATCAACATCGTCTACGGCGCGCTGTCGGCCATGGCGCAGACCGACCTCAAGTACGTCGTCGCGTATTCGTCGGTCTCCCACATGGGCGTCGTCATGCTCGGCGCGGCCACCTTGACCGAGGCCGGCCTGAACGGCTCGGTGTTCCAGATGTTCGCGCACGGCATCATGACGGGCCTGTTCTTCGCGCTCGTTGGCCTCGTGTACGAAAAGGCCCACTCACGCGAGATCTTCAAGATGGGCGGCTTTGCGACGATGATGCCCGGCATTGCCGTGGCGTTTACGATCGGCGGCCTGTCGTCGCTGGGGCTGCCGGCCACGGCCGGGTTCGTGGCGGAGTTCCTGACGTTCCTCGGCGCGTGGTCGTCGTCGTATTCGTGGTGGTTGTTCCCGGCGGTGATCGGCGCGTTCCTCACGTCGCTGTATGTGCTGCGGGTCGTCCGCGCGATCTTCTGGGGGCCCAAGAGCACCGACCCACACTTCCAGCATCTGCCTGACGCGCAGGGGACCGAGTGGGTGGCCATCGTCCTGCTGGTCGGCACGTTGATTCTCTTCGGGGTGGCCCCGCGACTTGCGCTGGATCCGATCGACCTGACCACCGTGACTCTGCTGACTCGACTGGGGGTGCTGTGATGTCGCCCTGGTCGCTGCATCCCTCGTTCCCGCTGGCCATCGAAGCGGTGTTGGGCGGCGTCTGGCTGCTCGTGCTGCTGGTGGGCCTCGTGCGGCGGGGCGCGACTGACCGGCTGGCCGGCTGGCTCACGCTGGCGGGGCTGACCGCGGTGGCCATGCTGGCGTGGAACGGCGAGCCGGGTCGCGTGGCGCTGGAAGGGACCTTCGTCCTGGACGAACTCGCGCTGTTCACCAAGCGCCTTGTGCTGGTGGCCGCGGCGCTCAGTGTGCTGGCGACGCTGGCCGTGCCCGACGCAGGGTTCTGGAAGCGGTCCACCGAGTATTACGTGGTCATGCTGGCGTCGGTGCTCGGCATGCTCGTGCTGGCGTCGGCCCGCGAAATCATCCTGCTCTTCGTGGCGTTCGAACTGATGTCGATTCCGCTCTATTTCCTGACCGGGTTCCGGAAGCGGGAAGCGGCGGCGCCTGAAGGCGCGCTCAAGTTCTTCGTGGTCGGCAGTGTCTCGTCGGCCGTGATCCTGTATGGCATCTCGTTCGTGTACGGCGCGACGGCGTCGACCGACCTGGCCGATGTGGCTGCGGCGATGGCGTCCGGCGATCCGCTGCTGATGCTGGGCCTCAGTCTGATTCTGGCGGGGCTGGGGTTCAAGATCGCGGCCGTGCCGTTCCATATGTGGGTGCCCGACACGTATGAAGCGGCGGGCACGCCGTTTGTGGCATGGTTGTCGATTGCGCCCAAGGCTGCCGGCTTCGTCGTGTTGCTGCGCGTCTTCGTCGAGGGCGTGGGTGGCGTGGCCGTGACCTGGGTGCCGGTCTTGTCGGCGCTGGCGGCCGTGACGATCGTCGCCGGCAATCTGCTGGCCATTCCGCAACGCAACATCAAGCGGCTGCTGGCGTACTCCGGCGTCGCGCACATCGGCTATCTGTTGCTCGGCCTGGCCGCGATGTCGGTTTCGGGCGTCGGGATGGTGCTGTTCTACCTGGTCGCGTATCTCTTCGGCAACATGGGCGCCTTCTTCGTCGTGCAGGCGGTGGCGCAGTCGGAAGGCTCGGACCAGGTCACGGCGTATCAGGGGCTGGCGCGCCGCTCGCCGGCGCTGGCGCTGGCGCTGCTGTTGTTCCTGCTGTCGCTGGGCGGCATTCCGTTTGTCGCCGGCTTCTGGGCCAAACTCTTCGTCTTCTGGGCCGCCGTCGAGCAGGGCATGTATCTGCTCGCGTTCCTCGGCGCGGTGCTCACGGTCGTGGCGCTCTACTACTACCTCGTGGTGTCGCGGCGGATGTACATCGAGCCGCCCGAGCGCGCCACACCGGTGGCCGTGCCCGTGGTCCTGCAGGTGGCCATCGTGGTCTGCCTGGCGGGCATCATCGGGATGGGGGTGTATCCGCAGCCGTGGGTGGAATCCTGCCTGCGCGTCGCCCTGACCCTGTTCGCCGGAGTGTAACCAGGCACACGGCGATCATCACGACCAGATACGCCACGAAGATGCGGGCGGTCGTGAAGGACATCCGCCCCGCCACCAGCACCCGTCCCCGCACGATCAATCGTCGATCGCGGCTGCCCGTGAGATTGTCCACGACGCGGTCGACCGGGTGGGGCAGGGCCGCCAGCGCCGCGTAGTAGCGATTGAACAGGCCGAACCGCCGGTCCGGCGACCAGCGGCGGTAGTCGTTGTTCAGCACGTACGATTCCACCGGATACGAGCGCACGACGGCCATCAGGTCCTCGATGGTGTAGTCGTGCGCGTCGGGATTGCTGGTCGGGTGCACGTCTTCGCCGGTCAGCAGGCTGGAACGCACGCCGGCCACCGACAGCGGCGTGACGCCGTCGTCATCGTGCAGGTACCCGTTGAGGTTCATGTCGTAGTAGAACCACCGCTGCCGGTCGGCGTCCCAGAGCTCCAGCGCGTAGTGGCCGAGTTCCCCCTGCGGCGTTCCCCAGCGAACCGCGCGGGAATGCCCGCCGAGACTGCGCCAGAAGCTGGCCAGCACCGTCGACATCTGCCCGCAGTTGGCGGCGTATCCCTGCTGCATGCGTTCGAGGAGCACTTCCGGACCGTACCGCTGGTCTTCATCGAAGACGTCCATCTCCGGTTTGCGGAGGCTGTAGATGTAATCGGCGAGCCGGCGCGCGCGTTCTGTCGCCGTCGAGGCGTCCTTGACCAGCGGTTCGGCGATCAGCCGGAAGACCAGCAGTTCGTCGATGGCGTCTTCGCGATAACCGAAGCTCAACGCCAGATCCTCGGGCGCGTCGTTGACTTCGTATTCCGACGGGACTTCGGTGAAGGAGTACATGACCAGACGCACGTGGTCCCAACTGGAGGCGAACCAGCCCAGCACGGCCGCATGGACGATCAGCAGGATGAGGACGAACTGGGGACTGACATGGCCGCCCCAGACGTACGGACGCGCCGGGCGCCAGCGGCCCTTGAGCGGGTGCTCGTCGTCACGAGCGGGGGTCATGGGATGGGGAGGAGAATGGTGCCGAGGGACAGAATCGAACTGTCGACACTACGATTTTCAGTCGTATGCTCTACCAACTGAGCTACCTCGGCTCCTGAGGCACTCGCGAAGCTCCAATGCTAACACAGCCGACGGGGTGGTGGGCTCGTGGGCTAATGGGCTCGTGGGTTAATGGGCTCGTGGGCTGATGGGCTCGTGGGTGGGCTGATGACGAGGTGGCTCCCCACCTCGTCATCTCGCCATCTCGCCACCTCGTCACCCGCTGCGTGGCCAGCCTATTCGGCGGCCAGCGGGGCCAGGCCCATCTTCTGACGCAGCTGCACTTCCAGATCCCGCGCGGTGGCCGGATTCTGCTTGAGGAACGTCTTCGCGTTTTCGCGACCCTGACCCAGGCGCTCGCCCTTGTACGAGAACCACGTGCCGCTCTTTTCGACCAGCTCGTGTTCAACGGCCTGGTCGAGCAGGTCGCCTTCGCGCGAGATGCCCTCGCCGTACATCACGTCGAACTCCGCCTCGCGGAACGGCGGGGCCACCTTGTTCTTGACGATCTTCACGCGCGTGCGGCCGCCGGTGACCGTGTCGCCGTCCTTGATGGCGCCGATGCGCCGGATGTCGACCCGCACGGAGGAGTAAAACTTCAGCGCGCGGCCGCCGGTGGTGGTCTCCGGGTTGCCGAACATCACGCCAATCTTCTCGCGCAACTGGTTGATGAAGACCAGCGACGTCTTCGACTTGGCGACGACGCCGGTGAGTTTGCGCAGCGCCTGCGACATCAGCCGGGCCTGCAGGCCCATCTGCGCTTCACCCATCTCGCCTTCGATTTCCGCGCGCGGCACCAGCGCGGCCACCGAGTCGACCACGACCACGTCGACGCCGTTGGATCGGATGAGGACTTCGGTGATCTCGAGGGCCTGTTCGCCGTTGTCCGGCTGCGAGACCAGCAGATTCTCGAGGTCGACCCCCAGCTTCTGCGCGTACTTCGCATCCAGCGCGTGTTCGGCGTCGACAAACGCGGCCACGCCGCCCAGCTTCTGCGCCTGCGCAATGGTCTGGAGCGCCAGCGTGGTCTTGCCTGACGACTCAGGTCCGAAGATCTCGATGACGCGTCCGCGCGGGAAACCGCCCACGCCCAGCGCCCAGTCGAGGCTGATCGACCCGGTGGAGATCACCGGGATGGGCGCCACGGAGTCCTTGCCCCCGAGGCGCATGATCGACCCCTTGCCGAACTGCTTCTCGATCTGCCCGACGGCCAGTTCGACCGCCTTGGCGCGTTCCTTGTCGATGCCGTTGTCGGCCCGCTCCGTCTTGTCCACCCGCTCAGCTGTTGCCATAAGTCTCGTCGTCCTCTCTGCCGGCCTGGTGCCGGAGCCGGCCGCGCCGCCAATCGGCGCGATGACGGCTGGACCGAAGGTCATTCTAGGAACGTGCCAGGGGGTAGTCAAGCGAAAATTCATCATGGCGTGCCTCTATCTCCAGAAAAAACAATTAGTTACCAATGATGAGACTTTCGCCTCATCGCGCCGGCCCGTGGCGGAAACTGCCATCCGGCCGGCCGTCTCTCTGGCAGATTCTGCGATCCCCGTCTGACAGGGCAGGTCAGTGTGGTACTTCTTTCGGGATGCCCTCACCGCTGGGACACGGACTGGGTGCGCTGGCCGCCGGGATCGGCGGAGCGGGAGCGGCAGCGCCTGGATTTGCGCTCTGGCGGCAGGTGGCTCTGCTGGCGCTCATTGGCATGGCGCCCGACCTGGACCTCCTATGGGGCCGCCACAGCCGCGAGACGCACAGCGTGGGGGCGGCGCTCCTGGTCGCTGCACTCGCGGCGTGGCAACGCTGGCCGGTGGCCTCGACCCGTGGACGCATCTTTGTGGCGGTCTTCGCCGCCTGGCTGAGCCACGCCGTCCTCGACACGTTGTCGATGGATACCTCGGTCCCGATTGGCGTGCAGGTGTGGTGGCCGTTTTCGCAGGCGTACGTCACCACCGGGCTCGACTGGTTCGGCCCCATCTCGCGCCGCTACTGGCTCGACAACTTCTGGACGATCAACCTCGCGTCGGTCACCCGCGAGGTGTTGCTGCTCGGCCCCGTGGCAATGGCCGTGTGGTGGGCGCGCGCGCGGGCATGGGCGCCCAGAACCCCGCAGGACCTCGGACCCCGTCGGACCTCGGACCGACGCCGCTAGTACGCGTAGAACCCGCGGCCCGACTTGCGGCCCAGATGGCCGGCGGCCACCATGCGCTTGAGCAGCGGGCAGGGCCGGTACTTCGGATCACCCAGCCCATCGTGCAGCACGTTGAGGATGGCCAGGCAGACGTCCAGGCCGATGAAGTCGGCCAGGGTCAGCGGGCCCATCGGGTGGTTCATGCCGAGTTTCATCACGCCATCGATGGCTTCAGGCGTGCCCACGCCTTCCATCACGCAGTAGATCGCTTCGTTGATCATCGGCATGAGGATGCGATTGGCGATGAAGCCGGGGTAGTCGGCGGCCTCGAGCGGCGTCTTGCCCAGCGCCTTGCAGAGATCGGCCGCGACCTGCATCGATTCGGCCGAGGTCGCCTGGCCGCGAATCAGCTCGACGAGCGTCATCAACGGCACCGGGTTCATGAAGTGCATGCCCAACACCTTGTCGGGCCGCGAGGTGGCCGCGCCGATGGTCGTAATCGAAATCGACGAGGTGTTGGACGTGAGGATGACCTCGGGCCGCGTAATGCGATCGAGCGCGCCGAAAATCTGCCGCTTGACGTCGAGCGACTCCACCACGGCTTCGACGACGTAGTCGACACCGGCGAAGGCCTCGAGTGAGTCGGCGCCGGTCAGTCGCGCGCGTGTGGCCGCGGCATCGTCAGCCGACAGCTTTCCCTTCTCGACGAACTTGGCCAGGCTCTTGTCGATCGTCTTGAACGCGCGGTCCACGGCGCCCGGCGCCGCGTCAAACAACACCACGGCAAACCCGGCCTGCGCAAACACCTGCGCAATGCCATTGCCCATCGTTCCCGCGCCAATCACGCCGACTGTCTTGATCTGCATCAGCAACTCCCAAGAAGACAACAGCACACACGAGAACGGAAGGGCCGGGCGGCGCGCCCAGCCAGGCAAGCCGCCGTATGCCTGAACCTTCCAGCCCTCCAGTGCTCCATGTGAATATTCAGAGGCGCTCGACGGCCAGCGCGACGCCGTTGCCGCCGCCCAGACACAGGGTGGCGACGCCGCGGCGTTTGTCGTGACGCTTGAGCGCGTAGAGCAGGGTCGTCAGGACGCGAGCGCCGCTGGCGCCGATGGCATGTCCCAGGGCGACCGCGCCGCCGTGGACGTTGACGCGCGCGGGATCGAGTCCCAGCTCGCGCGTGACCGCCACGCCCTGCACCGAAAACGCCTCGTTGAGTTCCACGAGGTCGATGTCGGCAATCGACCAGCCGGTCTTCTTCATCAGCTTCCGGACGGCCTCGACCGGCGTCATCATCACCAGCTTCGGTTCCAGGCCGGCCGTGGCCTGCCCGACAATGCGCGCGATGGGCTTCAGGTTGTGCCGGGCCGCCACGTCCGCCGCCATGACCACCAGCGCCGCCGCCGCATCGTTGACGCCGGGCGCGTTGCCGGCCGTCACCGTGCCGTCCTTCTTGAACGCGGGCTTGAGCCGGCCGAGCGACTCCATCGACGTATCGTCGCGAATCGGTTCATCGGCGGCGACCACCAGCGGGTCTCCCTTCTTCTGCGGAATCGAGATCGGCAGCATCTCGTCGGCGAACGCGCCCTCGCGCGTGGCCGCGGCAGCCTTGCGGTGGGAGCTGACGGCGAACGCGTCCTGCTCCTCGCGCGTCACCTTGTACCGCTCCGCCACGTGTTCGCCGGTCAGGCCCATGTGCTGATCGTCAAAGGCATCCCACAGGCCGTCGTGAATCATCGAGTCGATGATCTTGCCGTCGCCCATGCGCAGGCCTTCACGCACCTTCGACAGCAGGTAGGGGCAGTTGCTCATCGACTCCATGCCGCCGGCCACGGCGACGTCGATATCGCCGGTCGCAATGCCCTGGGCCGCCAGCATCACGGCCTTCAGGCCCGAGCCGCACACCTTGTTGATCGTCAACGCGCCGACGCTGACCGGCAGCCCGCCGCGCAGCGCCGCCTGGCGCGCCGGCGCCTGGCCCACGCCCGCCTGCACGACATTGCCCATCAGGCATTCGTCGACCATCTCCGGGTCGATGCCGGCCCGCCGCACCGCCTCTCGCACGACGAGCGCGCCCAGGTCGGGCGCGCGGAAATCCTTGAGCACCCCGAGGAACTTGCCCGTGGGAGTGCGAACGGCGGAGACGATGACAGCTTCACGCATTGGGGGGCCTCACAAGATGACGATGCGCTGCACGGCGTCAGGGCCGAGCAGCTGTTTCAGACGTTCAGCGACGATGGGGCGGGCGCGTTCCAGTTCGGCGCGCCAGACCGGATCGTCCGGAGCCAGGCGCAGGATGCCGTCGCCGGTCCAGATGGTGCGCCCGTGACGGCCCAGCGCCGGACCGGCCGCCACCGACCACGCCAGCGCGACCTTGCCGGGACTGAGCGGCTGGTTGCGCAACAGCGGACCAAAGACCCGCGCGGCTGTCTGCTGCAGCGACTCCATGCCAACCCCGGAGTGTATCATCCGCGGGTGGAGACCGTCGTGCCGCTCGTGCTCGCCTCCGCGTCGCCGCGGCGTCGCGAATTGATGACGGCGGCCGGGTACACCTTCGACGTCGACGTGGCCGACGTCGACGAAGCGGTGCGCGCCGGCGAGACGGCCGACGCGTACGTGCGGCGCGTGGCGCGCGCCAAAGCCCTGGCCGTCGCCGCGCGTCGTCCTGACGCGCTGGTGCTGGGCGCCGATACGACCGTCGTGGTCGACAACGACATCCTGGCCAAACCGGTGGACGCGGCCGATGCCGCGCGCATGCTGCGGCAGCTGTCGGGCCGCGCGCATCGTGTGCTGACCGCCGTGTGTGCGATCGGCCCCACCGGTGAGTCCGAGGGGCAATCGGAGACGCACGTCTGGATGCGGCCGCTCTCCGAGCCGGAGATCGCGGACTACGTCGCCAGCGGAGAGCCGGCCGACAAGGCCGGCGCGTACGCCATCCAGGGGCGCGCCTCGCGGTTTATTCCCCGGATCGATGGGGAATACTCCAACGTGGTGGGCCTGCCGATGACCGTGGTGGACGGCCTGCTCAGGCAGCTGCGGGTGGTATCCTAATTGCAGCCGGTAAGGCGGAAAGTGGGCCAGCGATGTCCAAGAAAACGGTCCGGGTAGGTATCTCTGCGGCGGTGGTCATTGGAGCGTTGACGTTCCTCATGTACACGTCGGTGTCGGAAGGCGCCGAGTACTACATGTTCGTGGATGAGGTGAAAGCGCAGCCCGATCAGTGGGAAGGCAAGCGCCTTCGCGTCCACGGCTGGGTGCTGGGGGATCCGCAGGTCAATCCTCAGACACTCGAGTATCGCTTCGTGATTCAGGCCAACGGCGAAACCATCAAGGCGACCTACACGGGTGTCGTGCCCGACACGTTCAAGAAGGACGCGGAAGTCGTGGTCAAGGGCCGGCTCGATGGCGACACGATTTTCGTCGAACCCAAGGGCGTGATGGCCAAGTGTCCGTCGCGGTATGAGGCGGACGGTCTGCCGACCGCGGCCTCGGTCCGTTAAGTCCCCGTGGCCACCCTCGGAACCTTTCTCATCCTCGCGTCGCTGGTCGTCGCGGCGGCGGCGTTTGCGGCCGGCGTGGCCGGCGGTCGCCGCGGCAGCGCGGCGCTCGTCTCGGGCGCCGTCCAGCTGTCGCACATGCTCACGGGCCTGATGCTGGTCGCCTCGGCGATCATCGTCCACGCGTTCGTCACGGGCAACTACAACATCAAGTACGTCAACAGCTACTCCGACTCGTCGATGCCGTTGTTCTACAAGCTCACGTCCTACTGGGGCGGGCTGGACGGATCGCTGATGTTCTGGGTGACGCTGCTGGCCATCTTTGCCAGCGTGGCGATCCACGTCAATCGCGAACGCCATCGGTTGCTGATTCCCTGGGTCGTGGCGGTCATCGCCGCCACCCAGATGTTTTTCATCTTCCTGATGGTGATTCACAACAACCCGTTCGAGACGCACCTGCTCTCGACGCCGGAAGACGGCCGCGGCCTCAATCCGCTGCTGCAGAACTTCTACATGGTCATCCACCCGCCGACGTTGTACCTGGGGTTCGTCGGCATGACCATCCCGTTTGCGTTCGGCCTGGCCGCGCTGATCACGGGGCAGCTCGACGACTCGTGGCTGCGCGCCGTGCGCCGCTGGACGATGACCTCGTGGCTGTTCCTGAGCCTGGGACTGGCGCTGGGCGGCCTGTGGGCGTACGAAGAGCTGGGCTGGGGCGGCTACTGGGCCTGGGACCCGGTCGAGAACGCCGGCCTGCTGCCGTGGTTCACCGCCACGGCGTTCCTGCACTCGGTCATGGTGCAGGAGCGGCGCGGCATGTTGAAGGTGTGGAACGTGTCGCTGGTCATCATGACCTTCTTCCTCACCATCTTCGGCACCTTCATGACGCGGTCGGGCATCGTCCAGTCGGTGCACGCGTTCGGCGAGGACCGCGAACTGGCGTGGATGTTCACGATCTTCATGATCGTGATTCTCACAGTCAGCTTCGCGCTGGTGATCTGGCGCATGCCGCTGCTGCGCGCGCGCAACGAACTCGACTCGTGGGCGTCGCGTGAAGCCGCGTTCCTCGCCAACAACTGGATCCTGCTGTTCTCGGCGTTTTTCGTGCTCTTCGCGACGATGTTCCCGACGATCAGCGAAGCGCTGCGTGGGGAACGTCTGACGGTGGGCCCGCCGTTCTTCGACAAGTGGATGCTGCCCATCGGGCTGATGTTGCTGCTGCTGACGGGCATCGGGCCGACGCTGGCCTGGCGCAAGTCGGCGCTGTCGAACATGCTGCAGCAGTTCCTGTGGCCGGCGGTGCTGGGCGTGATCGTCATGGGCGGCGTGATGGCCCTGGGCGTGAACTTCTGGGCGGCGGGCCTGTGTTTCGGCCTCTGCGGCTTCGTCTTCGGCACCATCTGGCAGGAGTTCTGGCGCGGCTCGGGCGTCCGTCAGCGCGCCACGGGCACCGACCGCCTGACGGCGCTCATCGGCCTCTTCTCGAAGAACCGCCGCCGGTACGCCGGCTACGTCGTGCACCTGGGCATCGTCCTGATCTTCCTGGGATTCGGCGGCAACGGCTTCAAGCTCGAGGAGCAGGTCGTCCTCGAACCGGGGCAGCAGGTCACCATCGGCGACTACACGGTGCAGTACGACGTGTTGAAGGTCACCGACGACGGCCAGAAGCAGATGATCACGGGCCATACGACCGTGACCAAGGAAGGCGCGTCGATTGGCGGCATGTACCCCGCGCGCTGGTTCTTCCGCGGCCGTGAGGACGAGCCCACCACGGAAGTGGCCATCCGCCGCGGCTTTGCCGACGACCTCTACATCGTGCTGGCCGCGTACGAACTGGAAACGCAGCGCGCGACGTTCGAAATCACGGTCAACCCGCTGGTCAACTGGTTGTGGTTCGGGTTCGGCATCCTGGCCATCGGCACGTTCATCGCGCTGCTGCCCGAACGCGTGATGGCGTTTGCCACGAGCAAGGTGCCCGAGGGCGCGGTGACCACGTCGCTGGTCCTGCTGCTGCTTGGCGGGCTGGCACCGCATGCGCACGCGCAGCACGTCGAGAATCCGCAGGTGGTGATGATCGTGCCGCGTACGCCAGACGAGAAGCGCCTGCGCGACGAAATCGTCTGCATGTGCGGCACCTGCGGCCGCAAGCGGGTGGGCGAGTGCACCTGCGGCACCGCCGAGCAGATGCGGACCGAGATCTCCGAACTGGTCGCGAAGGGGATGACGTACGACGAGGTCGTCGACTACTACGTGAAGAAGTACGGCAGCCAGGAAGTGCTGGCGGCGCCCATCGACGAAGGGTTCAATCGTCTGGCGTGGTTCCTGCCGTACGCGGTCGGCGCGGTCGGCATCGTCCTGATTGGCGGCATGGCCGTCCGCTGGAGCCGGCGGCGGCACGAGACGGAGGCCGAGGCCCCGAAGTCCGAAGGCGCGGCGCGCGAGGCGATGGAAGCGAGGTTGGCGGATGAGCTCCGGGACCTCGACTGAGTCGGCCCCGTTTACCGCCGGGCACTTCTACGTCCTGCTGTCGATGATTGCCGCCACCGCGGCGGTGGTCGTGTCGCGCAACACCCATCCCGCGGCGCTGCTGCTCATCAGCGCGGCGGCGCTGGCCGCGGGCTACACGGCGTACACGCTGCACCGCGCGCTGCTGGCGTTGCTGTCCAAGGACGTGCCCGTCGCGCTCGACCGGCGCGACCGCGAGTTCCTGGAGCAGGACAAGGCCACCGTCCTGCGCGCGATCAAGGACCTCGAGTTCGACTACGGCATGAAGAAGGTGTCGGAGGCCGACTACCAGGACATGCTGGCCCGGCTCAAGCGGCGGGCCCTGCTCATCATGGAACAACTGGAACAGACGCCCGCGCCGCCGGCTCCGAAACCGGCGCCCGCGCGCGCGGCGGCGCCGCACCGCACGACCACCGCGTGCGGCCGCTGCGGCACGACCAACGACACCGACGCGAAGTTCTGCAAGCAGTGCGGCGAACGCCTGGGGAGTGTGCACGCGTGATCCGCCGTCTGCTCGTGGTAATGGTCGCGGTCCTCGCGTCGGCGCCCCTGAGCGCGCAGATGCCGAATCCACGCGACATGTCCGGGCGCCCGTTGCCGTCGCCTGATGTGGCGCCGGGCAGCCTGCAGGTGCGTGTCGTCAAGGAATCCTTCGCCAACAACGTCGCCGGCCAGGCCGTCGAGGTCATCGTCGACGGGCAGTCGCGAACGGTGACCACCGGCGAAGATGGCCGCGCGCTCGTCTCGGGCCTGCGCGTGGGCAACAACGTGCGCCTGGTGACGGTGGTCGACGGGGAACGCATCGAGTCTCAGACGATTCCCATCGGCACCACCGGCCTCATGGTGGCCCTGGTGGCCGGCGTTGGGGGAGGCGCGCCGGCCGGCGGCGGGATGCCCCCGGCCGCTCCGGCCGCACCTGTGGAACCCGGCACGCCCGCGGTGCCCGGCACGGTGGTGCTCGGGCCCGAGTCGCGCGTCATTGTTGAACTCGCCGAGAACGGGCTGACCATCTTCTACGTGCTCGACATCGTCAACAGCCTGACGACGCCGGTGGACATCGGTGGTCCGCTGATCGTGGACCTGCCCACCGAGGCGCGAGGCGCCGGGCTGCTGCAGGGATCGTCACCGCAAGCCACCGTCAACGGGCCGCGCGTCATCGTGACCGGGCCGTTTGCGCCGGGCAGCACCGTGGTGCAGGCCGCGTACGAGCTGCCGTATCGCGGGCCCACCGCCCGGCTCGAGCAGGTCTGGCCCGCGGCGCTGCAGCAGGTCACCCTGATCGTGGAACGGCACGGGGATCTGGATATCCAGTCGGCGCAGATCGCGGCGAAGAACACCATGACCAACGAAGGGCAGCCGCTGTATTTCGCGTCGGGCCCGGCGTTGCAGGCAGGGCAGACACTCACGGTGGATTTCTCGGGGCTGCCGCATCATCCGACATGGCCGCAGTGGCTGGCGATCTCGCTCACGCTTGGGCTGATCGCGTGGGGCGTCTGGGGCGCGGCCACCGCGCCGCGGCGTCGCGCCTGAGGCGGCCCGACCATTGTGGCTGCTTCAAGCCGGCTCGACTTCACCACGGTCACGGTGCATGACGTGTCGCGCACGTTCGGCCGGCGCCGCGCGTTGTCGCGGGTGTCGATCGAGGCGCGCGCCGGACGCGTGCTGGGCCTGTTCGGCCCGAACGGCGCCGGCAAGTCGACCCTGCTGAATATCCTCGCGACCTTACTGCGGCCGTCCTCCGGCGAAGTCCGGTAC
>CAYYFE010000029.1:0-51807 GCA_964471115.1 uncultured Solibacteraceae bacterium
CCGCGCGGCCATGGCCGCGGCGCTCAACGCCACGATGGATCGCCTGCAACTGGACGCGCTGGTGTATCCGACCTGGAGTCAGCCGCCGCAATCGGTCGAACACATCGACCTCGCGCTGTCGGGTCAGACGCTGCGGTTCGCCACGGCGGCGGGGTTCCCCGCCATTACGGTCCCGATGGGATTCACCGAAGACGTGCTGCCGGCCGGCGTGTCGCTGATGGGCCGCGCCTGGTCGGAGACCACGCTGATGCGCATCGCGAACGCCTACGAACGGGCCACGCAGCACCGGCGGCCGCCGGCCATGACGCCGCCGATTCCGTGCCGCTGCGCGGAGATTCGCTGAAGGAAGGGTGGTGCGCCCTGCACGATTCGAACGTGCGACCTCCTGGTTCGTAGCCAGACGCTCTATCCAGCTGAGCTAAGGGCGCCCAAGAGAACCTGACGAGTATATCAGGTCGGCTAGGGACTCCGCACCAGGCCAAACCCGGCGTCGAACATTCCCGGCAGCGTGATGGGCAGCCGCCCGCCAATGGACGCCTCCCCGGCCAGGGCACGGACGGCTGACAGCTCGGCGTTGTCGTAGAAGTCGTAGGTCAGCAGCACCGCCGGCAGCTCCGGCACGAACATCGGGACATACGGGTTGCCGAAGAACATCGTCACGAACGGCTTCGGGGTGTTGGCCGTCGCCCGGGCCAGGTCCTGCAGGAGCCGCGTGACCGGCGGCGACAGGTCCATGCGGCCGCTGCCCGAGGACGCCCGGACGAACACCGACACCACGATCGCGTCGTACCGCATCGCCGTGGCGCGGACGAGATCAATCTCGGCCGGCGTCGACCGATCCGACAGTTCGATGGCCGTCAGCGACGGCCATCGCTGCCGCAACTCGGGAATCACCGTCCGGCTGGGCGAGGCGATGCGCCAGCCGCCTGGATAGTCGAGCACCGAGAGGTACAAGACCGCGGACTCGCGCGGCACACGCAGCGGCACGTGATTGCGGTCGTCCTTGAGCAGCGTGACCGCCCGCTGCGACACGTCGCGCGCGACCTTCGCGTGTTCGCGGCCGCCGACGACGGTCGGAATCGCGTCAAGCGAGACCGTGCGCACGCGGTGGAGGCCCAGGCGCGCCTTCGTGGTGAGGATGCGCCGGACCGAGGCGTCGACCTGCGCCTGGGGAATCGCGCCGGCGGTGACCGCGGCCTTCACCGCCGCAATCGCCGCCGCATCGTCGGGCGACTGCAGAATGAGGTCGTTGCCCGCCTGCACGGCGCGCACGGCCGCCTCGCCCGGTGAGAGCCGCCGCGCCACGGCATCCATGGTCATGGCGTCGGTCACGATCAGGCCGCCGAACTTCAGCTCGTCGCGGAGCAGGCCCGTGACAATCGGCCGGCTCAGGGTCGTCGGACTGAATTCCGCCGAATCAAGCGCGGGCAGCTGGATGTGCGCGGTCATGACCGCGTCGGCGCCGGCCGCGATGCCTGCCTTGAACGACGGCAGCTCGACCGCGTCGAGCCGATCGCGCGGATGGGTAATCACCGGCAGGCCGATGTGGGAGTCGACGTCCGTGTCGCCATGGCCGGGAAAGTGCTTGAGCGTCGACAACATGCCGCCGGCCTTCAACCCGCGGATGTAGGCCGCGTTGAGCGCGCCGACCGAGGCCGGCACCTCGCCGAACGCGCGCGTATTGATGACCGGATTGCGCGCGTTGTTGTTCACGTCGGCGACGGGAGCAAAGTTGAGATGGACCCCGAGTGCGCGGCCCTCGCGCCCGGTGATCCGCGCGGCCTCGAAGGCCAGCTGCTCGTCGCCGGCCGCGCCGAAGGCCATCGCGCGCGGAAATCCCGTGGCGCCCGCGATCCGGAACGCCACGCCGGTCTCGAAGTCGGCGGCGGTCAGGAGCGGCAGCGCCGACACCTGCTGCAGACGGTTGAGCGTGGACGCCACCGCAAACGGCTGGCCCAATGTCACGGTGCCGTACGTCGGGTTGAGCAACACCGATGGCGCGCGCTCGCTGCCGCCAAACGCGATGATGCCGCCCACCTTCAAGGTCTTGATCTTCTCGACGAGCGCATCAAACCGATCGGTGTCGGACGCGAGGTACATGGAGTCGATGGACGTCATGAACAGCTGGCCCACCTTGTCGTCCAGCGTCATGCGTTTGAACGTCTCATCCACCCAGCGCTGGGCCTGCCGATCGAGTGCGTCGGTCAGGACGGCCGCACCGGCCGCGGCCTGACCCGCCGGCGCGGGAAACGGCCGCTGCGCCGCCAGATGGGTGGCGCCCGCAACGGTCGCAAGCAGAAGAACGAGACGGACGGCACGGGTCATCGGGCGAGTTCCCTGACAATGTGGGCGAGTTCGGGAAGAATCAGCTTGTCCATGCCCAGCCGCACCGCGGCTTCCGAACCGGGCAGGACGAAGATCACGCAGCCGGTGGCCACGCCGGCGCACGCGCGACTGAGCATCGCGGCTGCGCCGACCTGCTGATAACTGAGCATGCGGAACAGTTCGCCGAAGCCGTCGAGCCGTTTGTCGAACAGCTTGGACACGGCCTCGAACGTCGTGTCACGGCTCGTCAGCCCGGTCCCGCCGGTGGTGATGACCGCGCGCACATCGCGACGGCCCAGATGGGTGCGAATGACCTCGGTCACCCGCGCGGGTTCGTCAGGCACCAGTTCGCGCGCCGTCACCGTATGGCCCGCCGCGATCAGCAGGTCGGCGATGGCGCGGCCGCTGGTGTCGGTGTCGATCGTCCGGGTATCACTGACCGTCAGGACGAGACAGGGCACGGACGCCGGCGCGTCGGATCGATGAGCAGCAAGGGACACCGAAGCGATAATACCGCCATGCGTCCCTTTGCCGGCACCCTGCCGTTTGACGCCGCGGTGCGGCTGGTCGACGAGGCCACGATCTCCGTCACAGCAGTCGAAACGCTGGACATCTCCGCGGCCGATGGGCGCGTGCTGGCCGAAGACGTCCGCGCCGATCAGGACGTGCCGGCCTTTGACCGCGCGGCCATGGACGGGTTTGCCGTCATCGCATCGGACACTGTGGCTGCCAGCGACACCTCGCCCGTGGGCCTCACGCCCGTGGGCCGTCTGCATTCGGGGCGCATCAGCCATGTCGAACTGACCCCCGGCACGTGTCTCGAGATCGCGACCGGCGCGCCCCTTCCGCCCGGCGCCGACGCGGTCGTGATGGTGGAACACACCACGCGCGAAGACCATCTGGTGATGGTGCGCCACCCGGTGACCGCCGGCCAGCACGTCGGCAAACGCGGCGCCGACATGCGCACCGGCGAGCAGGTCGTGAGCGCCGGCACAGTGCTGACGCCCGCGCGCCTCGGCGCGCTGACGGCCATCGGACGCACGACCGTCATGGTGCGCGCGCGGCCGCGTGTCGCCATCATGTGTACGGGCGACGAGGTCGTCAGCCCGGGCCGGCCGCTGGCCGCGGGCCAGGTCTACAACGTGAACCGGTACACCCTCGAAGCCCTGGTCCGCCGCCACGGCGGCGATCCGGTGATCATCCCCACCACCGGCGACACGCTCGAGGCGCTGAACGCCTCCCTCGACCGGGCGCGTGATTGCGACCTGATCGTCTCATCGGGCGGCAGCTCGGTGGGCGACCACGATCTGGTCATCGACGTCCTGCGCGCCCACGGCGAGGTGATCTTCCACGGCGTCGCGATCAAGCCGGGCAAACCGACGGTGTTCGGCCGCATCGGCGCGACGCTCTGGCTCGGCTTGTCGGGCTACCCGGCGTCGTGCCTGTCGAACGCCTACATCTTCCTGGTGCCCCTGCTCCGCCGCGCCGCGGGGCTGCCCCCGTGGCGCCCACACACCGTCACCGTGCCCCTGGCGCGACGCGTCACGTCCTCTCCGGGCCGCGTGCAGTTCTACCAGGTCCGCCTCGACGACGGCCAGGCCGCGCCCGCGTTCAAGGCTTCGGGGGATATCACCTCGATGGCCCACGCCGACGGCTACTTCACCATTCCCGCCGAGATCGAAGCGGTCGAGGCCGGCACGGTCGTCACGGTCACGCTGTACGACTGATCCAGGCTCACTTGTCTGCACAGTAGGCATGTAGACATGTAGGACAGGCATAGGAAGCCGAGCCTTCGTTAGACCCACGTCTGTCGCCAAACAGTGGGCATGTGGAGAAAAACCCGAAAATCTACATGTCTACATGTCTACTGTGCGGACAAGCGTACTGACAGGACCGCGTTTGGGTAATAGGATCTCCGAGGAATCCCGATGCCCCGCTTCAACGACCTGAAACTCGCCGTCCGCACCCTGGCGCGCGCCCGAGGGCTGGCGCTCACCGTCATCATCACTCTCGCCCTCGGGATTGGCGCCAACGCCGCCATCTTCACCGTCGTCCAGGGTGTACTCCTGCGGCCGCTCGCCAATGATGATGAGGAACGGCTGATCTACATCCGCCAGAGCGCGCCGGGGATGGACCTGGAGAACGCGGCTTTTTCGGTGCCGGAGATCCGGGACCTGCAGGCCAGTGTCAAGGGCATCAGCGCCTTTGGCGACTTTTCGGTCATCGAGTTCACGGTGGTCGGCCTGGGCGATCCACGCGTCGTCCGCGCCGGCGTCGTCGGCGGCTCGTACTTCGATGTCATGGGGCTGCGGGCCATCCGTGGCCGGTTGCTCGGTCAGAGCGACGATGGGCCGCAGGCGGCCGGCGCCGTCGTGCTCACCCACCGGTTCTGGACGACCAGCCTGGGCAGCGACGAATCGGTGATCGGCAAGACCATCCGCCTGGGTGAACTGGCGGCCACGATCGTCGGCGTCCTCGAACCCGCGGTGCCGTATCCCACCGAGACGGAGATCATCGCCAACGTCGTCACCAGCCCCCACCATCTCGACGCGACGATGGTGGACGGGCGTGTGCATCGGATGACGGAACTGTTCGGCCGCTTGGCTCCGGGCGTGGAGCTGGAAGGCGCGCTGGCCGAACTGAAGACGGCGCATGGCGCGATGGTGGCGCGGCATCCGGAGGCGTATCCCGCCGCGAGCCGGTTCGATATTTCGGCCGTGCGGCTGCGCGATCAGGTCGTCGCGCCGGCACGCACGGTGTTGTGGATCCTGCTGGCGGCCGCGGGCCTCGTGTTCATCATTGCGTGCGCGAACGTGGCCAACCTGATTCTCGCGCGATCGGTCCGGCGTGAAGGGGAACTCGCGATTCGCGCCGCGCTCGGGGCCGATCGCCAGGCGCTGCGACGGACGCTGCTGGCCGAGAGCCTGGTGTTGTGCGGCGCCGGCGCCCTGCTCGGAATCGCCCTGGCGGGGCCGATGGTGGACGTGCTGAAGCGCTATGCCTCGCTGTTCTCGGTGCGCGCGCTCGACCTGGCGGTGGACGCCAGCCTGCTGTGGGTCGGCGTGGGTCTGGCGCTGGCCGCCGCCGTGTTGCTGGCGTACGTGCCGAAGTTGCCCTCGGCTGAGGGCGGCGCGGGCCTCGGACTGACGGGCGGCAGCCTGCGCATGACGCCGGGCACCAATCGCCGGCTTCGCGCGTTTGCCGTGACGCAGATTGCCGCATCCTTTGTCCTGCTGGTGGGCGCTGCCGCGCTGGCCATGTCGCTGGTGGCGCTGCAGTCCGCTGCCACGGGGTTCAACCTGACACAGGTCCTCGCGCTGCACGTGCCCGTCTCGTACACGCGGCCGCCTGCGGAAACGCGCGCGCTCCATCGTGAAGTGGTGCAGCGCATCTCGACGCTGCCGGGTGTCGAGCGGGTGGCGATTGGCACGGCGGTCCCCTGGCGTGACGCCGGCGTCTTCGGCCCCGGTTTTCAGTTCACGATCGAGGGGTATGCAAAGGCGAATGCCGAGGAGGATCCGCGCGCGCGGTTCCGCACGGTGTCGCCGGGCTTCTTCGACACTCTTGGCGTGCCGCTTGTGGCGGGCCGGGACTTCAACGACGGCGACCGGGCTGACACGGACTCAGTCGTCATCGTCAGTGAGAGCGTCGCGCGCCGGCTCTTCGGCTCGCGCGAAGTGCTCGACCGCCGGTTGCGGTGGACCGACCCCGTCATGGCGTTCATCGGCATGCACACCAATGGCCGGCGGATCGTCGGCGTCGCCGCGGATGTCGACGATGAGAATGTGGTGCCGGGGCCGGCGCTGACCGTGTATCACCCGTTCGAGCAGGAGATCGGCGGGGGCCGCTTGTTCGTGCACGCCAAGGGTGATCCGTACGCGCTCGTCGAGCCCGTGCGGAAGGTGGTCCGCGAACTCGCGCCCGATCAGCCTGTCGAGCGCGCGGCGACGCTCGAGGACGTGCGCGCCGAAGTCCTCGCGCCCGATCGCCTGAACGCGCTCGTGTTCGGCGGCTTCGCAGGACTCGCACTGCTGATCGCCGTGGTGGGCGTCTCTGGCGTGCTGGCGTTTTCGGTCAGCGCGCGGACGCGCGAGTTCGGGGTGCGCCTCGCCATTGGTTCTGCGCCGTCGCAACTGCTCACCGATGTGCTGCGACAGGGCGCGGTGATCGCGGTCATTGGCGTCGTGGCGGGTCTTGCGGGTGGCTGGATCCTGTCGCTGACGCTCGCCGGGCTGCTCCCGGAAGGCGCCACGCCAGGACTCTGGCCAGTCGTGGGTGCCGCCACGGGACTCATCGTCGCGGCCGTACTCGCCTCGGCCGTGCCTGCCTGGCGCGCCTCACGCGTGGACGCGATGGCGGCGCTGCGCTCCGAGTAACCCTGCTTGTCAGCACAGTAGGCATGTAGGCATGTAGGCATGTAGGAAGAACGCGAAAACCTTTCTACAGGAGGCGCGGAGACACGGAGATTCAGGATCGGAACGGCCGGCGGGGCTGAAGCCCAGTCCGACCAGCCCTCCGCGCCTCCGTGGCTCCTGTGAAATGTATTCGTCCGTCCGTTGCGGCCGGTGCCGTTCTCACCGGTCTGTGCGGCTTCGCGATGCGCGCGCTGCTGGTGGGCATCCCGCCGTTCGACCCATTCGCCATCGGCGCGGCCACGACGTGTCTCACAGCCGGCGCCTGGCTGGCCACCCGTGGACCGGCTCGCCAAGCTGCACGCATCAACCCCGCCGAGTTGATGCGCTCTTGATTGTCCGCACAGTAGGCATGTAGGCATGCAGACAAGAACGCAAGCTGTCGCCGGGTCTGAAGACCCGGCACTCCACGAAATGAGAACCTCCGCGCCTCCGCGTCTCCTGTGAAATGTACCTCGCAGTCCGTCCTACATGCCTACATGTCTACTGTGCTGACAAGTAGGGTTCAGCGGACGACTAGTGCGCGCTGGCCGCGGCGGGCGTGGTCGAGCGACAGGCCGAGGATGCGCATGGATTCCTGCGGCGCGTGGAAGCCCATCGAATTCTCCGCTTCGATGAAGTCCAGCAGGAACTGCGCGCGGCGTTGTGACTGCTGCGCCGCGGTGACGACGTCGGCCGAGGCGCCGTTGGAGCGCGCCAGCTTGATATCGCCAATCAGTTCCACCAGCGCGTCCATCGCCAGGTTGCGCATCTGATAGGTGCGGTCCTGAATGGTGTGCACGCGGTCGCGCAGCTCCTGCTCTGGCCAGTTGTGGCACACCTGGCAGGCGTTGTTGATGTTGAGCAGCGGGCTGCGCACGTGGTGGTCGCTGACCTTGGCGGCGCCCTGCTTGACGTACGGCATGTGGCAGTCGGCGCAGGTCACGCCCGACTTGGCGTGGATGCCCTGATTCCACATCTCGAACTCGGGATGCTGCGCCTTGAGCGCCGGCGCGCCGGTGTCGGCGTGGGTCCAGTCCTTGAACCCGTTTTCCTCGTAGTAGGACAGGATCTCGTCGGCCTTGAGACCCTTGGTCCATGGGTAGGTCAGACGTTTTTCCGTGCCCTTGAAGTAATACTCCACGTGGCACTGGCCGCAGACGTACGACCGCATCTCCTGGTGCGACGCTGACGCGTTAACATCGTAGTTGGCCACGCCCTGCGACGCCTTGTACGCCCGGATGCCCTCGATGAAACCCGGCCGCGTCACCCGCAGCTTCATCGACTGCGGATCGTGGCAGTCGATACACGTCACCGGATGCTTCACCAGCGGACGCGCGTCGCGGTACGGCATCTGATTCATCTTTTCGAATCCCGCTATCAGATCCCCATTGCCCAGCCGCTTGTACGGCAAGTACACCGACGCGTGGCAGTGCATGCACGTGCCGGGCTGATTGACGACGTTCTGGCGCTCGGTGAAGGTCTGATCCTCCAGCATGAACGCATGACCGCGTTCCTCCCGGAAGTCGACCGCAAAGGCGTACCCGTTCCACATCGTCTTCAGGCGCGGATCTTCCTCCAGCCGCGACTGCGCGACGATCGAACGCGGGTCGGCCTGGGTCGGCGTCTTGTGGACGGCTTCGCTGCCGCCGTACCGGGTGCGCACCTGATCGACCGTCCGCAGATACTGGTCGTACTGGAAGGGGAAGTTCTTGCCCCACACGGCCGGATCGTCGATCTCGTCATTCAGCTCGACGACCTGGACAAACGGCGTGCGCGCCTCCTGCTTGCGCTCCATGATATTGACGAGCAGGGCCGTGACACCGGCGGCGGCCAGGGCCGCCACCAGCGCGGTGACGAAGATCAGGCGGGGTGATTTCATTGTGGGTGTCCTATCTTGCCGTGGCACTTCACGCACCCGGTGGCGGTCTCGTGGCCGGGCGCCATCGTGCGCGTCAGGGGTTCATGACACTTCAGGCACGCTTGTTCGGCGACCTTGCGATTGCCGGGCGTGATCTGGATGTTGTCGGGAAAGTTGCCGGTCGTGAAGTAATACGAGTGCCAGAAGCCGTTGTTGGCCTTCACCATGTACTTCTGCACCGTGCCCTTGGGCGTGTGGCAATCGTTGCAGACGGCCACGGCACGGTGGCTGGACCGCTGCCACTTCACGTAGTAGTCCTCCATGACGTGGCAGTTCGCGCACGCGGCCGGGTCGTTGGTCATGTACGACGCGCCCCGCGCGTAGATGAACGTGTACCCGCCGATGCCCATCCCGGCACCGGCCAGCACGCCAATTGCGAGCAGCCACTTCGTCATATCAGATCGACCGTTGCACGTTTCACAGGAGGCACGGAGGCACGGACGTTCTCGCCTGTTGAGCTCCGCGCCTCCGCGTCTCCTGTAAACAGGGTGTTGACTTAGAAGCGCTTGGCGACCTCGTTCCAGTTGACGACGTTCCACCAGGCGGCGAGGTAGTCGGGCCGGCGGTTCTGGTACTTGAGGTAGTAGGCGTGTTCCCAGACGTCGATGCCCATGATGGGCCGCTTGCCTTCCATCATCGGGTTGTCCTGGTTGGCGGTGCTTTCGACAGCCAGCGTGCCGCCGTTGTCGACCAGCCACACCCAGCCGCTGCCGAAACGCGTGGCGCCGCCCTTGTTCATCAGGTCCTTGAACGCGTCGAAGCTGCCGAACGCGCCGTTGATGGCGTCGGCCACCTTGCCGGTGGGCGCGCCGCCGGCGCCGGGGCCCATGATCTGCCAGAACATCGTGTGGTTCACGTGGCCGCCGGCGTTGTTGCGCACCGCGGTGCGGATCGCCTCGGGCACGGCGGCGAGGTTGCGGATCAGGTCCTCGGCGCTCTTGCCCTGCAGCTCCGGGAACTTCTCGAGTGCGGCGTTGAGATTGTTGACGTAGGCCGCGTGATGCTTCCCGTGATGGATCTGCATCGTCTGCGCGTCGATGTGCGGTTCAAGCGCCTCGGGCGCGTAGGGAAGCGGGGCAAGAACGTGAGCCATGGGTCCTCCTGTGAATCAAGCCGCGTCGGGCGGCGTGATGACGTTGTACAGCGTATCCCGTTCGACCGGCAGCCGGCCGGCGTTGCGGATGAGCTGGCGGATGCGCGCGGTGGTCAGGATCTCGGGCGTGCGCGCGCCGGCCATGTGGTAGATCTTCTCCTCCTGCACGGTGCCATCGAGATCGTCGACGCCGTACCAGAGGGAAATCTGCGCCACGTCGACGCCCGTGGCGATCCAGAACGCCTTGATGTGCGGGATGTTGTCGAGCATCAGCCGCGCCACGGCGTGCACGCGCAGCGTGTCCGACGCCGACGGCGCCGGCAACTTGCGCATCTGGTTGTTGTCGGGATGGAACGCCAGCGGAATGAACGCCTGGAACCCGCCGGTCTCATCCTGCAGCGCCCGCGCGCGCAGCATGTGGTCCACGCGCTCCTCCATCGTCTCGATGTGGCCGTAGAGCATGGTCACGTTCGAGCGCATGCCGAGCCGGTGCGCAATGCGGTGGATCGACAGGTAGCGATCGGCGTCGGCCTTGTCGTGGCAGATCTTCCGGCGCACCCGCTCGGCGAACACCTCGGCGCCGCCGCCGGGCAGCGAATCGAGGCCCGCGGCCATCAGCTGCCGCAGCACCTCTTCGTCGGACAGCTTGTAGAGCTCCGAGAAAAACGCAATCTCGACGGCGGTGAAACACTTGAGGTGGATGCCGGGCCGGATGGCCTTCAGCCCCTTGAGCAGGTCGAGGTAGTACTCAAACGGCAGGTCGGGGTGCAGGCCGTTGACCACGTGCACCTCGGTGAGCGGCTGATGCGCGCGCTGACGCAGCTTGTCGAAGACCTGCTCGAGCGACAGCGTGTACGCTTCGGCGTCGCCGGGCTTGAGGCGCGAAAACGAACAGAAGAGGCAGGTGGCCACGCAGACGTTGGTGGCCTCGAGCCGGAGGTTGTAGTTGTAGAACGTGTGGCCGCCGTGGCGTTTTTCGCGCTCGCGGTTGGCGAGCCAGCCGAGGGCGTGCACGTCGGGACACGCAAACAGCCGCACGCCATCGTCGAGCGTCAGGCGATCGCCCGCCTCGAGACGATCGGCGATGTCGGTCAGGCCCAGCGCGCGCAACCGATCGTGCATGACGTCAGGCCACCCCCATGACCTGCAGCCGCAGCGTGCGGGTGCGCGGACCGTCCAGCTCGGCGACGATCACCCGCTGCCACTGGCCCAGCACCAGTTCGCCGCCGCTCACCTGCAGCGTGACCGCCGGCGACAGCAGGAGCGCCCGCAGGTGCGCATCGGTGTTCTGGCGATCGCAATCGGAGTACGCCGGGTCGTCGTGGCGCCAGGCCACGCCCGGTTCGACGCTCGATTCGAGATACCGCAGGATGTCCTCGGTCAACGCGTCCTGCCCTTCGTTGACGATCACGCAGCAGGTCGTGTGCATCGATTGCAGCGTCATGACCCCTTCACGGACACCCAGGCCCCGCACGCGCGCCATCACCTCGTCGGTGACATCGTGCAGCTCCAGCCGGCGCCCGGTCGTCAGCGTGAACGATTCAGCCCGCACCTGACAGGCGCCGGAGGCCGCCACCACGGATTCCACGGGCCGTTCCCGACGCGTCTGTGTGCTTGTCCTGACCAGGTCCAAGACCCTCATGGTGTCATGTTATAGTCGCCGGGACAACCGACGCCTGCCCGGAGGTCACTGGAAGTTGGGTGCAAGACCCACACGGTGACGCCACTGTGAGCGGGGAGTCGCGTGTCCCTTCGTGGTGAGTGAACCACCGTCACTGTCCCGCCTTGGCGGGATGGGAAGACGCGGACACCGGCGCCGATCCGCAAGTCAGGATACCTGACCCTCGGGCTCGTCCTTTCACCGGTGCCGCATGCCGCGGATCCGGTCCGGCGCGTTTCACGCCGGAGAAGGAGCCCAGTGACTCGATCACGCCTGTCCGCCTGCGCGTTTTTCTCCCTCATCCTCTGGTCCACCACCGTCGCGGCGCAGCCGCCGATCTCCGGTCGCGTCGTCGACGCCACCGGCGAGGCGATCCCGCGCGTCCCGGTGACGCTCTCGCGTGCCGACGGCACCACGGTCGCCGTCGCCGTGGCCGACGATCGCGGCCGGTTCACTTTTGCGCAGGCGTGTCCGGCCTGTGTGGTCAGCGCCGCGCTGCCGGGATTCCAGCCGGCCGCCACGGCAGTCAACACGACGGCCGATCTGCGATTGACGCTGGCGCTCGCCCCCATCCGCGAGTCCGTCGTCGTCACCGCCACTCGCAGCACCGCGCCGACCAGTCAGGTGGGGGCCAGCGTCACGGTATTTGACGAAGCGGCGATCGAGCGGTCGGGCGCCGTGCTGGTGGGCGACCTGCTGCGCCAGGCGCCGGGTGTGGCCGTCGTGCAGAACGGCGGACGCGGCGCAGTCGCGTCGCTGTTCGTCCGGGGCGGCGAAAACAACTACACGAAGGTGCTGCTCGACGGCATCCCGCTCAACGAACCCGGCGGATCGTTCAACTTCGGCGGCCTGACGACCGGGCATGTCGAACGCGTGGAACTGGTCCGCGGCGCGCAGTCGGCCATCTTCGGATCGGACGCCATGGCCGGCGTCCTGCAACTGGTGTCCCACCGCGGGCGCGCCGGGTCACGCCCTGAGTGGCGCGGCGAGGTCTCGGGAGGCGGCTATGGATCGCAGACGCTGCGCGGCCAGGTCTCGGGCGGCACGGGCCGGCTGACCTACTCGGCCTTCGGCGCACACCAGGCCACCGACAACCGCGTGCCGAACAGCCGCTCTGAGTCCGACACCGCGTCGATCACAGCCGGCTTCACCTTCTCGCCGGCGCTGCGCGCCACGATGGTGGGCCGGTGGGAGGCCGGTGACACGGGCACGCCGGGTCAGACCGCGTTCGGCCGGCCCGACCTGGACGCGTCGTTCACGCAGGACCATCGCGTGGGCGGCCTGACGCTGGAACACACGGCGGGCCGGGTGTCGCAACGACTGACGTACGCGCTGGCCTGGTCGCGTCAGCGGTCGACGAACCTCGAAACGGACCCGCCGTACACGCCGGCGTACAAGGGGCGGACGGCGCCGTTCGAGTTCTTTGATTTCACCTACGACGCGGGGTCGACGTTCCGCCGGCACCATGCGAGTTATCAGGCCGACCTGCGCCTCACGCACGGCGGGGTGCTGGCGGGCGCCGAGTTGTTCACGCTGGCCGCTGACTGGGACGGAGAGCGCGGCGACTTGCGCGACTATCTGGCCGGGACGCAGGCGACGCCCTCGCGCGACAACGTGGGC
Organism: uncultured Solibacteraceae bacterium; assembly: GCA_964471115.1. Taxonomy (GTDB): domain Bacteria; phylum Acidobacteriota; class Vicinamibacteria; order Vicinamibacterales; family SCN-69-37; genus SYFT01. The sequence continues at coordinate 13,011 of CAYYFE010000029.1, forward strand.
GTGACGCTGCAGCATCAACACGTGAGCGCGCGGCTGGCGGTCACCACGGGCCTCCGGTTCGAAGACAACGCCTCGTTCGGACGCACCGTGGTGCCGCGTGTGTCGGTGTCGTGGCTGGTCCGGCCGGGCGGGTCACGCCTCGGCGCGACGCGGCTGACCGCCAACGCCGGCACGGGCATCAAGGAGCCGACGCTGCGGCAGTCGTTCAGCCTGTCGCCGTTCGACCGGGGCAATCCTGAGCTGGAAGCGGAACGGTCGCGCACCGTGGATGTGGGCGTGCAGCAACGGCTGCTGGATGACCGCGTGCGGGTCGATGTCACCGCGTTCGATAATCGCTTCCGCAACCAGATCTCGACGCGCACGATCAGCTTCTCGCCGTACCTCGCGCAGTACGTCAACGTCGGCACCACCGACGCGCGCGGTGTCGAGCTGGGGATTGAACTCGCCCCGGTCACGGGCCTGCGGGTCGTCGCGCATCACACCATGGTCGACTCCGAAATCATCGACCGCGCGTCGGAGTTCAGCGACGTGCTGGCGCCGGGCCGGTGGGCGTTGCGACGTCCTCGCCACTCCGGGGCGGCCACGGTGTTCGTCGATCGCGGCCGCTGGTCGGTGGATGTCGGCGCCGTGTGGCTGGGCCGGCGCAGCGACTCCGATTTTTCGTCGCTGGTTCCGGCGATCACGGAGGCGCCCGGCTACTCGTTGTGGCACGGCCAGGCCGCGGTGCGGCTGTCGACGATTGCCGTCCTGTTCGCGCGCGTCGACAACCTGACCGACGTCGATTACATGGAACCGCTGGGCTACCCGGCGTGGCGGCGCTCCGCGCAGGCGGGGCTGCGGCTGAAATTCTGATGTTGACCGTCTCCGACCTGTCGTTCGCCTTTGGCGCGCAGCGCGTGCTGTGGAACGTGTCACTGAGCGTGGCGCCAGGCGGGATGGTCGGCGTGCTCGGCCCCAACGGCTGCGGCAAGACCACGCTCATCCGGCTGCTCGCCGGCGCGTTGACGCCGGCGAGCGGCACGGTCTCCCTCGACGCGCGTCCGCTGCAGACGTTTGAACGCCGGCAGCTGGCGCGCCGGATCGCCGTCGTGCCGCAGCAGACGCAGCTGGCCTTCGACTACACGGTGCAGGACGTGGCGCTGATGGGCCGGCATCCCCACCTGGGCCCCTTCGCGATCGAGGGCCCTGACGATCTGGCGGCCGCGCATGCGGCGCTGCAATCGACCGGCACCGCCGATCTCGCCGCGCGGCAGTTCCAGACGCTCAGCGGCGGCGAGCAACAACGGGTCGCCATTGCGTCGGCCCTGGCCCAGCTCGATCGCCGCGGCTCGGCAGGTGAACCCGGCGGCCGTCTTCTGCTGCTCGATGAACCCACGGCGTCCCTGGACCTGCGGTACCAGGTGGAAATCGCGGCGCTCATCGCCCGGCTCCATGACGAGGCGCGCGGATCGAAGTCGCCGCTGTCCATCGTGACCAGCACCCACGACCTGCGGTTCGCGGCCTCGGTCTGTCAGACCGTCATCCTCATGTCGGAAGGCCGTATCGTGGCGAGCGGACCGCCAGCGGAGGTGTTGACGCCGGAGATCGTGGCGCGCGTGTATGGACTGAGCGCGCGTCTGGCGGCGCCGCTCATTCCCGCCATGCCGGGAGGGCGGCTGTGACGCATCCGCTGAGCGCCCGATGGCCGCTGGTGGCCGCCTGCGGCCTGGCCGCCGTCGTGGCCGTGCTGGTGGCGCCGTTTGTCGGGTCCACGCCGCTGTCGATGGCGCGTGTGTTCTCCACCACCATCCCGTTTGCCGACAACATCGACGCGCAGATCTTCTTCCTGGCCCGCCTGCCGAGGGCGCTGGCCGCCGGACTGGTGGGCGGCACGCTGGCCACGGCCGGCGTGGTCTTTCAGGCGCTGTTGCGCAATCCGCTGGCGACGCCGTACACGCTCGGAGTGTCGGCCGGCGCGTCGTTTGGCGCGATGCTCGCCATCACGTTCGGCGGCCTCCTGCCGGTCACCGGCATCGCGGGCGCCAGTCTGGCCGGCGCCGGCCTCGCAGTGCTGGTGGTGTACCTGCTCGCGTCGGCGCGGCACTCCGGACTGTCGACCACGGTGCTGCTCCTGGCCGGCGTCACGATGAACGCGTTTTTTTCCGCGCTGATCCTGTTCGTGCAGTACCTCAGCGATTTCACCGAAACCTTCCGCGCCCTGCGGTGGCTCATGGGCGATCTCGACGTGGCCGGCTACGCGCCGCTCGTGGCGGCGCTGCCGCTGATTCTCGTCGCCCTGGCCGCGTTTGCGTGGCTGGCGCGGCCGCTGAATCTGTTGACGCTGGGCGCTGATGCCGCCGCCACCCGCGGCGTGGACGTGACGCGGGCGCAACGCGTGGCGTTTTTCGCCGGCTCACTGGCGACCGGCGCGGCCGTCTCGGTGGGCGGCCCGATCGGGTTTGTCGGCATCATCGTGCCCCACCTGGTGCGCCTGCTGGTCGGTGCCGACCACCGGCTGGTGCTGCCGGGGTCGTTTGCGATCGGCGCGGCGTTCCTCGTGGCCTGCGACATCCTTGCGCGCACGATCATGCCGCCGCTGGAACTGCCCGTGGGCATCATCACCGCGCTCATCGGCGGCCCGTTCTTTCTCTACATGCTCATTTCGCGGACGAGAAATCGATGACAGTGCGGAGTGCGAAGTGCGGAGTGCGGAGTGCGATGTGCGCAGCGCGGAATGCGATGTGCACAGTGCGGGGTGCGATGTGCGCACTACTTCTGGTGGCGGTGACGTACGCGGCCGTGGCGGCGCAGGCGGCGCCGCAGCGCATCGTGAGCCTGATCCCGGCGGTGACCGAGATGTTGTTTGCCATCGGCGCCGGACCGCAGGTGATCGGCGTGTCGACGTTCGACGACTTCCCGGCCGAGGTGAAGTCGCGGGTGGCCGTTGGCGGGCTGTTCGATCCGAACTTCGAACGCATCCTGTCGCTGCGGCCCGATCTGGTGATCGCCTACGGGTCGCAGGATGAACTGATCGGCCGGCTCACGAGCGCGAACATCCCGTCGTTCCCCTACCGGCACGGCGGCCTGGATCACATCACGGCCACCATGCGGGAGCTGGGCCGGCGCACCGGACACGCCGCGCGCGCCGAGGCGCTGGCCGCCGACATCGACCGTCAACTCGACGTCATCCGGCAGCGGTCGGCCGGGCGGGCTCGGCCCAGGACGCTGATCGTCTTCGGGCGCGAAGAAGGATCGATGCGAGGGCTGTTTGTCAGCGGCGGCACGGGTTTCCTGCACGACCTGCTGACGCTGGCCGGCGGCGACAATGTCATGGCCGATGTGCCGCGCGAAGGCCTGCAGCTGTCGGCCGAGCAGCTCCTGGTCCGGGCGCCCGAGGTCATCATCGAACTGCGCGGCGAATGGACCGACGACCGGCGCCGGCGCGAGGCCGCCGTGTGGCAGACCGCCCGAATCCCGGCAGCGAAGTCGGGCCGGATCCACATCCTCAACGATCCCTCCCTGACCATCCCCGGCCCGCGTGTCGTCCGCGCCGCCGAGGCCATCGCCGCGGCGCTGCGATAGGCGTCGCATTTTTGCAAGCGCCGCGACCCTCGCGCGGACTACCGTGTGACCTCACAAAAAGGCCGGCCCTGCCGTTGGGTAACAGGCCGTGAGAAGGAGTTCGTGAATGGGACGTCCAGTGGTGCATTGGGAGTTGTGGTCGCAGAACCCGGAACAGGTGTCCGAGTTCTACAAGAACGTCTTTGACTGGGAGATTCAGCACATCCCGGAGATGGACTATCGGCTGGTGAACACGGGCGGCGAAGGAGGCATCGGCGGCGGCATCATGAAGCCGCAGGACGGCCCGATTCCCGCGCCGACGGCGTTCTACATCGACGTGGACGATCTGAACGCCTACGCCGCGAAGATCAAGGCCGCGGGCGGCACGATGGTGGTCGAAAACCAGGAAGTCCCAGGCATGGGCGCCATCTCGCTGTTCCTCGATCCGGAGGGCCGGATGCTCGGCCTCTGGAAAGCGGCGGCAAGTGGCGGCGAGTAGCCGCGATCACTCGTTCCGCAACGCGACGACCGGCTCGATGCGCAGGGCGCGCCGCGTGGGAATCCACGCGGCGACCCCTGCGATCGTGGTCACGCCGATGACTGCGGCCAGGTAGACCACGGCATCCTGCGCCGTCACGCCGTACAGCAGCGCGCTGACCGACGAGGAGAGGGTCGTGGCGCCCCAGAGGCCGCCGGCCGCGCCGGCGGCAACCGCGGCGCCCATCTGGGCGAGGACCAGACGCGCGATGGTGGCGGGCCGCGCGCCCAGCGCCACGCGAATGCCGATTTCCTGCGTGCGGTGCCCGACGACATGCGCCAGCACCCCGTAGATGCCCACCGCGGACAGGACCAGCGCCGTCAGCGCGAAACCCCCGAGCAGGAACAACGCGAACCGCCGGCTCGCGGTCGATCGCGCCACGATGTCGTCCAGCGAGCGCAGGTTCGCCAGTGCCAGTTCAGGATCGACGTCCCGAAGAGCGGTGCGCAGGGCCAGTTCGTCGGCGATGCCGCCCGCGGCGTACCTGACCAGCAGCCGCTTGGGCGTGAAGTACCCGAGATCGTGCGGCATCCACACGACCGGCGACGCAGCGGCTTCAAGCGACGCCAGCCGGACATCGGCCGACACCCCGACGACCGTCATCAGCGGACCATCAGGGAGGCCGAAATGTATCCGCTGACCGACGGCACTGCGCCCGTCCGGAAACAGCAGGCGCGCCATCGCCAGGCTCACGACGACCGACGGCGCCGGCTCGGCCCGCGTGAACCAGCGTCCCTCCACCAGCGGCACCTGCAGCAGGTCCGCACACCCGGGACTGACCGTCGTTGGCAGCGCGCTGCGCAGGCGTCTTTCCCCCTCGGGCACGAACGACATCGAGCCCGGTCCGCGATCAAGGGGAACCTCGTTGGTCAGGCACACATGGGTGACACCGGGCGCCATCCGCACGCGGTCGGCCAGGCGGTCAAAAAACGCCGTACGGTCCGCAACCGCCTCGAACCGGCCCTGGGGCACGTTGACGTCGGCGGCGACGGACTGGGAGAAATCAAACCCCGTGTCGACCGACAACGCCGCCCGCTGGCTGCGCCACACCAGTGTCGCCACCACCAGCAGCACCACGGTGGCGCCCACCTGCACGGCGACAACCATCGATCGGGCACGCACGCCCCACCGCCCTGCCGTGGCCTGTCGCACCTGCAGTCCGGAACTGTCGCCGGACATGGCCGCACGCCATGCCGGACCGCTGCCGACGAACAGACCCGTCACCAGGGTGAGAACCACCGCCACACCGGCAACCGTTGCGCGCGACACCGGCGCCAGGTACGTCCATCCGAACGACGGAGCGATCGCCTCGAGGGCGTCGAGCGTCCCCAGCGCAACCGCGACGCCGGCCACGCCTCCCAGGACGGCCAACACCAGATTCTCGGTGAGCAGCTGCCGGGCGACCTGCCACGCCGAGGCGCCAAGCGCACGGCGCACCGCCAGTTCCCGCATGCGGTCGACCACACGCGCCAGCTGGAGGCCGACGAGATTGACTATCGCCACGGCCAGCACCAGGCCGGCGCTGGCCAGCAGCAGGATCACCGTGGTGCGCACCGGCGCGGCGCTCAGATCACGGAACGGCTCCGCCTGGGCGCTGAGGATGCTGTTGAACTGGGGAAACTCCTTCGCGGCGCGCTCCATGATGCCGGCCAGTTCGAGATTCGCGCTGGCGAGGCTCACGTCGGGCTGCAGCCGGGCAATGACGCCGAGAAAGTAGGCGCCGCGTTGCCGCTGCGACGGGTCCACCCCCAGTTGCGTCCACGCTTCGGGATCGATGGTGCCCAGCGCTGCGCTCGACGGGGCGACGCCGATGACTTCGTACGCCACTCCATCCAACCGCAGCGTCATCCCGACCACGGCGGGATCGGCGGCGAATCGCCGCCGCCACGTGCGCTCGGCCAGCACCAGGAGCCGCGCGGCACTTTGCGCATCAACCGGCTGCAGCAGCCGCCCGGCCAGAGGGCGCACGCCCAGCGTCGAGAAGAACTCCGCGGTCACCGATCCAACCGCCAGTTGCTGCGGTTCACCGCGACCGGTCATGTTGACCTGCTGGAAGTACTTGCTGAACGCGGCCATGGAGGCAAACGATCGCGCCGTGCGCCAGTCGTTGTAGTCACCCACCGACACCTGGTTGCGGGCGAGGCGTCCCTCCCGCTGGTACGTCAGCGACACCACCGTGAGGCGGTCTTCATCGGGAAACGGCAGCGGCGCCGCCAGCACCGGCCACGCAACGCTGAACATCGCCACGTTTGCGCCGATGCCCAGGGCCAGCGTGCCGATGGCCGCGGCCGACACCAGCGGCCGGGCCCAGATTCGACGGCACGACACCACGATCTCAAACCAGACTGACCGCATCACGCCTCCCGAATGCCGCTCCACAGCGCACCGGACGCTTCGGTCGAGCGCGCGCGGCTGCCACAACGACCGCCACGCGGCCCGCCAGTACCACCAGTAAGCAGCCCACGCCCCTGCGGCGAGCACCCGCTGCTGAAACTCCTCCTCGAGATCGCCCTGCAGGAACTCGCGATCCCGCCGGGGGTGCCGGACCACGGCCAGCCATTGCGCCAGGCGTCTCATGGCGTTTCGAGCTGGTCTTCGAGCCCTTCGGCCATGACGCGAAGCGCGCGATGGTTCAGCGCCAGCACCTTGCGCCCCCTGGCGGTGAGCGCCACGTGTTTCCGGCGGCGGCCACCGCGCTGCGCCGTCGGCTCGCCGATCCACGAACGGATCAGTCCCTTGTCTTCGAGCCGGTCGAGCGTCACGTAGGTTGCGCTGAGCGACAGCTCCCGCCCGGCCCGCTCCTCGATGTCACGCCGAATCGTCGCGCCGTAGGCCTGATCGCCCAGGCGCAGTACCGCCAGCAGTACGAAGTGTTCGAATTCACCCAATATATGGTTCACATTGTGAAGCAAATAGACGAGACCGGCACCGGAAGGGTTGGTGGGCTCGTGGGCTCGTGGGCTCGTGGGCTCGTGGGTTGGTGGGTTGGTGGGTTGGTGGGCGTAGAATGCGCAGCGGAGGATGGCGCAATGGCGCATCGTCGCTGGCTGATTGTCTGCACGGGCCTGGCCCTGGTGGCCCTCACCTTCACCGCCTCCGCCTCACAATCCGCGAATCTGCCCGCGGCGCTGTCAGGCGGCTGGAAACTCAACCCGGATGAAAGCATCAATCCCGACGGCCCGGGCGGCGCCCGCGCGCGCGGCCAGGGCTTCCGCACCGGCCCCCAGATGAGCGGCCCGCCCCCGGGCGGCGACCTGGGCGTGGAAGAGGCACAGCGCCTCAACGCGCACCTCAACATGCTGCGGACGGCCCCGCCCACGCTGGGTATTCAGGCGACGCCGAAGGACGTGCTCATCGTCTTCGACCCGGACCCGGCGAAGAACATGGCCGCCAAGTACACGACCGACAACAAAAAGACGACGCAGGCCACGCCGGCCGGGCCGCTCGAGATCAAGGTGAAGTGGCAGGGCAATTCAACGCTGCGTCGCGAGATCACGACCCGTGAATCCCTGAAGGTGGTGGAAGACTACTCCCCCACCGCGGACGGCAAGAAACTGATCGTCACCGTCAAGATCAGCGCGGTGATGACGAAGATCCCCGAAACCGAGATCAAGCGGGTCTACGACCGCGTGCAGTGACCGGGTCAGTCGGCGCGTAGCGCCGTCAACGGATCCACCTTCATCGCGCGCCAGGCGGGGACGATGCAGGCCAGCGCGGCGACGGCCAGTCCCAGTCCGGCCATGGCGCCGAAGGTCCAGGGATCGGTGGCGCTGGTTTCGTAGAGCAGCGTGCGCATGACACGCGTCGCGGCCAGCGCCAGAGCGAGTCCGCCGGCGACGCCGACGGCCGCCATGGTCATGCCCTCGCGCAGCACCAGGCCGAACACCTCGGGCGGCCGCGCGCCCAGCGCCATGCGCACGCCCAGCTCGCGTGTGCGCTGCTCCACCGAGTACGCAATCACGCCGTACACGCCGGCCGCCGCCAGGAGCGCGGCCACGATGGCAAAGAGGACGAACAGGAGCGTGTTGAGCCGGCGTTCCGCCGTGAGTTCGCGCGTCAATTCCTCGACGGTCGCCACCCGGTAGATCGGCTGACTGGGATCAAGCTCACGCACCGCGCGGCGAATCGCCGGCAGCGCCGTCAGGGGATCGGCCGCCGTGCGCGCCACCAGCATCATGCCGCGGCTGGGCGACTGCGCCAGGGGCAGGTACGTTTCGGGGCGCACGGGCGCCTCGTACCCGGTCCGGCGCGTGTCGGCGACGACCCCGACGATGGTGCGCCACTGGGTGTTGTCGCCGTCAGGCACGCCGTAGGTGATGCGGCGGCCGATGGGATCCTCGCCCGGCCAGAACATGCGCGCCATCGTGTCGTTGATGACGACCACGCGCGTCGACTCGGCCGTATCGCCGTCGGTGAACTCGCGGCCGCGCAGCAGCGGCACACGCATGGTCGCGAAGTAGCCGGGCGCGGCGGTGTCCACGGGGACTTCGACACTCTCGGCCGGCGTGAACACGGGCCGTCCTTCGATGTTGAAGTTGGTCGAGTTGGGCGTGGTCGAGAGGAACAGGCCGCTGATGAGCGACGCGTCCTCCACGCCGGGTTCGGCGCGGACACGCGTCACCAGACGCGTGAAGTAGTCCACCGCCGACGCCGGGGTCTGGTAGGCCTGGCCGGCCAGGGTGACCTGCATGGTCACCACGCGATTGCCGTCAAACCCCAGCGCCACTTGTTGCAGTCGCAGGAAGCTCTGCGCCATCAGGCCCGCGCCGGTCAGCAGCGTCAGCGCCAGTGCCACCTGCACGACGACCAGCGCGCGCCGCACGACACGGCCGATGCCGGCCGAGGCGCCGCGTCCGCCTTCCTTGAGCGCGTGGCCCATGCCGGCGCGGCTGATCTGCAGCGCCGGCACGAGTCCGAAGATCAGTCCGGTGATGGCCGCCGCGCCGAACGCAAAGCCGATGACGGTCCAGTCGAGCGTGATGTCGCTCAGCCGCGGCAGTTCAGCCGGCGCGGTCGAGACCAGCGTGCGCAGCCCCGCCCAGGCGATCGCCACACCCAGCGCGCCGCCGGCCAGCGCCAGCACCGCGCTTTCGGTGAGCAGCTGGCGGACCAGCCGCCACCGCCCCGCGCCGATGGCGGTGCGCAGGGCGATTTCGCGTTCACGCACGGCGGCACGCGACAGCAGCAGATTGGCGACGTTCACACACGCGATGAGGAGCAGGAAACCCACCGCTCCCAGCAACGCGAGGATGGCCGGCCGCGTCCGTGCCACGAGCTGGTCGTGATACCCCACCACGTAGATGCCGTATCCCTCCTGTGTCGGGAACCGGCGGACGATGTCGGCGGCGATCGGATCGAGATCGGCCTGCGCCTGCGCCACCGAGACGCCCGGCTTGAGGCGGCCGATGGCCATCAGCCACAACGAGCCTCGGCTGTTCCGCAGCGCCTCGCCCGGCGCATTGGGCACCCAGAACTCGGTGTCGCGTGAGGGAAATGCGAAGCCCTCCGGCATCACGCCGATCACCTCGCGGCGGCGGCCGGAGAACTCGACACTGCGCCCGACGATGGCCGGGTCCGCGCCGAACACACGGGTCCATAACCCATGTGAAAGGACCACGACCGCGTCACGTTCCGGCTGATCCTCGTCGGCCGTGAAGACCCGGCCGCGCGCGGCGTTGACGCCCAGCACGGAGAACAGATTGGCGGAGGCGCGCGCGCCCGTCAGGCGTTGCGCGTCGCCGGCGCCGGTCAGGTTGGTGGCGGCGGTGTTGTAGACGGCAATCGCGTCAAACGTCGAGTTGGCCGCGCGGTAGTCTTCGATGTTGGGCAGCGAGTGCCAGTCCTCGCGCAGGTTGATGCGCGCGTTGGTCATCCAGACCATCGCGAGTCGATCGGGCTCGGGATACGGCAGGGGTTTGAGCAACACGCCGTTGGCGACGCCGAAGATCGTCGACGTGGCGCCGATGCCCAGGCCGATGGTGAGCAGCGCAATCAGCGTGAAGCCCGGCTGGCGGGCCATCAAGCGCAGCGCGAACCGCGTGTCGCGCACCGTCGCTTCAAGCCCACCGCCGCCGCGCACGTCGTAGCCACGATCCTGCAGCGACGGCAGGTTGCCGACGCGGCGGATGGCTTCGGCCCGTGCGTCGGCTGGCGACCAGCCGTCGCGCTCCAGCGCCTCGGCCGTGAGGTCGACGTGGTGCCGCAACTCGTCGTGGATTTCCCCGGCCACGCGGTCGCGGCCGCCCGTCGTCGCGCGCAGCCGCGCCCAGAGCACTCGAAGCCAACGCATGCGTCCTCCTACTCCGTGCCCGCGATGACGAGGTTGACGGCGCCCGACAGCCGCGCCCACGACGCGCGTTCCGCGTCGACCTGCGCGCGGCCGCTGCGGGTGAGTGAATAGAAGCGCGCGCGCCGGTTCCGATCCGTGATGGCCCACTCGGAGGCGATCCAACCGCGCTGCTCCATGCGATAGAGCGCCGGGTACAGCGAGCCTTCTTCCACCTGCAGGACCTCCTGGGACAGCTGTTTGAGGCGCTGCGTGATGGCGTAGCCGTGCAGGGGACCGGCGCGCAACACGCGCAAGACGAGCAGGTCCAGCGTGCCGTGCAGCTGGTCGGCGTTGGTCGGACGGACGGGCGTCATGGCTCACTTAGACGTCCTAGGGAAACAAAGGTTTGGCTCCCCTGTTTGCCCGACTCTCCGGGATGTACCGGAATCGGTCGCTTTGACGTGGAAAGCGCTTGACGCGTGATGGATAGCGGACATACTGTGCCCCAGCTCTGAACCAGACTGACCGCCGACGGTCACGCCGGTCCTGAGCTCCAGGAGGAACCCACGTGATCAGGCATCCGCTCGTCCGACTCGGCACGTTCGCCACCGCCTTGCTGCTGGTGGCCTCGTCTGCACTTGCCCAGGGCAGCGTCACATCAACGCTGACCGGGACCGTCCTTGACACATCCGGCGGCGCCATCCCCGGCGCCACCGTCGTCGCCACCAACACCGCGACCGGCGTCGTCTCGGAGACCACGTCGACGTCGCAGGGGACGTTCACGATCGCCGCGCTGCTGCCGGGCCGGTACACCGTCACGGTGTCGCTCACCGGCTTCAAGACCGCGGTGTTCAACGGCGTCGTGCTGAACGCCGGCGTTCCGGCCGCGATTGCGGCTCGTCTGGAGGTCGGCGGCCTGGAGGAAACGATCGTGGTGGAAGGCGCGGCGGCGCTCGTGCAGACCGTCTCATCGGCGGTCTCGTCGACGATCAACACGCAGCAGATTCAGAACCTGCCGCTGACCAGCCGCAACGTCATGGACTTCATCACGTTCCTGCCGGGTGTCTCGACGCCGGGCGGCAACCGGCAGTCGTCGATCAACGGTCTGCCGCGCGGCGCGATCAACATCACACTCGACGGCGTGAACATCCAGGACAACACGTTGCGCCGCACGGACGGCTTCTTCACCATCGTCCAGCCGCGGCTCGACGCGATCGAGGAAATGACGGTGTCGACGGCGGCCGGTGATGTGGCGGGCGGCGGCTCCGGTGCCGTGCAGATCCGCTTCACGACGCGATCCGGATCGAATTCGCTGGCCGGCAGTCTCTACCACTACTACCGCAACGATTCGTGGGAGGTGTTCGGCAAGACGCTGCACCTGAACATGAATACGTGGTTCAACAACCGCAACGGCGTGGCCAAACCCAAGTTGCTGCAACACCAGACGGGTGGACGCCTCGGCGGTCCGATCGTCATCCCCGGCGTCTACGACGGTCGCGGCAAGGCGTTTTTCTTCACCAACATCGAGAACTTCTACCAGCCCTCACAGGTCACGCGGAACCGGACGATCTTCCACGAGCGCGCGCGCGCCGGTTTCTACCGGTACCTCGGCCCCGGCGGCGTCGTGCGGGAAGTGGATCTGATGGCGCTGGCGGCGGCGAATGGCCAGCTGGCGACGATGGACCCGACGATCGCGAAGCTGCTGGCCGACATCCGGCAGGCGGCCGGCACGACCGGCTCGATCATCACGAACGCGAATCCGCAGTTCGAGACGTACACCTACAACGTCGACGCGAAGGCCAACAACTGGTTCCCGACCTATCGCCTCGACTACAACTTCACGAACAACCACCGGTTCTCCACGGTGCTCAACTGGCACACGTTCAGCTCCGTTCCCGACACGCTCAACGGCTTCGAGCCGCGCTTCCCGGGCTTTCCGGTGATGGGATCGCAGACCTCGAAGCGCATCTCGTCGAGCAACACGCTGCGATCGACCTTCGGCAACGTCGTCAACGAGTTCCGGTTCAGCTACCAGGGATCGCCGGTCGAGTTCTTCAACGAGCAGTTCGACGCCGGGATCTGGAACCAGGGCTTCGGCGGCCAGGGCGGCTTCCACCTGGACCTGGACGATGCCGCGGGCATCACGGACGCGGGCCCCGCGCCGAACGCGCAGTCGCGCAACGTCAAGGTGTTCCGGCTCGAGAACACGGTGAGCTGGCAGCGCGGCGCGCACAGTCTCAGCGCGGGCGCGTCGTTCGAGCGCATGGACTCCTGGAACAAGTTCCGCGCGACGGTGCCGACGATCGACTTCGGCATGATCTCGACCGACCCGGCGCTCGACATGTTCAACACGACGAACTTCCCGGGCGCGTCGTCGGCCAACCTGAACGCGGCGCGGGGCATGTATGCGTTGCTCACCGGCCGCATCAGCAGTCTGGCGGGCGTGGCTCGTGTTGATGCCGCGACCGGCAAGTACGTGTTCGCCGGGCTCGGTCTGGAAGAATCGCGTCTGGACGAGTTCGGGTTCTTCGTGCAGGACAGCTGGCGCGCGCGATCGAATCTGAGCATCAACGTGGGCGTCCGGTGGGACGTGCAACGGCCCTTCCGCGCGCTCAATGACTCGTACGCGACGGCCACGATCGACAGCGTCTGGGGCCGATCGGGCTACGTGGACGGCTGCGACCTCTCCAACGCGACGCCGCAGACGTGCAACCTGTTCAAGCCGGGGGTGCTGCCGGGGTCGCCGTCGACCTACGACCAGTTCAAGGCGGGGACGGCGGCCTACAACACGGACTGGAACAACATTGCCCCCAGCATCGGCTTCAACTGGACGCCGGATCGGCCGGAGGGCCTGCTGGGCACGCTCATGGGCAATCAGGGCGACTTCGCGATCCGCGGCGGCTTCGGCCGTTCGTACCAGAAGCCGGCCATGGGCGATCTGCGCGGCCGCTTCTCGAGCAACCCGGGGCTGGCCATCACGGTGGCCCGCAACCAGTCGCTGGGCAATCTCGGCGCCAGCCCGCTGCTGTTCCGCAACAGCGCGCAGGTGACCGCGCCGGACTTCCCCGAGACCCCGGTGTTCCCCAACTCGGGTCTGGTCACCAACAGCGTCAACGCGTTCGACCCGAACATCCAGGTCCCGTACGCCGACACGTGGTCGGCCGGCATTCAGCGCGGACTGACGCGGACCATGGCCGTGGAAGTGCGGTACGTGGGCACGCGCGCGCGGCAGCAGTGGACCAACTACAACTACAACGAGCTGAACATCATCGAAAACGGCATGCTCGACGAGTTCAGGCTGGCGCAGGCGAACCTGCAGGCGAACCTCGCGGCGGGCCGCGGCGGCAACTTCCGGTATTACGGCCCCGGGACCGGCACCTCGCCGCTGCCCAACGTCCTCGCCTACTTCAGCGGCGTTCCCGCCTCGCAGGCCGGCGACCCGGCGCGGTACTCGTCGGCGTTGTTCGCCAACTCCACGTTCGTGAACCCGCTGGCGCGATTCAACCCGAACCCGTACTCGTTTACCGACGCGCTCGACGCCGACGCCGGTCGGCGGGCCAACGCCCTGGGCGCCGGTCTGCCGGCGAACTTCCTGATCGCCAACCCCGACAAGCTGGGCGGCGCCAACGTGTTCGGTCACGGCGACTTCAAGAACTACAACTCGCTGCAGGTCGAACTGCGCCGGCGGCTGGCCAACGGCTTCCAGTTCAACGCCAGCTACGCGTACGGCGTCGGCGAGGAGTCGGTGCGGTATTCCTTCAGGGTGCCGCGTGAGACGCGCAAGAGCGCGGGCACGACGGAAGGGGAGGTCACCCACGCGTTCAAGATCAACTGGATGCTGGAACTGCCGTTCGGCCGGGGCAAGCGCTTCGGCGGCAACGCGGGAGGCGTGCTCGACCGCATCATCGGCGGCTGGGAGATCCACGGCAACGCCCGCTTCCAGAGCGGCATCTGGGTGGACTTCGGCAACGTCCGCATGGTCGGCTTCGACGAAAACGACCTGCGCGACATGTTCAAGCTGCGCATCAACGAGAACCAGCGCGTGTTCATGCTGCCGCAGGACGTGATCGACGAGACGATCAAGGCGTTCAGCGTGAGCGCGACGTCGGCCTCCGGCTACGGATCGCTGGGGGCGCCCAGCGGGCGGTATTTCGCGCCGGCGATGGGCCCGGACTGTCTCGAGGAGATCGCGGCCGGCTACGGCCAGTGCGGGACGCGCACCCTGGCGGTCCGCGGGCCGGCCTTCAAGGAGATGGACATCTCCATCCTGAAGCGGCTGGCCCTGGTCAACCGCGTGCAGGCCGAGTTCCGCATCGAGATGCTGAACGCCTTCAACTGGGTCAACTACACCCCGGTCACCGGCGTGGGCGGCACCACCGCCGCCAGCTTCGAGACCAACGGGCTGACGGGCACCAACACCGCCCGGGTCGTGCAGATCGTCTCGCGCATCACGTGGTAACCGGACCGCCCGGCGCCTGACCGGCGCGGGGCGGTCGCAACTCGAGCCCGGGTGGATCCCCACCCGGGCTTTTTTCTTGTACCTAACTAAGTACTGCCCTGGGGGTATAAGGCATTGACATGAGACGAAAACGGTCATTAGAGTGCCCAATCCCGTCTATACGGGACGAATTCGATCAAAACTGGGCAGTCCGGGGAGGACCTCGGACACAAGGGGGAGCAAGTGATGAGAAAGGCAATAGTCCGGCTCTCGGCGTTGGTCACCACGTTCCTGATGGTGGCCACGCTGGCGTACGGGCAGGGCAGCGTGACGTCGACGCTGACCGGCACCGTGCTTGACACGTCTGGTGGCGCCATTCCGGGCGCGACCATCGTGGCGCGCAACACCGCAACGGGCGTGGTGAGCGAAACCACGTCGACCTCGCAAGGCACGTTCACCATCGCCGCGCTGCTGCCCGGCACCTACTCGGTGACGATCTCGCTCACCGGGTTCAAGACGGCCGTCTTCAACGGCGTCGTGTTGAACGCCGGCGTCCCGTCGGCCGTCACGGCCCGGCTGGAAGTCGGCGGCCTGGAAGAAACGATCGTGGTCGAGGGCGCGGCGTCGCTGGTGCAGACGGTGTCGTCGGCGGTCTCGTCGACGATCAGCACGCAGCAGATTCAGAACCTGCCGCTCACCAGCCGCAACGTCATGGACTTCATCACGTTCCTGCCCGGCGTCGCGACGGCCGGCGGCAACCGGCAGTCACGTGTCAACGGCCTGCCGGTGGGCGCGATCAACATCACCCTGGACGGCATCAACATCCAGGACAACACGCTGCGCTCGAGCGACGGCTTCTTCACGATCGTCCAGCCGCGCCTGGACGCCATCGAGGAGATGACGGTGTCCACGGCGGCCAGCGACGTGTCGGGCGGCGCCTCGGGCGGCGTCCAGATTCGTTTCACGACGCGGTCGGGGTCCAACAGCCTGTCGGGCAGCCTCTACCACTACTACCGCAACGACACGTGGGACGTGTTCGGCAAGACGCTCAACCTCAACATGAACACGTGGTTCAACAACCGCAACGGCGTGCGCAAGCCCAAGCTGCTGCAGCACCAGACGGGCGGACGGCTGGGTGGTCCGGTCGTGATTCCCGGCCTCTATGACGGCCGCGGCAAGGCGTTTTTCTTCACCAACATCGAGAACTTCTACCAGCCGTCTGAAGTGACGCGCAACCGCACGGTCCTGCACGAGCGGGCGCGCGCGGGCTTCTACCGCTACCTCGGCGCGGGCGGCGCCGTGCAGGAAGTGGACCTGCTCGCCCTGGCCGCGGCCAACGGCCAGCTGGCCACGATGGACCCGACGATTGCGAAGCTGCTGGCCGACATCCGTCAGGCCACGGGCACGACGGGCTCGATCATCACCAACGCCAACCCGCTGCACGACACCTACACGTACAACGTCGAGGCCAAGGCGGACAACTGGTTCCCGACGTACCGCATCGACTACAACTTCACGAACAACCACCGGTTCTCGTCGGTCCTGAACTGGCACACGTTCAGCTCGCTGCCCGATACGCTCAACGGCTTCGAGCCGTCCTTCCCCGGGTTCCCGGTGCTGGGCTCGCAGACGTCCAAGCGCATCTCGTCGAGCAACACGCTGCGGTCGACGTTCGGCAACTTCGTCAACGAGGCGCGGATCGGCTACCAGGGGTCGCCGGTCGAGTTCTTCAACGAGCAGTTCGACCCGGCCATCTGGAACCAGTCGTTCGGCGGTCAGGGTGGCTTCCACCTGAACCTGGGCAACGGCATCTCGAACGCCGGCCCGGCGCCCAACGCGCAGTCGCGCAACGTGCGCGTCTACCGCGCGGAGAACACCCTGAGCTGGCAGCGCGGCGCGCACAGCCTGAGCGCGGGCGCGTCGTTCGAGCGCATGGATTCCTGGAACCGCTTTCAGACGACGGTGCCCACCGTGGGCTTCGGCATGTTGCCGACCGACCCGGCCATCGGGATGTTCACGACGGCGAACTTCCCCGGGGCCTCGTCAGCCAACCTGACGGCGGCGCAGAACTTCTACGCGCTGCTGACGGGGCGCGTGAACAGCCTGTCCGGTGTGGCGCGTGTGAATGCGGCCACCGGCAAGTACGTGTTCTCGGGCCAGAGCCTCGAGGAATCGCGGCTGGACGAGTTCGGCGTGTTCGTGCAGGACAGCTGGCGCGCGCGCTCGAACCTGAGCATCAACGTGGGCGTCCGGTGGGATGTGCAGCGGCCGTTCCGCGCGCTGAACGACTCCTATGCGACGGCCACGATTGACAGCATCTGGGGCGTGTCCGGGTACAAGGCCGGTTGCGATCTCAGCAACGCCACCCCGCAGACCTGCAATCTGTTCCAGCCCGGCGTGATGCCCGGACAGCCGTCGACCTACGAGCAGTTCAAGGCGGGTACCGCGGCGTACAACACCGACTGGAACAACGTCGCGCCGAGCATCGGTTTCAACTGGACGCCGGATCGTCCCGAGGGGCTCCTCGGCACGATCATGGGCAACCAGGGTGACTTCGCGGTGCGCGGCGGCTTCAGCCGGTCGTTCACCAAGCCGGCCATGGGCGACCTGCGCGCGCGCTTCTCGGGGAACCCCGGGCTGGCGATCACGGTGGCCCGCAACCAGGCGCTCGGCAACCTCGGCGCGAACCCGCTGCTGTTCCGAAATTCGGCGCAGATGACGGCGCCCGACTTCCCCGAGACGCCCGTGTTCCCCAACACGGGGCTGGTCACCAACAGCGTCAACGCGCTCGACCCGGACATCCAGCTCGAGCGGTCCGACACGTGGTCGGTGGGCGTCCAGCGCGGCCTGACGCGGACGATGGCTGTCGAAGTGCGGTACGTCGGGACGCGGTCGCGCAACCAGTGGACGACGTACAACTACAACGAGCTGAACATCATCGAAAACGGCATGCTCAATGAGTTCAAGCTCGCACAGGCCAACCTGCAGGCGAACATCGCGGCGGGCGCGGCGGCCCAGGGCTTCCGGTACCGCGGACCCGGCACCGGCACGGTGCCGCTGCCGAACATCCTGGCGTACTTCAGCGGCGTGCCGGCGGCGCAGGCGGGCGATCCGGCCCGGTATTCGTCGACGCTCTTCACCAACGCGACGTTCGTGAACCCACTGGCGCGGTTCAACCCGAACCCGTACACGTTCGTCGACGCGCTCGACGCCGACGCCACGCGCCGCACCAACGCGCTGGCGGCCGGTCTGCCGGCCAACTTCCTCATCGCCAACCCCGACAAGTTGGGCGGCGCCAACGTGACCGGCTACGGCGGGTTCAGCAACTTCAACTCGCTGCAGATCGAACTGCGCCGCCGGCTCGCCAATGGCGTGCAGTTCAACGCCAGCTACGTCTGGGGCGTGGGCGAACAGTCCGCGCGGTACTCGTTCCGCGTGCCGCGTGAAACCGTCAAGAGCGCCGGCATCAACGGCGGCGAAGTGACCCACGCGTTCAAGCTGAACTGGATGCTCGAACTGCCGTTCGGCCGCGGCAAGCGGTTCGGCAGCGGCGCCGGCGCGATCCTCGATCGCGTGATCGGCGGCTGGGAGATCCACGGCAACGCCCGCTTCCAGAGCGGCGCGTGGGTCGACTTCGGCAACGTCCGCATGGTCGGCTTCGACAAGGACGACCTGCGCGACATGTTCAAGCTGCGCATCAACGAGAACCAGCGTGTGTTCATGCTGCCGCAGGAAGTCATCGACGAAACCGTCAAGGCGTTCAGCGTGAGTGCGACCTCGGCGACCGGCTACGGCGCGCAGGGCGCCCCGTCGGGCCGGTACTTCGCCCCCGCGATGGGTCCGGACTGCCTCGAGGAAATCGCGGCGGGTTACGGCCAGTGCGGCACGCGCACCCTGGCGGTTCGCGGACCGGCCTTCAAGGAGATGGACATCTCCATCCTGAAGCGGCTCGCGATCGTCAACCGCGTGCAGGCCGAGTTCCGCGTCGAGATGCTCAATGCCTTCAACTGGGTCAACTACGTCCCGGTGGGCGGCGTGGGCAGCACGACGGCGGCGGGCTTCGAGGTCAGCGGCCTGACGGGCACCAACACCGCCCGTGTCGTCCAGCTGGTCTCGCGCATCACCTGGTAATCACCGCTCGCATCACCCATACTGACCCGGGTGGGGCTCGTCCCCACCCGGGTTTTTTCTTTCGCATGAGAACGCTGCTTCCGCTCATCTGGCTCGTGCTGGCGGCGCTGCCCCTGGCTCAGGGCTCCCAATTCGTCCTGTCCTCACAGGACCGCGCGCGACTGCTCGCCGTGGACTTCGTGGCGACGACCGCCGACGGCACCCCGGTGACCGATCTGCGCGCCGACGAACTCCACGTGCGTGTGGGCAGCCGGCCGCGGACGGTGCGATCGCTCGACTACGTCAGGACGGCCGCGGACCCCGCGGCGCGCGACGTGCCTCCGCCGTTTGGCGACAATGCGGAACCCGGCCGCGCTCGCTCGGTGATCTTCATCATCGATGAGGACACCATTCGCCCGGGCCGCACGCTCGACATCCGCGACGGCGTCCAGCAGGTGCTGCAGGGCCTGGGCGGCGCGGATCGGGCCGCGCTGGTCACCGTGCCGTTTGGCGGCCTCGCCGTCGACCTGACGACCGACCATCCCCGCCTGCTCCAGGCCGTGAGCCAGATCACCGCCAAGAGTTCCCGCGCCGAGTCGCTCGCCGACGCGCAGTGCCGGACGTTCAGCACCCTGACCGCCGTGACCGACCTGCTGCTGCGGTTGAGCCAGGTCGAAGACCCGGTGACCGTGGTCTTTTTCTCGAGCCACCAGGAGGCGCCGCAGTCAATCATCCGGATGACCGGCAGCGCGCCGATCACCGGGCCGTGCGACCTCCGCGCGACGACGTTCACCGACCTGGGCGCCGCGGCGGCCCGGGCGCGGGCCCAGTTCTTCGTCGTCCACGCCGACTTCGAACAACGCGGCCGTGGCCTGGAAGGCCTTGAACACCTCACGGGCGTGACTGGTGCGCCGCTGCTGCACCTGGTCAGCGGCGGCGGCCGCGCAGCCACCGACCGCATCCTGACGCAGACGCGCGGTCACTACCTGGCGCGGGTCTCGCGCGATCCGGCTGACACCCCTGGTGAGGTCCTCGACATCACCGTGCACGTGTCACGGCCGGGCGTGACCATCTGGCGCGCGCCGCGGTTGCTGATCACGCGCCCGCCGGCCGCCACCGCACCGCTGGCACCGGCCTCGCTCACCGACATCATGCGGCAGCCGGGCCTGTCGCGCGATCTGCCGCTGCGCATCGCGGGTCATGTGTTCCGGCAGGATTCCGACCGCGTCCGGGTGGCGGTCACATTGGACTCGCCCGATGGTGCTGCGGAGCTGTCGGAGGCCATCATCGGCCTGTTTGACCCGTCCGGCCGGCTCGCCGCCGGGGTCGACATGAACGCGGCGGCGCTCACCAGCCGGCCGATCGTGGCGGCCCTGGACGCGCCGCCCGGGGTCTACCGCCTGCGCGCGGCCGTGCGTGAGTCGTCGGGCCGCGTGGGCAGCGTCGATGTGGCGGTGGACGCGCAACTGACACGCGTGGCCACCCTCAGCACCGGCAGCCTGATGCTGGGACTGTCGCGAGACGGCGCGTTCATTCCGATGCTGGCGCTCACGACCGAGCCCACGGCGTTTGCTCTGATCGAACTGTACGGCGAAGGCGCCGGCCGCGCGGCCGTCACGTTCGAGGTGGCGCCGACGCTGAACGGTCCCGCCGTGATGACCATGCCGGGACGCCTCGAAGCCTCCCCGGATCCCACGCGCATCGTCGTGACGGCGGCGCTTCCGATCCAGCGCCTGGCGCCCGGGGACCATGTGGTCCGCGCAATCATCACTCCTGACGGGCAGCCGTCAGGCCGGGTGGTGCGCGCCCTGCGGAAGTCCGGCTCGTAACCCGGCGAGCAGGCGGCCGACCGACGCGGGGCCCTGCAGGCGGAAGCGGATCAGCCGGTCGTGCGGCCGGTCGCCGACACCGATGGAGAATCCGCGATCGCTGAGCGTGGCAAACGCATCTTCATCCGTGCGGTCGTCGCCGAGGTAGACCACCCCGGTACCGGCCGTCGGCCCGAGGTCAACGACGGAGCGAATCCACTCGACGGCCTTGCCCTTGTGCCAGTCCACGGCCGGCAGCAGTTCGAGCGCCTGCGCGCCCGGCAGGACGCGCAACAGGTCGGCGTCCAGCGCGGGTTGGGCAACCTCGACGAACTGGCCCAGCACCCGGCCTGCCCGATCGGGGGGCACCTGTCGCACGTGGCACGTCAGTGCGTACGTCTTGTCTTCGAGCACGACCTCGGGACACCAGGCCAGCAGCGCGGCCGCGCGATGGCGGATGTCGGCAATCACGGGTTGCAGCCGGCCCAGCGCCGGATGCAGGAAGCTGCCGGTCGGCCCTTCGATCTCCAATCCGTGCAAGCCCCCCACGTAGTCGGCCACGTCGTGTGTGCGCGCGCGCACGTCGGCGATTCGGCGGCCGCTGACGACGGCCACGGTGGCGCGTGGATGCGCGGCCAGCGCCGCAAGGGCCTGCCCCACTTCCGGGGTCATGACGGCGTCGGCCGGCGTGGGCGCGAGGTCGGCGAGGGTGCCGTCGAAGTCGGTCACGAAGAGCATCGGCCGTTCGCCGAGCCACTCGAGGACGGCGCGCGTGACCACGTCGGACGAGGTCATCTCAGCCGGCAAGAAACCCCGCCGCCTTTCCGCGTTCGAGCTGGTGCAGGATGTCGGACGCCCAGGCCAGCACATCGCGGCCGGCCACGCGCCGGCGCAGCGCCTGCATCCGCCGCCGCACTTCCCATTCGGGCATCTCGACCGCACGCACGATGGCGTCGGTGAACCCGCGTTCGTCGTAGGGATTGATGATCAGCGCCTCCTCGAGTTCCTGCGCGGCGCCCGCCAGTTCGCTGAGAATCAGGACGCCGCCGAAATCCTCACGGGCCGCGACGAACTCCTTGGCCACGAGGTTCATGCCGTCGTGCAACGAGGAGACGATACAAAAATCGGCCAGCCGGTACAACGCCACCAGATCGGGCATGGCAAAGGACTGCTTCAGATACCGGATGGGGCCGTCGGCGGGTCCACGACCGTGCCGGGTGTTGATGTCGTGGATGAGGCCGTCAATCTCGGCCGAAATGGCGGCGTACCCCTGCACCTCCTCGCGCGACGGCACGCCGATCTGCACGAACACGAAGCGCGCGGCCAGCTCGGGCCTGGCGTCGAGCGCGCGGCCGATGGCGGCCATCCGTTCGGGGATGCCCTTGGTGTAGTCGAGCCGGTCGACGCCGATGCCGACGATCTTGTCTTCAAGGCCCCACTCGGCCGCGAGCGCGTTCATGCGCGCGTCCAGGCCCTCGTCGGCCAGGATGGTGGTGATGCGATCGAAGTCGGCGCCGATGGGAATGGCGGCGACACGCACGGGGCGATCGCCGAAGTACACCATCTCGCCCGAGACGCTGGCGCCCACTTCCTCCTGCGCCGCCTGGAGGAAGTGTTTCTGGTCGCGCGGCAACTGGAACGCGACGAGGTCATTGGCCAGCAGCCCGCGGATGATGTCAGCGCGCCACGGGCAGATCCGCAGCCGGTCGGAATCGGGCCATGGGATGTGCCAGAAGAGCGCGGTCCGCAGCCGCGGGCGCCGCGCCCGCAGCGACTCGGCCACCAGCGCGAGGTGGTAGTCGTTCAGGAACACCGAGGCCTCAGCCGGCGCCTCGGCCGCGGCCGCTTCGGCGAACCGCTGATTGACGCGCACGTACATGTCCCACTCGTCAGCCTTGAAGATGGGGCGCACGTGCGCCTGATGGCACAGGGGCCACAGGGCGCCGTTGGCGAATCCCGCGTAGTACCCGGCCTCTTCCTCCGGCGTCAGCCACAGCCGCCGGAGGCGGTAGGCCGGCGCGTCCGGGGGCACTTCGACCGAGTCGCGTTCATCCACGACCGCGCGATCGGCCGACCCGGCGCCGTGCGCGATCCACACGCCGCCGCGTTCGCGCATCAACGCGTCAAGCGCCACCGACACGCCGCCCGGCGTCGCCCGCACCGCGATCGAACCGTCGGCGGCGTACTCGTGCAGATACGGCTCGCGGTTGGACACCACCACGAGTCCGCCGGCCGACCGTCCGGTCTCGCCCGCGCGGACGAGCGCCGACTTGAAGAGGATGGGGCCGATGAGTTCGTGCAACGCGATGATGGCCACCATCAACGTCTCGAACCGGCCGCCCCAATCGGTGAACTCGGCCGAGACGAGCACCGTCAGGCCCAACGTGACGCCGGCCTGTGACACCAGTCCGCGCCACAACAACCCTGTGGACGTATCCGAGCCGCCCGTGAGGGCCGCGCCAAGGCGGCCGCCCAGGTACAGGAGCACCATGCGCACCGCCACGATCGCCATGGCCAGCGGCCCGATCGTGGCCAGGGCATCCACCTGCAGCGACGCGCCCGCGGCGGTGAAAAACAGGATCAGGATCGGCATCGACCCGCGTTCGAGCGCGTCGCGCATCACATCGCCCTGGGGCGTGGCGACGTTCTCGACGACAATCCCGGCGGCGATGGCCGCGATGAGGGTGTCGAAGTGCCAGACCTCGGCGGCACCGGTGATGGCGGCGCACATCGCCAGCAGGGCCAGCGTGACTTCGCGGCCCACCCATCGCAGGTAAAACGCCAACAGCGCGCCGATGATGGCGCCAAAGGCCATCGAGCCCGGCAGTTCCCAGAGCAGCGACGCCACCAGCGCAGGGGCGTCCGCGCCGTGCGCGAACGCCGCGCGCGACCACTGCATCGCCAGCGCAAAGAGCACGATGAGCACCAGGTCCCCCGCCACGACCACGGCGAGGGTCAGTTCCGAGACCGGCCCGCGCGCCCGGGTCTCGGCCATCACCGCCAGCGTGACCGTGGGAGAAAACCCGGTGAGCACGGCCGAGGCCACGGCGACGATCGCCGCGCGTTGCCAGATCGTAACGTCCGGCGCGATGGGCAGCCACGGCCACGCCACAAACAACGCGGCATAAATCACCGCGAACGTCACCCCGATCACCGCGGCCGACATCGTGGTGATCGCGCGGAAACGCGCCCGCAGCCGCCCGACGTTCAGTTCCAGTCCGGCGGTGAACGCGATGATCGCGATGGCGAGGCCATTGACCAGCTGCAGGTCACGCGCCATCGGGCGCGTGATGATGTTGGCGATGTACGGACCACACACCAGCCCGAACACGAGGTACCCGGTGAGCCGCGGCAGGTGCACCAGCTCGAACAGCCAGCCCACGATGGAGGCCGCGATCAGGACGACGCCAAGCGCCAGCGCCGTGGTCGACGTCGCCGCATCCCCCATCTGCGTGACCAGCCACCACGCCAGCGCCATCGTGACCGTCAGCGCGGTAAGGCGGCGCATCTACCGGACCTCCCGGCGCCAGAGCGGCAGCGCCACCACGGCAAACACCTCGAAGACCGCGGTGCCGACGGCCACGGCCCACAGCAGCGCCTCGCCGGTGGCCGCCGGCAGAATCTGCCGGAAGTTGAGCGCAAAGGCGATCCCCAGCACGCCGGGCGACATCAGGTAGGCGGCCATGTCACCGGGGCGCACGTCGCCGACCAGACGCGCCGACAGCCAGCCGCCGGCCACCTTGCCGGCCAGCCGGAACAGCAGGTACGGCACGAGCAGCCACAGCCCGGTGGGCGCGGGTACCCACAACGCGCCGGCGCTGACGAGGAGCAGGACGACCAGCGGATGTTGCAGCTTGCCCAGGTCGTCCTGCACGACGCGGTCGGCCCGTCCGGGCGCCAGCGTCCACACGACACCGGCGACCAACCCGACCGACAGCGGCGACACACCGAGGTAGGTGGCCGCGCCGCCGGCCAGCGCGAGTGTACCGGCCACATACACGGCGCGTTCAGCCACCGACTGGGCCCGCTCGAACAACAGCCAGCCGACGAAACCGGCCACGCCGCCCGCGGCAACCGGCATCAACGCAATCCACCACCGGTCGACGCCGGCGGTCGTGGCCACGGTGAAGATGCCCGCGGCCACCACGATGGGCAACACATCATCGAGGTCGGCGACCCGCGTCGCGACGGCCGCGGCGGGATCGGCGTCGGGATCGGCCGTGGTGGCCGACGACGCCGAGGCGCAGAGGCCAAGGGCCAGCGCCACGATGATGACGGACGAATCGAGCGGCAGGCCGGTGGACACGACCAGGTACGCCGTGGCGCCGGCGACGGCCAGAATGGTCACCGCGCTTTCGAGACTGGCGGCCGCCAGCAGTCGCAATGCCGAGCGCCGTTGACGTCCGAGCGCGATGCCGACGAACACACCCAGCAACGTCAACGCCAGGGTGACGCTGAGATTGAGCAGGGTGCGGACGTCACCGGTGATCCAGTTGACGCCCGTGGGGCCCAGCAGCACGCCGAGCGGCACGAACACCACGGCCGGCGTGAGCGACGGAGCGAGCCCGAACGCCGACCGCGTGCGCAGCAGCGAAAAGAGCCATCGCAGCGGCGATGGCGGCGGCGCGCCGAGCCGGCGGTCAAGCGGATCGGCGCCGCCCAGTTCGCGCTGGCGCGGATCCTTCACTGCGTTCGAAGCCTTTCGACCACGGCCGCAATCGCGGAAGCCCGCGCGATGGACACCCCGGCCACATCCGGCAGCGTCATGCCGAGCAGGCGGCCATCAAGGGTGAACACAAACGCGCCGGGGTGCAGGTTCGGCTGGCCGCCCACGGCCAGCAAGGGCTCCGGCCACTCCGGATCCTCGAACGAATCCACGCGGCCGACAAACAGGGGCCGGCCCGCAGCGCCGCCGCGGCCGCCCTCGAACACCGCGACGTACGACGGGCCACCCAGCGACTGCGTGAGCGGACCGGGGCCCACATAGGGCGCGGCCGGCACGCGCAGCAGCGCCAGCGCGCGCGCGTTGTCGACGGCCACGGACGTCACGCCCTCACCTTCCACCGGGACGAATCCCTCGGGCAGATACGCCACGGCGAGATCGACGTCGATCCGCCAGGCCGCCACGCGGCGGCGCTCCGGAGGCGCCGCGGGAGGCGGTGATGCGGCCCCTCGGCGCGCCGGCGGCGGCGCGGCGGCCACGCGCTCGAGTGTCACCGACAGGAGCGACGGCTGCACCCGCGCCGACAGGTCCGCCATGATGAGCGAGAGCTCTTCGAAGGTCGCGCGCGCGGCCAGGCGCTCGATCGGCCCCACGACCGGGGCGGGCGCAACGCGGTCGACCGATGGATACCGGAATCGCGCCAGGACGAGCAATACGGCCACGGCCACGATGATGACCAGCAGAAGTAGACGGGTCTCACGCCCGGCGCCGAGAGCGGGCGGCGAACTCATGGTCGGCCTCCTTTCGGGAGTGACGTCAGTGAACGGGCGCGGTCTCGCGGAGACGCCTGATGACCGCGCTGAACTTCTCGACGGCGTAGTCCACGTCCTGATCGGTCGTGAACCGTCCAAGCCCGAAACGTATCGTGGCGCCCGGCACGGCGTCGGCGCCGTAGATCGCGCGCAGGACGTGTGACGGCGTGGCCGACGCGCTGCTGCACGCCGATCCCGACGACACGGCGATGTCACCGATGCCGATGATCAGCGACTCGCCGTCCACCCCCTCGAACGACACATGCAGGTTGTGCGGCAGCCGGTGCGCCATCGAGCCGTTGACGAGGACGCCACCGACACGATCCCGCAGGCCCTCCAGCAGCCGATCGCGCAGCGCCTGCAGGCGGCGCGTCTCGGTCGCCATCTCGATCCGGTCGAGGTGACAGGCCTGGCCGAGTCCGACGATGCCCGGCACGTTCAGGGTGCCGGATCGGAAGCCCCGTTCCTGTCCGCCGCCGATGATGAACGGCGCCAGCTCCGTGCGCTTCTTCACGTACAACGCGCCGCAGCCCTTGGGCCCGTACATCTTGTGCGCGGTGAGCGACAGTAGATCGACGCCCATCGCCTGCACGTCGACGGGAATCTTCCCCACCGCCTGCGCAGCGTCCGAGTGGACCAGGGCGCCTTTGGCATGAGCAATCGCGGCAATCTCGGCCATCGGCTGCAACACGCCGATTTCGTTGTTGGCCGCCATGATGCTGACCAGCGCGGTCTCGTCCGAGACGACGCCCTCGAGGGCGGCCAGGTCGATGCGACCGTCCCGCTGAACCGGCACGATGGTCAATGACCAACCCGCCTTCTCCAGGGACTTGCAGGCCTCGAGCACCGACTTGTGCTCGATCGCGGAGCAGACCAGGTGACGGCGCCCCGCCGGCGCGTTCGCGGCCACACCCTTGATGGCCCAGTTGTTGGACTCGGTCGCGCCGCTGGTGAACACGATCTCCCGGGCGGTGCTGCCCACCAGCGCGGCCACCTGGCGCCGGGCCTGCTCCACCGCCTCCTGGGCCTTCCATCCGAACGCGTGGCTCGACGACGCCGGGTTGCCGAACTGCTCGGTGAAATACGGGAGCATGACCTCCAGCACCCGCGGGTCCACCGGCGTCGTGGCGTGGTAGTCGAGATAAACCAGACGGGACGACATCGCGGGAGTATTCTACCGGACGACAGGGTCCACAGGGTCCACAAGGTCCGCAGGGTCCACAGGGGAACATGATGCGCGTTGTGAATAGAGTGCTGGTGACGGGGCTGGGTGTGGCGGTGGGCGTGATTGGGCTGTGGGCGCAGGCGGCGCCGGCGCCGATGAATGCCGAGGGGCTGTTCCGCGCCTGGGGCACGTACCGGGCGATGCGGGACGCCTCCCCCCATCGGGGGATCCCGTGGCAATACCTCGGCCCCACCAACGTGAGCGGCCGCGCCACGGATGTGGCCGTGGTGGATGTCGGCGGGGCGCGGCACCTGTACGCGGCGTACGCCACCAGCGGCGTCTGGAAGAGCGAAGACCACGGCAAGACGTGGCGCGCGATCTTCGAACATGAGGCGTCGACCAGCATCGGCGACATCGCCGTCGCCCCGTCGAACCCGAACATCGTGTATGTGGGCACGGGTGAGGCCAACATCTTCCGCGCGTCGATGGCGGGTGTGGGCATCTACAAGTCCACCGACGCGGGGCGCACGTTCACTCACATGGGCCTGACCGACACACAGACGATTGGCCGCATCGTCGTGCACCCGACCAATCCCGACATCGTGTATGTGGCGGCGTCGGGGCACGAGTGGACCGACAACGAGATGCGCGGCGTGTTCAAGACCACGGACGGCGGGCGGACGTGGAACAAGATTTTCTACAAGAGCGCACGCACCGGCGCGATTGACCTGGTGATGGATCCGACCGATCCGAACGTGTTGTACGCGTCGATGTGGCAGCGCATCCGCCGCAAGTGGAGCGACCCTCGGGTGGAACCCGGCTACGACGAAGGCGGCGTGGTGAAGTCGACCGACGGCGGCGCCACGTGGGCGGACGCCAGCCAGGGGCTGCCGGCGCCGCAGTTCCGCGGACGCATCGGACTCGACATCTCGCGCTCGAACCCCAACGTGCTGTATGCGCTGGTCGACAACTACGAAATCGGCCGCGGGCCACAGCCGGGTGAACGCGACGCGTACGGCCGCCCGATCACCAACGGCCGGATCAAGGCCACGGAGGTCTATCGCACCGACGACAAGGGCCGCACCTGGCGGCAGATGAGCGAGAACAACGACTACATGATCGAACACTCCGGCACGTACGGCTGGGTGTTCGGCCAGATTCGTGTTGATCCCACCAACGAGAACACGATCTACACGATGGGCATCGGTTTCCATCGGTCGACCGACGGCGGCCGGACGTTCGCGCCGGTGCGCGGCACGTCGGTGAGCAACGTCGACGGCAGCAACACGGGCGGCGTGCACGGCGACCACCACGGCCTGTGGATCGATCCGGCCGATCCGAAGAAGCTCTACAACGCCAACGACGGCGGGTTCTACCACACGCTCGACGGCGGCGAGACGTGGGTGTTCGCGGTGGGCGCGGCCGGCGCGCAGTTCTACAACGTCACGCTCGACACCACTCGCCCCTCGTCATGGGCGTATGGATCGATTCAGGATCACGGTTCGCGGCGTGGCCGCGTCGATCTGTCGAAGGGGCGCGATCAGATTCCGGCCGTGGCGTGGGAGGGCGCGCCTGGTGGCGAAGGCTCGAACCACGCGATCGACCCGACCAATCCGAACATCGTGTATTCGCACGGCTTCTACGGCAACTTCAGCCGCACGGACCTGTCGGTGGCGGCGCCGGCGCGTGGCCGTGGACGCGGGGCAGGCGCGGCCGGCGCGCCACCCGCGCCGCAGGGTCCGCAGCGTGTGACGAACATCCAGCCGCCCAACCCGCCCGACGCCGAACTGCGCGCCCAGTGGATGGCGCCCATCATCGTGTCGCCGCACGACAACCGCGTGATCTACGCGGGTTATCAGTACGTCTACCGCTCGGACAATCGCGGCGAAGGCTTCCAGACCATCAGCCCGGACCTGACCGACAACAACGCGGCGCAGATGCTCATCCGCAACTCGAACGCCATTCCCTACCAGACCATCGTGGCGCTGGCCGAGTCGCCGAAGAAGGCCGGGCTGTTGTACGTGGGATCCGACGACGGCCGGCTGCACACGACCATCGACAACGGCAAGGAGTGGACGGATCTGACCAATCGCCTGCCGGTGCGGCGCTGGATCTCGCGCCTTGTGCCGTCTCAGCACGCCGAAGGCACGGTTTACGTCACGCAGCGCGGCCGCGAAGACGATGACTTCGCGGCGTACATCTACAAGTCGACCGACTTCGGCAAGTCGTTCACGAGCATCGTGAACAACATCCCGGCCGGTCCGGTGAACGTGATTCGGGAACATCCGACGAATCCGAACATCCTGTTTGTCGGCACCGACTTCGGGGCGTATGTCTCGACCAACGGCGGCGCCCGCTGGGAGGTGCTGGGCGGCAATCTGCCGTCCACGCAGGTGTCCGACCTGCAGTACCACCCGCAGGACCACATCATCGTGATTTCGACCTACGGGCGCGGCATGTATGCGCTGGACGCGAGCCGGATCCGGTAATTGGACCGACACGATCTTTTCACTGGTACTTCCGGCCGGACCTTCGTAGAATGCGCCCGAGAGTGGTTCGTGACGCGTCCCAGCGCCTCACGCCGCTTCAGGAGCGCGCATGGTTCCACCCCGGTCGGTTGGTGGCAAGGTCTATGTCGTTGACACAAGCGTTCTCGTTTCGGCACCCGACGCGCTCGAACATCTGACGGACGGCAATACCGTCATCATTCCTTTCCCGGTCCTGCAGGAACTGGACCGCCGCCGCGTGGACACCAACGGCGTGGGCTACGCCGCGCGCCAGACCATCCGGTTCCTCGATCAACTCCAGGCCGACGCCACGCCGGCCGCGTTGCGCGACGGCATCCCGCTGCGCAACGGCATCGTCAAGTTCCATGGCGGAGAGCTGGACGTCTCGCGCGCGTGGCCCGGCTTCTCGCCCGGCTACGCCGACGATGCGATCATCCTGCTGGCCAGCGCGTACCAGGAAACACACGCCGCGACGCCGGTGACCTTGATCACGCGCGATGCGGCGATGCGCTGCAAGGCGCGCGCGCGGGGGCTGGCCGCGGAAGACTACTACCAGGATCGGCCGGTGTCCTCACCCGACAAGTTCTATTCGGGCCGCGTCCGGATTCAACTGCCCGCAGAAAAGGCGTCCCTGCTCAACGCGCTGCACGTGGAACACCGGCTGCCCGCCACGGAGCTGTCGGACTTCGTCGACACAACGACGCTCCTGGCCAACCAGTGCTGCGAACTGCGCGTGAACGGCAACGGCAAGACGGCGTGGGGCATCCACAAGAAACACGACGGCGTGTCGTACCTGCGCCGCGTGCAGTTCAAACAGACCGACCGCTTCGGCCCCATCAACCCCGAACAGGCCTGCGCGCGCGACCTGATCCTGGACGATGACACGCTCATCACCAGCCTGGTGGGCATCGCGGGCACGGGCAAGACGCTGATGGCGCTGCTGACGGCCTACGAGCTCTACCGGTCGGGCCGCGTGTCGAAGATCGAGGTGTATCGCGTGAACGCCGAGGCCGGGCGCGACCTCGGCTTCCTGCCGGGCACCGTCGGCGAAAAGATGGCGCCGTGGGCGAAGCCGATCATCGACAACCTGGATTTCATCATCCGGCGAATGTCGGGCGCCGCCCGCTTCACGAATCACCCGGGCGACCACAACGGCGAGCGGGGGAACGGCGATCGCGCCAACGGCGCGCCCTCGGCGACCATCGAAGACCTGCTCGCGCGCAATGTCCTGGAGATCTCGCCGATCAACTACCTGCGCGGCCGGTCGATTCACGACGCGGTGGTCATCGTCGACGATGGGCAGAACATGACGCAGGGGGACATGAAGCTGGTGCTGACCCGCGCCGGCGAGGGCACCCGCATCATCCTGACCGGCGACCCCGACCAGATCGATCGACCCGAGGTCGACGCCCTGTCCAACGGCATCGTCCAAGTCGTCGAACGCTTCAAGGGCGAGCCGACGTTCGCGCACCTGACGATGAGCGACGTGGTGCGTTCGAGAATCGCCGAGCTGGCCGCCAAGCTGCTGTAAGGATTCACAGCGAGGCATGGAGAGCTGGGAGGCGGACCGGCTGGGAGCCCGGTGAAACCGGGCTCGCGGCACGGCGGACGTGTGGCGGACGAATGACGCCCACGGACACCAATCGCCCCGTCGTCATTCGTCCGCCACACGACCGCCGTGCCGTGTGCCGCCTTCGGCGGCACCCAGCCGGTCTGTCCTGCAGCCCGGCCTACCAGCCCTCCAGTCCTCGTTGTGAAGTTGGACAACGTATAGTGTCGGCATGCGAATGCCCTGGCTGATTGTGGTGTGCCTCTGCGGCGGCCTGGTGGCCACGCACGCGCAGGCGCCGCGGTACGACCTCATCCTGCGCAACGCGCGCGTGGTCGACGGGACCGGCACGCCGTGGTTCCGCGCGGATGTGGCAATCACGGGCGACACCATTGCGCGCATCGCCCCGGGAATCACCGGCACTGCGGCCCGTGAGATCGATATGCAGGGCCGGGTCGTGTCGCCCGGGTTCATCGACATTCACACGCATGCGCGGCGGGGGCTGAATACCAATCCCACGGCGCCCAACTACGTGCGGCAGGGTGTCACGACGGTCATCGAGGGGCCGGACGGTTCCTCGCCGGTCCCGTTGCGGCCCTTCCTCGATTCGCTCGAGGCCCTGCAGAAGTCGGTGAACATAGGATCGTTCATCGGCCAGGGATCCATCCGCACCCGCGTGATTGGCGCTGAAGACCGCGCGGCCACGCCGGCGGAACTGCGCGAGATGGAGGCGCTGGTCGAACAGGGCATGCGCGATGGCGCGTTCGGCCTGAGCACGGGCCTGTTCTACGTGCCGGGCGCGTTCACCCCGACCGATGAAGTCGTGGCGTTGGCGCGTGTGGCGGGACGCCTCGGTGGCTCACATGTCTCGCATCAGCGGGACGATGCGGCAAAGTTGCTGGACAGCATTCGCGAGACGATTCGGATTGGTGAAGACGGTGGCCTGCCCACCCAGGTGACGCATCACAAGGTCATCGGCAAGCCGAACTTCGGTCGCAGCGCCGACGCCTTGAAACTGATTGACGAGGCACGCGCCCGCGGTGTGGACGTCACGAGCGATCAATATCCGTACACGGCCTCGAGCACCAGTGTGACGTCGGCCCTGTTGCCGGCCTGGGCGCTGGAAGGCTCGAACGAGGAGCGTGCGGCGCGGTTCAAGGATCCCGTGGAACGCGAGCGGATTCTCGCGGCGAGTCTGGCGATGATTCGCGACGAACGGGGCGGCGGCGATCCCGCGAACGTGCAGTTCGCCAACTGCGGATTCGACCCGTCACTGGCCGGCAAGACCCTGGCCGACCTGATGCGGCAACGCGGGGTGGCGCTGACACTCGAGAAAGCCGCTGAGACCGTGTTGTGGATTGCCGAGCAGGGCGGCTGTCAGGGCATCTTTCACGCCATGAGCGAAGACGATCTGGTGCGCATCCTCGTGCACCCGGCAACCATGGTGGCCTCCGATGGCGAGGTGCCCACCTTCGGCCGTGCGAATCCCCATCCTCGCAGCTACGGTACGTTTGCGCGGGTGCTGGGCCGGTACGTCCGCGAGCAGCGGGTGCTGACGCTCGAGACCGCCATCTTCAAGATGACCGCGTTCCCGGCCGCGCGCCTGGGACTGTCCGACCGTGGTCTGTTGCGGCCTGGCATGAAGGCCGACATCGCGGTTTTTGACCCGGCCACGGTCAGAGACACGGCCACGTTCCAGAATCCCCATCAATATGCCGAGGGCTTCACCCTGGTCATCGTCAACGGCCAGGTGGTGTTTGACGGGACGACGATGACCGAGGCCCGGCCCGGCCGGGTACTCTACGGACCAGCGAGGAACTGACCATGCGCCTTTCCGCGTCACTGATCGCGTGCTGCCTTGGACTTGCCGCGTGCGGCACACCCCCGCCGCCGGCTCAGCGATCCCTCGAACATCTCGCCGGCTTGTGCGGACGGGCGTTTGAAGGACGCATCACGGCGAACGAACCGGCGCAGCCCAATGACGCCTTTGAGGGGCAGCGATTGGTGATGCACGTGCGAACGTGTGAGACCGGACGGGTGCTGGTGCCGTTCCACGTGGGCGAGGACCGCTCCCGCACGTGGGTGCTCACCCTGCAGGGCGACCGGCTTCGTCTCAAACACGACCATCGTCACCAGGACGGGACCGAGGACGAACTCACGCAGTACGGCGGGGACTCGACGACCGAGGGCACCGAGTCACGGCAGGAGTTCCCGGTCGATCAGTTCTCGATTGATCTGTTCACGCGGACGAACCGGACCGTGTCCAACACCAACGTGTGGGCGATGGAAGTCCACCCGGGACGGATGTTCGCCTACGAGCTGAAACGCCCCGGCCGACTCTTCCGTGTGGAGTTCGACCTCACCCGGTCCGTGGATCCGCCACCGGCGCCCTGGGGACACTGACACACCGGCCGCCACTCGCCGCCACTCGCCGCCACTTGCCGCCACTTGCCGCCACTTGCCGCCACTCGCCGCTACTTGCCGCCACTTGCCGCTACTCGGTCTTCGCCGTTTCCTGCACGTTGGTGAGCGCGGCCTTGAGGGTGTGCCACGCCAGTGACGCGCACTTGACGCGCGCCGGGAACTCACGCACGCCCGCGAGCACCGCCAGCTTGCCCAGCGCCGCTTCGTCCACCGGCTGATCGATCGGCGTCGTCACCATCTGGTGAAACCGGTCGAAGAGCGCGATGGCTTCGTCCACAGTGCGGCCCTTGACCTCGTCGGTCATCAGCGAGGCGGATGCCTTCGAGATGGCGCAGCCGGACCCCTCGAACGCGACGCGCTCGATGCGGTCCCCCACCACCTTGAGCGACAGCGTCAGCCGGTCGCCGCACAGCGGGTTGTGGCCCTTGGCGGACTGCGTCGCGTCGGGCAGCGGCCCGAAGTTACGGGGCCGCTTGTTGTGGTCGAGGATGACCTCCTGGTAGAGGTCGTGGAGATCGTTCATTTAGAAGAACCCGAGCGCCAGCTTGGCCGCTTCCGACATGCGCTCCTTGCCCCAGGCCGGCTCCCACACCACTTCCACGCGCGCGTCGTTGACCTCGGGCAGGTTCTTCACCTTGAACTTCACCTCGGCCGGCAGCTGCTGCGCGGACGGACACGCGGGGCTGGTCAGCGTCATGTTGACCAACACGTTGCGATTGGCGTCGACGATGATGTCGTAGATCAGACCGAGTTCGTAGATATCGACCGGAATCTCCGGGTCGTACACGGTCTTGATGGCTTCGACGATCTTCGACTGGAGCGCGGCGGTCTGCTCCGGGTCGAGCGGCCCCACCTCGAGTTTGTCGTGCGCGGTCTCGGGCCGCGGCTGCGCCATAGGCGCCGGCTGCCAAGCCGGCGGCGGCACAAACGGCGTATCGGCTGATGCAGCGGCCGCCGGCGGCGGCGCAGCAGGCCCGTTGGCCACCGGCGGCAACCCCTCACCCTCGGCCCGGGCAATCGCCTCGGGCGACGGCGCCTCGGCCTTCTTCTCGCCGACCAGATCTGACAGGAACGAAAATACGCCCATTGTTACCCCATCAACGCACGCACCCGGTGGAGCGCCGCGACCAACGCGTCAATTTCCCCGGTGGTGTTGTACATGGCCAGCGACGCGCGCGCGGTCGCCGGAATCCCGAAGCGGTCCATCACCGGTTGCGCGCAGTGGTGGCCCGTGCGAATCGCCACGCCCTCACGGTCGACGATGGTGCCGATGTCGTGCGGGTGAATGTCGTCCATCACAAACGACAGCACACTCGCCTTCCGTCGCGCGGTGCCCACGAGCCGGACACCCGGCACCTCCTGCAGGCGCTCGGTGCCATACGCCAGCAGCGCCGCTTCATGGGCGCCAATCGCGTCGAACCCCACACCCCTGACGAAGTCGACCGCCACGGCCAGCACGATGGCGTCGGCGATGTTCGGGGTGCCGGCTTCGAACTTGTACGGCAGGTCGTTCCACTCCGACTTCTCGAACGTGACCGAACTGATCATGTCGCCGCCGCCCAGAAACGGCGGCATGGCCTGCAGGAGCGACTCGCGCCCGTACAGCACACCGATGCCGGTGGGGCCGTAGACCTTGTGGCCGGTGAACACGTAGAAGTCCGGGTCGAGCGCCTGCACGTCCACCGCCATGTGGTACGCCGCCTGCGATCCATCGATGAGCACAAGCGCGCCGGCCTTGCGCGCCAGCGCGATCATCTGTTCGACGGGATTGATCGTCCCCAGCGCGTTGGACAGGTGCGTCACCGCCACCATCGTCGTGCGCGGCGACAGCAGCGCCTCGAACTCGTCCATCAGCACGTCGCCGTGGTCGTCGATTGGCGCCACCTTCAACACCGCGCCGGTCCGCGCGCATGCCATCTGCCACGGCACGATGTTCGAGTGGTGCTCGATGGCGGTGATCAGCACCTCGTCGCCGGCCCTGAGCGCCCAGTCGCCCCACGCCCGCGCCACCAGGTTGATGCTCTCGGTGGCGTTGCGCGTGAAGACGATCTCACGCTCCGACCGCGCGTTGAGGAACCGCTGGACGGTCTTGCGCGCGCCCTCGAAGGCGGCGGTGGCCCGCTCGCTCAGCGCATGAACGCCCCGATGGACGTTCGAGTTGTCGCGCTCGTAGTAGTGCCGCAACGCGTCAATCACCACCTGCGGCTTCTGCGTGGTCGCGGCGTTGTCCAGGTACACCAGCGGCTTGCCGTGCACCTGCTGGTGCAGCGCCGGGAACTGGGCCCGGATGCCCGTCACGTCAAACGGCGCGCGGACGGTCGTCGCCGAAGGCGCCTGGGTGGTCATGCCGGCAGATGCAGTTTCTCCACGAGCGCCACTTCCAGCTCCTGGCGCAGGGACTCATGGGGGATGCCGTTGAGCACGTCGCTGGCAAACGCGTGGATCAGGATGTTCCGGGCGTCCGAGGCGCTGATGCCGCGGGCGCGCAGGTAGAACATCTGGTCTTCGTCGAGCTGGCCGATCGCCGCGCCGTGGGTGCACTTCACGTCATCCGCGAAGATTTCCAGCTGCGGTTTCGTATTGATCACCGCATCGTCGGACAGGAGGAGCGCCTTGTTGGTCTGCTTCGCGTCGGTCTTCTGCGCGTCGGGCCGGACGATGATCTTGCCGTTGAAGACGGCCTTGGCCTTGCCGGCCAGGATGCCTTTGTAGACTTCGTGGCTGGGACAATGCGGCTGGGCGTGGTCGATGGTGGTGTGGGTGTCCACCAGCGTCTCGCCGTCGGCGATGTACAGGCCGTTGAGCGTGGCCTCGGCCCCTTCGCCGGCCAGTGTGGCCGTGATGTCGTTGCGGCTGATCCGGCCGCCGAACGTAATGGCCTGCGAGGTGAACGTGCTGGCGCGGTGCAGGTGCACGAACGTGCTGGCCATGTGGAAGACCGACGCGGCCTCCTGCTGCACCTTCACGTGGTTCACGACGGCGCCGGGACCGAGGATGACTTCGGTCACGGCATTGGTCAGAATCTCGCCGCCGGCGCTCTCGTAGCGCTCGATGACCGACACCTGCGCCTGCTCGCCAACCACGATCACCAGACGCGGGGTGGCCATGCTCGGCTCCGCGCCGGGCTGGGCCACGAACCGGATTTCAATCGGCCCTTCGATCACCGTCCTGGGCGCGACGTGGATGAACAGGCCGTCCTCGAAGAACGCCGTGTTCAGCAGCACGAAGGGGTGGTCGCTCCGCAGGCTCGGCGTGTCCAGGGTCTGGGTCGCGAGGGCCTCGGTGAGCGGGGAGATAGTGAGCTCGCCAATTACGTCGGGGGCCTTTTTCGATCCGACGGACACGAAAAAGGCACCCGACGTCTTATCCCCCCGGCGCCACTCCACCGACGCAATCGGGCCGACGGGGGTGAACTTCCACTCTTCTTCGCGGGTGGTCGGGAAGCCGCGCTCGAGAAAGCGCGCGAAGGCCGACGACCGCGCGGTCCGCAGCCACTCGGGGCCAAAGGCTTTCGCCGTGCGGAACGCCTCGAAATCGGCGGCCAGGGTCGCGTGACGTTCGATCACCTGACTCATGACTACCGGGCTCCCACGGCCTGATCGATCCAGCCGTAGCCCTTCTCCTCGAGCTCGAGCGCCAGTTCCTTGCCGCCCGAACGCACGATCTTCCCGCCGCTCAGCACGTGCACGAAGTCCGGCACGATGTAGTCGAGCAGCCGCTGATAGTGGGTGACGACGATCATGGCGCG
Organism: uncultured Solibacteraceae bacterium; assembly: GCA_964471115.1. Classification (GTDB taxonomy): domain Bacteria; phylum Acidobacteriota; class Vicinamibacteria; order Vicinamibacterales; family SCN-69-37; genus SYFT01. The sequence goes on from CAYYFE010000029.1 coordinate 50,581, forward strand.
GTCGGGGCTGCGAAGAGCGTTGACGCCGTTGGCGACGATCCGGAGCGCGTCGATGTCGAGACCCGAGTCGGTTTCGTCGAGAATCGCCAGGCGCGGCTCGAGCACCGCCATCTGGAAGATCTCGTTGCGCTTCTTCTCGCCGCCCGAGAAGCCTTCGTTGACCGCGCGATTGAGCATCGTCTGATCCATTTCGAGCAGGCGCGCCTTCTCCTTGATCAGCTGGATGAACTCGATCGCGTCCAGCTCCGGCTGGCCTTTGTACTTGCGGACGGCGTTGAGGGCCGCCTTGAGGAAGTACTGGTTGTTCACGCCAGGAATTTCGACCGGGTACTGGAACGCCATGAACACGCCTTCACAGGCGCGCTCTTCCGGATCCATGTCGAGCAGGTCCTTACCGTCGTAGGTGACCGTGCCGCCGGTGGCTTCGTACCCGGGGTGGCCCGACAGGATGCGGGCGAGCGTGCTCTTGCCCGAGCCGTTGGGGCCCATGATGGCGTGCACTTCACCGGGGTTGACCGACAGGGACAGGCCCTTGAGGATCTCTTTGTCCTCGACCTTGACGCGCAAATCCTTGATTTCAAGCAGCATGACTTAACCGACGCTTCCTTCCAGGCTGATGGACAGCAGTTTCTGGGCTTCGACGGCGAACTCCATCGGCAGTTCGCGGAACACGTCCTTGCAGAAGCCCGAGACGATCATGTTGACGGCGTCCTCGGTGGGGATGCCGCGCTGGCGACAGTAGAAGATCTGGTCTTCGCCGATCTTCGAGGTCGAGGCTTCGTGTTCGACCATCGCCGACGTGTTCTTGATTTCGAGATACGGGAACGTGTGGGCGCCGCACTTGTCGCCGATGAGCAGCGAGTCACACTGCGAGTAGTTGCGCGCGCCGTGCGCCTGTTTGCCGATCTTCACCGCGCCCCGGTAGGTGTTCTGGCCGAACCCCGCGCTGATGCCCTTCGAGACGATCGTGCTGCGCGTGTTCTTCCCCAGGTGGATCATCTTCGTGCCGGTGTCGGCCTGCTGATGGTTGTTGGTGGTGGCCACCGAGTAGAACTCCCCCACCGAGTTGTCGCCCTGCAGGATGCAGCTCGGGTACTTCCAGGTGATGGCCGAGCCGGTCTCCACCTGCGTCCACGTGATCTTGGCGTTGGTCATCGCCTTGCCGCGTTTGGTGACGAAGTTGTAGATGCCGCCCTTGCCGTCCTTGTCGCCGGGGTACCAGTTCTG
>CAYYFE010000030.1:0-51308 GCA_964471115.1 uncultured Solibacteraceae bacterium
CCCCAGGCGCGGGCCGCCGCGGCCGTGGCCCAGCCGGCGCCCGACACCGTGAGCCGCGCGGGCGCGTGCTGCGCCCGCGCGGCGTCGAGCGCGCGCACCGTCAGCACGGCCTCTTCCAGGTGCCTTCGCTGATGCAGATACAGCTCGGTGAACCACCACAACGAATCGCCGCGGTAGCGGAACCGCTCCCGCATCGTGACGTCGCCGTACGGGACCAGGCGCAGCCGCTTGATCCAGGCGTTGGCCTCACCCCGCGCCGCATCGCGCAGGACCGGGCCGGCCACGTCATTCCACGGCAGCGCGCGCGTCGCGCCGGACGCCGCCGTGACGGTGAGCGTCGCCCCGCTCATCGCGCGCCTCGCCGCAGGACCTCGCGCGCCGCCGCCACGACCGCCGCGACGCCGATGCCGTCCATGCAGTCCGGCACGTGTCCGCGGCAGCGCTCCGGCGGCAGCCGCACCTGACCGCACGGACTGCACGGCAGCTGCACGCGCAGGATCCGGTGCCCGTCGCCCAGCGGACCATACCGGCGAGGATCGGAGGGACCGAACAGCGCGACGACCGGCGTGCCCATCGCGGCGGCGAGGTGCATGGGGCCGGTGTCACCCGTGATGAGCACGTGCATCCGGGCCAGCAACGCGGCCGAGGCGGCCAGGTCCAGCCGGCCCGCCGTATCGATCACGCGCGCGCCGGGCAGCGCCGCGCGCACCTGATCGACCAGGGGGCGATCGGCGGCCGCTCCCGTCAGCACCACGGTCACGTCGTCTTCGCGCGCCAGCGTGGCCGCCACCTGCGCGAACCGATCGAGATGCCATTGCTTCGACGGCCGGCCGCCGGCCACGTGGACCCCGACGAGCGGGCGATCCGCCGGCGCGCCGGCCAGCGCGTCGCGTGCGGCCTCGAGCGCCGTGGTGTCCGGTGTGAGCGGGGGCGTCTCGCCGGTGTGCACGGCGGAGGCCGGCGCACAGTGCGCCAGCAGACGGAGCGCGTTGGTCGAGACGTGCGCCGCCGGGTCGTAGGCCAGCGCGTCGGTCAGCCACGCGCCGCCGCCGCCGGTCCAGTAACCGGCCCGGCGCGGCGCGCCCGACAGCCACGCCAGCAGGTTGCTGCGCAGATCCGGTTCGAAGTTGAGGACCAGGTCGTAGCGGCGCGACGACCAGCCGCGCGCGTGGGTCAGCAGCGCCGGCCAGGACTGGCCCGTGCCTTCACGCGCCAGCCACGGCACATCCAGCGCCTCCACGCGGCTGACGGCCGGCATCCAGCGCGCCAGCGGCACGTTCCAGCTGCCCACCACGAGGTCGATCTCGGCGGCGGGCCACACCGCGCGCGTCCGCGCGATCGCCTCGCGCGTCATCAGGAGGTCGCCGATCCGCTCGAGCCGCAGCAGCAGCACGCGGGCCGGCGGATCGGGAGCGCCGCTGCGCGGCAGCAGCCGCAAGGGTGACAACGCCAGGTCGGTCAGCCCGACGATCGCGCGTTCCCACGGGTGGTAGATCTGCAGCGACTCGAACATGGTCACCGCACCTCGAGGGTGTCCACCATCACGCCCAGATCCCGGCTGTCGTTGACCCCCAGCAGCGCGCGGGGCGACCACACCGTCGAGACCAGGCGCAGCGCCAGCGGCTCGTCGGACACCGCGGCCGCGGCCAGCGTGTCCGGGGGAATCGCCAGGGTGTATTCGCGGAACCCCGGCGCGACGTCGATCGTGCCCAGCGACCGGCCGCCGAGGAAGACGTCGACGCGGGCGGGAACCGCCGTCGCCGGCCGCCCGCCGTCGCTCAGCACGAGCACGATCGCGCGTTCCTCGCCGGTCAGTCCGGTGATGGCCACCTCCGAGGCGTCCTGCGTCCAGCGGATCGACCGTCCCTCGCTCTGCTCCTTGGCGTGGAACCGCACCACGTGGAGGTCATCGCGTTCGCCCAGATCGAGTCTGAAGGGACCCGCGGCCGAGGCGCCCAGCGAGAGCGCATACACGCCGTAATCGAACTCCTTGCGGCGCACGGCGGCCGGCAGCCGGTCCGTCGTGACTTCGAACTCCTCGATCTGCACCCGATCGCTCGCGAGGGGGGTGGCCGACAGCTGCCGCGACAACAGCGTCGTCCCGCCGGTGCCCACGAAGAGCACGCGCCGGTATCGGCCGAGCGCGTCGGCGACGAACTCCCGGAACTGCAGCCGGTCGGGCGCCGCCGAGGCGAGCGCCAGCACCTGCCGGTCGTAGATGTACGCCAGCGGCGGGCCGAGGACATGGATGTCCGATCCGACATCGCGGCTTTCGAGGATCACCAGGTCGTCCGGCGTGAACCGCGCCGCCAGCGCTTCGACGTACGGAATGATGCCGCGATATTCGACGTGCGGCAGCACCGGTCCGGCGGCGCGCAGGTAGGTGATTGCCGACAGCGAGAGCAGGACGATGCCCGCCACGCCCTGCGCCGAGCGCCGCCATGCGGGACCGGTGCGCGCGGGGAACGCGGCGGCGCAGCCGATGAGCAGCGCGCCCGGCAGAATCATCGCGAGGAACCGGCGCGACAGCCAGAAGTGCTCCGGCACGATCTTGATCTTGTAGAGCAGGAAGATCGCGAATCCCGCAAACGCGATCACAAACGCCGGATGCCGCCAGAACTCGCGCCGGGCGTCGACGGCCAGGCCGGCCAGCGTGAGCAGGAACATCGGGACGCCCAGATAGATCGTCACGAAGTTGCGCAGGGCGTAGGCGTCGTAGTCGGTCAGTTTGCCGCCCGGCTCACGCAGGAAGAAGGCATACAGCGCCAGGCCGATGAGGACGCCGGCGATCGTGCCCGGCACGAGCGCCTCCAGCCGGGCGCCATGGCGCCGTCGCAGGGCCGCCAGCGCGACGAGCCCCGCTGCGCCTGCCGCCAGCCCGCCCCCGATGGCCAGCGGCGGAAGATTCTCGAGGAACACCGCCGCGCGCCAGAAGTGCGCCTGCATGAGCCCCGTCATGTAGATCAGCGCGACGCCGCCGCCCGCCGTCAGCGTGACGAGAAAGGTCCACGGCAGCCGACCGCCCCTGACGGCCCACTGCAGCGCGACGGCGCCCCCGCAGGCGGCGATCACCAGCAGCCCATCCACGCGGTTGAACACACCCAGCCCGAGCAGCCATCCGGCGAGGCCGCCGAACCATCCCGCCTGACCCTCGCCGGCGCGCGCCAGCGCCAGCAGCGCCGCAAAGCCCAGCGCCTGCATCACGATGTCGGAGTTGGGATAGCGCGAGAACCAGACCTGGACGACGTGCAGCGCCAGCAGCGCCGAGGCGGCAAAGGCCGGGCCCCGTCCGAACAACCGCGCGCCCAGGAAATACACGCCGAGCAGACCGAGCAGGCCCCACCAGGCCACGGCCTGCCGCGCGCCGGTCAGCCCGTGCAGGCCGTACCCCAGCGCGACCGAGGCCGGGAAGCCGTGCGGAAACTGGCCGACGATCCGACCCGCCGCCGGATCCTGGATGAAAAAGCCCATGAAGGCGTTGCTGTAGTACTCGTCTTCGTAATGGCGCGGGAAGAAGAGGTCCCGCGCAAACGGCGGCACCGACGCGACCGTCGCGTCCCGGATGACCAACGATCCGCGCTGCGCGATCTGGATGCCTTCATTGATGTAGACGCCCGGGTCCTTGCCGCCGATGACGTATTCCGACACCGGGAAGAACCGCCAGAGTCCCAGCGCCAGCAGCGCAATCGGCAGCGCGATCGTCCAGCCGAGGGGCGCCGCGGCCGCGCCGTAGCGGAGCCGGCCGCGCCAGGCCAGCAGCGCGACGAGGACGAGGCCGCCGTTGATCGCGAGCAGCGTGCTGAACCGGTAGCGATCGAGTGCCGCCAGCGCGAGGGTCAGACTGATCGACCACGCGACGCTGAGCACGAGGTGCCAGTACCCGCGCTCGCCGGCGTCCAGCGCGGCGCGCCGGTCGCGCGCGCCGATCGGCAGGCGGAAGAGGACCGCGCCGGGCAGGTAAAACAGCAGGAGTGCCGCGCCGAGGGTGGCGAGCATCACCCTCCGAACGCGTGTACGGCCTCGGCCACGCGGGCCACATCGGCGTCGGCCAGGCCCGGATGGAGCGGCAGCGACAACAGTTCGCCGCACACCTGACGCGCGATCGCGCACGAGGCCGGCGGCAACGCGGCAAACGCCGGTTGATCGGGAATCGGGATCGGATAGTGAATCAGTGTTTCGATCCCGGCGGCCTTCAGGTGCGCCTGGCAGGCGTCGCGCGCCGTGGACCGGACGGGAAACAGGTGGTAGACGTGGCCGGGATCACACTCGGGCGGCACCGACACCGGGGCCCCGGTGAGCGCCCGGCGGTACTGCGCCGCCAGCGCGCGCCGCCGCGTGGTCCACTGCGGCAGCCGCGTGAGCCGCGCGCGCAGAATCGCCGCCTGCAGTTCATCGAGCCGCGAGTTCACACCAAATTCGAGATGGTGATACCGGGTCGTCTGGCCGCCGTTGCGCAGACGCTTGAGCCGCGCCGCCAACTCCGCATCGTTGGTGACGATCGCGCCCGCGTCGCCCAGCGCGCCCAGGTTCTTGGTCGGATAAAAGCTGAACGCGCCGGCCGCGCCCATCGTGCCCACCGGGCGCCCCTCGCTGGTGGCCAGGTGCGCCTGGCAGGCGTCCTCCACGATGGTGAGGTCGTGGCGCGCCGCGATCGCCAGCAGCGCCGACATGTCCGCCGGCTGGCCGTACAGATGCACCGGCAGGATCGCCGCGGTGCGGTCCGTGATGGCGGCCTCGACCCGCGCGGGATCGAGCGTCAGCCGATCGGGATCGAGATCGGCGAACACCGGCGTGGCGCCGGCCATCTGAATGGCGAGCGCCGAGTAGGCCGCCGACAGCGGCGACGTGATGACTTCGTCGCCGGGGCCGATGCCCAGCGCGCGCAGCGCCAGCGCGATCGCGTCCGTGCCGGTGTTGACGCCCACCGCATGCCGCGCGCCGGCGGCGGCGGCGAACTCCGTCTCGAACGCCTCGAGTTCGGGCCCGAGGATGAACCAGCCGCGGGCCAGCACGCGGTCGATGCCGGCGCGGAGATCGGCGGCGTCCTCGCCCGGGGTCATGGTCATGAAAGGCAGGGGCGTCAAGGGTGGGCCTCCGGTGCGGCGACGTCGTTCACGTAGTGGTGGCGATGCGCGCGGTAAAACGCCAGCGTCGCCGCCAGGCCGTCCCGCAACGCCACGCGCGGGCGCCATCCCGTCGCGGTCATGAAACGTGACGAGTCCGCGTAGAACGAGCCGATGTCGATCTTCTTCTTCTCGGCGGGCCAGTCGACGAAGCGGCAGCGGCCGCTGCCGGCCACCTCGAGCAGCAGCGCCACGAGATCCTTGTGCGCGACCGGACCGGCGCCGCCCACGTTGAGCGCCTCGCCGTTCACCGCATCGGTGGCGCCGGCCCGCAGAAACGCGTCGGCGGCGTCGTCGACGTGGACGAAGTCGCGCAACTGCGATCCGTCGCCGAAGATCTGGATCTCCTCGTTGTCGAGCGCCAGCCGGATGAACCAGCCGATGAATCCCTGCCGGTTGTGGCGGATCAGCTGGCGCGGTCCGTAGACGTTGGTCAGGCGCAGCGAACACGCGCGGATCTGGAAGACGTTGTTGTAGACCAGATGGTACTGTTCGCCGGCCGCCTTGTTGATGCCGTTGATGTCGGTGGGCCGCACCAGGTGGGTCTCGTCCACCGGCAGCCGTTCGGGCCGCCCGTAGATCTGCCGCGTCGAGGCGTACACGACCTTCACCGCCGGATTGTGCCGCCGGCACGCCTCGAGCAGCGTGAGCTGACTCGCGCAGTTGATCGCCAGGTCCGTCGCCGGGTCGCGCATGCTGTCGATGTGACTGACCTGCCCGGCGAGGTTGAAGATGACCTCGCGATCGCGCACCAGGTAGTTCATGGTCGAGGCCTGGCGGACGTCGGCGATGTTCACGCGCAGCCGGGACTCGAGGCCGTCGATGTTGAACAGGTTGCCGCCGTAGTCGGGGATCAGCGAGTCGACCAGCAGGACATCCGCGCCCAGATCCACCAGGTGCCGGGCCAGGTTCGACCCGATGAAGCCGAGACCTCCGGTCACCATCACGCGCCGGCCCGCGTAGAACGCGCGGTAGTCGCTCATCCGCGGCTCCGCGTCCGGTGGGCGCCGACCACCACCAGTTCGATCCAGAGTTTGAAGACGTCGCGCGCGGTGTGCACCAGCCGGCGGAAGTTGAAGAACTGCGACTTGCCGAACGCGCGATGGTAGTGGTGCACGGGCACCTCCGCGATCACGCAGCCGGCGTCGGTCAGCTTCTTCATCAGTTCCAGGCAGATCACCCCGCTGTTGTGCTGCAGCGCGATCCGGTCGAAGACCGATCGCCGGATCAGGCGGAAGTCGCAGTCCACGTCCCGGACCTTGAGCCCGAAGAGCAACTTGACCGTGTGGTGGTACACGCGGCCGATGATAATGCGGTGCATGGGGTCCGACCGGCTGATCTTGTAGCCGTTGACCACGTCCACCCCGGCCGTCATGTGCGGCCAGAGCAGCGCCAGTTCCGCGGGGTCGTATTGGGCGTCGCCGTCCGTGTAGAAGATCAGGTCCTTGGTGGCGCCGGCAAACCCGCTGCGCAGGGCCCCGCCGTAGCCGCGGTTCTTCGGATGATGAATGGCCCGCACCTCGGGATAGGTGTGCGCGAGTTCGTCGACGATCTCGGCGGTGTGATCCGCGCTGCCGTCGTTGACCACGAGAATCTCGAAATCGTCCGTCAGCGCCTGCGCGGTCGCCCGCGCCGTGATCACGAGGCTGGCGATCGTGCCGCTGTCGTTGTACGCCGGAAAGAAGATGCTCAGTCCCGGCGCCGATGTCTCGACGGAAGTCGCCATGCCCAGCCCTACATTCTACCTGCCGGCCGGCGCCGCGCCATGTGGTACGCCTCGACCATGCGCGCGGCCGTCGTCTGCCAGGAGTGCGCCCGCTCGACGCGGCGCCGCGCGGCGTCCCCCAGCGCCCGTCCGCGATCGGGCCGCGACCAGACCTCGCGGATCGCCGCCGCCAGAGCCGCCGCGTCGCGTTCGGGCACCAGCCGGCCGTTGTCCCCGTCGGTAATCGCCTGCGGCAGCCCGCCCGCCCGCGTCGCCACGACCGGCGTCGCCGAGGCGAGCGCCTCGAGCGCGAAGTTCGGCAGGCCATCCACGTTGCCCGCATCGTCGCGAATCGACGGCACCGCCACGACGTCGGCCGCCGCCACCAGCGCCGCGACGTCATCCTGCGACTGGTTGCCCAGGAACACGACCGGCGCCCCGGCGGCCCGCGCCTGAAGGGCGTCGGCAAGGTCGCCCTCGCCCGCGATGGCGACCCGCGCGCCGGGCAGCGCCGCCGCCACCAGGCGGGACGCGTCAATCAGATACTCGAACCCCTTCTTGCTGACCAGCCGGCCGGCCGTGACGATGAGCGGCGCCTCGGCCGGCATGCCCAGCGCGGCGCGGGTGGCCGCCCGCGCGTCCGGGCGCGGCGCAAATCGTTGCGTGTCGACGCCATAGGGCACGGTGATGGTCGTGGCGGGATCCGCGCCCAGACGCAGCGCGCGCTGGTGCAGATCGTCGCTGCACGCGGTGACCGCGCCGGCGCGGCCGAAGGTCCGCCGGGCCACCGCGCCGATCAGCCGGTGGCGCTCGGCGACGTACACGTCCGAGCCGTGCAGCGACAGCACCAGGGGCAGCCGGCCCGCCGCGGCGTGTGCGATGACGCCGCCGGGGATGACCCAGTGTCCGTGCATCACGGTGGCGCGCCGTTTGGCCGCCACCCGCCAGGCCTTGAACCAGCCCGCCGCCATCGCCAGCGGCGCGGCCGCCCATGCGGCCGCGCGCAGGTCCGTATCCGCCCGCAGGCCCGACGCGTAGCCGAACACGTTGAGCGCGGGCACGGGCGCGTAGCGGAAGAAATGGAAGAAGACGCCGTCCTCGCTCGTGCCGCGCGTCAGCGCCGGATGCCACGGCGCCACCAGATGGACCTCGTGCCCCAGGGCCGCCACACCTTTGGCGATGGGTTCCATGAACGATCCCACGCCGTCGCCGGGGAATCGCGGGTAGGACGTCGCCACCATGACGACGACTTCGCGGGCGCCGGTCATGGTCGTGGCCGCCGCAGCCGGCCGCCGCGCAGCACCAGCTGCCACGGCACCAGCAGGGATTCGAGCAGCACCGGCCAGGACACCTTGGAGTACCCCTCCTGGCGTTCGACGAAGATGATGGGCACCTCGCCCATGCGGCAGCCCAGCCGCGCGGCTTCCACCAGCATCTCGGGCAGGAACGCGTAGCCGCTGGTGCGCGCGTGCTGCAGCGGCAGCCGCGCCAGCATCTCGCGGCGCCACGCGCGGTACGCGCTCGTGCAGTCGCGCGGCGACAGGCCGGTCACCGTCCGGATGTACCGGTTGGCGAACGCCGACAGGATGATGCGATGCAGCGGCCAGTTCACCACGCGGATCTCATCGTCCAGGTAGCGGGACCCGATCACCAGGTCGTGGGTCTCGAGCGCCGCGGCCAGATCGGGCAGGTACTTCGGATCGTGCGACAGGTCCGCATCCATCTGGCAGATGGTCTCGGCGTCGGTGGCCAGCGCGTGGCGCAGACCATCGATGTACGACCGTCCCAGGCCGCGTGGGCCGGTGCGGTGCAGGACGCTCACGCGTCCGGGATGCCGCGCCGCCAGCGCATCGGCCAGCACGCCCGTCCCGTCCGGCGATCCGTCGTCCACCACGAGGACGCGTGTGAAGGCGTGGGCCAGGATGCCCTCGACGACCTTCTCGAGGTTGGCCCGTTCGTTGTAGGTGGGCATCACCACCAGCATCGACTTCATGCGGCGAGCCGGGCCTCCGCGGCGGGTCGGGGCGGGAACGCGGCGGCCAGCAGCGCGCCGGCCGCGATGATCAGCGCGGGATCGATGACCGGAATCCGGAAGCGTTCCTGCGGGAAAAATACGAAGCAGACCGCCACCGCCGACGCCACCAGCAGCCAGAGGCCCGGCAGCGCCGCCAGTGACGCCCGCTGTCGCCACGCGCCGGCCAGCGCCACCGGCAGCAACAGGCCGTACGAGACGACCGACGCCCAGAAGTACAGCGGCGAGTGCAGCGTGTACGACGGGCCGATCGGCACGATCAGGTAAAACGCCTTGCGTGCCATCAGGCGCAGCCAGTCCCAGGGATGCGTGCGCATCCACGCGAGGGCTTCGCGATAGTAGATGGGCTCCATGTCCTCCTCGCTCACGCCGGGATGGCGGGCGCGCAGCGCGAGGTTGTCGAGTTTGATGGCCGGGTTGGCCGCCATGTCGCCGTCGCCGACGGCCAGCGGGTGATTGCCGGTCCAGAACGTCACGCCGCCTTCCGAGGCGACCAGCACGAACCGCTCGTGCACCTGGAAGTTGCGCGCCGTCCACGGGCCAATCATCAGCAGCGCGCCCAGCGCCAGCGCGGCGACCGGGGCCGGACCGCGCTTCCACAGCCACCAGGGCCCGGCCAGCAGCAGGAAGAACAACATCGCGGGGCGTACGAGCACGGCCGCGCCGGCCAGGACGCCGGTGACAAATGCCAGGCGGATCCGGGTGGACGGCGCGGCGGCGTGATGCGCGCGGTCGAAGATCCACGCGGTGAGCAGCCCCAGCGGCCAGAACACGGCTTCGCTGAACGCATACGCCGCAATCCAGACGAGCGGGGGATAACACGCGGCGATGGCGGCGGCGGCCAGACCGGCGCGCGGCCCCGCGAGTCGCGCGCCCAGCAGCGCCACCATCCAGACGCCGAGACCGCCGGCCAGCGCCTGCGCGACCTGGACGCGGGCCGGCACGTCCGGCGTCACCGCGCCGCCGCCGCCGACCGCCGCCAGGAACAGGGGATACCCCGGCGCGCGGCCGAACGGATCCACCCCGCCGGCGCGCGCCGCCTCGTCATACACGAAGCCCTGTCCGGAGGCGACGCCGCGGGCCAGCGACAGGTACTCGCGTTCGTCGCGGGTCAGCGGCTGGTCGGTCCAGTAGCCCAGCGCAAAGGCCAAGCGCAGCGCGACCGCCACGCCCACGATGGCCAGCAGCGGCCCGCGCGGCACGGCGTGACTACCGCCGGCCATCGAACCGTTGGGCCGAGACCTGTTCCGACACGAGCCCCACCAGGAACACGACCACGGCAAACATGATCAGCAACACCGCGCCGTTGGGGATACGCGCGTCCACCGCGATGTTCCAGACGGCGTACGCCGCGCCCATCAGGAACGACACGCCGGCGATCGGCAGGAAGATGCGCATCGGACTGTAGATCGTAATCACGCGCAGGATGATGACGAGGAACTTCACCCCGTCGCTCGACAGCCGGATCTTCGAGACACCCGTGCGCTGACGCGCCTCGACCGGCTCGAAGCGCACGCTGTGCCCGGCCTTGAGGAAGGCGAGTGTCGTCGTGGTCGGCGTCGAAAAACCGTTGGGCAGCAGGAACAGGAAGTCGCGCAGGTAACTCACGCGCGCCGCGCGGAAGCCGGAGGTCAGATCGGGAATCTGCCGCTCGGCGAGGTACCCGGCCAGCCAGTTGAGCAGCGTGTTGCCGATCCACCGGGCCGCGCTGGCCTGGGTGCGCGACGAGCGCGCGCCGACCACGAGGTCGAATTCGCCCAGCTGCGAGGTCAGGCGGAGCGCATCCGACGGACGATGCTGGCCGTCCGCGTCGATGATCAGCAGGTATTCGCCGCGCGCCGCCCGGATGCCCGCCTTGACCGCCGCGCCGTTGCCCTTGTTGTAGGGCTGCCGGATCACGGTGGCGCCGGCCGCCGCGGCGGCGTCCGCCGTGCCGTCGGTGGATCCGTCGTCGATGACGAGAATCTCGCGCCAGGGCGCGGCGGCCGCCAGTTCCCGCACGACGTCGCCGATGGCGTCCGCCTCGTTGAACGCCGGAATCACCACACTGACCGTCTCGGGCGCGGCCATCAGCGATCCCTCCGGTCCTCGCCGTGCTCCAGGCGGCGGACGCGATACAGCAGTTCCTCGATCAGCTTGCGGGCGCCCGCGATGGCGTCGGCGACCAGGCCGATGACGATGATCTGGAACCCCACGATCATCAGGACGGCCGACAGGATCAGCGACTGCAGGTGCCGGTCGCCATAGGCGTCACCGATGACGAGGAAATACAGGTACCGCACCGAGATGGCCACGCCCGCCAGGAACACCAGGCCGCCGATGTAGCTGAACACCTTCAGCGGTTCGTGCATCGTGTAGATGCGCACGATGGTGGCCGCCGACTGCTTGATGTACCCGAAGATGCTGCTGAACAGGCGCGACGGCCGCGTGCGCGCGTTGGTGCGTACCTCGACGTGCGCCACGGCCATGCGTTTCTTGCCCGCGCCGATGATGGATTCCAGCGTGTAGGAGAACTCGGAGACGATTGTCAGGCGCAGCGCCGCCTCGCGGGTGTACGCGCGGAAGCCGCTGGTCGTGTCCGGCACCTGCGTGTTCGACACCTGGCGCACCACCCAGCTGCCGAGGCGCTGCAGCAGTTTCTTCACCGGCGACATGTGTGCGATGTCACGGATGTTGCGATCGCCGATCACGATGTCCGCGTCGCCGGCCAGCAGCGGCGCCACCAGCCGCGTGATGTCCTCGCCGGCGTACTGATTGTCGGCGTCCGTGTTCACGATGTAGTCGGCGCCGGCGCGCAGCGCGGCGTCGAGCCCCGCGGAGAATGCGGCGGCCAGCCCCTTGTTGCGCGTGAAGCGCACGACGTGATGCACCCCGTGCGCGCGCGCCACGTCCGCCGTCCCGTCCTTCGACCCGTCGTCGATGACCAGCCACTCGATGACGTCGATGCCCGGCACCTGCCGCGGCAGATCCGCCAGCGTGGCGGGCAGGGTGTCCGCCTCGTTCAGGCACGGAATCTGGATGATCAGTTTGGCCACGCGCCCTCCGCGTCGCCCAGCAGCTGTTCGATGACGCCGGTCCAGGTAATCGCACTCGCCACGGCGTGGCCGGCCTCGCCCAGACGCGCGGCCAGCGCCGCATCCGCGTCCAGCGACGCAAACGCCGCCGCCATGGCCGCCGCGTTGGGCGCCACCACGAAGCCGTTGACGCCATCACGCACGAACTCGTTGGGGCCGCCCGAGTCGGTGGCGGTGACCACGGGTTTGCGCGCCAGAAACGCCTCCAGCGTGACGTAGCCGAAGTCCTCGTCGTACGGCGCGAACACGACCCCGCGGGCGCCCGCATACAGCGACAGCAGCGTCTCGTCGTCGACTTCGCCCAGGAACGTCACACGATCGCTCACGCCGAGCCGCTCGGCCAGCGCTTCGAACGCGGCGCGCTGCGTCCCGGTGCCGGCGATGACCAGCCGGAGCCGGCCGGGCACCTGCGCCAGCGCCTCGATGGGCAGGTCGATGCGTTTGACCGACTCCAGCCGGCCCACCGAGAGGATGTAGTCGCCGTACGGGCCCGCCGTGATCCGGTCCGCCAGCCGCGGCGGGTGATACAACGCGTCCACCGCCACGCCGTTGAACCGCTGCGCCCGCAGCGCCGTGTTTCTGGCGTTGGCAAACCGCCGCCGGCATTCGCCCAGCATTTCGGTGTCGAGCGCGATGAGCCGGTCACGCAGCGCGACGTCGTCCTCCAGGTGCGCAAAGTCGGAGAACCGCGTGCCCGCCAGTTCGTAGGCCGCCCGATGCTGGTGGATGAGCCACACCACCTTGTGCGGATGGCGCGCGAAATAGGTCGGAAACTTGGTCGCGATCAGGACGTCGATCGGCCGGCCGTTGCTTTCCGACAGGTCCAGCAGACGCCACGCCGCCGCGTGCGCGAGAATCTCGTCCTTCGGATACCACTTGAAGGGCACGCTGACCAGTTCGGTCGGGTGGCCGTGGGCGCGCAACTGCCGGACCAGCTCCCGGACGTGATACTCCGCGCCACCTTGCACGAACGGCACCTGAGCCTCACATACCAGGATCGTCTTTTCGGGCATCGGCGCCCGCCGATCGTAACACGCGGAAATGAGGCGAAAGTTAGACGTAAGCCCAATTCCTGCACCACTTTGCGATTGACAGTCCCCGTGTACGCTCCTAACATCCGAGTGGACTTATCTGGAGCAAAGTGGAGCAAACCGTGCTTCGGGGAAATCATTCCGCCAAGATCGATGACAAGGGGCGGCTCAAGCTCCCGAGCGCTTTCCGCGCCGTGGTGGAAGAACTGCACGGCAGCGCCCTCTTTGTCACCAGTCTGACCGGCGATTCGGTCCGCATTTACCCGATGCCGGTGTGGCTCGGGGTCGAGGAACGCCTGCGCCGTATGCCGAGTACGCACCCGGCCCGCGCGAAGTTTCTCGACCGCGTGAACTATTTCGGCCAGCTCGGGGAGTTCGACGGCCAGGGCCGCGTGTTGCTGCCCGCGCGGCTGCGGGCCAGCGCCGGCATGGACGGCGAGGTCGACGTGTTGGGACAGGTGGACTACCTCGAGGTCTGGAACCACGAGCGTCTGCTGGCGAAGTTCGAGCGTGATCCGTTCACCGACGATGACGCGCGCGCGCTGGCAGAGCACGGCATCTGACGCCGGCGCACACCCCGGTCCTGCTCGCCGACACGGTGGCGCTGCTGGCGCCGCGCCACGACGGGTGGTACGTCGACGGCACGCTTGGGCTGGGTGGTCACACCGAGGCGCTGCTGCAGGCGGGTGCCGGGGTCGTGATTGGGATTGACCGGGACGCCCACGCGCTGGCGCGTGCGCGCACCCGGCTGGCGCCGTTTGGGGAGCGCGTGCGGTTCGTGCACGCCGACTACCGCGATCTGCGGCGCGTGCTCGACGCGCAGGGCCGCGAGACGGTGGACGGCGTGCTGGTGGATCTCGGGGTGTCGTCGATGCAGCTCGACGAGGCGGAGCGCGGCTTCAGCTTCCGCCACGACGGGCCGCTCGACATGCGGATGGACCAATCGTCGGGCCAGACGCTGGCGGAACGGCTGGCGACCGTGGATGCCGACACGCTCGCCGACGTGATCTACCGCTTCGGGGAGGAGCGCAAGTCGCGTCGCGTGGCGCGGGCCATCGTCGAGGCGATGGCGCGCGGTCCGCTGACGCGGACTACGGAGTTGGCGGCGGTGATCCGCCGCGCGGTGGGGGGCGGCTGGCAGCGGGTGGACCCGGCGACGCGGACGTTTCAGGCGCTCCGCATCTGGGTCAACGACGAGCTGGCCGGGCTCGAGTCGTTTCTGGAGACCGCCGTGGCGTGTGTGGCGCCGGGCGGGCGGGTGGCGGTGATTGCGTTTCACTCCCTGGAGGACCGGGTGGTGAAACAGACATGGCGGCGGCTGGCGCAGACCGAACCGGCGGCGGTGCGGCTGGTGACGCGCCGGCCGGTGGTGCCGGGTGAGGACGAGGCCGCGGCCAATCCGCGGGCGCGGTCCGCGCGGTTGCGGGTGGTCGAGAGGGTGGCATGAGCATTGACGTCGAGTACGCCATCAAGAAGGACGTGCGGAACAATCCGATCGTCCGCGGAGTCGACGAACGCCAGCGCCGCGCGTTGTGGCGCACCATCGGGCTCGGCGTGCTCATCGTGGGCATGTTGCTGTTCTCCGCCTGGCAGCACTACCAGATCATCGACCACGGCTACCGCACGCAGGCCACGCTGGAGGCGCTGACCGAGCAGGAGGCGCTCAACCGCCGCCTGCGTCTGGAAGTGGAGACCCTGCGCGCCCCGGCGGTGATCGAGCGGCGCGCGATCGAGGAACTCGGGATGGTGTATCCCGGGCCGGCGGAGGCCGTGCAGGTGGATCGCGTCGTCGCGCCCGCCGTGCCGAAGGCCGTGGTCGCCAGCGCGCGGGAGCACTGACCATGCCAGCCCGCGACCTGAATCCGCTGCACACCGACGACCGGCCCGACGAGTCGTTCGAGGCCTCGTGGCGCCGGGCCTTCCGCCGGCGGCTGCTCATCATCGGCGTGGCGCTGGCCGTGTGGACGGTCGGCATCCAGGCGCGCCTGGTGTACCTGCAGGTGATCCGCCATCCGGTGTACCTGGAGCAGGCCCGCGATCAGCAGATGCGGGTCTATGAGCCGGCCGCCGAACGCGGCGACCTGCTCGATCGTCACGGCGAGGTGCTGGCCTATTCGGTGGATGCCGAGACGATCACCGTCAACCCGCGGGTGCTCAAGGACGTGCCGGCGACCATCCAGGCGTTGTGCGGGGCGTTTGGCGACTGCTCCGACCGCGAGTCCGCCGATCTGGTGGCCTCCATCACCCGCGCGCGCGAGCAGCGGGCGTCGTTTGCGTTCATCCGCCGCGGCGTCTCACCCGCGCAGGGCGCGCGTGTGGCCGCGCTCAAACTGGCCGGCGTGCACGTGCGCATCGAATCGCGCCGGTACTACCCCAACAAGGATCTGGCCGCGCACGCCCTCGGCTTCGTCGGCCGCGACAACAACGGCCTGGGCGGCATCGAACAGGCGTACGACTCGGTGATCAGCGGCCGGAAGGGCCGGGTGCTGATGCTCACCGACGGCCTGCACTCCGCCGTCGAGAGCCGCGTCGAACAGGAACCCACCGCCGGCGCGTCGATTGAACTGACGATCGATCAGACGCTGCAGCACATCGCCGAACGCGAGCTGAAAGGCGCCGTCGAACGCCACCGCGCCGACGCCGGCACGCTGATCGCGATGGACCCGAACACCGGTGAAATCCTCGCGCTCGCCAATTACCCCGCGTTCAACCCCAATACCCCGGGGGCGGTCGACGCCGTTCGACGCCGCAACCGCGCTCTGCAGGAAGTGTACGAACCCGGCTCCACCTTCAAGATCGTGACCGCCGCGGCCGCCATCGAGGAGGGCGTCCTCACACCGGAGACGCCCATCGATACGGCGCCCGGCATCATCTACATCCCGGGACGGAGCAAGCCCGTCAATGACGAACATCGGTACGGCGTGTTGTCGTTCACCGACGTCATCGTCAAGTCCAGCAACGTCGGCGCCATCAAGGCGGGGTGGCAGATCGGCGCGGAACGGCTGAACCGGTACGTGCGCCGTTTCGGGTTCGGCGAGGTGCACGCGCCGGACTTCCGCGGCGTGAGTGGCGGGATTGTGCATCCGCCGGAGTCCCTGAATCAGTCGGCGCTGGCGTCGGTCTCGATGGGATACCAGGTGGCGGTCACGCCCCTGCAGATGGTGGCCGCGACGGCGGCGGTCGCCAACGGCGGCATGTTGTTCGAGCCGCGGCTCGTGCGGGCGATCATCAAGGACGGCGTCCGCGAGGTCCTCGAACCCCGGCCGCTGCGCCGCGCGATTTCGCCGCAGACCGCCGCGACGTTGACGACCATCATGGAAGGCGTCGTCACTCACGGCACGGCGAAGACGGCGGCGCTGGCCGGGTATCAGGTGGCCGGCAAGACCGGGACCAGCCAGAAGATCATCGACCGCGGATACTCCTCATCCGACCACGTGGGATCGTTCACGGGGTTCGCGCCGTCGCGCCGGCCGGCGCTGGCCGTGCTGGTGGTGATTGACGCGCCCAAGGCCGGTGGCTACTACGGCGGCGTCGTGGCCGCGCCGGTGTTCCAGAAGTTCACCGAGGCGGCGCTGCGGCATCTCGGCGTGCCGCCGACGATCAACCCCACCACGCCGCTGATTGCCTCGTCGCAGATGACCGTGCCGGCCCAGTTCCGCAACCGGCCCGCCCCGGCGGCGCAGCCGTACCTGGTGAACGGCCGCCTGCTCATGCCCGATGTCACCGGCCTGGGCGCCCGGGAAGCCACGCAGGTGCTGACGCAGGCGGGCCTCGCCGTGCGCGCGCGCGGGACGGGCGTGGTGGTGACCCAGTCGCCGGCGCCGGGCGAACCCGTCGATCCCGGCGGTGTCGGGCTGATCGTCCTCGAACGGACGCGGCCCACGCCCGCCGAAGGGGGGCGCCGGTGACGCTTGGCGCCCTGGTGGCGTCCGCGCCGTCCCTCGCGCCGCAGGCGCGCACATCGATCGAGCAGTCCGGCCTGGCGGATCACGTGGTGACCGGGGTCACGCATGACTCACGCGCGGTCGAGCCCGGCATGATTTTCATCGCCGTGCGCGGTCAGCGCGTCGACGCCTCGACGTTTGCGGGCGACGCCGTGCGGCGCGGCGCGATGGCGATCGTCTCGGACGCGCCCGCGCCCGAGGGCATCAGCGTGCCGTGGTTGCCCGCGACCGACGTGCGCCTCGCGATGGCGGAACTGGCCGCCGCGGTCTACGGGCATCCGTCGGAGGCGCTGACGGTCGTCGGGGTCACCGGCACCAACGGCAAGACGACCACCACCTATCTGCTGGCCGCGGTGTTCGACGCCGCGGGACTGCCGTGTGGCCGCCTCGGCACCGTGACGGTGCGGACCGGGCCGCGGCCCGGCGACGAAATCGACGCGTCGCACACGACGCCGGAGGCGCCCGACGTGCAGCGCCTGCTGCGCGAGATGGTGACCCGCGGGTGCCGGGCCTGCGCCATGGAGGTGTCCTCGCACGCGCTCGTGCTGCGCCGCGTGGACGCTCTGCGGTTCAGCGCCGCGATCTTCACCAACCTGACGCGCGACCATCTCGATTTTCACGGCGACATGGCGTCGTACTTCGAGGCCAAGCGCCGGCTGTTCGATCTGCTGCCCGCCGGCGCGCCGGCCATCA
Organism: uncultured Solibacteraceae bacterium; assembly: GCA_964471115.1. GTDB lineage: Bacteria > Acidobacteriota > Vicinamibacteria > Vicinamibacterales > SCN-69-37 > SYFT01. The sequence continues at coordinate 17,603 of CAYYFE010000030.1, forward strand.
TCAACATCGATGACCCCCGCGGCGCGGAACTGGCCGCCCGCGTGTCCCGGCCGGTGACCTTTGGTGTCCACAAGCAGGCCGACGTGCGCCCCGAAGCCGTGCAACTGTCGCTGGACGGCCTCGCGTTCCAGGTCACCACGCCCGCCGGTCCGCTGGCGGTCCGGTCGTCGCTGGTCGGCTGGCCCAACGTCTACAACATCCTCGGCGTCATCGCGACGGCCACCGCGCTGGGCGTTCCGCGCGAGGCGATCGAGGCGGGTCTCTCCGGCCTTGACGGCGTGCCCGGCCGGTTCCAGGTGGTCTCGGGGTCGACCGACGACGTGCGCGTGGTCGTCGACTACGCCCATACCGACGACGCGCTCAAGAATCTGCTGGAGACGGCCCGGCCGCTCACGCACGGCCGGCTGATCACGGTGTTCGGCTGCGGCGGCGATCGCGACCGCACCAAGCGGCCGCTCATGGGCGCGGTGGCCGCGCGCCTGAGCGACCTGGTGGTGCTGACGTCCGACAACCCGCGCTCCGAAGATCCCGCGCGCATCATCGAGGACATCCGGCGCGGCATCGCGGCGCCGGCCGATCCGGCGGCGCCCCGACGCGCCACCACGCCGGTGCTCGTGCACGTCGATCGCCGCGTCGCCATCGAACAGGCCATCCGCGCGTCGCGCGCCGGTGACGTCATCCTGATTGCCGGCAAGGGGCACGAAAAGACTCAAACCATCGGCGCCCGCACGCTCCCGTTCGACGATGTCGAAGTGGCGCGCGCGGCTCTCTCCCAGCGGCGCGCGGCGCCGCGCGTGTGACCATGAGCGCGTTTTTGCTCACCGCGGGCCTGGTGGCCGAGGCCACCGGCGGGACACTCGCCTCGGGATCGGTGGATCGGGTGTTCGATCGGGTCGTCACCGACAGCCGGACCATGGCGCCCGCGCTGACGGCGCCGGGGGCGGCCGGCGCGTTGTTCGTCGCCCTGAGCGGCCCGAACTTCGATGGACACGACTTCGTGCCGCAGGCGGCGGCGCTCGGCGCGGCGGGCGTGCTGGTGTCCCGCGTCCCGGCCGACACCGGCGGCGCGGCGGTGATTCTCGTCGACGACGTGCTGGCCGCGCTGCAGCGGCTGGGCCATCAGGTGCGGGTGCGATCGGGAGCGCGCGTGGTGGCCATCACCGGCAGCGCCGGCAAGACGACCACGAAGGAAGCGACGGCCGCGCTGCTGTCGGGCACGTTCACCGTGTTCCGCAACGCCGGCAACCTCAACAACCACATCGGGCTGCCGCTGTCGCTGCTCGAGCTGCGGCACGGGCCCGACATCGCCGTGCTCGAACTCGGCATGAATCACGCCGGAGAAATCCGCGCGCTCACGCGCATCGCGGCCCCCGACGTGCGCGTGTGGACCAACGTCGGCAACGCGCACATCGGCCACTTCGGATCGCGCGAGGCGATTGCGCGCGCCAAGGCCGAAATTCTCGAAGACGCCGGGCCGTCCACGCTGGTGATCGCCAATGCCGACGATCCGCTGGTGATGCGGCATGTCGGCGGCACCGCCGCGCGGGTGCTGACGTTCGGCGTCACGCGCCCGGCGGACGTGCGCGTCACGCAGGTGCGCGATCGCGGGTTCGACGGCACCGAGGCCGACGTCGAGACGCCGGCCGGTCCGCTGGCGCTGCGGCTGGCGCTGCCCGGCCTGGGCAACCTGTCGAACGTGCTCGCGGCCGTGACCGTGGCCGTGGCCCACGACGTGCCCGCGGCCGACATCCACGCGCGGGCGGCCGCGCTGCGGCCGGTCGACAAACGCGGCGCCGCCTTCGTGCTGCGGGACGGCGCGCGCCTCATTGACGATTCCTACAACGCCAGTCCGGCGGCCCTGCAGGTCACACTGGAGACGCTGGCGGCCACGGCCGTGACGGGCCGGCGCATCGCGGTGCTGGGCGAGATGCTCGAGCTGGGCGACGCCGCGGTCCGCCTGCATGAGGAGTGCGGGGAGGCGGCGGCGCGGGCGGGTGTGGACTGGCTGGTGGTGGTGGGCGGCGCGGCGGCCGACGGCCTGCAGACCGGCGCCGAGCGCGCGGGGCTGCCGGCCGCGCGCATCCGCCGGTGTGCGACCAGCCGCGACGCGGCCGACGTCGTGGCCGCGCTGATCGGGCCCGGTGATCTCGTCGTGGTCAAAGGGTCGCGCGGCACGCGCATGGAGGTGATCGCCGATCGCCTGAGGGCGGAGGCCTGATGCTGTATCACCTCGTCTATCAGGTCTTCGACATCCGGCTCGCCGGCTCGATCACGTTCCGCGCGGCCGCGGCCACCGTGCTGGCGCTGGGCATCGGCCTGGTGCTGGGACCGTGGATGATCCGCCGGCTGCGCGAGTTCCAGATCGGCCAGGTCGTGCGGCAGGACGGGCCCGCCAGCCACAAGGCGAAGTCCGGGACGCCGACGATGGGCGGTCTGCTGATCCTGACGTCGGTGTTCGTGCCGACGCTGCTCCTGGCCAACCTGCGCGACCCGTACATCTGGGTGGCCGTGTTGTCCACGGCGGCGTTCGGGCTCATCGGGTTCCTTGACGACTACCTGAAGATCACGCGCCGCAGCCACCACGGCCTGTTTGCGCGGTACAAGCTGCTCTCGCAGGTCATCGCCGGGCTGCTGGTGGGACTGGCGCTGTTGTACCTGGCGGGGCAGGAGCACGCGCTCTACAGCACGCGCCTGGTGTTTCCGTTCTTCAAGGACTGGATTCCCGATCTGGGCTGGTGGTACGTGCCGTTTGCCGCCTTTGTGCTGGTGAGCGCGTCGAACACCGTCAATCTGACCGACGGCCTTGACGGTCTGGCCATCAGCGTCTTCGCGGTGTCGGCCGCCACCTTCACGGCGCTGGCCTACATCATGGGGCACCGCGAACTGTCGGAGTATCTGCTGTTTGTGCGGTTCCCGGTTGGTGAGCTCACGATTTTCTGCGGCGCGCTGGTGGGCGCGAGCCTCGGCTTCCTCTGGTGGAACTGCCATCCCGCCGAGATCTTCATGGGTGATGTCGGATCGCTGGGCCTGGGCGGCGCGCTGGGCACGGTGGCGATCCTGACCAAGCAGGAACTGCTGCTGCCGATCGTCGGCGGCGTGTTCGTGCTTGAAGGGCTCTCCGTCATCCTGCAGGTCGGATCGTTCAAGCTGCGCGGCAAACGCATCTTCAAGATGGCGCCGCTGCATCATCACTTCGAGCTGAGCGGCTGGGCCGAGCCGAAGGTCATCACGCGATTCCTGATTCTCGCGATTCTGTTCGCATTGCTCAGTCTTGCCACATTGAAGGTGCGGTGACGTGATGACCTTCAGCGTGCAGGGACAACGGGTGGTGGTGGTCGGCGCGGCGCGATCCGGGCTGGCGGCGGTCGACCTGCTGCAGGCGCGCGGCGCGTCGGTGACGCTGGCCGACAGCGCGGCGCAGCTGGAGGTGGCCGACGCGTTGCGCGCCCGCGGCGTGACGGTGACACTCGGTCCCCATGCGGCGGATCAGTTCCTCGGCGCCGACCTCGTCGTGCTCAGTCCCGGCGTGCCGGCCGATCTCGAGCCGATCGCGCGCGCGCGGCGCGCCGGCGTGCCGGTCATCGGCGAACTCGAACTGGCCTCGCGCTGGCTGCGCGGCCGCGTCGTGGCCATCACCGGCACCAAAGGCAAGTCGACGACCACCACGCTGACCTCGCGCATGTTGCAGGCCGGCGGTGTGGATGCGCCGGCCGGCGGCAATATCGGCGCCGCGCTTTCGGCGCAGGTGGAGACGTCCACGCCCGACACCGTGCATGTGGTCGAGACCAGCAGCTTCCAGCTCGAGACGATCGAGACGTTCCATCCGTGGATTGCCGTGCTGGTCAATCTGTCGGCGGACCACCTCGACCGGCACGGCTCGTTCGAGGCCTACGCCGGCGCGAAGGCGAGGATCTTCGAGAACCAGACCCGGGCGGACTTCGCGGTGGTGAACGCCGACGACCCGGCGGCTCTCGCGTTGGCGCGCGGCGCGCGGGCGCAGCGGTTCGACTTCGCGCTCGACGCCGACGTGCGCGACGGCGTGACCGTGGAAGGCGACGCCATCGTGCGCCGGCGCGACGGGGTCAGCGCGCCGCTGGTGCCGCTGGCCGACGTGCAGGTCCCCGGACGGCATCTGCTCAGCGACGTGCTCGCGGCCACGGCGGTGGGTTGCCTCGTGGGGGTGCCGGCCGAGGCCATGGCCCGCGCCGTCCGCGCGTTCCACGGCCTGGCGCACGCCCTCGAGCGCGTGGGGCAGGTGCAGGGCGTGACGTTCGTCAACGATTCGAAGGCCACCAACATCGTGTCGGCGACGCGCGCGCTCGAGAGTTTCCCGCGCGACGTGGTCGTGATCCTCGGCGGCCGCCACAAGGGCGGGCGGTTCGAGGACCTGCGCGAGGTGGTCCGCGCGCGCTGCCGCGCCGTGGTGGCGATCGGCGAGGCCACGCCGCTCATCGAGACCGCGCTGGCCGACGTGGTGCCGGTGCAGCGCGCGGGGTCGATGGCCGAAGCCGTGCGCGCGGGGTGGGCGCTGGCGCCGCAGGGCGGCACCGTGTTGCTGGCGCCGGCGTGCGCCAGCTTCGACATGTTCAGGGATTACGCCGCGCGCGGCGCGGCGTTTGTGGAGGAGGTTCGACGCCTGAGTGATGGACAGTCATCAGTTTTGGCACCGCGGTGAAGAGCCGGCCGCTGGGAACACAGGCCGCCCCGGCCTGTGAGGCTGGTGTCTCTACCCGAGGCCCGGCTGATGACTGTCGATCGCTCAGGCACCCCCGCTGTTGTCGGCCGGGGGGGCGAACGACTGTAGGGCGCGTGCAGATCCGTGCAGGACTGCGCGCGCGAACGGAGACGCGATGGCGAGAACGCTGAAATCCGACAAGTGGCTCCTGTGGGCCACGTTGCTCCTGGTGGGCATCAGCCTCGTCATGGTCTTCAGCGCGTCGGCGCGCTGGGCCGACGAGCGCTTTGATTCGCAGTACCGGTTTCTGATCAAACAGCTGGCGTTTGTCGGCATGGGACTGGTGCTGATGGTCGTGGGGATGCGCGTGGATTACCACCACTACCGCAAGCCCTGGGTGATCTGGTCGGCGGTCGGCACGGCCCTCCTGCTGCTGGTGGTCGTCTTCGGTTTTGCGCCCATCAACAACACCCGTCGCTGGATTTCGGTGCCGGGATTCACGCTCCAGCCGTCCGAGCTGGCCAAGCTGGCCGCCGTCTTCTTCACCGCGGCGCTGCTGGAGAAGCGCATGCACCGGGTCAACGACGTGACCTATGCGCTGGCGCCGATCGGGGTCATGGTGGCCGTGTTTGCCGGGCTGATCGTGCTGCAGCCCGACTTCGGCACCTCGGCCGCGCTCACCGGCGTGGTCCTGGCCATGGTGTTTGCGGCGGGCCTGTCCTTCCGGTACGTGGCTGTCGTGCTGGCCGTGCTGATCCCGCTGGCGGGCCTCGCGATCCTGGCCGCGCCGTATCGCCTGAAGCGGTTTCTGATCTTCCTCGATCCGGACAGCGACCCGACCGGCGCCGGCTTCCAGCTGCGCCAGTCGCTGATTGCCGTCGGCTCGGGCGGCCCGTTTGGCCGCGGCCTGATGGAAGGCGTGCAGAAACTCTTCTACATTCCCGAGCCGCACACCGACTTCATCTACGCGGTGATCGGCGAGGAACTCGGCCTCATCGGCACGACGGTGATCCTGCTGAGTTTCGTCGTGATCGCCATGCGGGGGCTGCGCGTGTCGATGGCCGCGCCCGACCGGTTCGGCGCGTTGCTGGCCATCGGGCTCACGGCGATGCTCGCCGCGCAGGCCTTCGTCAATCTCAGCGTGGTCATCGGTCTGCTGCCGACCAAGGGCATTCCGTTGCCGTTTGTCAGCAACGGCGGGTCGTCGATGCTGGTCAGCATGTTCGCCATGGGCATCCTGCTCAACGTCTCCCAGTTTGCGTCGGCGGTGGATGCCGACGGCCGTGTGCGCCGGAGCGCGCGTCCGGTGACGACGGCCGATCCTCTCGGAGCGGATGCGTGAGCGATCGCGCGTTGTCCGTCGTGATTGCCGGTGGCGGCACCGGGGGACACCTCTATCCGGGCCTCGCTGTCGCGCGCGCGCTGCTGGCGCGGCGGCCCGGGGCGCGGGTGTCGTTTGCCGGCACCGCCCGCGGGCTGGAGGCGCGCGTCGTACCCGCAGAGGGGTTCGAACTCGACGTGATTCGCAGCCAGGGCCTCAAGGGCAAGTCGCTGGCGGCCCGCGCGCGAGGCGCCGCGATTCTGCCCCAGAGCCTGCTGGACGCGTGGCGGCTGCTCTCGCGGCGGCGGCCGCACGTCGTGGTGGGTGTCGGCGGCTACAGCTCGGGGCCCGTCGTGTTGCTGGCCGCGCTGCGCGGCACCGCGACGATGGTGCTGGAGCAGAATGCGGTGCCCGGCCTGACCAACCGCTGGCTGGCGCCGTTCGTCCGCGCGGCCGCCGTGACGTACGAGGGCACCCTGTCGTTTTTCCGCGGCAAAGGGTTCGTCGCCGGCAACCCCGTGCGGCCGGAGTTCCTGGCGCCCCGGCCTGCGCCCGATCCGGCCGCGCCGCCGCGCCTGCTGATCCTCGGCGGTTCGCAGGGCGCGCATGCCATCAACGTGGCGATGGTGGCTGCGGCGCCGGCGCTGGCCGCGCGGTGCCCCGGTCTGCAGATCGTCCATCAGACCGGCGCGCGTGACCTCGAGACCGTGCGCGCCGGTTATCGCGACGCCGGCGTGCCGGCCACCGTCGAAGCGTTTTTCGACGCGGTCGCCGACCAGATGGCCCGCGCGTCGGTCGTCGTCTCGCGTGCCGGCGCCACCACACTTGCCGAACTGGCCGCGCTCGGCGTGCCGGCGGTGCTCGTGCCGTTTCCGGCCGCGGCCGACGATCATCAGACCCGTAATGCGCGCGTGCTGGCCGAGGCCGGCGCCGCCGTGCTGGTCGCCGAACGCGATCTGGCCACCGACGCCGGCCGTGACGCGCTGGTGGCCGCCGTCGCCCGCCTTGCCGCCCAGCCGGACGCCCGCGCGGCGATGGGCCGCGCGATGCGCGCGTTTGCCCGCCCCGAAGCGGCCGACGCCATCGTGGACCGCCTGTTGGAGCTGGCCGCATGACGCTCATGCTGGGACGGACGCGCCGTGTGCACTTTGTCGGCATCGGCGGCATCGGCATGAGCGGCATCGCCGAACTGCTCGCCAACCTCGGCTACGAGGTGTCCGGGTCGGATGCGCGGCGCTCCGAGATCACCGATCGGCTGGCCACCCTCGGGGTGCGCGTGGCGATCGGCCATGCCGCCGTCAACGTTGGCGAGGCCGACGTCGTCGTGACGTCGTCGGCCGTCGCGGCTGACAACCCGGAGGTGGCGGAGGCGCGCGGCCGGCACGTGCCGGTCATTCCGCGCGCCGAGATGCTGGCCGAGCTCATGCGCCTGCGCACGGGCATCGCCATTGCCGGCGCGCACGGCAAGACGACGACCACGTCGATGGTGGCGCTCATGCTGCAGCGCGCGGGACTGGACCCCACGGCGGTCATCGGCGGCCGGCTGTCGGCGTTTGGCAGCAATGCGCGGCTGGGCAGCAGCCCATACATGGTGGCCGAGGCCGACGAAAGTGACCGGTCATTTCTGCTGCTGTCGCCGACGTTTGCGGTGATCACCAACATCGATCACGAGCACATGGAGAGTTACGGCACCTTCGACCATCTGGTCGACGCGTTTGTCGCGTTCGGCAACAAGGTGCCGTTTTACGGCGCGGTCGTGGCGTGTGTGGACGACCCGGTGGTGGCCGGCCTGCTGCCGCGGCTCACCCGGCGGGTGATTACGTACGGATTCAGCGAGGCCGCCGACGTGCGCGCCGAGGGCGCGGTCAGTGACGGCCGCCAGGCCACCTGCCAGATCCGGCTGCGCGGTCCCGAAGGCGACACGCGATCAACGCTTGTACTTGGCGTGCCAGGTCGGCACAATCTCCTGAACGCGTTGGCCGCGGTGGCCATGGGGCGGGAACTGGGAGTGCCGTTGGAGCGGATTGTCGGCGCGTTGCGCGAGTTTCAGGGCGCGGAACGCCGGTATCAGGCGCGGGGCGAGGTCCGTGGGGTCGTCGTCATCGACGACTACGGGCATCATCCCACCGAGATTGCCGCCGTCCTGCGGACGGCGCGCGAGGCGGCGCCCGCGCGCCTCGTCGTGGCATTCCAGCCGCACCGGTATTCGCGCACACGCGACCTGCTGGCCGACTTCGGCCCGGCGCTGGGCCTGGCCGATCTGGTCGTGTTGACCGACATCTACGCCGCCAGCGAGACGCCGCTGCCGGGGATCTCGCTCGAGTCGCTGGCCGATGCGGTGCGCCCGCACGTCAAGGACTTGCGCCTCGTGCCCAAGGTCGCGGACGTGCCGTCGCATCTGGCGCTGCTCGCGCAGCCGGGCGATCTGATTGTGACCCTGGGCGCCGGGTCGATCGGTCAGGTGGCCGACCAGACGGTGGCGCTGCTGCGGCAGATGCCCGCGCCGGGCGCGGGCAGCGAGGTGGTGTCGTGAGTGCCGCCGTGGCGCCGCGCCGTGGGTTGCCCGGCGGGGGCGCCGAACTGGCCGACAAGCGGTTCCGCCGGGCCGAGGTCCGGCCGGGGCGGCGCCGCGCGGTCCGCGTCTGGCGCGTCGCCCGCGTGGTGCTGGCCGCCGGCGTCCTGGCGATCGCGGTGGCGGCGGCCGCGCAACGCCTGTCGGCGGCCGATGCGTGGTCCGTGCGCGCGCTCACGGTGCAGGGGCATCACCGGCTGACGCTCGGCGAGGTGGAAGCGCTGGTGGGCGGGGTGCGGGGCCAGAACCTGCTGGGCCTCGATCTCGAGGACGTGCGCCGCCGGCTTCTCGAGTCGCCCTGGGTGGCGGACGTCACGCTGCGGCGCGTGTTGTTGTCGACGCTCGACATCCGGATCGTGGAACGGGTGCCGCTCGTGGTCGCGCGCCTGGGGCAGGACCTGTATCTGCTGGATGACACCGGCGTCATCATTGATGACTACGGTCCCGCGTATGCGGATCTCGACCTGCCCATCGTGGACGGCCTGGGCGCGCCGGCGGGCGCCGGCTCGCCGATCGATCTCGGGCGCGCGGCGCTGACGGCGCGGTTCCTGCACGCGGTGTCGGGCCACCCGGATCTGCGCCGCGCCGTGTCGCAGATCAACGTGTCGACGCCGGGCAACGTCACCGTCCTGCTGGGCGACGACCCGACGCTGCTGTATCTGGGCGACGAACAGTTCGTGGAGCGACTGCGTACCTATTTCGATCTCATGCCCACGCTGGCCGAACGGTCGCGCGTGGTGGATTACGTGGACCTGCGATTCGGCAATCGCGTGTTCCTGAAGGACCGCAAGTGATGTGACGCGTTCCGCCGGCTGGCGGGGCGGGGAGAAGATATGGCGCGAAAGGAACGGTACCTGGTCGGGTTGGACGTCGGCACGTCCAAGGTGTCCGCCATCGTCGGCGAAATGATGGACGACGGGACGCTGGACATCATCGGCATCGGCCTGGCCGATTCGAAGGGCATCCGGCGCGGCGTGGTGAACCACGTCGATTCGGCGGCCGAGGCGATCAAGAAGGCGCTCGACGAGGCGGAACTCACCGCCGGCGTGGAAATCGACACGGTGCACCTGGCGCTGTCGGGCGCGCACGTCAAGGCGTTCAACAGCCGCGGCGTCGTCGCGGTGGCCGGGCGTAATCGCGAAATCACGCGCGAGGACGTCAAGCGCGCGATCGATGCCGCGCGCGCCGTGGCGCTGCCAGCCGGCCGCGAGATCCTGCACGTGTTGCCGCAGGACTTCGTCGTGGATGACCAGGACGGCATCGCCGTGCCGGTGGGCATGACCGGATCGCGCCTGGAAGTGAACGTCCACGTCGTCACCGGCAGTTCCTCGTCGATGCAGAACATGGTGGCGTGCGTCAATCGCGCCGGCGTCGAGGTGGGCGATACCGTCCTCGAGCAGCTGGCCGCCTCCGAGTCGGTGCTGACGCCCGACGAGAAGGAGCTCGGCGTGGCGCTGGTGGACATCGGCGGCGGCACCACCGACTTCGCGGTGTTCGAGCGCGGCAGTCTCTGGCACGCGGGCGTGCTGGCCGTCGGCGGCGACCACTTCACCAATGACATCGCCGTCGGCCTGCGGATGCCGATTCCGGAAGCCGAGCGGCTCAAGCGCCGCAGCGGCTGCGCGTTGACGGCCCTGGTGCCCGAGGACGACACGATGGAGGTGGCCTCCATCGCCGGCCGGCGCGCGCGCGTGATGCCGCGCCGCGTGTTGTCGGAGATCCTCCAGCCCCGCGCCGAGGAGATCTGCCATCTGCTGTGGGACGAGATCCGCAAGGCGGGCTTCGAGAAGTCGCTCAACTCCGGCATCGTGCTCACCGGCGGCGGCGCCATGCTCGAGGGCATGGTGGAGCTGGCCGAGCAGATCTTCGACCTGCCGGTGCGCCGCGGCGCGCCGGAGGAGGTGGGCGGCCTGGCCGACCACGTCAACAGTCCCGCCTTTGCGACGTCGGTGGGCCTGGTCATGTATGCGCATCGCCACCTGCAGCAGGAACCCGAGCGGGTGGGGGTGGGCGCGATTGGGCGGCTGACCGGACGGCTGCGGACCCTGTTCAAGGAATTTTTCTGAGGAGAGACTGATGATGGATCCCAGGCATGTAACCGACACGGCGGCCGACAAGCTGCGCATCCTGCTCGACGAGGATGTGCGGGCGGGCGCCCGCATCAAGGTGATTGGCGTCGGCGGCGGCGGCAGCAACGCCGTCAACCGCATGGTGCAGGCCGGGCTCTCGGGCGTCGAGTTCATCGTCGCCAACACGGACCAGCAGGCGCTGGCCAACAGTCCCGCGCCGGTCAAGATCCAGATCGGCCGGCTGCTGACCAAGGGGCTCGGCGCGGGCGCCGACCCGAACGTCGGCCGGGACGCCGCGCTCGAGGACACCGACAAGATTCTCGAAACGCTGCAGGGCGCCGACATGGTGTTCGTCACCACGGGTCTGGGCGGCGGGACGGGCACCGGCGCGGCGCCGGTGATTGCCAGCCTCGCCAATCAGATCGGCGCGCTGACGATCGCGGTGGTGACCAAGCCGTTCAAGTTCGAGGGCAAACGCCGCGCGACACAGGCCGAACGCGGTCTGCGTGAACTGCAGGATGCCGTCGACACCATGATCACGATTCCCAACGAGCGCCTGCTCACGACGGTCAAGAAGGAGACGTCGATGTCCGAGGCGTTCATGACCGCCGACGACGTGCTGCGCCAGGCGATTCAGGGTATTTCGGACCTCATCCTGGTGCCCGGCATCATCAACCTCGACTTCGCCGACGTGAAGACCATCATGTCGCGCATGGGGATCGCCATCATGGGCACCGGCATCGCGTCGGGGGCCGATCGCGCGAAGGCCGCGGCCACCGCCGCCGTGTCGAGCCCGCTGCTCGAGGACGCGTCGGTCGAGGGCGCGCGCGGCGTCATCATCAATGTGACCGGCGGCCCTGATCTCACGCTCGCCGAGGTGAGCGAGGCGTCCGACATCATCTACAACGCCGCCCACGAGGAGGCCAACATCATCTTCGGTGCGGTCGTTGATCCGAAGATGGAGGGGCAGATCAAGATCACCGTCATCGCCACGGGCTTCGATCGGGCCCGAGATGCGCAGATGCCCATGGCGCAGTCGGCCGTCCCGACCCCCATCGACCTCACGGCGTACAGCGCGCAGCGCATCCTCGAGGAGGAACGCAAGGTTGTCAACGGCCTCTCCCTCGGCGCGACGCGTCCGGCCGTCACCGTCACCCGTCGTCCCGCCCTCGATCTGCCGGCGGCGTCCGCCGCCTCGCCAGGCGCGGCCGACGAGGAGGGCTCGGAGCTGGACGTGCCGGCGTTTCTGCGGCGACAGGAGGGATAGAGGATTGAGGATTGAGGATTGAGGATTTGGGATTTGGGATTGAGGATTTGGGATTGAGGATTTAGGAGCGTCGCTGGTTCCGCTTGGCTGTTAGATGTGACGCTGACAGGATCGCTCGAAGTTCACTGGCTTCCTGAAGTTGGCCGTCGGCAGTCAGCAGTCCGGCTCGACCCAGGAGCCGCAGCCACCGCTTGGTTTCGTCCATCTCGTCGAGCGCGACGCCGAGCTTGGATGCGAAGTCCGCGTGTGACCGGCCCACACACGCGGCGCCGTAGTTGGCAAACGCCCCGGTCACCGACCGCCGCACCTGCACCGCCATGTCTCTGGTCTCGACATTGCGCAGCAGCGGCTTCGTGATCGAGAGCACCTCAAGAGACAGGCTCTCCAATCGCTCCAACAGCTCTTCCTTGGACATGTTGTTGTTCGGTCTCCTCATACCCAGCCTCCAAATCCGCAATCCCCCAAATCCCAAATCCCAAATCCTCAATCCTCAATCCTCAATCTCCTCAGCCCCCACACCCCCGCCCTCCGGGTTCGCCTCCGGCGCCACGTTGGTGTGATGATGGAAGGTGCATGGCTGCCCGCCCCGCGTTGAAACGTTTCGCCGGCCGATCCGGCCGGTCCGGCCCGGTGGATGCCCGGGCTGAGGCGCGTGAGGTGCTCAGCAAGGAAGTCGGCTATATCCGGAAGCCGCACGGCGGGCGCCTGCGTGTGGCGCTCGCGTTCCCGAACACCTACTTCGTCGGGATGTCGAACCTCGGTGTGCAGACGGTCTACCGCCTGCTCAACGCCGATGACCGCGTGGTGTGTGAACGCGTGTTCCTGCCCGGGCGGCAGGACCTGGCGCAGTCCGGGCGGCGCGAGCCCCTGGTCACGCTCGAGTCGCAGACCCCGGTGGCCGACTTCGACATCTTCGCGTTCTCCGTCTCGTTCGAGTGGGACTACACCAACGTGCTGACGCTGCTGCGGCTGGCGGGGCTCCGGCCGCGCGCCGCCGATCGCCACGTCCGCGACCCGCTCATCGTTGTCGGCGGTGCCGTGACGTTCGTCAACCCCGAACCGCTGGCGCCGTTTGCCGACGTGATTGCCGCCGGCGAAGGCGAGGGACTGGTGCCCCAGCTGATCGAGGCGTGGCACGCCGCCTCCAGCCGGGAGGATCTGCTCGAGCGGCTGGCGGGTGAGCGGGGGTTCTACGTGCCGTCCTTCTACGACGTCACGTATGACGGCCCGGGCCGCGTGGCCGCCATCACCCCGAAGCCGGGCACGCCGGCGCCGCCCGTCGTCCGCAAGGCCGCCGTGCGGGCGACTGATCATCTTGATCCTCCTTCCACCTGCATCTTCACGCCCGACACGGAGTTCGGCGCCCGCTTCCTCATCGAGGTCGTGCGCGGCTGCGCGAACATGTGCCGCTTCTGCTGGGCCGGCTACAACTACCTGCCGGTCCGTCCGTTTGACACCGCGCGGATTCTCGAACTGGCCGAGGCGGCGCGGCCGCACGCGACGCGCGTCGGGCTGGTGTCGATTGCGCTGTGCGACCATCCCGACATCGAGCCCATCCTCGAGCGCCTGGTGGCGATGGGGTATGGCATCAGTCCGGCGTCGTTGCGCATGGACGACCTCACGCCGCCCATCCTCCGCCTGCTCCGCGAGAGCGGCGAACGGTCGATCACGATCGCGCCGGAAACGGGCTCGGACCGCCTGCGCCGCGTCATCAACAAGACGGTCACCAATGAGGAGATCCTCAAGCGGACCGATCTCGTGTTCGACGCCGGGTTCGAGAACCTGAAGCTCTACTACATGATCGGCATCCCCACCGAGATCGACGAGGACCTGGTGGCCATTCGCGATCTCACCGTGGCCATGCGCGACCGCATGCTGTCGCGCGCGCAGGCGCGCGGCGCCATCGGACGCATCGTGGCCTCGGTCAACCCCCTCGTGCCCAAGCCGGGCACGACGTATCAGTGGATGCCGATGACCGGGTCGAGCGTGATCGACGCGAAGTCGAAGCGGCTGCGGCAGCTGGTGGCCGGACTCGACAACGTCTACTTCAACATCAAGTCCGAGCGGCACTCCTACTATCAGGGCCTGCTGTCGCTCGGCGACCGGCGCGTGGCCGATGTCATCGAACGCGCCGAGGCCAACGGCGGCAACTGGCGCGCCGCCGTGGCCGAGACGGGACTCGACGCCGACGCGTACCTCTACCGCAACCGCGAGGCCGATGTGTTCCTGCCGTGGCAGATCATCGACGGCGGCATGAAGGAGTCATTCTTCCGCGCGGAGCTCGACAAGAGCCTCCGCGCGGAAGTGACCATGCAGCCCCGCCGCGCCCAGCTCGAAGGCTAGACCGCCTCGGCCAGCGCCGTTTCGTGTTCCTTGTACGCCTCGAGGATCAGGTCGCGCAGCGCGTTCTGCGCCGACGCGTCCAGGATCGGCCGCAGGATGGCGTAGCTGCGCCGTTCGCCGTTGAGCGAGTACTGGCGCGCCGGGAACGTCACGTTGCGCCCGCCGGTCTTCCGCTCCCAGACGCCGAAGCCGATGAGCTTCAGGCCATCGAGCGGACCGCCCGAAAAGTGGAGTTCGGCATCCGCCAGCTTGCCGGGCGGCGTGCCCTTGTCGTTGGGTTGGAATCGGATCGTCATGTGGTGTACCTCCGCCGGGCAGTGGCCGGCGCGGGGGGTACAGCACGGAGCGCGCCAGGGCCGTCGCGCCGGCCCGGTCTTCGCAACAGTCAGATACAGTGAGACTTCCGTCCGATGTACCACCCGGGCGCGGCAGGCAGGCGGCAGCAATGACAACGACAGTTACCTGGACGTGGCGAAAGACGACGGTGGGACGGGTGCTTGAGGAGGCGTCGCTGGCGGCGCTGGCCTCGCATGTCTTCACGAGTCGCGACCTGGAATTCCGCCGGGAGCCGGTGGGCGACTACCGGCGGCTGGCCGAGCTGTTCGGTGTGCCCGAGCCGGCCATCGTCCGGGTGCGCCAGGTGCATGGCCGCGTCGTCGTGCGGGTGGCGCCCGGCGTGGATGTGCCGGCGGACCTTGAAGCGGATGCCATCGTATCGACCGACCCGGCCCGGGTGGTGTCGGTGCGCATTGCCGACTGTGTGCCCATTCTGCTGGCCGACACGCGGCACCGCGTGGTGGCGGCCGTTCACGCGGGGTGGAAAGGGACGTGTGCGGGCATTGCCGGCGCCACCGTGTCGGCCATGGCCGACCTCGGGGTGCCGCCGGCGGACCTTCGAGCGGCGGTCGGCCCCAGTATCGGTCCGTGTTGTTATCAGGTCGACCGTCGGGTGCGGAACGCGTTCCTGGCGATGACCCCCGATGCGGCCGCCTGGATGCACGAAGACGGCCCCGAGCGCTGGAAGCTCGACCTGTGGGCCGCCAATGTTGATCAGCTGGTGGCGGCCGGTGTGCCGGCGGATCACATCTCCGTGGCGCGCCTCTGTACGGCCGACCACCTCGACGCGTGTTATTCGCACCGCGCCGAAGGTGAGGGCACGGGGCGCATGGTCGCGGCGATTCGGCTGGCTGAATGAGGATTGCGCTGACTACGGCCGCACCGTGTCCGCCGGGCGGTAGTTGACCAGGCCCTTCGGGACCACCTGATACGGCTCCCAGGGACCGCCGCGCCGGGACGTCCGAATCGTCCTTGGCGCGTGTTGCTCTGGGCACAGACCCGCGGCATGTTTCAGCAGTCCGGCCGCGCTCAGCTGGGAGTGCATTTCCCAGTACATGTCGGTGTACGCAAACTGCACCACCTGCCCGCTGGTATTGAGGGTAGCCACGCTGTGGCTCCCCACTCCAGGCGAATGGTGTCATCGCCGAGTCTCATCACCCGCTCGCCCATCAGATACGCGATGCCCTGCGCCGCTGGAACTTCGAGGTGCGGAAACAGGGTCAGTTCTTCGGGCGCGGCACCTGAGAACTCACAACTGAATTCACCAGACGTCGACTCGGTGACTGTGAGCGGGGCATTCACGTCGATCAAGGCGATGGAAGAGGACCGCTCGGCGTTCAGCACGCCTGCGGCGACCACGTAGTGCCCATCGGGCCGTTGCCAGTCCGTCAGCGACATGATCCAGCCGGATTGGACATACCGCAGCTGCTGTTCTCCGTCGAGGGCGATCTCAACCACGAAACTGGGCCACCAGGTGTGATGGATGTACGACGCCCACACCCGTTTCGGCCCTGGGCCGTCGGAGACCCGGATGGCCGACAGTCGCCACGGGCCGCGGAACGTCTCGCGGGCACACGTGAAGGTCATTGACGGCGTTGCCGACCAGAGCAGCCGTCCATCGGCGGAGAAGGCCATCACGCCGTCACTGTCGGCCGGGTCGTGGCCCCCGATGCCGTACCGGACAGGAATGATCCGGTCGACCATGCCATCCTGGTTCAGGTCGACGTCAGCGACGCTATCCGTGCTGCGGTCGACCCGGCCAACGAAGTCTCGGGAGACCTGAGAAATCTCACGGCCCACATCGTGTTTCCACAGCAATGTGCCGTCGGGGTGGCGCGCTTCGATGTAGCGACCGGCAATCGTGACGTACGAACGATGGTAATCCGGGGTGGGCCGTTTCAGCGCGGCATACCCCAACGCGATGGACGCCGCGACCAGTGCGAGTCCAGCCGTAACGGGCCAACTGAGCCGTGACGTCCTGCGGGCATCCAGCGTGACCGGCGCGGGTGCCTCTTCAAGGGCAACTTCCGGCGGATCCTCCGGACCACCCTCAGCCACTTGGTCGTCCTTGTCAGCCGTGAGTGCCGGGTTGGCATTGATCAACCAATCGTCCAATTCCGCCCGACTCGCATACACGACCTGTCCAGAGCGGGTCTTGACGCGCTGCACCGGCAAGCCAAGGTCCTGCTCCCAGCGCTGGACTGAGCGCACGCTTCGCTTCAGGTGGTCCGCGATCTCCTTCCATCCACTCAGACGGTCGTCATTTGTCATGTACTGCCTAAATATAGACCACGAACGTCTTGATTCAGTGGAGATCAGCGTCACACGGCGGCCTGAGAGGCACCGCTCACGGTGACTTCAGTCGTCCGGCCAACTCTGACAACAGAGTGACTGTGGGAATCAGCGTGACACACAGTCGCGTGCGTAAGGTCGGTGGCTGGTGAGGGGAATCGAGATTCAGTGTTGACGGCGAAGGCACCTCGCAGACCGGGCCGCGGGGCAGCGTGATGCGCGCGTGGTGGGGAGTGCCGGCAGTCGGCGACGACGGCAGCCCGCGACGTGTTCGGTGCGCCGGCCTGACGCGGTGCCGGCGGGCTCTTCGGCCGGAGAAGACCTTCGTCGGCGCGGGGCAGTGCTGGGGGTATCGAGGCCGATAGAATAGCCGCATGCGGACACGTGTACGTGCGGGAGTGAGGCTGACGGGGCTGGCTCTGGTGTCGGCGGGGTTGGCGGCCGCTTGCGGCGGCGGCGATACCGCGGGGGCTGCGGCCAACAGCGGCGGCGCCGCCGCCACGCCGCCGCGCACCGTGCAAGTGGTCGAGGCGCAGCAGGCGCGGCTCGAACGGACGATTGACGTCACCGGCACGCTTGCCGCCGAAGATCAGGTCACCGTCAGCTTCAAGGTGACCGGCCGCCTCGACAGTCTCGCCGTCGATCTCGGCAGCGAGGTGCAGCGCGGCGACGTTCTGGGCCGGCTGACCCCCACCGACTTCCAGCTCCGCGTCAATCAGGCCGACGCCGCGTTGCAGCAGGCCCGCGCGCGGCTGGGCCTGCCCGCCGCCGGAGCCGACGACACGGTGGTCCTCGAAGAGACCGCCGTCGTCCGGCAGGCCCGCGCCGTTCTGGACCAGGCGAAACTCACGCGCGATCGCGCCGAGGCGTTCCTCAAGGACGGCATCGGCAGCCAGGCGAGCTTTGACGAGGCGGACGCGGCCTGGAAGGTCGCCGAAGGGCGATACCAGGATGCGATCGAGGAAGTACGCAACCGGCAGGCGCTGCTGCAGCAGCGGCGCACCGAACTCGAACTGGCGCGGCAGGCGCTCACCGACTCCACACTGACGGCGCCGTTTGCGGGCCGCGTACGCGAGCGCCACGCCACGCCCGGACAGTTCCTCGCCACCGGCGCCCCGGTCGTCACCATCGTCAAGGTGAACCCGCTGCGACTGCGGCTGTCGATTCCCGAGCGCGAGGCGGCGGTCGTGCGCGTCGGCCTGCCGGTGCGTGTCACCGTGGAAGGCGAGACCACGCCGCACGACGGCCGGTTGGTGCGCATCAGCCCGGCCATCGACGAAGCCAGCCGCACGCTCAGCGTGGAAGCCGAAGTCGCCAATCCCGCAGGGACGTTGCGTCCAGGCGCGTTCGCCAACGCGGAAGTCGTCACTGAAAGCCGCGATCTCGCCATCCTGGTGCCCGAGACGGCCGTCGTCAGTTTCGCCGGCGTCGACAAGGTGTTCGTTGTCGCCTCCGGCAAGGCGGCCGAGCGGCGGGTCACGGTCGGACGCCGCCACGACGGACAGGCGGAGATTCTGCAGGGCCTCGACGCGGGTGCGCCGGTCATCGTCGCGCCGGGCAATCTCGTGGATGGCGAGGCCGTGACGGTGGGGCAGGCGGGAGGCCGGCCATGAAGACCCTCGCCGCCGTCTGCATCAAGCGGCCGGTCTTCGCGTCGATGCTGGTGTTGTGCCTGGTCGTCGTGGGCGCGGCGACCTACGGCACGCTTGGCGTCGATCGGTTCCCGGCCGTGGACCTGCCCAGCGTCTTCGTGCGGACGGCCCTGCCCGGCGCGTCACCGGAGGAAGTCGAGGTCCTGATCTCGCAGCCGATTGAAGAGGCCGTGAACCGCGTGGAGGGCCTCGACGAGCTGCGGTCGGTCTCCGGCCCCGGCACGTCGATTGTCATCGCCACCTTCAAGCTCGAGCGCGACATCGACACGGCGACCCAGGATGTGCGCGATCGCATCGCGGCCGTCGTGGCGCAGCTGCCGCGGGATGCGCGGCCGCCGGTCATCAACAAGTCCGACAACGATTCGTCGCCGGTCATCACCATCGCCCTGTCGGCCGACCGGCCGCTGCGGGAGTTGACCGAACTGGCCGACAAGGTCGTGCGCCCCTTCCTCGAGCGCTCGGCGGGCGTGGGCGAGGTCGAAATCGTCGGCGGACTTGAACGCGCCATCAACATCCAGGTCGACGCCGCCAGGCTGGCGGCGTATCAGTTGCCGATCACCGCGGTGCGCGACGCGCTGGCGCGGCAGAACGCCGACCTGCCCGGCGGCAACGTCACCAGCCAGGCGCGCGAGCAGACCCTGCGCACCATGGGCCGCGTCGTGGATCCGCGCGGGTTCGCCGACATCGTGATCGCCACCCGCAACGGCGCGCCCATCCGCATTCGCGACATCGGGGAGGCCGAAGACGGCACCAAGGAACAGCGGTCCATCGCCCGGCTCAACGGCGTGCCGACGGTCACCCTGGCCATCCGCCGCCAGTCGGGCGCCAATACGGTGGCCGTGATCGAGGGCGTCAAGGCCAACCTCGCGCGGGTGCAGCCGCAGCTGCCGTCCGACGTCCGCCTCGAGGTGATTCGCGATCAGTCGCGGTACATCTATGCGGCGCTCGGGGAGATCAACGTGCACCTGGTGCTCGGGTCGATCCTGGCCTGCCTGGTCGTGTTTCTCTTCATGCGCGACTGGCGCGCCACCGTGATCGCCGGCGTGGCGATTCCGGCGTCGGTCATCTCGACCTTCGGCATGATGGCCGCGCTGGGCTTCACGCTCAACAGCGTGACCATGCTGGCGCTGGTCCTCATGGTCGGCATCGTGATTGACGATGCGATCGTGGTGCTGGAGAACATCTTCCGGTTCGTGGAAGAGAAGGGGATGGACACCTTCGAGGCGGCGCGCGCGGCCACGGCGGAGATCGCGCTGCCGGTGCTGGCCACCACGTTGAGCCTGGTGGTCATCTTCGTGCCGGTGTCCTTCATGTCGAGTATCGCCGGCCGGTTCCTGTACCAGTTCGGCATCACGGCGGCCGTGGCCATCCTGGTCAGCCTGCTCGTCTCGTTCACGCTGACGCCGATGATGTCGGCGCGTCTCTTCCGGCGGCGGCACAGCCACGAACACGGCGCGTCACGCGGCGGGTTTTATGCCGTCATCGATCGGTCGTACACCCGCGCGCTGCAGTGGGCGATGGCCCATCGGCTGGTGTTGAGTGTGGCCACCGTGCTCGTCATCCTCAGCGTCGTGCCCATCTACGGGCGTGTGCTGCAGGAGTTCGTGCCGTCGGGCGTGGATGAAGGCGAGTTCGAGATTGGCGTGACGGCGCCGGAGGGCACCAGCCTGGGCGCCATGAATGAGGCGCTGCTCGCCGTGGAGAAGGAGGTGCGCGCGTTGCCCACCGTGCGGACGGTGCTGGCGTCGGCGGGCGGCGGCTTCCTGGGCGGCGTCAATCAGGGCGAGATGTACGTGCAGCTGGCGCCGCATCACGAACGGGTGTTCTCGTGGTCGCGCCTGATCAAGGGGCTGGTCACGCTCGACCCCGGCGCGGCCTTCCGCGACAACTACTCGCAGGCCGAGGTCATGCGTCTGGCGCGCGCGCGTCTGCGCCAGTTCCGCGAACTGCGCGGCTCGGTCCGCAACGTGCCGTCCATCAACCTGGGCGGCGGCCGCACGGAGCTGGACCTGGCCATTCGCGGCCCGGAACTGGAGCCGCTGGCGGAGTACTCGGAGCGCCTGCGTCTCATGGCCCCCGACCTGGGCATCGTCGACGCCGACACGACACTGAAACTCAACAAGCCGGAGCTGCAGGTGCGGATCGATCGCGCGCGGGCGGCGGACCTCGCGGTGGAGACGCAGGACATCGCCACGGCGCTGCGCGTGATGGTGGGCGGCGATCAGGAAGTGACGCGATTCCGCGACGCCACCGTCAACGACGACTACGACGTGCAGATTCGTCTGGCGGAGCGCGACCGCAACGATCCGCGGACGCTGGGCCACCTGCTCGTGCCCAGACGCACGGGTGAGCTGGTGCGCCTCGACAACCTCGTGGAGATCGTCGAAACGGAGAGCCCGTCGCGCATCGACCGGCAGGACCGGCAGCGGCAGGCGAACCTGCGCGCCGGCGTGGGGCAGGGGTATGCGCAGGCCGATCGCATGGAGGCGTTGCGGCAGGCCGCGCTCGGACTGGGCATGCCGCCCGCGTACACGATCGCCGTCGCCGGCCGCGCCCGTGAGCTCGAACGCACGTTCCGTGAGTTTCTCTGGGCGTTTCTGCTCTCGATCATCTTCATGTACATGATCCTGGCCGCGCAGTTCGAAAGCGTGGTGCACCCGTTCACGATTCTGTTGTCATTGCCCGTCGCCGTCCCGTTCGCCCTGCTCTCGTTGTGGCTGATGGGCCAGACGCTCAATCTGTACTCCGCGCTGGGCCTGCTCGTGCTCTTCGGTGTCGTGAAGAAAAACGCCATCCTGCAGATCGATCACATGAACAACCTGCGCGCGCAGGGGCTGGAACGGATGGCGGCGATCCTGCAGGCCAACCGCGACCGTCTGCGGCCGATTCTGATGACGACGCTGGCGCTGGTGGGGGGGATGTTGCCGCTGGCGCTCGGCACCGGGCCCGGCGCCGAGGAACGGCGGTCGATTGCCGTGGTCGTGATCGGCGGTCAGTCGTTGTCGCTGCTGCTGACGCTGGTCGTCACGCCCGTGGCGTACTCGCTGTTCGACGATCTGCGGCTCAGGCTCCGGCGGCCGGCGCCGGTGCAAAATACAGGATCCGCTGACAGCTATCACATTGGGTGATCGTGTCGTTGCGCCGCACCTGCTGCTCGATGTTCGGCCGCAGGCGCACGTGACACCCGGTGCAGATGCCGTTGGCCATGGCCGCCACGGCCACGCCCTTGCGGTTCTTCGCAATCTGCTCGTACTTCGCCAGGATCGCCGGCGGCACGGCCGGCGTGGCGGCCGCGCGCGCGGCGGCCAGCCGGGCCAGTTCCGCCTCGAGTGACGCGCGCTCGGCGCGCAACGTGGCGCGTTCGGCGTCGGCCGCCGCCCTGACCTCGGCCAGCGCGCCCTCGGCCGCCTGACGCGCCGCCACCAGCGCGTCGGCGGCGTCCATCAGCGCCAGCACCTGATCGTCGAGCGCCGACTTGGCGGCCTGCGCCACTTCGATCTCGTGGTTGAGCGCGTGGAACTCCTGGTTGGTCTTGACCGCGGACTTGTGTTCCTCGAACTTCGCCATGCGCGCGTCAATCTGCGCCGTGTCCTTCTCGAGGGCCCGGCGCGCCGTGTCGTTCTGGGCGAGTTGGGCCTTGAGGCCGTCGACCACCGCCGTCGCCTCCGCGATGCGGCGGTCCAGACCTTTTTCGATTCCCGGCAGTTCCGCCACACGCTTCCGGGCGGCGTCGGCGGCTGTATCCAGCGCCTGCAGCGCCACCAGTGAGGTCAACGTGTCGATCATGTGCGGCTAGTGTAGTTCACGGAGCCACGACGCGATCTGCGTTTCCCAGCGCCGTTGCGCCGCGATGTCGGTCCCGTGCACGGTCTGCCGGTCGTAGCTGCGTTGCAGTTCCGCATCGCGCCGCTCGTGGTCGGCCAGCAGGCGCGTGAATGCGGGGCTGGGCGCGCCGCAGGTGACGCCCAGCTCGCGCAGCGCGGCCCGCAGGCGGCGCGCGGTCACTTCGCCGAGGTCGAAGTGGCCCTGTTCGTGCGACAGCGTCCGCGCCGCCCGCTGCGCGGGTTTGATCCACGATTGATCGCGCATGAAGATCACCTCCACGTCGTGGGAGGGGAGCTCGCGCTCACACCGCACCCGTGTGCGGATCTCGTACGCCGTGCGGGCCGCCGCCCTCGAGGCGCCGTCGGGCGGCCCCTGGAAGTCGTCCCACGTCAGCGGGGTCGTCGACCACACCAGGGGCGCCGGCGGCTGCGGGGCCGCGCCCAGCAGAAGCAGCACACTCACCAGCCGTGTCATGACCATGGGGCGCCAGAAGTGTACCCGACGGCCGCGGCGCGCTGATGGATAATCCCGCCATGCCGCGCCGCTTCCATCAGCTTGATGTGTTCACCGCCACTGCGCTTCTGGGGAATCCCCTGGCGGTCGTCCACGACGCCGGCGGGCTGGACGATGCCGCCATGGCGGCGTTTGCCCGCTGGACGAACCTGTCGGAGACCACGTTCCTGCTGCCGCCGGCCGACCCGGGCGCCGACTATCGTGTGCGAATCTTCACGCCGGGCGGCGAGCTGCCGTTTGCCGGACATCCCACGCTCGGCAGCTGTCGCGCGTGGCTCGACGCCGGCGGCCGTCCGCGGCGGGATGACGTGGTGGTGCAGGAATGTGAGGTCGGCCTGGTCCGCGTGCGTCGGGATGGCGATCGGCTCGCCTTTGCGGCGCCGCCCCTGCGGCGCACCGGGCCGCTCGAACCGGCGCTCGTGGAGCGCATCGCGCGCGGACTTGGCGTGCCGGCGTCGGCCGTCGTCACGCATCAGTGGGTCGACAACGGTCCCGGGTGGTGTGCGGTGATGCTCTCGAGCGCCGCGGAGGTGCTGGCGGTGCGGCCCGATTTTTCGATCATCCCGGACCTGAAGCTCGGCGTGGTCGGCCCGCAGCCGGCCGGGTCGGACACCTTGTTCGAGGTGCGCGGGTTCGTGCCGTCGATTGGCGTGCCGGAGGATCCGGTGACCGGCAGTCTCAACGCGGGCCTGGCGCAGTGGATGACCAGTGCCGGCCTCGCGCCGTCACGTTATGTCGTGGCCCAGGGCACCGCGCTCGGCCGCGCCGGCCGCATCTTCATCGATCGCACGGATGAGGATGTGTGGATCGGCGGCCACGTGGTCACCGTCCTCGCCGGCACAGTGACCCTACCCTGATCCCTGATCCCTGCGCCCTGATCCCTGTGCCCTGATCCCTTCCCGTTTGGTGGGCCCTCCAGGACTCGAACCTGGAACCAGCCGGTTATGAGCCGGCCGCTCTAACCATTGAGCTAAGGGCCCTACCGTCCTTCCAGGAACGGCTTGAGGCGGCGCGAGCGCGAGGGGTGCCGCAGCTTGCGCAGCGCCTTCGCTTCGATCTGGCGGATGCGTTCGCGCGTGACCGCGAAGCTCTGGCCCACCTCCTCGAGCGTGTGTTCGGATCCTTCGCCCACGCCGAAGCGCATCTTGATGACGCGCTCCTCGCGCGGCGTCAGCGTGCGCAGCACCGAGTCGGTCTGCTCCTTCAGGTTCAGGTTGATCACCGACTCGGCGGGTGAGAGGACGTTGGTGTCGGGGATGAAGTCGCCAAGATGCGAATCCTCCTCCTCGCCAATCGGGGTCTCCAGCGAGATCGGCTCCTGCGCGATCTTCAGGACCTTGCGGACCTTGGACACCGGAATGTCCATGCGCTGCGCGATTTCTTCCGAAGTCGGCTCGCGGCCCAGCTCCTGCACCAGCGCCCGCGAGGTGCGGATCAGCTTGTTGATCGTCTCGATCATGTGCACCGGGATGCGGATCGTGCGGGCCTGGTCGGCAATCGCGCGCGTGATCGCCTGCCGGATCCACCACGTCGCGTACGTCGAGAACTTGTAGCCGCGCCGGTACTCGAACTTGTCGACCGCCTTCATCAGGCCGATGTTGCCTTCCTGGATCAGGTCGAGGAACTGCAGGCCGCGGTTCGTGTACTTCTTGGCGATCGACACGACCAGGCGCAGGTTGGCTTCCACCAGTTCCTTCTTCGCCTGTTCGGCCTGCGCCTCGCCCTCGAGGATCGTCCGCATCATCTGCGTCAGGTCCTCGGGCGACTGTTCGAGCTTGGCGGCCATCGCCTTGACTTCCTTCGTCAGCTCGTCCTTGTGCTTGAGCAGGATCTTCTTTTCCTCCTCGCGCAGCTTCTTCTTGCCCTGTGGATCGAGCCGCTGGTCGATCTGGCGGATCTCCTTCTGCTTCCACTGGATGTCTTCGACCGACGTCTTGAGGCCGTCGATGAGCCGCCGCTTCACCATTTCGGTGAACTCGATCTTGCGGATGGCGATGGTCACCGCCACCTTCGCGCGGCGCACGCGCCAGCTGGCCTTGATGGCCTTCTTCTCCTCCGCGGTGAACGCCGGGGCCTTCTTGCCGGGCTTGGCCGCGGGCCGCTTGGCCAGCAGCTTCTTGGTCGTCCGCGCCAGCTCGCCGAACTTCTCCTCGGTCTTGACGGCGTTCTCCTGCGCGATGCGCACGGCGTCAATCTGCTTTTCGAGCTGCTTCCGGCGCCGCTCGAGTTTCTCGTCGGTGATCTCCTCTTCGTTGAAGACCACCAGCTCGCGGATCGTGCGTTCGCCGCGTTTGAGCTGTTCGCCCATCTCGATGACTTCCTGCGTCACCTTGGGGGTCCGCGAGATGAGTTTCATCACCGTGAGCTTGCCGCGTTCGATGCGCTTGGCGATGGCCACTTCGCCCTCGCGCGTGAGCAGCGGCACCGTGCCCATCTCGCGCAGGTACATGCGGACCGGGTCGTTCGTCTTGTCGAGGACGCCTGGCGTCAGGTCGAGGTCGCCGCCGCCCTCGGTCTCGCCGTCGCCGACCTTTTCGTCGCGGTACGTCTTTTCGGACTCGACGATCTCGATGCCCGCCGCGCCCAGCGCGCTGAACAGGTCATCCAGTTCCTCGGCCGACGTGACATCGGCGGGCAGGATCTCGTTGATCTCCTCGTAGAGGAGATACCCCTTCTCCTTGCCCATCGCCATCAACGCCCGAATCTCGTCGTACTTTTCCTCAATCGACAAGGCTGCTGCTCCTTCAGTCCTTCAATGCCTCGAGCTGCTGCAGCAGCCCGACTTTCACGGTCCACAAATCCGCCAGCCGCCGGTCATCACCCGATGCCTGCAGCCGGTCGATGTCGTCCTGCACGTCGGCCACCTGCCGCTCGAGGCGGCGCCGGCGCAGCGCGTGCACACAGTCGGCCGGGGGCGCGGCCGCTTCCGTTCCGGCCGCCCGCGACAGCAGCGCCCGTTCCCCTTCACTGAGACGCTCGGCGAGCAGCTCAGGCAACACTTCGGCCGGCACATCGGCCAGCCCCCGCACGGCCTCGAACATCGGGGCCGAGACCAGGCCCACGAGGTCGTCGGCCTCCAGCTGCGCCAGCGCCGCCAGGCCTTCCACCGGGCGGTGGACCATCGCCCACAACAACCCCTGCTCGGCCGGCAGCAGCCGGGCGGTCACCGGGACGGCCACCGCTGGCGGCTCGGTCTTGCGCGCGGCGGCCGCCTTGCGAATCTCCTCGCGCACCACGCCCTCGGTGATGCGCGCCTTGTGCGCCAGGCGATCGGCGAACTGGTCGCGCAGCGCCGCATCCGGTATCGTCGCGGCCACCTCCAGCATCTTGCCGATGAACGTCCGGCGGCCTTCGGGCCGGTTCAGATCGACACCCGCCGCCGCGCGGTCGAGCAGGAACTCCAGATACGACCGGGATCCCTTGAGGCGGTCGACGTACGCCCGCCCGCCTTCCCGCCTGATGAACGTATCGGGATCGCTGCCCGACGGCAGCAGCGCCACGTTGACCTGGAATCCTTCCGCCACCAACAAGCCGGACGTGCGCGCCGCCGCCCCCTGTCCGGCCGCGTCCGGGTCAAAACTTAGAACGATTTTCTGGGCAAACCGTTTCAGCAGCCGCGCCTGCGTCGGCGTCAGCGCCGTCCCGCTCGAGGCCACCACGGGCTGCACCCCGGCCTGCCACACCTGGGCCAGGTCGAAGTAGCCCTCAACCAACACACAATAATTGTGCTTCCGAATGGCCCCTTTCGTCACGTCCAACCCGTACAGGGTCCGGCCTTTCGAATAAATGGGCGTTTCCGGGGAATTCAGGTACTTCGGGACCTGGCCCTCGTCCATCGCCCGGCCGCCAAACGCGATGAGCGCCCCGGTATCGCGCCGGATCGGAATCATCAGCCGGTTCCGGAACCGGTCCACCACCCGGCCATCGTCGCGCTGGATCACCAGGCCGGACTGCAACTGCACCGGCAGGGGGACCTTCCGCTCCGCGAACAGGCCCGCCAGGGTCTCGCGGCCGGCCGCCGGTGCAAACCCGTAGCCGAATGTCTCGCAGGTGGCGGCCGACAGGCCCCGGGTCTCCAGCTCGCGGCGCGCCCGGGCGCCGGCCGGTCCCGCCAACTGGTCCTTGAAGAAGGCCCACGCGTCCTCGTGCAGCTTGACCAGGGCCTCGCGCTGCGCCGCGGCGACCCGTTCCTCGCCGCCTTCCACCGACTCCGGAATCGTCAGGCTCGCGCGCTGCGCCAGATACCGCACGGCCTCGGGAAACGTGACCTTCTGGTGCAGCTCGACGAACTTCACCACATCGCCGCCGACGCCGCACCCGAAACACTTGAAGAAGCCCTTGTCCTTGTTGACGTTGAACGACGGCGTCTTCTCCGCATGGAACGGGCAGAGGCCCTTCCACGTGGCGCCCGCCTTCTTGAGCGGCGTCACCTCGCCGATGATCGTCACGATATCGGTCTGGACCTTCAGGTCGTCGAGGAAGCCCTGCGGGAAGAGGGCCATCAGTCCTTCAGCTCCACGATGGTGGCGCCATTGCCGCCTTCATTGTCGGGGGCGGGCGCGACCGATGCCACCATCGGGTGCGCGCGGAAGAACTGGGTCATCGCGTCGCGCAGCCGGCCCGTGCCATGGCCGTGGACGATGCGCAGGCGGCGCGAGTCGGTGAGCAGCGCCTGGTCCAGGAACTTCTCCGCCTCGTCGACGGCCTGATCCACCGTCTTGCCGATGACCATCAGCTCGCGCGACGCCGCGACCAGACCCGCGGGGGCCGGACTGGTCACGCGACCGGCGTCCTGGTCGCGCCCCGAGCGCCCGGCCGGAACGGCCGCGGCGGAGCCCCGGCGGAGTTCGCGCCAGGCGACCCGCATGCGTTTGCCGCGCACGTCGACCTCGGCGTGTTTGCCCGACACCGCGGTCACGCGGCCCGGCGCACCCAGGGCGGCAACAAACACCGTGTCGCCCACCTCCGGCGCCTCTGCCAACGGCGCGTCGGCCTCCGGCGGTGGGGCACCGCCCAGCGGCTGTGCGGCGGCGTCGATCGCCGCGCGCCCTTCCACGCGCAGGCGCCCGATTTCGCCGGTCGACAACTGGCGCCGGTCCGCCTGCGACACGAGCACCTCGGCCTTCGACTTCACCTGCGCGACGACGCGGTCGACTTCCGCGCGCGCTTCACGCAGCTTCTCGTTGAGCCGATCGTCGAGCCGCTTCTTCAGGACCGCTTCGCGTTCGGTCACGTGCGATTCGCGCGCGACCAGGCGCTGCCGTTCGGCGTCCAGCGCCCGGCGCTCGGCCGCGACAGCGGCGCGCTCGCGTTCGAGCGTCGCCAGTTCCTGATCGACGCGCGCCAGATGGTCGGCCAGCTGCGTCTCGCGGGTCGATCGACGCGCCCGCGCCGCCGCGATCACGCTGGCCGGCATGCCCAGACGCTCCGCAATCTCGAGCGCCAGGCTGCGGCCGGGCGCGCCGTAGAGCAGGCGGTAGGTCGGGGCATAGGTGTCGGGCACGAATCCCATCGCCGCCGCCTGGATGCCGGACGTCGTGGCCGCAAACGTCTTCAGGCCATCGTCGTGGGTGGTGGCGATCACCAGCGCGCCGCGCTGGCGGAAGTGTTCGATGACCGCGGTGCCCAGCGCGCCGCCTTCAATCGGGTCGGTGCCGCCGCCCACTTCGTCGAGCAGCACCAGCGCGGGTTGTTCGAGCGCGCGGTCCATTTCCACCAGATGCGCGATGCGTGCCGAGAACGTCGAGAGGTTGGCCGCAATCGACTGGTCGTCGCCGATGTCGGCGAACACCGAGCGGAACGGCGTGAACGCGCTGCCGGCCTCCACGGGGATGTGCAGACCGGCCTGCGCCATCAGCGACAGCAGGCCCGCGGCCTTGAGCGCCACGGTCTTGCCGCCCGTGTTCGGGCCCGACACGACCAGCGCGTCGACCGGCGGGACCAGGCGGATGTCGTTGGCCACGACGGACGTCTGTTCGCCCAGCAACGGGTGGCGCGCGCCCAGAAACTCCAGGCGGCCGTCGGTCGTCAGCGTCGGCGCGACGGCCTGCTGGCGCGCCGCGAGCCGGGCCTTGGCCTGCGCCAGATCGAGTTCGGCCGCCACGTGCAGGGTGGTGTCGAGGTCGGCCGCGCGGTGGCGGTACGCGTCGGTCAGCGCCAGCAGGATGCGGTGGACCTCCGCCTTCTCGCGATCCGCCAGGGCGACGATCTCGTTGTTGGTCTGCACCGTGGCCATCGGCTCGAGGTAGAGGCTGGCGCCGCTGGCGGAACTGCCGTGCACGATGCCGGGGATGGCGTGCTGGTGCTCGGCGCGGACCATCACGACGTAGCGGCCGCCCCGGTCGGTGACGATCTGGTCCTGCAGGTACTTCGAGGCGTCGCGCCCGCGCGTCAGCTGTTCGAGCGTCGAGCGCAGCTTCGCGCGATGGCGCCGCAACGCATCGCGAATGTCCCGCAACGCCTGGCTGGCATCGTCATTGACGTCACCCGCCGGCGAGATCGCCTTGCGGGTGCGCGCCGCTTCCGCGGCGAACGAGACCGCGGCCGAGACCACGTCGGCCAGCCGCGGAGCGGTGCCCGGCAGGCGGCGAATGCCGGCGCAGGCCGCGTCCACCGATTCGACGAACGTGGCCAGTCCCAGCAGAGCGGGCGGGTCGAGCGGCTGGCCGCCGACCTGCAGCGCCTCGAGGATGTCGAAGAGCGTCTCGGGCGCCTGCATCGACAGCGACCCGCCGTCGGCGAGCAGGCGCACGGCCTCCGAGGTGGTGTCGAGGCGGGCCTGGATCTCGGCCGGCTCGGCCGAGGGCTCCAGGGTGAGCGCGCGCGCGCGTCCGGGCGGCGTCAGCGTCTGGAGCGCCAGCGCCTCGCGGATGCGGTCGAACTCGAGCGCGCGGAGGGTCGCAGGTTGCATGGGCAGGCTCCCCGCGCCTGCGGGGAGCCTGCAATTATCTCACGCCTGCTGGAGCAGCTGGACGTCCAGGCCGATCTTGATGTCGTCGCCGACCAGGACGCCGCCGGTTTCGAGCGCCGCGTTCCAGGTCAGGCCGAAGTCGGTGCGGCTGATCTTGGTCGTCGCGGTGAAGCCGGCCTTGGTGTTGCCCCAGGGGTCCTTCTGGGTGCCTTCAAAGGCCACGTCCAGAACCACCTCGCGGGTGACGTCGCGGATGGTCAGGTCGCCGACCAGCTGGAAGGCCTCGGCCGTCGCCCCCTGCACGCGGCGGCTCTTGAAGGTCAGGGTGGGGAACTTCTCGACGTCGAAGAAGTCCGCGGACCGCAGGTGGGCGTCGCGCTTCTCTTCGCGGGTGTCGATGGTGGCGGCGTCGATGGTGATGTCGGCGGAGGCCGACGCGAAGTCGCCGGGGGTGTAGGTGACGGTGCCCGCGACGCCGGCAAACCGGCCGCGCACGGTGCTGATCATCAGGTGTTTGACCGAAAACCCGACTTCCGAGTGGGAGGCGTCGATAGTCCAGGTCGTGGCGGCGGGGGTCAGAACGGTGCTCATGGTGTCTCCTGTAAGAGGTTTATCGTTACAACGACAATAGTCTAAACGACTCGCCTCGCCACTGTCAACCCTCCTGCGCTGAACGCGCGCTTCGCGCGCAGCTCCGGAGGGCAAGGCCCACCAGCCCACCAGCCCACTAGCCCACTAGCCCAACCAAGCGAAGGTATCCGGTTTAGAATGGTGGGTCGCCGTTCGGGCCCGGACCCTCACCTATGGCTGGATACGAAACGCTCATCCTCGTCGCGTACTTTTTCGTCCTGAGCATCCTCGGGATCTACGGGTGGCATCGCTACTACCTCGTGTACGAGTACATGAAGAACAAGGACCGCGTGCCGGGGCCGGCGCCGTTGCCGGCGGATCTGCCGGTGGTCACCATCCAGCTGCCCATCTTCAACGAGATGTACGTGGTCGATCGGCTGATCGACGCGGTGTGTGAGATCGACTATCCGAAGGACAAACTCGAGATTCAGGTGCTGGACGACTCGACCGACGAGACGCGCGAGATCGCGGCGCTGGCCGTGCGCCGGCAGGCGCAGCGCGGGTTCGACATCCACTACCTGCATCGCACGGATCGCACCGGGTACAAGGCCGGCGCGCTCGACGCGGCGATGAAGGTGGCGCGCGGCGAGTTCATCGCGATCTTCGACGCCGACTTCGTGCCGACGAAGGACTTCCTCACGCGCACCATCGGCCATTTCAGCAATCCGAAGGTCGCGCTCGTGCAGGCGCGCTGGGGCCACCTCAACGGCCAGTACTCGCTGCTGACGAAGATTCAGTCGATTCTGCTCGACGGCCATTTCGTGCTCGAACACGGCGGCCGCAACCGCGCGGGGTGTTTCTTCAACTTCAACGGCACGGCCGGTGTGTGGCGCCGCACCGCCATCGGGGATGCCGGCGGCTGGCAGCACGACACGCTCACCGAGGACCTCGACCTCAGCTACCGCGCCCAGCTGCGCGGCTGGCAGTTCCTGTTCATCCCCGATCTGGTCACGCCGGCCGAAGTCCCCGTCGAGATGAACGCGTTCAAGTCGCAGCAGCACCGCTGGGCGAAGGGCAGCATTCAGACGTGCCGCAAGGTCCTGCCGGCCATCCTGGCGTCCGACCTCCCGCGCAAGGTGAAGGTCGAAGCGTTTTTCCACCTGACGGCCAACTTCAACTACCTGCTGATGTGTGTGCTGTCGGTGCTGATGTTTCCGGCCATGGTCGTCCGCTACAACATGGGCTGGACGGAAATGCTGCTGATCGACGTGCCGCTGTTCATGGCGGCCACCGCGTCAGTCGCGAACTTCTACCTGGTCTCGCAGCGCGAGTTGTACGCGGACTGGCGCGCCCGCGTGAAATACCTGCCCATCGTCATGGCCATCGGCATCGGCCTGGCGGTCAACAACACGAAGGCGGTGTTCGAGGCGTTGTTTGGCGGCCCCGGTGAGTTCGCGCGCACGGCGAAGTACGGCATCGCGTCGACCACCGACGGCTGGCAGCACAAGAAGTACCACCAGACCATGGCGGTGCAGCCGCTCCTCGAAGTGGCCCTCGGCCTGTACTTCTCGATGACGGTGGTGTACGCCCTGCTGAACGGCATCTACGGCACGTTGCCGTTCCTCATGCTCTTCCAGTTCGGTTTCCTCTACACCGGGCTCACGTCGCTGCTGCAGCAGTTCGGCGACGACGTGCTCGTGAAGGCTCCGCAGATCGCAGAATGATGATGACGACCGCCGTTCCCGTAAAACCCAAGGCAGGACTCGAAGACGTCGTGGCGGGTGAATCCGCCATCTGTTACATCGACGGCGAACGCGGCGTGTTGTCGTACTGCGGCTACGACATCCACGACCTGGCCGACATGGATCGCGGCGTCTCGTTCGAAGAGACGTGTTTCCTGCTGTGGCATCGCCGGCTGCCCACCCGGGCCGAGCTGGGCGACCTGCAGACGCAGCTGGCGTCCGCGCGGATCCTGCCCGAGCCGATCCTGCGCGCCATGAAATCGCTGCCGCCCGTCGACGGCATGGACGCGCTGCGCACGCTGACCTCGATGCTCGGGCACTACGACGCCGAGGCGGGCGTCTCCACGCCGCACGCGAACTACCGCAAGGCCGTGCGCCTCACCGGACAGCTCGCGTCGCTGGTGGCCACGTGGGGCCGGCTGCAGGCCGGCGGCGGCCCGATTGATCCCGATCCCGCGCTGGGCCATGCGGCCAACTTCCTGTATCTGCTCACCGGCCGGCGTCCGTCGGCCCTCGAGGCGCGCGCGTTCGACGTGTCGCTGGTCCTGCACGCCGACCATGAACTCAATGCGTCGACGTTCGCCGCGCGCGTGGCCGCGGCCACACTGACCGACATCCACTCGGCCATCGTCGGCGCCATCGGCGCGCTCAAGGGCCCGCTGCACGGCGGCGCCAACGCCGAGGTCATGAAGATGCTGCTCGAACTCGGCCAGGACGCCGGCGTCGAGCGCGCGGAAGCGTTCATTCGCGAGAAACTCGCGCGCAAGGAGAAGATCTCCGGCTTCGGCCACCGCGTGTATCGCACCGAGGATCCCCGCGCGACGCACCTGCGCCGCTTTTCGAAGTCCATCGGGGAACGCGTCGGGCAGCCGCAGTGGTTCACGATGTCCGAACGCATCGAGCAGGTCGTCAAGGCCGAGAAGAAGCTCAATGCGAACGTCGACTTCTACTCGGCGTCGATGTTCTACACGCTGGGCATTCCCATCGACCTCTACACCCCGATCTTCGCCGTGAGCCGCATCTC
Organism: uncultured Solibacteraceae bacterium; assembly: GCA_964471115.1. Taxonomy (GTDB): domain Bacteria; phylum Acidobacteriota; class Vicinamibacteria; order Vicinamibacterales; family SCN-69-37; genus SYFT01. Next base: position 50,714 of record CAYYFE010000030.1, read on the forward strand.
GGGATGGACTGCCCACGTCCTCGAGCAGTACGCCAACAATCGCCTGATCCGGCCGCGCACCGACTACATCGGTCCGGCCTATCCGCAGCAGGTGCGTCCGATCGATCAGCGCTGACGCTGCCCGGAGTTTCATGGATCAGCGTTATATCCGCAACTTCTCGATCATCGCCCACATCGACCATGGCAAGTCGACGCTGGCCGATCGTCTGCTGGAGACCACCGGCGCGCTGCAGGCGCGCGAGATGGAGGCGCAGGTCCTCGACTCGATGGACCTCGAGCGCGAGCGCGGCATCACCATCAAGGCCCACGCCGTCCGCCTGACCTACAAGGCCGACGACGGGAATACCTACATCCTGAATCTGCTCGACACGCCCGGCCACGTCGACTTCGGGTACGAAGTCACCCGGTCGCTGGCCGCGTGTGAAGGCGCGCTGCTGCTGATTGACGCCTCGCAGGGCGTCGAGGCGCAGACCCTCGCCAACGCGTATCTGGCCGTCGAGAATAACCTCGAGATCATTCCGGTGATCAACAAGATCGACCTGCCCAGCGCCCAGCCCGAAGAGGCGCGCCGGCAGATCGAGGAGATCATCGGCCT